>CAVYGQ010000001.1:0-949077 GCA_963768175.1 Candidatus Doudnaibacteriota bacterium | reverse complement strand
TAATTGATAAACTGATTTGTGAATATATTTCTGGACATTTGCCTAGTGGCGTTCGTTCTTTCAAAAAAATAAAAAGTTATCCCTTGGAATAACTCCTTTAAACTGGCTTTTTGTTTTTCTTTTTTCACTTAACTATCCACTTAGCTATCGACTATATTATATGCTTCCTGCGCCAAAAGTCAACAGCCAATTTTTCCCCTTATTTTACACCACTTTTCCACCTACATTTGCGATAAGAATTGTGGGTTAGAATTAAGCCACCGCCACAACGGACAGCCGCTACAATAGCCCTACAACGCGATACCCTACACGCTATTTCGCGCGTTTCCTGCCCGAACCGACATCAGGAGCCATCGGCGAATTTACTCGGCGATTTGCGTGTAGGGTGTGGCTAAAAAGCAGTTAAAAATTTTCCTTAGTGCGTCAATTGCGAACAACTCATGATTCCAATGAATAGCATTAAAACATTAGAAGAGGTGAAGGAAGAAAGACGTTATCGCGTGCCAGATGCGCCCGAACAAACCAGTTCCACTTGAACCCGCGGCGGTTTCAGTCTGGGTCTGGGAGGTGACCGGCAGTATTTTTACTTCTTTATGTACGGCCTGCGGTTGCGGGACGCTTTGTGTTTTGATTTGCGGTTTGCGGACTTTTGGTTTCAGTATTGATATAACTAAGGGGGTAGTTGTCGGCGTTTTAATGATCGGAGTTGGAATTGTAATAATAGGGAGAGTGGTCGTCGCGGTCTCGGGTGTTGTCGTCGCAGTCGGCGCTGTTAAAGTAGCTGTCGTTGAAGTTGATATTCCGAGTACCCCACCTCCTACTCCGGCTCCGCCCGCGCCCGAAGAACTCGGCTTGGCAAATGACTGTAGAAGAGTTACCCAGCTCTTGCCCGATGCCGCGGCTACGGCGTAGCTCGTACTCCATACGCGGTTTGGGGACTGTACGCCGCCGTCCGGCTGCTGTCCTTTTGCCAGTGCGTCCGTGGGGAATAAACCGGAAGAAGAAGTCCACGCGCTTTCAGTTTCAAAATGCGGAGTGTCGGTTTCAATCATTGTATTAATCGCCGTCTGTACCCAGCTGGTTGAATCAATATTCCCCCAACCGCCGTCCGGCATTTCTGTCGATGCCAAATATCCGGCCGCTTTGCCGAGAGCGCTATTGACCCCGGGAATGTTGAAAAGCGGATTGAGCGCCTGCATGGCCGCTCCAGTCAAATCAGGACTGCCGTCCCAAGAGCCGTCCGGGTGTTGGGATGACAAAATAAAGTTTGTATCTTTTTGAATAATCGGGTCGCTTGATGTAAAACCCGCGTGCTCAAGCGCCAGTAGCGCAAAAATATCGTCATTGTCGGCGGGAGTGCCGATTTGAGTGCCATCAAACGCGTTGGTTATGGCGGCGATGTAATTAATTGAGGTGCCCGAATACGGATTGACGCCAAGTGCTTCTAAAGCCATCGCGTGCCGTTCATAGTCTGTAACGCTGGAAAGCACCGGCGCCTCATTGAGCAAATAACCACGAAGTTTGGTTTTAGCGGCTCCCTGGTCGGCCGTCGCAAAGGCAATCGCCGTCCAATCGGTGCTATATGGCGAATCAAATGAGCCATCAGCATTTTGATTATTTGAAATGAATGTTAGAGCGTTTGGAATGTTGAAGGTCAAATGGCTGATACCGCCACCTCCGCCGCCCCCGCTGGATAGAGGGGTGCTGGGCGGGGTTAACGTCGCATCCGCAATGATTATCGGCACGGTCGGAAAATAGAAGTCTTCCTTTATGCCGACCGCGAATGTTCCAGTGGCATTCAGCGTAAATACGGCTTGGCCATTTGTGTCCACAGTTGATGTCGCCAGTTCCGTAAAAGAAAAATCTGGATTAGATGTACCAACTCCGATGGTAACGCCGGACAACGGCTTATAACTGCCGGAGGGCAAATCGTACTGTTGTGCGGTTGCGGTGAAAGGCTGTCCGGCAATTACTAAATTTGCCGACAATGTAACTTGATGCGAAGAGCCAAAGAATAAATATATAACATCGCCGTTATTGAGCAACTGTTGATCCACGCCGACTTGTGGGTATACGCCATTTATGGCATCGGTCCAATCGTAACAGTCGGGCGTAGAAACACCTGAAGGGATCGCAATACAATTAATCAAAAAAGAGTTATAGGTGCTCGAATAAGACAAGTTGGTAATATTAAAGTCCGTTGAAGACGCTTCGAGCGATTCAAGGATACCCAGAACGCTACGCGGAGAGACCGCGACACTGGTAGTGCTGTTGGTCGGCGTAACCATAATGTCGGCCGAGCTTTCATCGGGTAGCCGGACGTCTCCGGAAAATGCTGTGGTATTGCCGTCACGGATTGTCAGCGTTATGTATTCCTGCGGCGGAGTATTATCGGCTTTGGCAAAAATTGGGAAGACGATTGCAAAAACAGATGCGACCATCAATATTGGTAAAAGTATTCTGGATAATTTCATAAAAAAATCGCCTCTTCCCAAAGCGATTATAAAAAATACCAAAGTATTTTCCTGCTCGGGAAAGTTTGGCTTATTTGGCAGTCTGACTCCTTAAGGCTAACCTTAAGATTACAGTTGCGGCACAGTACCGGAATTTAACCGGACTTCCCCAAATAAGCTGTTTAGTTTTGAAGGTAAGGGTATTATTGTACTTTTACAAAATTAAGTCAAATTTTGAGGGTGAGGCCGTTATTATACCAGTGCCCAACGCGATACCCTACGCGCGATTCCGCGCGTTTCCTGGTCAAACCGACATCTGGAGCCATCGGCAAATTCACGCGGCGTTAAGGCTACGGCAACTATACGAAAGACGTAGTGAGTATATACGCTACGTATAATAAGGAGTATGCTTAAGACTCTGCCTGAATTGGTATAAAATAATTGGAAAAAATATGCGTACCAATAAACAAATAATCCAAATTCGCATGGGCCTTAAAAGCGGTGCTGATCAGATGGCAGTTTTTAAGATACTCGGCGACGCTAACCGTTACCACATTTTTGAAATGCTAGGCAAACAGCCCCAGCTTACCGTCAGTGATATTGCCAAAGTTCTTAAAATATCCATACCCTTGGCCTCCCAGCACCTTAAGATTTTAGAGCACGGCGGCCTCCTGCAAAAAGAAAAACGGGGACAAAAAGTTTACTATAAACTCAGAACCGACAATCGGATTGCCCAGGCTATTACTAAAGGAATTATCTGATTCAAACCGCGTCCTAACAGCGTCCGCGGTATATTAAACTAACAAAAAAAGCGCTCAATCCGGTCGTAGCCGTTCAGGCGCTCTTATTTGATTATACACCTTTAAATTCCACAATTAAGCCGCGGGACATTATTGCTAGGAACGGAGCGTTGTTATATTGACTCCCAAGCAAATACCCTACGTGCTATTCCGTGAGTTTCCTCTCCGAGCCGACAATCTGGAGCCACTGGCGAATTAACGCCGCGATTTACTTGTAGGGTATGGCAAAAGGGAAGTTAGAATGGTATTCCAGTTGTCTCAACAGGCTCGGCGGTCTTTGTCACTTCCGGCTGCTTAACAAGCTCCTTTTGCATTTCAGTTTTTTGTTCGGCACTTAGCTGATCAAACTCTTCCAAGTCCTGACGGGATTTTTCCTGTAACTGTTTGTCCATTTCTATAACTTTTTCGCCAACCTTCAAAGCCATTTCATTAAATCCAAGCAGCCTGATGCCTGCCAGGGAGCGGACGCGGGACAGGGCTACATAGCCCATGCCGTATTCAAAGGTCTTGCTTAAATCGATTTCCGCGCAGTCCAGGCTCATACCCTGGCTTTTATGCACGGTAATAGCCCAGGCCAGCCGCAGCGGCACCTGGCTGATAGAGGCTAATATTTTATGGCCGTCTTCAATCTTCCATTTTTCAGGATAGGCGATAATTACCTTGCCGTGAACCGTTTTAATGATTGGGTAGCCGCTGTCTTTATCAAAACCCGTTACCGTACCCAGCGTGCCGTTGACATAACCCAGATCAAAATTGTTCTTGACAAACATAACCACGGTGCCGGTTTTTAAAACCAACCGTTCAGGCGCCAGACAGCTTTCTCTAAGCGTTTCCACCAGGTGCGGAATGCCTTCGGAATACATCTGGTAAACTGATTCCTTGCCTTTTAATTTACCCAGCTCAAACTGGTTGTAGGCATCCACATTGCTGTTGTGGGTATGCAGCTTAGTGGGCTTAATCTTAAAGCCTACCGGCTGGTTAATCCTTTCAGACAGTATGGCTTTGGTGTCCGCGGTCGTCCCGTTGCGGCGGATGTCGTTTAACACCTGTAAAAATCTTTTGTCTTCCTGGCGGTATTGCTCTTCCAGGTAGCAAATTTTGATGCCCATATTTTGCCAAATACCGGACTCGGTCACGAACCTGCCGTCCTCCCTGGCGGTTCTGGTCACGGGCGGCAGCTGAAAGAAATCCCCGCATAGGATAGTCTGGATGCCGCCAAAGGGCGCGGCACTTTCCTTAAATTCTTTGCAGATTCTGTCCACCAAATCCAGCCGGCTGGCATTGAGCATGGATATTTCGTCGATGATTAAAACCTTGGCGTATTTTATCCGTTCCCACAGGTGCTCTTTTTCCGTCAGTCTCTCTATCTGCTCATCGGACAGGTTCTGCTCAATGCCCATACCGCACCAGGAATGAATAGTGCGGCCGTTTATATGCGTGGCCGCGATGCCGGTAGAGGCGGTTATGCCCGGATCAACATTATTTTGTTTCAGGTAATTTATATATTGGTTCAGCAAAAAAGTCTTGCCGCAGCCGGCGGGACCGGTGAGGAAGACGTTATATCCAGACTTTAACATTTCTAAGGCTTGGGGTTGGGTCATAAATTGGTTATTTTTGCTCTATGCGGAATTAATTATATCATTTTAAGGATGGAGTGTTGTTATACTGGTCTCAAGCAATACCCTACATACGATTTCAAGCGTTTCCTGCCTGAACCGACATCTGGAGCACCAGAAAATTCACGCGGCGATTTGTATGTAGGGTATTGTCAAAAAAGGAAGTTAATAATTCAAAAACTGTTTATGCGCTTCCTTAGCCTGGGATTTATCAACGCCCAAATAATATTTGCAGGTTGTTTCCAGCCGGTCGTGACCAAGTATCTCTTTAACGTGATTAATCGGACAACCGTTAAATAATAAATGAGTTGCCATAGTATGGCGCAGGGTGTGCGGCGTAAGGTGTTTGGTGATGCCGGACTTTTTGACGTAACGCTTAAACAGGCCGCTCACGTCTTCCCGGCTAAATCGCGTGCCTCGGCTGGTTATAAATACCGGCTCTAGGGTGTCGCTTCTTTGTTCCAGATAATATTTTACCCAATCCAAAGCCCGCTGGTTAAAAAATACCACCCGTTCCTTACTGCCCTTGCCGATTATTTTGGCTTCGGCTTTTTCATAATCTATCTGATTGCGGTTAAGCGATAGCGCTTCGGAAATTCTCATGCCGGTACCGAGCAAAACTTCCACCAAAGTTCTAAACCTTAAGCCGTTTATGCGCACGGCCTTTCTGCGGATTTTGCCCTCCCACTTTCTGTCCACTTTTATGGAATTTACAAACTGCTCAATCTTCTTCTTTGGTTAAATAAATTACTTCCCTCCTGTGGTGCTTTGGCGGCTTGATTTTAGTCTGGATCCATTACCGGCAATTCCAGAACTTCGGCGCAATATTTCAGCAGACCCTTTATGGCAAAGACGATTTGCGAAACCCGGGACTCGCCGCAGCCGCGCATAACCATTTGCTGCTTGAGCCCGATAACGCTTTCCAAGTTAATATCGGTTATGGGCATTGTTCCGATGTCCCGATTGACCCTAAGCAGGTTCTCCTGGTACTTGGCAATCGTCTGTGGAGCCAAAGAAAGTTCGTACTGCGCATACTTCATAAACCGCGGAATCAGCTCTAAAATAGTTGGCTTAAATATAGGCGGAACTGGTGTGCCTACTTCCTTCATACTTTCTAGGGAATTATCCTGCAACATAAAAAGCCTCGCTCCAGTTAATGGTACGAGACTTTTTACTTCAATTTCTGTTAAAAACTTTAACAGCTAAATAGTGACCCCGAGCATTATGGCTGCTCAGGCTTTCCCGCTTATCTAACAGATAAACTGGAAAGTAGAATCGGGTTACAAAACCGTTTACGTCAATTCGTTAGAGTAGCGTGCAGCTACAATGAAAGTAACTGACGACGACCAACGGAATGTACTTGAACAGACAGCTTCGAAAAGCCAGTGTAATAAGAAAATGTTCCTTAGAAAGGAGGTGATCCATCGACAGCTTCCGCTACCGATGCCTTGTTACGACTTAGCGCCAGTTATGAGCTTCGGACTAGAGCATCTAAAGATGCGCTTTATCCGCTTCCCACTTCCATCGCTTGACGGGCGGTGTGTACAAAACCTGAGAACGTATTCACCGTATCGAGGCTGATATACGGTTACTAGCGATTCCGGCTTCACGAGGGCGAGTTGCAGCCCTCAATCCGAACTGGGGGGAGTATTGATAGGATTTGCTCCGGATTGCTCCTTGGCGTCCCTTTGTCCTCCCCATTGTAGCACGTGTGTCGCCCAAGTCGTAAGAGCCACGCTGATTTGACGTCATCCCCACCTTCCTCCCGCTTAAACGCGGGCAGTTCTGTGAGACACTTGTAACTCACCGTAGGGGTTGCGCTCGTTTTCACACTTAAGTGAACACCTCACGGCACGAGCTGACGACAACCGTGCAGCACCTGTGTACCACCCTCGAAGGCGGCCCAATCTCTTGGGCTTGCAGGTACATGTCAAGACTTGGTAAGGTTCCTCGCTTACCGTCGAATTAAACCACATGCTCCACCGCTTGTGCAGGTCCCCGTCAATTCCTTTGAGTTTTAGCCTTGCGGCCGTACTCCCCAGGCGGCACATTTAACGCGTTAGCTTTGGTACTAAGGAGGGTCGATACTCCCTAGCACCTAATGTGCATCGTTTACAGCGTGGACTACTGGGGTATCTAATCCCATTCGCTCCCCACGCTTTCGTCCTAGCAGTGTCAGGTGGCACCCAGAAGCCTGCCTACGCTATTGGTGTTCCAAGCGATATCAACGCATTTCACTACTACACCGCTTGTTCCAGCTTCCTCTTTGCCCCTCGAGTTTTACAGTTTCAAAAGACAGTCTCTAAGTTAAGCTTAAAGATTTCACTTCTGACTTGTAAAACCACCTATCGGAACGCTTTACGCCCAATGATTCCGGATAACGCTTGAGGTCTCTGTATTACCGCTGCTGCTGGCACAGAGTTAGCAACCTCTTATTCTCCGCATACGCTCAAAATATTGCTCTGCGGCAAAAGGACTTTACGACCCGAAGGCCTTCATCGTCCACGCGGCGTCGCTGGATCAGGCTTTCGCCCATTGTCCAAAATTCCAAACTGCTGCCTCCCGTAGGAGTCTGGACCGTGTCGCAGTTCCAGTGTGGGGGTTATCCCTCTCGGGACCCCTAACCGTCATAGCCTTGGTAAGCCGTTACCTTACCAACTAGCTGATGGTGCCCAGGCCTCACTTTAAGCGTCTTGCGACTTTCATCTTGCGATGGTATGGGGTATTATCCAACCTTTCGGCTGGTTATGCCCCACTTAAAGAAAGTTCCTAGGTATTACTCACCCGTTCGCCATGGTACCTCATATGAGAGAACAACCTACGGTTCTTTCCTCATAAGAAGTACCATTCGACTTGCATGTCTTAGGCACGCCGCCAGCGTTCATCCTGAGCCAGGATCAAACTCTTATTAGAACTAAACATAAATCTTGATCCCAATCAAAATCGGGAGAAATTATATTTAGAGTTCGATCTGTCTAAATGACAAACCTTGGCAATAGTTTATTTTTGTAAAATGCAAACTATTAAAACATTTTCTGTTTTCACAGATATCATTGAACTCATATTGAATTGACGCAAACATTTACCCCGTTAACAATTGCGAAGCAATTAGTTAATGGGGGTTGCATCCCAACCTGGTTTAAATAGGTCAGGACACGATGGTTTTGTACTTGCCCCGTTAGACATGCGAAGCATGTTCTAATGGGGCACCCTAACATCTTGGGAGATGTTAGTTTTCTAATCACTATTCAGCTGTTAAAGTGCAATTCCGCAGGAATTGCATCCCGAGCGAAGCGAGGGAACCCTTACTTCGTTTTGGGCGTCATCCTGAGCGGAGCGAAGGATCTCTGTTTTATTCCCCTCCTGCCCGAAGAGGGGCTAGAGGAGGCGGGAGAGATACTTTACTGCGATCATGATGCTACTTAGTTACCCTCCTTCGTCACCCTTCGGGTGACTACGGAGGGTTGACCGCTATTATTTCTGCCCTAAAGGGCCTTAATAATTAGAGGTCAAAAAAAACACATTCCGACTATCGGAATTATGTTCATCCCTCGGCTTTAGCCGGGTCCCTTATAATCTGCGGTTATTCACCGCATACATAAGGGCAAAATTGAACGTAAGTTTATGCCTTTTTTAAAAATCTCCCTTTGTCCGCCATAACTTTGAGCTTCGGCGGATAGATTTAATACTCTTAAATCCTTAGCTATTATAAACGGTTTTATAAACGGTGTCAAGTCTGGCGGTATGTTCCTAAAAATGTTATAAATATAATAGCTTTATTTTAAAATCAATGAGTTTCCAAATTCAATACAATATAAAAATAGAGGCTTTAAGACGTCTGGAATTAATTTCGAAGGTAGATGGAAATCTACAGGTTTTACGTATGAACCCCGAATGGGCACACTTGTTAGAGCATGAGACAAAAATAAAAGAAGCCATTAGCTCCATCGGTGTTGAAGGTACGGTTTTATCGATAGATCAAGCAAAAGCAATAACAACTGGAAATAAAGATATAAAGGTTGGGGAAAAGGAAGAAAGAGAATTTAGGGGCTATTATGAATCTTTACAGTTTATAAAAGAACAAATACCCCAAGATTTAAATTTGAGACTACTTTTAACTATACATGAAAAAATTACGCAAGGAGATGAAAAGGCATGGCCTGGAAAAATAAAAAATACTCAAAATTATATAAAATCCAGAGGCAAAATAGTATATTCGCCTCCTCCTCCCGAGCAAATGAGTTTTGTCCTAAAAGAATTTTTTAATTGGTTTAACAAATCTGCCCGTGATGATTCAGGTTCTCCGATAATAGCTGCGGCTATTTGTCATTTTTGGTTTGTTTGGATTCATCCTTTTAAAGACGGTAATGGTAGAGTGGCTCGTTTGTTAACAACTTTTCTTCTTTTAAAAAGGGGTTCGGAAGGAACTAGATATTTTGCCTTATCTGATTATTACAATCAGCACAAAGATGAATATTATGATGCTTTAGAAGAAACTAATAAATGCGATCCAAAAATGCCAGCGATGAATTTTAATGGAAACTTAACAACATGGATAAATTTTTTTATTAGTTCCTATCTTGAGCAAATGCAGTCAATAAAAAAGGTGACTAACCGGATACTACAACTAAATATAAGAGTAGACCATTTAAGAAAGGATGGCCTAATTACCGAAAGCCATAATAAAGTTCTCAACTTTCTTTATGCTAGAGAAAAGGCTTCTTATAAAGAACTCACTAAATACTTAAGTGTAAGTAATCAGAGAGTAGAACAAATATTAAGACCTCTGAGAAAGGCCCAAATATTGGTAGAAGAACAAATTGGCTCAACAAAGTGGTTCATGCTTGGCTCGCCAGAAAATGAGCCCGATGAAACTATTCTCGTGCACAAAAAAGTTAGGAAAGCTACTATAAGAAAAAAGAAGTTAAAAACTCCAACACAAAGAGTATTCCCCATATTTGAAGAGTAACTTTCAAGTATAAACTTGAAAGACAACTGCGCCTATAATACTGGGGATAAGTTGAAAATACTAATATTTAAGGCACCTAGTTAATAAGGTTTCAAGGTAAAACTTGAAACCTTATTTTTATACCCCTTTTTGCCTTATTTCAAACCCAAATTTGTTATGTTACAATTAGACTACTCTCAAGGAGGCGCGAATGTCCGACATTCGCAAATCAGCTCAGAGATAACAGGCTGATGAATGAACGGCCCTTCCATAAGGCCCTACAGGGCTGAGCGGGATTACAGAAAGCCGGTGATCGCTGCGGCGACACCCGCATACTGTTTGCTGTTACGGCGGAAGGCAACCAAACGGCCGCGGACAACGTCCGGGGCAACAGCAAGGGCAAAGGCTGCCCTGTCGGAAAGGGATGACCGTCGGTACCAAGCTGGTAGTAGTTTGTCTGGCAGACGCCAGACGGATATCAACCCCATCGGAATGACGGCTCCCAGCCTAGCGCAGGGGCGGCGTGAAGTTTCGCCGCCCTTATTTTTTTTGCTTTACCCCGTTAGAGTTTTGCTTGCAAAACTTCTAACGAGGCTTATTTCAAACCAAAATAAAAAACCCCAACTGCTTGGTGAATAAGGGGTTTAGGGTGGTCGACGCGCGTGCGCCGGCCACCCTAAGTTGTCGCGATAAACCGTTCATCTGTAACTGGACTTGGATGTCGCCGCCAGATCCGGTTCAGCGGCTGTTTCCTTTGCCGACATTGGCTTGGCCGAAAACCACCTTTGGCAGGATACGCATCGCTGCGGCTCCGGATGGATAGCATAGCGTTGCCCGCTATTGTAATTCAAACGGCCGCAGTGCGGACAGGTCACATTGCCGCCTGCCGAGACCGTCGCTCCCAAGAGAGGATCGACATAGGCAATGCGATTCTGCTGACCGCAGTGGACGCAAACACACAGATCGTCCAACTTGGGCAGGGAATAGTCGCGCTGGTTTGGCTCCTTGCACTTGGGGCAGTTGAACGAGCCGTCCTTGAGCCTTCTGGCGTACAGGATGCTGCGTACTGCCAGTAGGGGTAGTGGCGAGATGTGATGTTTCGGGTGAGCCATTTTGCGGATAACTTCGCAGTAGTGTTTACTAAGTCTGGTCAGCCGAGGAACCTGATTGCAACGAAACCGGTTCCTATGGAGTGGATGGAATGTCGGTCCGCCGCCCGCGACCGCTTCCTCAATCTCATCTGATGAAAGGGCTAAAACTATCCTATGGGACATGAATCCTCCGTTTCCCGTGATAATGCATACCTTAGCAAAGATTGGCGTTTTCCGCAACCCTCTTTTTGCTTTACCCCGTTAGAGTTTTGCTCGCAAAACTTCTAATAGGGCTTATTTCAAACCCTTATAAAAATAACAGCTCTTATTGACAAAAGAGGTGAATCTGGATATTATACCCAGTCACCCCCAAGGAGGGCTGTGATGAAATACATTATGAAGTACATCGCGACAGGAGTTGCCGTGATGGCGATTTTCATAGTCGGCGCGCTTTGCGGTATCAGCGTCGATCGGCAAGTGTTCAGGGAATCTCAACCGCAGTATGCCTACAAGGTAGCAAAGCATAACGTAGCCGCTGCCTTCAGCTTGAGGGCGAACGACCCCCACACCGAGGAAGGAACTTCTTACCTGGTAAAATGCTACCTCCAGATCCTGGACAACGCGCTGCAAAAACCTAACGGGCGCGATGTTGAAGAATTGAAATACATCGCTTTTACCATGAAGCATCTGGCGGAAGACCTGCAAGACGCCCAAGATGATTATGAAGAACCGCCGCCAGAACAGCCCGAGACCCAGAGATTCTGAACGAGGAATGGCTCTGCTACATCTGATGAGCAAGCAGTCACCTCACGCTGCCGCCAGGCAGGCGGACGAGTAGACCACGCTCGACACCAACTTCGTGGTCTTTTTCTTTTATCCAAAATCCCCTAGTGCTTATTCGCACGAATAAGCACTTAAGCCAACTTAACAAAAACTTTTAATAATGCTACAATATTTAAATCCCAAAAAAGCTTAAAAAAATTAAATCCGCCTCCCGTTCAGGGTCTGAAGACCCTTCAGGGTCTTGAATGACTGGCGGAAAAGGAGATGCCTATATGAGCACAAATAAATACACACTGCCCCCTTTGCCCTACGGTTATGACGCCTTAGAGCCTTACATAGACGCCAAAACCATGGAAATCCACTACACCAAGCACCATCAGGCTTACGTGGACAAGCTTAACGCGGCTGTGGAAAAGTATCCAGAACTGGCGGATATGGATGTAGAGGATTTATTAACGAACATTAAAACCTTAAAAGTAGACGACAAGGACCGCCTGGCTATCCAAAACCACGGCGGCGGCCACGCCAACCACAGCTTTTTTTGGACCATTATGGGTTCCCAAAAGGCCGAGGACGAAAAATTGATAGATGAAATAGATAACGCGTTCGGCAGCGTGGACGAGTTTAAAAAAAAGTTTACCGAAACAGCCGTCTCCCGCTTCGGCTCCGGCTGGGCGTGGCTGGTGCGCGACCAAGGCGGTAAGCTCCAAGTTTATTCCACTGGCAACCAGGACTCGCCTTTATCACAAGGCCACACTCCGATTATTACCCTGGATGTTTGGGAACACGCCTACTATCTTAAATACCAGAACAAAAGGGCTGAATACATTGAGAATTGGTGGAATGTTCTGAAATTGTTGTAGTACCCCAGCCGAAGGCTGGTCCGCCTCTGGCGGAAAAACCGCCGCCCGGAATATAGAGAACTGGTGGAAGGTGCTGAAACTGATTTAAGTTGCCTAACAAAGAGTCTCTTTGTTTAGTATTTAAGATATAATACAAATTGACTTGCTCTAAATAAAAAATCTCCCGGCTATCGGGAGATTTTTTAACAATATAAATTATTTGTTGTCTTCCTTTTTTACTTCTTTGTTCTTTCTGGTCCTTGGGGTACTATCCAGCCGCTCTCTTACATAATACAATTTGGCTTTGCGGGCGACGGGAGACTTTATGACTTCCAGTTTGACAATGTTAGGAGAGTGCAAGGGATAAATTCTCTCCACGCCCACTCCGTAGGAAATCTTGCGGACCATAAAACTGGCGTTGGCGCCGGTGCCGCCTTTGCGGGCAATAACCAGACCTTCAAAAATCTGCACGCGCTCTCTGCCGCCTTCTTTAATGCGCTGGTGGACTTTAACCGTGTAGCCGGGTTTAAAATCCGGCAGGGTTTTTAACTGGGTATCTGAAATATTTTTTACGATGGGCATAGGTTAAATGAGCAAAAATGACATAAATGACAAAAATGAGCAAAAATTACTGCAGCCCTATTTTCGTCATTTATGTCATTTTTTTAATTTTTGTCATTAATAATATCACAAACTTTTAACTACCTTACTATCCAAACTTACCAACACTTCCTTTAAATCATCAGCCAACTCGCTTTCCGCTTCTATCCAGGTCTCGTCGGGCAGCCGGACTTCGATTTTTTTAGCGTGCAAAAATTGCCTGTGCAAACCTTTTAGCGCAACTTTCTTCCCGCCATAAAGTTCGTCTCCCATTAACGGATGGCCAATTGAAGCGAGATGTACGCGAATCTGGTGAGTTCTGCCTGTATGCAATTTTACCAGAATTAGGGTGTAAGTGTCAAGACCAGACGAATCGGAAGTCGGAAGTCGGAAGTCGGAGACAGAAGCCGTTCCATCCGATTTTCCGATTTTCCGATTTTCCGATTTATCTGAACTTAAATATTCCAAAACTTTATACTCCGTTACCGCCTCCTTGCCTTCCGCAAAATTCTTTGTCGTTTGTTTCCTAAAATCCGTCTTGCTTTTGCCGATTGGCGTTTCTATAAACCCGTGCGGTTTTTCCATTTTCCCCAAAACTAAAGCAATATATTCTTTTTTAATTTTCCGATCAGCAAAAGCGTCTTTTAAAAACTCATACATCTCCGGGGTTTTAGCCACCAAAATTACCCCGCTGGTATCTTTGTCCAAACGATGTACAATCCCCGGCCGGTGATCCTCTCCGACTACACTTATATCATCCTTTCCGCCAAAGAAGGATCCGCCTTTGGCGGAAAAATGATAAAGCAAAGCGCTAGCCAAAGTTTCGCCCTTAAAGCCCGCCCCCGGATGCACTACCATCCCGGCCGGTTTATCAATAATGAGCAAGCCGTGATTGTTATACAAAACTTTAAGCGGAGTATTTGTCGCTTGAATTTCGGATTTCTGATTTAATCCGCCGACTGACGAATCAGATTGATGATACGTGACTTTGTCATCCCTGCGTACTACAAATTTGCTTTCGTTGATAATTTCACCGTTTACTTCCACCCGCCCGCCTTCTATATCCCTTTGGATTTGGGAACGACTAATCTGTGACAACTGTTTTGCCAAATATTTATCAAGGCGAATTTTTAATTCTTCAACAATAAAAGAATGTTCCATACAAATATTTTTTCGGCGTCATTCCGAAGCGGTACGCGAGGAATCTCTTTTCACCGATTGTTTAAGAGATCCTTCCCCTTCGCTTCGCTCAGGGTCAGGATGACGCCAAAACAATTACAGTAAATCCACCTCACGTTTTTTTGTCATATTTCTGCTTTCTGCTTCCCGCCAAATTTCTATATCTTTATGGTTACCGGACAATAAAACTTTAGGAACGTCCCTGACTTTTCCGGCAATTTTTATTTTTTCCGGACGGGTAAAATGCGGATATTCAATAAATTCAGTCATCATTTTGTTTTCAATGCCACGCGTCTCTTTAAATGATTCGTCTTCTATGGATTTTTGTTTACCTACCGCTCCGGGCAAAAGCCTGACCACTGCCTCTGTAACAACCATGGCCGGAACCTCCCCCCCAAATAACACGTAATCCCCAATAGAAACTTCCTCGTCGGCAATATATTTATTCACGCGTTCGTCAATGCCTTCATATCTCCCGCAGATTAAAATTATCCGCTTTTTCTTTGCCCATTTTCTGGCTGTCGCCTGATTAAACTTTTTTCCTTTTGCCGAAAAAACCACCACGTAAGCCTTTGATTTTTTCCTTAAAGCATTTACGGCTTTCATAATTGGCTCCACCATAAGCACCATTCCCGCCCCTCCCCCATAAGGCCTGCCGTCCACCGTTTGATGGTTATCGTTCGTCCATTTACGCAAATTATGGGCATTAATAGTTACCAGTCCTTTTTTTTGGGCACGGACGATTAAAGCTTCGTGGAGGAAATTTTCAAAAAGCTTGGGAAATATGGTTATTATATCTATGAATAACTTTTTACGTTTTGTCATAAGAACATTGTAACAAAATAACCCCAAAACCGTAAGGCTTCGGGGTTACTCCTTTTTTCAGTAATATCCTGTTTTATTAGCGTGTCCGTGAATTATAGCTTGAAGTCGTCAATGGAATCGTCGCTATTGCGGCTTACGCCCATCGGGGCGTCCTGATGGCCCATATCGCCGCCCATTTCGCGGCGAGGGCCGCGGTGAGAACCTTCCGGCTCGTAAATCTTCAGGTTCACGCGGGCTTTGTGCTTGGCGCCAACGACGCGAAGCAGAGTGCGAATAGCTTTGGCGGTCTGGCCCATACGGCCGATTACCTGGCCCATGTCTTCGGGATTCAAATGAAGAGTAATTAGCACTCCCATTTCATCCACTACGCGCTCGGTTTTTACATCATCCGGATGGTCAACCAAGGCTTTTACAAGATATTCTACAAACGCCTGATCTTGCTCCATAATAATAGAATTTCTGTGATAGCGTATTTCTGGCTTCGACCTTTTCCTTAGCTCGGCTATCTTGAGGGTATTATAATCTAGGGTTTTTATGATGTCAATCGGTCGGAAAATCGGCACAGTCATTCGACATGCCGCCCCGTCGTATGACTGGGGCGGAAGTCGGATATGTCGGACCGTTCAAATTAACACCTAACTAAAATGCCGAAGAGTCTTCGGCCTTCGGCATTTATAAACATATTTTGTATCCGATTTTCTGATTATTCCGATTTTTCCGGAATGGGCTTGCTTTCTTCCTCGGCCGGCTTGCCCGCCGCCTCGTCCGACGTAGCCTTGGCGGAGTTGGAAGCTTCAGCGGAGGGGGGAATTTCTACCGGTTTTTCCTCAATTTTTGATTCTACTTCCGCGGTCGCTTCGGCAACCTCGATCGGGGTTTCAACAGCTGGCGTTGCGACTTCCGCCGGCTTGCCCGCCGCCTCGTCCGACGTAGCCTTGGCGGAGTCGGAAGCTTCAACGGAAGCGGGTTTCTTTGGAATGCTAAACGCTTTAACTTTTTTGGCGTCCAGCAGGCCTTTGCTAACTAACAGGTTATGCGCGGTCTCGCTTAAAGAAACTTTTTGGCCAAGCCAGTATTTTAAGCGCTCTTCTCTTATCTGGAAGGTCTTTTTGCGGGGGTTGTAGCTGCCTAAAACTTCGGCAGTTTTTTTCTTAACCGGGGCTTCTTTTTCCGCCAGGACAATGCGGAAGTCCGCCTGGTTTCTTTTTCCGGTTCTTTGTAATCGGATAATTAACATACTAGTACTAGATTAAAAATTAAAGATTTATGATTTAAGATTAAAGTAAAACAGAAGGCATCATTCTAAAACGGAGTAAAAAAATCTCTTAAGCAGCAAACTCAGAGAAGCTTTAAAGACGTTTAAATGACAACTGAGCGTGCAAATATCTTACCAGTTTTATCTGGTTGCGTCAACCGCAGAGATGGGCACCTTCTCGCTGCGAGAAGGTGCCCATCTCTTATTCTGCGGTTTTCCAGCTTTGCCGCAATCATTAAAGTGACAAATGCGCTATTTGAGCCTACACTTGGGGCAAGGAGGGCTTATGCAACACTGCCCTTGGAATATGAAAATGATATTCAGCGCATATGCGCTGCGGTTGTTACACCCGGCTAGATATCAAAAACTTCTGGCCCATGCTGCGTCCTGCACGGTTTGCATGGCAAAATTAAAAGAGCTGCAAGAGACGCAAGAGTTGGAGCACTTTGCTCCCAAGCACGTTAAACCAGTATTTATCGGAAAGGAGAGGCGCCGGAAATGATAATGAGGCAGACGCACAAAACCCGCACGGCAATAGCTGCAAGCGCGTGCGGGTTTTGGTTTTCCTAAAAACTATCCGGGCTCCGCATATTTTATATGCCTATATACCCACCACGCCGCGCCAAGAACAATCAGCGCGACAATAATATAATCCAAACTCTTAAATCTGTCCTTAAGGCTCATCCAGTTCTCGCCAAGCTTTATACCAATGTATCCCAAAACCGCGCTCCAAATGAACGAGGCCAAAAAGACGTAAACTTCAAATTTCCAAAACTTTACCCGGGAGATGCCCGCCGGAAAAGAAATAAAACTGCGCACTACCGGCAGCAGCATTCCTAAAAAAGCCGCTTTAATGCCGTGTTTGGCGAAAAAAACATCAGCCATTTGCAAATCGCGGCGGGAAATTAAAATGTATTTCCCGTATTTTTCCACCAACGGCCTGCCGCCTTTATACCCGATAAAATACGCCACAGCAGCGCCAAGACCGCTGCCAAGACCGCCGGTTAAGGCAATGCCGATTAACGAAAATCTAGCCGAAGTTACCAATGAGCCGGCAAAAGGGATAATTATCTCACTCGGCATGGGAATGGCAATGGTCTGGATAGCCATTAAAATTCCCACGCCGGAGTAGCCTAACGTGGAAATGATGTGAATGATAAGACTGGTGACAGAAGATAAAATATTGGAAACCATATTAACATCCTAACATTTTAACATACTAACACTTGATAGAATGTTAGAATGATAAAATGTTTAAATGACTATTTTGCATATACCCTGGCCTGGTCCAGCTTGACGCTTAGCAGCTTGGAAATCCCGTCATCGCCCATGGTCACGCCGTAAAGCATACCGGCTTGCGCCATAGTTTCGCGGTTGTGGGTAATGGTCACAAATTGAGTTTGGTTGGCCAGAGTCCCTAGAATCTGCCCGAAGCGGATGGTGTTGGCATCGTCCAAAGCCGCGTCAACTTCATCCAGCACCACAAAGGGCGAAGGGAAGCAGGAAAGCAGGCTGCAGAGCAGAGCGATGGAAGTCAGCGCGCGCTCACCTCCCGACAGCGCCTGAATGGTAGACAATTTTTTGCTTGGCGGCGTTGCTTTTATATCTATACCAATTATGTTGCTGGCGCCTTTCTCGTATTTCTGCAAGACTTTTTCTTCCGGCCTAAGCACTTGTGTCTCGCCTGCCGCCTCTTCCGACTCCGCCAAGGCTACGTCGGACAAGTCGGCCGCCTGGGCTGACGGCTCGTCCGCGGATTTCAAAATACTCAGATAAGCCCTCCCGCCGTTAAACAAAACCCTGAAATAAAACTCAAATTTTTCGTTAATTTTATTAAAAGATTCGTTAAATTTTTGCTTAATATAGACGTCCAACTCTTCTATAATTTGCCGTAAATCTCCCATACCTTGCTTTAAATCGGCAACTTGGGTGCTTAAATTAGTATAACGAGCCTCGGTTTCCTGATATTCCTTTAAGGTTAATTCGTCCATACCGCCAATGGTTTCCAACTGGTTTTTCAACCTCGCGATTTTGTTTTCTAAATCTTCCGTTTGGCTTTGTACTTCCGTAGTCTGCAAATTTAACCATTCCTGGCGTCCTAAAGTCCTGCCGACCTCTTCGGAGAGAACCTGCATTTGGGTATCCAGTTTAGCCTTTTCAATATTGACGGCGGATTCCTGATCTTTAACTTTGGAAATTTTATCCTGCAAATCGCGAAATTCATTTTCCATTTTTCTAAGCTCTCTTTGCCGCGCATCCTGCTGCTGATAATGGGCCTTAAGCTTATTTTCCACGGCAGCGATTTGAACCCCCAAACTTTCCACTTCTTTGTTTATCCTTGCTTCTTCGTTAAGCAAGTCCTGCCAAAAAGCGTCCGGCGAAGAGCTTTGTGCTTTTTTCAGTTCTAAATCAAAGTGCAATTTTTCCTGCTCCATCCCGGCAAGTTCCCTTTCCAAAAAGTCCAAAGAAAGTTTTGACTTGCTCATGTTTAACTGCGCCGTGTTAACCTCGTTGCCTAAAAGCTCTTTTTGCTTAAGCAAACCGTTCAGTTCGTGTTTTAAGACCGCGGCGTTTGCCTGCGGATCCAGTACCGTGCTTTTGGTTAAATTTTTAAACTTATTAAAATTCTGTGCCATGCTTTCGGCCTTGTTTTTTATTTCCGCCAAGTTGAAATTTTGCGATAAGGCCTGATAAAGGTCGTTCCAGGCGTTTTCCAAAACCGCCAGCTCCAAACCGACCAAAGCCCAATCAATTTGCGCCGGGTTGCTTAATTTTTGCGAAAGTGAATTAAGTTTCCCGTTTACCTCTTCCAAAGCTTTAAATTGGCCGGCAAATAAGGACTCCTCGTGCTGCTTTTGGATTTGCGTAGACCGGATTTTGGTTTTTATTTCCTCAATTTTTCTGGCCCTGGTATGAACCTCCACCTGCAGACTTTTGGCATCGCCGGCAACCGCGGTTTTTTGGCTCTGCATTTTGCCGCGCACCAAACTTAAATCTTCCAAAAGTTTATTTTTTGGCACCTGCAAACTGTTTAACTCGTCTTGCATCTGTTTGAATGCCCCACCGCCCTGCTGGCCGGCTGTTTCAACCTCCTCCAGCTTAGCTCTGAGTCTATGTGAGCTGTCACCCAAAGTTTTCCTCGCGCCTCCCAGTTCCTGCAATTGGCTTAAAATCGCGTTTAAACTGTATTTTAACTGCCAAAAAGCCCTGCCAAAAAATTCCCGGTTGTAAATTTTTAGCTCCTGCTCAATTTCCGCCCTGGCTTGCAGTTTTTTGGCCTGGCGGCGGAGGCTTTTAAGCCGAGGTTCGATTTCGGCGATTAAATCTTCGGCACGCATTAAATTCTGCGCCGTCTGTTCCAGCCTGCGCAAGGTCTTTTCCCGCTTCATGTAATAAGATTTTACACCGCTGGCTTCATCGAGCAGACTTTTTACTTCCGCCGGCCCGGCAAGAATCATTTGGTCGATAGTGCCCTGGCCGATTACCGTATAGCGGGAAGTGCCGATGTTGCTTTTCAAAACCAGGTCAACGATATCCAAAAGCCGAACGTTGTTGCCGTTAAGCAGGTACTCGCTTTCACCGGTTCTGTCTATGCGGCGGCCGATGCTGACTTCGGAACTGTCTACCGGAATGCGGTGGTCAGCATTGTCAAAAGTCGCCGTGACTTCGGCAAAGCCTTGGCGGATTTTTTTGTCACTGCCCGCAAAAATTACGTCGTCAGCCTTTTTCCCGCGGATAAGCTTGGCGCTTTGCTCGCCCAAGACCCAGCGGATGGCGTCAGCCACATTGCTCTTGCCGCTGCCGTTTGGCCCCACAATGGCAATAACCCCGGCGGAAAATTCCAGCGTGGTTTTTTGAGCAAAACTTTTAAATCCGTGAATTTCTAACCTTTTAAGATACATTAAATTTTATTTCAAAAATTTTTCTGCCAAATACGAAAGTGACGAAATACGAAAAACTGGCAACTTAAGATTTCGTATTTAGTAATTTTCGTATTTCGTAGAAGTTTAAAAATTATTATTTTTAAGAGAGTTTTCCGCCGCCGCCAGTTCCGCTTCCTGCTTACTGGGACCGGTTCCTTGACCAACTTCCTGCTCGCCGATGTAGGCGCCGACCACAAAAACTTTATTGTGGTCCGGGCCGGTTTCGGAAATCACGTTATAGGTCGGCGTAACCCCTCGCTTTTCCTGGACAATTTCCTGAAGCCTGCTTTTCGGATCCATATAGCTGCCGCCGGAAATGACTTTGGACAGTTCCACCAGAACTTCCCTAGCCACAAAATTCGTGGTGGCCTGGTAGCCCAAATCCAAATACAGCGCGCCGATTACCGCCTCTATGCAGTTGGCCAAAATAACCTGGCGCGCCCGGCCGGTGTCTTTAGCCTCGCCCCGGGACATTAATAAAAATTTTTCAAAACCCAAACGCTTGGCAATGTCGGACAGCATTTTATAATTTACCAGCGCACTCCTAAAATTGGTCAACTCGCCTTCGGGGTGGGGATAATTTTTATACAAATATTCTGTGGCGACCAGCTCCAGTACCGCGTCACCCAAAAATTCCAGACGTTCGTTATGGGGCAAATGGAAACCTCGGTTCTCGTTAAGGTAGGACCGGTGGGTAAAAGCGGACAAAAAAAGATCGGGGTTATTTATTTTTACGCCGAGAATTTTTTCTAGTTCTTGCTTATCTAAAGAAGGCATTAACTTTCGCTATCCATCATCTTTTATCTCTAACCCTTGACTTTAAGACAAAGGACCAAAGATGAAAGATTATTAAAAATTAATTTATGACTTTCTGCCCTGAACCACTTATCACCCTTCGGGTGATTCGGGTACAGGACATGTACCATTCGCTCTATTTATTACATGGCACGGCTAATAAAATTAAGATGGCGTGCCATTGTACCTGAGCGGAGCGAATGGTACATGGTGGACGCGCCCCGATTCGAACGGGGGACCTATTCGACGTCAACGAATCGCTCTAACCAACTGAGCTACGCGTCCAAAAAAATTTTAATGGCCTGCTTCCGATGCCACCAGCCTGCTTACGGCCGCTTTTTCCGCTTCCGGATCCTTTTTCCTGGCGATAATTTCCAAAAACAACAAAACCAAAAAGCTGTTTAAAAATGCAGCGGCAAAAGCCGTCAAAAAAAACAAAACCAAAAGCAATAACCATATTGTAGCAGAATGGCTGAAAACTGAAAACCCTTGCATGGTTTTCAGGCTTTTTATAACCCCATGGACCAAGGCATAAGAAACTCCGTGGGCCAATAATAAAACAAACGCCACCAATGCCGCCAAAGAAATTTTTTTATTCCAGGTATCAATCGCCAAAATTAAAGCTTTACCAAAAGGCTGACCGCACAAGACAACATACAGTATGGCTAAAGTGGAAGTACCGGAAATTATGCTGGAAATCAATGCCGAAAATAACCAGTCGGGATACACAAGCTTAGGGACAATAATAAGCGCCAAGGAGCAAACCACAACAGCGATTGTTGCAACACAATGCCCAAAAAATATTTTTACGGATATTTGATTTTTGCTTTTTAGCTTAAAAGACGATATTTCCAGCCACAGCCAGGCGGTGACTGGCGCCATTACGCAAAGCGACAAGATTATCCAGCACACGGAAAACGGCCGAACCAGCCGATGAGGCTGGAAAAATTCGCCGATTAAATAAAGCGAGATCCCCTGCGCCAAAGCTAAAATCCACCAGCGTGGAAAACGGCTAGTGGACATAAGCGATTCATACAGAATTTCGCGCAATTTTGCCATAAAAAATTTATTTTGGGAGTTGCGTGCTCACGTCTTTCCCCTCCCTTGATGGGAGGGGCTAGGGGAGGGTGATAAAAAACCAATTTATTATACCTTAACCCCCTCCCTAACCCTCCCCGCAAGGGGGAGGGAATCAAACAGTCGGCACAGGAATCTCGTCTATTACCGGCGGAAGTTCCGGAGCCAGTTTTTTTTCCGCGGGAATAATGTCCTTAACTATCTCAAAAAATTCTTCCTGCTCTAAAGTTTCGTCCTTAATCAACCTGCCAGCAATCGTGTTTAAGTGGCTCCTGTATTTAACCAAGACTTCCATTGCCCGGTCCAGGCCCTGCTTCATAATTTTGGAAACCTCGTCGTCTATAATTTTGGCCACGGCCTCGCTGTAATTTCGCTGCTCGGAAATTTCCCTGCCCAGAAAGACCATTTCATGCTGGTCACCCAAAACTATTGGCCCGATTTCCTCGCTCATGCCGTAATTCATAACCAATTTTCTGGCCATGGCGGTTGCAACCTTTAAATCGTTGGAGGCGCCCGTGGTCAGCTCTTTGAATACCAATTTTTCCGCGGCATAACCTCCAAGTAACGCGGCGATTTCATCCAGGAAACTTTGTTTAGTATGCAAGTGTTTATCTTCAAAAGGAAGCTTTAAGGTATAACCGGCGGCGCGGCCGCGGGAAATTATGGAGACTTTATGCACCGGGTCGGAATACACCAAAACGCTGCCGATTAAGGCATGGCCGCCTTCGTGGTAAGCCGTAATTTCTTTTTCCCTGGCGGAAAGAATGTGGCTTTTGCGCTCGGGCCCCAGCAAAACTTTTTCTATGGACTCCTTAAGCTCCTCGCCGCTGATTTCCTTTTTGTCCAGTCTGGCGGTTAAAATCGCGGCTTCGTTAATTAAATTGGCCAAATCGGCGCCGGAAAAACCCGGCGTGCGTTCGGCGATCTTACGCAAATTTACGCCTTTTGCCATCGGCTTATTCTTGGAGTGTACTTTGAGGATTGCTTCGCGGTCGTTAATATCGGGCAAATCCAAAATTACCTGGCGGTCAAAACGCCCCGGCCTAAGCAACGCGGGATCCAGCACGTCGGGCCGGTTTGTCGCGGCCATCACAATAACGTTAGTATCCGTTTCAAAGCCGTCCATTTCCACTAAAATCTGGTTCAAGGTCTGCTCACGCTCATCGTGCCCGCCGCCCAGCCCCGCGCCGCGCTGGCGGCCTACGGCGTCTATTTCATCTATAAAAATAATGCAGGGCGCGTTCTTTTTGGCTTTCTTAAACAGGTCACGCACGCGCGCCGCGCCTACGCCCACGAACATTTCCACGAATTCGGAACCGGAAATATGGAAAAAAGGCACGTTGGCTTCCCCGGCTACCGCTCGGGCAAGCATAGTCTTGCCGACCCCGGGAGCGCCCAAAAGCAAAACGCCTTTGGGAATTTTTGCTCCCAGTTGCAAAAACTTTTGGGGAAAGCGCAAAAATTCCACAATTTCGTTGAGTTCTTCCTTGGCCTCCTTGGCTCCCGCTACATCGGCAAACTTCACGCGGTTCTTGCGCTCGTCGTTAAGCTTTACGCCGCTTTGCCCAAAAGACAAGGCGCGGTTGTTGCTGCCCTGTACCTGCCGCATCATAAAATAAATAAACAGGGAAATAACCACAATCGGCAGCAAAATGGGCCAAAGGTTATTGGCCAAATTGGCAAGGGTACTGCCGTTGTTGTTTTGGATGTTAACGGCGCGGAGCTTGTCCGTGGAAATCCCGCTATTTTTTAAAATATCGTAAATGTTGTCGTTATGCCCCAGTTGGGCCACTTCCTGGATGTCGCTATTTTTAAGCTTGGCCGTTACCGTGGTGTCGGTTACGGTCAGGGTGTCAACTTTTTGCTGGTCAACCAAATTCACAATATCGCTTATAGATACTTGCTGGACTTTAGTGTTGCTGGAAAATGCCGAAAAAATTAGGGTAATCAACAAAAACCCCACCAAAATAAGGACAATATTTTTTATAATTTTCCCCATAGCTGATTTAAATAAGTAATCCTAAAGTCTATATATTATACAAAGATTTTTTGAATTTATCAATGGCTTGGTCAGCCCTACTTCGCTAAAGCTTCGTAGGGCACTTTTTCGCTTTTAGTGCAACGGTCAAATTTATAAACAAAATTATTATTGATTAAGGTGCTCGCACTTCGTAGCCTTGGCGAAGAAGTGGTGGGGACGGTGGGACTCGAACCCACAACCCTTTCGGGACAGCGTCCTAAGCGCTGCGCGTATGCCAGTTCCGCCACGTCCCCAAATTTTAACCAGTAACTTATCAAAATGGCGCGGGGTGAATCTGCTCGCCTCGATTCGAGTCGAAGCGGGCCAACTTGCCCCGTAGCGATGCGAAGTATCTGCTACTGGGGTTTCTCCACCCCGGCATTAATTCGCCAATATATTCTACCAGTTTATGCCTTATTTTGGCAATAAGATCATGGGCTTCACCGTCCTCTCCTCTGGCGTCATCCTGAGGGAGTGCATCCGACCGAAGGATCTCAAAACTCGAAAAGGATGGGATTCTTCGGCCTTCGGCTGTACTCAGGCCTCAGAATGACGCCGCGAGACACGTTTGGCAAAACCTGCCTATTTGTTCCAGCCCAATCACAAAAAGACTCTTCACCTGTAAAAAAATTGTTGGCTAATTTTTATAAAGCCAAGTTTTTACCTCATATTGACAACACCTTTTAGCTGGAATATGATACTAAGTCAAGCGAAAGCTTGCTGTTGTACATTCCAAAAAAGAAAGAGGAAACACAAATGAGCGGTTATTTGATTTGGGTCACTACGGCTATCTTAGTCGGCGTGATTGCCGCCTGGGTGGCCAAGAGCAAAGGCAAAGATCCGGTGAAGTGGTTTTTCATCGGTGCGGCACTGAACGTGTTCGTGCTGCTGGTCATTTCCGGCGTCCAGAAAAAGCAAGGGAGGCTCTAAATGAACCCGAAAGTGAAACGGGCAATCCAGATTGCCGGCGCGGTGCTCGGCGCTTACCTAAGCATCCGCCTGCTTGACCTGCTGATGGCCTGGGGGCTGTACTCCTGGTTTTTCGGCAACATACGGGATGCGGCCGGCCTGCCGGACACCCTCAACGGAGCAGTGAGTGTGTGGTTTACGGTTATCGCTCTGCTGCTCATCCCCACCTTCCTGTCCGTGCTGTTCTTTCGGCAGACCACTAAGAAGATGCTAATCATCGCTTCGGCCGTTTCCGGCTGGGTGGTAGTTATGTACTTTCTCGCTCAACCCAGACAAGACCAGTACTTCAACCCCATGACCGGGCAGGCGATGTACAAGTATTACCAAAACCCGGACGGCAATGTAGAATTCTTCCCTTTGGGCTACAAGTTCCACCCCCGCTACGGCACTCCGCTTCTCCCTCTCACGCCGGAGGTCATCCGACAGATGGAGGAACAAAAGGCGAAAGAGCTGGAGCAACAGAGAATCAGGGAACAAGAACGGCAAAAAAGTGAGCTGGAACAGAAGAATAGGGAGGCGGAGCAGAAAGCCAGAGAACTAGCGCTAGCTGCTGAGCAGGCCAAGGCTTGGGAGCGGGAGAAACAAGTCAATAGTACAGAAAGGCAAGGCGGCAACATCGTCAGACCGCTTCGTGCCCAAGACACCGGCCTTGTTCCAGAAGGCTGGACAGTGGAGGCAGATGACTTGGAAGGAGAGATTGACCTCACCAAACTCGACTTCAGCTTACCTGTTATTAGAGATGGCGAGATTTGGGTAAACGGCGACACTGTGCGAAAACGTGCTGCTGAGGCAAAAGCCTACGGCAGCTTGGGATTTGCCTACGAGTTGTTGAAAGCAGAGAATGAAGGTAAAAATGTCTTCCCTGTTGTACCCATCGGCAAACACTACTTCCTTGTCTTTCCGCGCACCGTTTTGCGGGATCGTAACGGCATCCGCGTTATGCATTCGATCAACTTCCACAACAGACGCTGGGGGATAGACCCCTATCTAATGGGAGGCCGATTCCGAGACTTTGCTCGATTCATCTGTCCCCGCAAGTAGTTCTCGGGTTCTAGATGAGACTTGGTCTAGGAGGAACCAAATGCCTATCCTTCCCGAGAACACAACCAATAGAACGACCCACTGCAGGGCTCCAACGAGGAGAGTCAGACTGCCCACGTCTGCTCTCCCCGTCAATTTAAAAACCCGGTTCACAAAGAACGGAATTTTTAAATTGGTGTTAATTCATATGACATAAAAAGAGACTCTTTGTGCTACTTGCCCAAACAATTCGCCAATATATTCTACCAGTTTATTACTTTGAAACAATGGGCACCATTGGATTAAGGCATTACTCAGACCAATGGTGCCCATTATCTACTTCCAAATCAAAGAGACTCTTTGCGACACGCAAAGAGTCTCTTTGTATTTTCAAACAGATTTTATTGCACCAACTTATCGCCGCCGGTGAGGGTGGAGGCAATTATGGTAACAATCGTGTAAGCCAAAATAATTACCACCAAGCCGATGACAAAATTTATTATGGTTTTTTTGCCTTTTTCCGCCGTTTCCTCGTTGCCGCCCGCGGCCATATACCAGTAGCCGCCAATCACCAGCATAACCACGGCAATAATGCCGGAAAAAGTTAATAAAATTTGAACTAATGTAACCAAAAAATCCGTTAATGTAGTCTTGGAAGCAATGCCGGTTGTAAATTGATTGGAAGGCAAACACAGGCCGTTTGTAAGTGTCAGTCCCGTAGGACACGTCATTGATGATGGCGGTTGCACGGGTGGCGGTGTTGTACCTTGAGCCGCACAAACCCCACTGGCACAATTACCACTCTGACATTGCTCGGGCGAAATACAAGCGCCGCCGTTAGGCTGTAAATTAGGATTAGGGCTAGCATTAGGATCTACGCACTTGCCATTAACGCAATTTACCCCTGGAATGCAGTTATCGTCACCCGAAGGGAGGGTCACACAGGCACCGCCAGCAACAACAGTTCCCACGGTGCCGGCCACGGCCGGCAATGGCTTAACAAAAAAAATCAGATTTAAAAATCCAAAAATAGTACACCCGAAAAAAATAATTTTAATTTTATAATTTTGTTTCATTTTTAATCTATGCTTAACTGAATAAGTCAAAATAGCATCAGCGTTATATCCGCGTCGCTATCAGCGACAAATCTGCGGTACTCAAAACCCATACCCGCTATTGCTGCCGACGAGGTTGACCAAAACATTAATTATGGCGTAAGCCAAAACTATTACTATTACCCCGATTATGGCGTTGATTAAAGTCTTTTTGCCTTTTTCCGCCGTTTCCTCATTACCGCCCGAAACTACATATTGGTAGCCGCCAATAATTACAAAAACCACGGCAATAACGCCGCCAAAAGTCAGAAGTATGTCTATAATGCGGACAATCAAGTCGCTCAAACTTGTGGAGCTGTTTAGTCCGCCGGTACCAAATAAAGACGGCAAACCCGAATTTGTCAGGCCGTTGCCCACAGCGTTTGCCTGGGCGTAAACCCATAACGGCATAGCCAAAAATACCGCCGGGAAAAAATATTTAATTTTAGAAAGAATTTTTTGTTTCATATTTATCACTCTTTTAATTAATACTTTCAAACCCAAAAGCGAAAAAATTGTAACCACTCACCCCCAACGGCGTCATTCTGAGTCCCGAATGCATCTGAGGGGCGAAGAATCTCTTAAACTTTGATGAGATCCTTCGGTCGGATGCACTCCCTCAGGATGACGCCGTTGAATAGCGCGTTTGGCAAAAACAGTAAGGAATGACAAAGATTTTTTACTCTTAGATTTGGCCCCAAACCAGCTTTAAAACTTTAGTTTGGGGCGCTTATTAGCGACGTAGAGCGAGAGAATATTTAAAATTTTCAATTTTGAATATTCCGAGCCGAGGAGCTAATACAGGTTTAATGACTCAGAACTCTGCTGCGGGGAACCTTTATTAGCCTGCCTGGCTGCCGTTGCCGGCGCTGGAGACCAGGTTGGCCACCACGTTTATAACCACGTAAGAAAGAATAATAATTACAATACCGATAATCGCGTTAACCGCCGTGTTTTTGCCTTTTTCGGCTGTCTCCTCGTTACCCGCGGAGACCACATACCAAAAGCCGCCAATGATTAGGAACAGGATGGCTACGCCAAAGGCTATGCCCAATAACCAGTTAATTACGGTTCTAATTAAGCCGCCCACGCTGTTGCCAGCGTTACAGTTTTGGAAAGCGGAGTTACAATAACTGGTATCAACGCCAACCGCTCTTACGGCGGCAAGTGGCAATAAGGTAAGACCTACGACCAGCACAAGTTCCAAAATCTTTACCAAGTTAATTTTTTTCACTATTTGTTTCAAGCTGTTCACCCCCTCTCGGAGTATCTATAAGTATAATAGATATTTTTATTAATTAAATTATAACACGGAATCGGATAAATCGGAAGTCGGAAGTTGGGGTGTCCCCTGCAATATTCCTCCCCCTGAAGGGGGGAGGCTAGGAGGGGGTGTTTAATTGCTGCTTAATTTTAGTTAGTACTCCTTCAATATTTTCCAAAACTTCATTATTCCAAAACCTTAGAACCGTAAAGCCTTCTTTAGTAAAATACCCATCCTTGGTTTTATCATAAGCCGATCCAAAATGCTGTCCGCCGTCCAGCTCAATAATCAAAAATTTTTTTAAACAGACAAAATCGGGGAAATAAGAGCCTATGGGTTGTTGCCTGCGGAACTTTTCTCCCAGATTTTTATTTCTTAAATAGTACCAAAGTTTCTTTTCAGCTTCCGTGGAGTTATTTCTAAGCTTTCTGGATATCTCTGTTTTGTGATCCATTTGTCACCCCTCCCTAACCCTCCCCCTCAAGGGGAGGGAATAAGACAGATTTGCAGATAAACTTCATTGACCGTCTGTAAACTTCCAAATCCTCCACATCCTTAATCATTTTATCGCGTTTACTTTTAAAACCTTCCCACCAATCCAATTTTCCGACCTCCGATTTTCCGATCCATCCGACTTCCGACTTCCGATTCTCTGACTTCCGACTTATTGCCCCGCTGTTAAAAGTCCGCCGATAATACTGACAATCGCATAGGCTAAAATAATCACAACCAAACCGATAACGGAATTGATTAAAATCTTCTTGCCTTTTTCCGTCTGTTCCTCATTGCCTCCCGAGGTTAAATAAAAAAATCCGCCGACGATTAAAAACACCACCGCGACCACGCCGGAAAAGCTGATTATTGTTTGGATGGCAAACATCGCAAAACCGCCGGCCGAGCAAAAATATTTCATATTTGTGCTATTTATCCAACTAAAAGCGCCATTAAACTCACTTTGGAAGTTAGTGCATCTAGTCTGCGTACTCTGCGTGCTCTGCGCCAACGCCAATAACGGCCACAAAAGCCAGGCGGCCAAAAACGAAACGGACCCGGAAACAAAAATTTTTAAACTTTTAGGTTTCATGGCGGGTTGTATTAATAAAACTTGAAGGTGGTGTGGTTGTCGTCGGCGCCGGCACATTTACGCCGATTAAATCCTGGACTATGGCGATAATGGCAAAAGACAGTACAGCCACCAGCAGACCCAAAATCGCCCAGGTGACGGTTTTTTTCGCCGCCAGCACGGCTTCCTCATTGCCCGCGGAAACGACCATTCTAAAACCACCAATGACTATAAATGCCACGGCCCAAACCCCGATAATTCCCAAAAACAACTTCATAATGTTAACCAGCAAATCGGTTAAACTGTTAACCCCCTGAATTGGATTAATGAGAGCAGTGGAGCTGTTAGACGGCTGCCCGCCTGCCGGCGGAGTTGTCTGGCAAAAACCGTTTGTGCAGGTTTGATTGGAATTTGGGCAAGTCCCTTGTCCAGTGCCCGTGCAAGCCGTGGCGGTTCCTGACCCGACAGTAATTGTCCCTAAATTTACTGTGCTAACCAAAGCCTCAGTACTATTATAAATTTCTGCCGTTAAATTGTTAGCGCCTGTTTGAAAATTAGTACCCACATTTATGGTACAGCCATTAACCTGGTCAGCTTGCACGCTCTTATACTCGGTCCCATTAACCTTAAATGTAACGGTGCCATCCGTTGGCAAGTTAGATGCTGAAATCGGGATCTGATCACCGATCGCATATTGGCTTTTTGCCCCGCCAGTGATGGATACTTGAGGGGCTGCCCCCGCAGGAGTGCCCAGGGATTTTGAAGGATTGGCACTTCCTCCACAGTCGGTTTTAGCTATAATTTGACAGGTGCCTGGATTACAGTTTGTTGCATCCGAACAGGAGCTGTCTGTCCCGCTTTTACTGCATGCATAATTATTATTCGCGGCTACGCAGGCATAAGTATACACGTCTGAACTAAATACCCCCCCATTACTATTAATCAAAGAGGTTGTTGCATAAAGTTTGGGCACATTACCAAAGCTAAAAAACCCCGCCAATACAAAAGCTAGCAAAAAGCTGATTTTGAGGATTTGGGAAATTTTGGTTTTGTTGTTTTTCTCCATTTTTAGATTTTAGCTTTTGGTTGAGGACAGTCCTCTGGCCCAGTTGGCATTATATAATAAATAATCCTCTAATATTCACCAATAATTGTTTTAAAATCACCGGCTTGGCGCCAGAGGGCTGTCCTCAAGCATGTAAGTTCTGGTTTTATTGCGCACAGAATTTTGAGGTGGGGTTTAAATAATTAAACGGGTGGCTTAGCTGTATCTGTAAGGATGGCGCGGTGCCGGCAAGCAAAAGATAATTGACCGCGGTATTCACTATAATAAAAGCAATCATAACCAAAACAAAACCCACCACCGCGTTGCTTAAAGCGCTTTTATACTTGGTAATTTTTTCTTCATTCCCCATGGTTGTTATCAGCCAAAATCCGGAGGTGACAATCTCAAAAACCGCGTAAATTCCGGCAACCGCGATAAGCCAGTTCGTGACTATGGCTACAAGCGAAAAGACGTCGCAAAGGTTGCAGGGGGCTTCCCTCGTGCCATCGGCCTTATACCCGCCGCAGGGAACCAAACCGCGGGCGTGGGAGTAAAATGGCACGGAAAAAAACACGGTAGTAACTAAAAATGCCGTTAACAAAAGCTTTTTTTGTTTCAAAATGTTCATTTTCTGAAATTATTATATCACAGTTTCTCCTCGGCGTCATCCTGAGCCCGTCATCGGCAAAACTCAGCGGGCGAAGGATCTCATTAAAGATGTAGAAGAGATTCTTCGGTCGTAGCTGCTACTGCCTCAGAATGACGCCGAGGAGCTTTACTGCGAGCTAATTGCCGCGGCCTGCGCCTGCGCCTGCTCCAGCGCCTGCTGGGCGGGCAAGCCTTTTAGAATTACGTTGTCTATCATGTTGCCAAAAATGTTATCTATTTGGACCTGGTCCGGCCGGTAAAAAGACTTGGCCGTTAAGTTGGCGTTGGCAAACACGCCAATGTCCGGATCTTCAATTTGTAAAGCAATCAAATCTTTGCGGGAAGAAGGCTGTTTGTCTAAAGCGTAATACTTGTCCAGAGAATCTTTGCTGGACAAAAACTTCAAGAAATCCCAGGCAACCAAAGGATTTTTGCTTTGCTTGCTGACAACTTCGCCCCAATAGTTGGCAAAATTCACCGCCGGATTGTCTAAATTCGGCTGTGGTACCGGCGCCACGTCAAAATTTAGATTGGGGTTTTTTAGTTTTATGCTGGCTGCCGTATAAGAGTAGCTGTATAAAAATGCCGCGCGGCCGTTGGCAAACGCGTCTATGGAATAATCGCTTCTGGAATTCCAGTTGTAATTCACACTGGAGGGATCGGCAAAAGAAGTGTAAAAATTCAAACCTTCCAAACCGGGGTTGGTGGATTGGCCGTTTTGCTGCTGTGATTCGGCAAAAGTCGGCTGACTGTTATCCGATGAATAAGGGACTACGCCCTGCTGCAGCATAAACAAATATAAAATATCCACGGCGCGGTTGACATTGGCGTTGGTGCCCGCGGCCAGGCCGCTTAAGGTAAAGTAGCCGGTTTTGTCGGCCCGTTTAATTTTTTGAACGTCGGCTGAAAGCTCACCCCAAGTTTTGGGCGGCGTAGCTATCCCCGCGCTCCCCAAAATATCTTTATTATAATAAAGCCCCAGGCTGTCCACATACAGAGGCACCCCGTAAACCTGCCGGTTGATGGTAAAATCGTTAACCGCCGCGTCCACAAAAGCGTTCTTGTAATCCGTAAAGCTAAAGGTTGTGGTGGTCGCAGGCGCAACTTTGTCTTTATATTGCGGCAGCCAGGCGTTGTTGATGGAAAAAATGTCCGGTCCGCTGCCCGTAGCCAAGGCGTTCAATAAATCGGCCGGATAAGTGGTAATGTCTTTTTTGGTATAAACAATCCGCACGTTAGGGTGCAGCTGCTGATAAGCCATAATTAACGGCTGGAAGTTTTCGCTGGTTTCAAAAGGATCCCAAAAATTCAAAACCACCGACTTGTTGGAAACCTGCGATGAAGAACCCCCGCCACAACCGGCAGAGAGCAAAGCAATGCCGATTATGGTGAAAAGTAATTTTGATTTTAGAATTTGTTTTTTGGGTTTCATTTCTTTAAAAGCGAATTTTAAACTTTAAGGCCTTTTAGATATTGGGCAAACTCATCTTTTAATTCCACATGCTTCAACCCAAACTCCACAACAGCTTTTAAATATTCCAGCTTGCTGCCAGTGTCGTAATATTTACCGTTTTGGATTTCCACGGCGTAAATTTCCTGCTCTTTCATTAAAGCCAAAATTGCGTCCACCAGCCAAATTTCGCCGCCCCTGCCGGGCTTGGTCTGCTCCAAAAGTTCAAACAGCCGCGGGGGCATAATGTAACCGCCATGAGTGGCTAAATTGGAAGGCGCCTTGCCGACTTCGGGCTTTTCCACTATGCGGCTAATTTTATATATATTGCCTTCAACCGGACTGACTTCCGCGATGCCGTATTTATTAACCGAGCTTGAAGGCACCCTAACCGCGGAAATATTCGGTTTACCGTATTTATCCCAAGCGTCCATTAACTGCTTTAAACGGAGCGGCCTGGCGTCAATAAGCTCATCGGCCCACAATATGGCGAACGGCTCGTTGCCGATTACCCTTTTGGCGTTTAAAACCGGTGTGCCGTTGCCGTAAGGGCCTTTCTGCCGGACATAAATAAAATTGGCAAGGTCGGCGATTTTTCTTACATCCGCCGCCTGCTTGTGCTTGCCCGCTTCTTCCAAGCGTTTTTCCAATTCAAATGGATAATCAAAATGGTCTTCTATGCTGCGCTTGTTCCAGCCGGTGACAATGACAATGTCCTCAATTCCGGAAGCCACGGCTTCTTCCACCACATACTGGATAATCGGCTTGTCTACAATAGGCAGCATTTCCTTGGGCATGGCCTTGGTTGCCGGTAAAAACCGCGTCCCAAACCCGGCCGCGGGAATAACAGCTTTGCGTATTTTTTGGTTCATGGATATATTATAGCACCACCTGTCTTTAGTAACTACTAATTAATTACCAATATGTTAACCTACAATAATGCTCATTAGTGTATTCGTAAAAATCGGTAGTTAGTAAAACCAGTAAACTATTCAGATTTCGGCCGGTATTGGATTGCTTCCGCAAGATGCTGGCTGGTGATGGTTTCGCTGCCGGCCAAATCCGCGATGGTGCGGGAAACTTTTAAAATGCGATGAAGCGAACGGCCGGAAAAATTATACTGCTTCATGGCTTGCTTCATCAGCTGCTGCTCGTCGGCTCCCAATCGGCAATATTCTTTTAATTCAACCAGCGACATTTCGCTATTGGTTTTGGCTTGACCAAATCTCTCTTGCTGCACTGCCCGGGCCGCCTGGATGCGCCGTTTAATGTTTTGCGAATTTTCCGCAAACTCCGTGTTGGCCATTTTTTCGTAAGGCAGGCGCGGTACTTCCACGTGCAAATCTATACGGTCCAGCAGGGGACCGGAAATTTTTTTCTGATATTTAAAAACCTGTCCCGGACTGCAAACACATTTTTTACCCATATCGCCCAAATAGCCGCACGGGCAGGGATTTTGCGCCGCAACCAGCGTAAACTTGGCCGGAAAAGTAAAACTACCGCTAGCCCTCGCCACCGTAACCACGCCGTCCTCCAAAGGCTGGCGCAACGCTTCTAGGACGTTGCGGGGAAACTCGGGAAATTCGTCCAAAAATAAAATACCGCGATGGGACAGGGTTATTTCTCCGGGCTTTGGGTTGGCACCGCCGCCCACCAACGCGACATTGGAAGTGGTGTGGTGCGGGCTGCGCACCGGCCGGCTGGTAACTACGCTCCCGGAGAGCTTGCCCGCTATGCTGTAAATTTTTGTCAGCTCCAAAGCCTCTTCCAAGCTTAAATCCGGCAAAATGCCGACCATGGCACGAGCCAACAAAGTTTTTCCGGAACCCGGCGGACCGGAAAGCAAAATATTATGCGAACCCGCGGCCGCAATTTCCAGCGCGCGTTTGGCCAACTCCTGGCCCGCTACGTCTTTCATGTCCAAAGACGGCTGGAAATTTTTTAAAATTTCTTCGGCCTGGACAGTTTGTTCAGCAATTATAAGCTTAACTTTCATTAAATGCCCCAATAATTGTTTTAAATCGCTTACCGGATAAACCGTTATGCCTACTACCAAAGCCGCCTCCCGGGCATTTTGCCTAGGGACAAAAATTTGTTTGATGCCTGAATTTTTTGCTTTTATGGCCGCAGCCAAAATTCCCGACACGGGACGCAGTTGTCCGTCTAAAGAAAGTTCGCCTAAAAACATTTTACCCGCCGTATCTAAGTCAATCTGCTCCGAGGCCATTACTATAGAAAGCGCTATGGGCAAATCAAAATGCGTACCAAGCTTGGGAACATCCGCCGGCGCCAAATTCACGCTGACCCTTGTTTGCGGGTAACTGCAGCCGGAATTTTTAATGGCTGTTTTTACCCGCTCGCGGCTTTCCTGGACGGCGGTATCGGGCAAACCCACCACAATAGTAGCCGGTAATCCGTTGGTTACGTCGGCTTCCACTTCTATTAATTCGGCGTCCAAACCGATAACTGCCGCGGAAAAAATTTTGGAAATCATAAAGGGTAATTAAAAAAATGAGCAAAATTGACAAAAATGAGCAAAAACGACAGTTTACTGCCGTCCCGAAGCGTAGCTGAGGGATCCCTCAACTTCGTTTCGGGACGATAACTATGAGTGAAAATAAAGTTTATCGTTTTTGTCATTTTTTTAATTTTTATTATTTTTGTCATTAATACTAACGGACTTAATCAATAGCAAAACTATACCCAAGATTATATACCCGTCAGCCAAATTATAAACTCCCGTCCATCTAACAAAAGAAATATAAATAAAATCCCTGACGTAGCCCAAAAATATCCGCTCACCGATATTAGACATAGCGCCGGCAAAAATTAATATCCAGGCAACTTTAGCTTTTATTGAAAAATTTTTATAATTTTTAAAAACGTAATATGCCATCCCGGCAACCACCACGGCATATATAATATAAATCGGCCCTACCGGAATCGGCAGGCTAAAAGCGAATGCCGAATTGTGGAAAGTCTTGCTGGCTAAATGCTTTGCAATTTGATCAACAAAAATTAATATGGCGAACAAAAAAATGCCCTGCGGCCAAAACACCGGAGCACTTTTTTTGAACTCTTGAGTGGGCATCTTAGAAAAAATTACAGGGCTTTGTCTGCCCAGGGAATCGCGCGTAAGCGGTCTTCAGGTATGGGATTGCCCTTATTATCTAGACCATAACTTCCGTTTTTAATCTTCATTAAAGCTTTGTCGATTTTCTCTAAGTCGGATTTAATCCGCGCAATCATATCTTGGCTAACTTCGTCATCTTCCACTTCCTGTACGTTGGAATCCAAATCACCGCCTAAATCCTCATGAGGGCTAAGACCGGCTAAATCGCTTTCCAGTTTAGCTTTCTGGGACAAAAGCTTTTGTTTCATTTCTTCTATAAACCCAGCACTAAATAGTGCGGAATTATGAATAGGCGGGGTATTGTTAGATTTAGGTTGCATAGTCATAAATTTTTAAAAGTAAATTTAGTGCTGGGTAAATTGTTGGGGTAGCATAAATTTTATTTATTCCTTATATGAGCAGTATACCTGATAAAAGGCTTTTTTGCAATTGAAAATAGCGCCTCAACGGCGCCGATGAATATTAAATTAAAGGGCGGTTAGAGGCGCTATATAACCCGAATGAATCGGATACGTCTCGCGCGACATGCAGGGCTTAAATGTTTAAGCCCTAAACGTCACGCAAGAAATACCACTCTGTTCATTCCAGGCCTTCCCGACATAACAGCCGGGAGAAGCGTCTGAACTCCAATCTGATTTCAAACTGCACTTCAAACTTCTCTTATGGTGATTTAACACCTAACAATTGACTATATTTGTTTTGAATATAATCTGCCAGTTGCTCGGGGAGAACAATCTGACCTACATTTTTTGTTTTTGTTTTACAAACAGCTTGGATTGGGCAAGCTATGACGAGAAGTTTAAAGGAAAACTGTTTTTAACGGCGTTAAATACAGATTTCCTTCAGCGAGTTTGTTCCGCCAGCTGGCGGATTGGATTTTTTAAAGAGCTTTTGCTTCAAATAAGTTTTCCACACCTTTTGTGTACATTTATCATAACAAGCTTATTTGGCTTTGTCAATTCATGATCAATTTTTGTAAAATCTTTCGCTTGTTTATAAAGAATTTTTAATTTTATCTCTTTCAAAATACCCAAAAACGCTAATTTCTTATTTTTTTATAACTTGTGGATAAATAGTGGTTATGTAACAGATATAAGAGACCTCTGCATTTAATCCTTTACCTCCGCCCCCGGTATAAATTTATAATACTCTTTAAACGCCTTGGCATAGCTTTTCGCCAATTTTGTGTCCATTACATAGACATCCTTTAAGTCCGCAGTATAAAAAAATTTAATTAAATTGTGGAAATTATACAAAGCTCTGGGCAGAGCGTAGCCTTCAAAAGCATCAGGCAAAGCCGCCGAGACAGCCTCTTGGTAGGGGTGGGTAAACTGCTCAAAAGGCAGACGGCAAATAATTAGCGTTTTTACGGCGAGTTGACTGACAGGTTCCACAGCCGACTGGCCGCTTAAATGCTTTAGAATAAATTTGTCCGTTACCAACAACAGGCTCTTATGGTTGATGCCAAAATTTCTAAAAATTTTGTTGCCCCCACCGGAATTGCTTTGCGCCAGCAAGGAGGCTTGCTGTCTTAACTCTTGGTAATTTTGTTCATAAAACTGTCTAACTTGCAAACCGCTGCCAAACAGTACAGCTGCGGGCAAAGACGAATCAGTTCTAAGAATTTCTAAAATTTCTTTGGGGTCGGCGGCTTTGGGAATACAATGGTAATTAATCTTGCCCATTTCGCCGCCGAAAGATTTTAATTTGGAAAACAAATCACCCTGTCTTAATTTTCCCCCCGTTTTTGATACAACGTCGAATATTTGAAAATTTTCCAGGCCTAATCGCTTCAAAAAAAATTTCGGCAAAATTTCCGAACCCAGAGAATCAGCTAAACTAATATCCGAAAAATTCCTAAAAATATTTTGCACCAAAAATGTTATATCCAAAGGCATGCTTAAAAACGCACAGCGATTTTCCGAAAGTTCTATCCATTTTACTCGATTGTCTTGTGGCTGGAAAAAGCTCTCTAAGTTCAAAACAAATTTTTTTACCTCTCTGGAGCTGAAAGTTTTGTTTAAACCGGATAATTTTTGAACATAATTTTCAGCCGCCGCTTTTATTTTTTGGTACTTTTCCTCATATTCGGTGTGAGCCGAAATTTTAAAATAAGCAAACCCCGGCGAATTAGTTTGCAGCAGCGCATTTGTTAAACCAAAAAATAAATCACCGGCGAGCAGGCCCTGTGTGACGGCTTCTTTTAGTCGGGTATCGCCGCTGCCGAGTTCCGGATTATAAAATGATTTTAATAAATAATTTATATAACCCCAGCTGGTCTTAGTTCCTATATTAGAAGTCACACCGGCTTCAAATTCCTGCGCTCCGCAGACCACCGCCCGACTCGAGCTATATAGGTTATTTTCCGATAAATAAAAAAAAGTCGTCAAATCGCAAACGGCCCTTTTAGCGGCCTGATTTCTTGGAACTACACCACCGCTGATAAGGCTTTTAAACTGCCCACCGAAGAAAGAAAGATTTAAATCCAAAAATGTTTCCGTTTGCCAGTTTATTTGGCTCCAAACCAATACCTTTAGGACAAATTTTAATTCATCTTGGGATAATACTTTTTTCTTTAAAAATTTGGTGAACTTTTTTTTGTCAAATTTCAACTCGGGCAAAAACACTGCTTCATCAATCAGACCTTGTTTGTATAAATCCAAAGCAGTTTGGGCTTTTGGAACCACAAACAAGGTTTTTGCTTCCTGTTTTGCTGCGGCTAAAATCGGTACATAATTTTCACCTATGGAGAAGTTGTAAAATGTTTTGGGCTTCAATTTAGAAAGAGCAGGCGGTATTTGGGCTCTTCTTTTAGGTTTGGCCTTCACCATTTCAGAAAAAATCACGGGCGGCAGATTAATCTGTAAAAAATCCTGCCAAGTAAAATTATGCGGTTTTATTAACTTTTGGATTTCTTTTTTCAGCTTTTCTGGAAAGCCAGAATAAACCTGTAGCAATTTTTCCAAAAGTTTTAAAGTAGCCTTGCTATCTGCTAATGCACGATGGGCTTCTTTATGGCTAATGCCGAACGTATGCATCAAATTTTCCAAATTATAACTATGGTGCGTAGGTAAAATCCACTGCACCAAATCTAGCGTGTCCACTATCTCGCCAGAAAATTTCAGGCCTGTACTTTCCAAAAATTTTATGTCAAAGCCAATATTATGCCCGACAATAACCGCGTCTTTTAATTTCTTTTGAAGCTCACTCTTGTGTTCGGAAAAAGGCTCGGCATTATTCAGTTCCTCTTGGCTGATGCCAGTCAAACCTAAAATATTGGACGGCACTTCCCCGTTGGGCTTAAACACCCTGGTATATTCCTCCATAATTTTAAACCCTGCCTTAGCAACTTCAAAAAAAACAAAACCAATTTCTAGAACTTCATTCTTCAATGGATCAAACCCGCTGGTCTCGATATCCAAACTGCAATACACCCCCACACCAGAACGAGCAAAGATGGTATCCCCATCACCATATGGTATTTGATCTCGTTTGGTGTGGGGGTAAATTTTTTTTGTTGTTTCCATAACCTCTTAAGTTTAACATAACTGAGCCTAACAAAAAACTCCCGCTTTTGGGAGTTTTAGTGTTGGTTTTATTTTTCGCTCTCGCCTTCTTCGCCTTCTTCCTCCGCCGGCTTGCTGGGCAGAACCTCGCCGGCTTTGGCTTTGTCTCGGACAGCTTTGTCTACTTCTTTAAAAACTTTAACATTTTCCTTGAGGAAATTTTTGGCGGTTTCCTTGCCCACACCGAATTTGACGTCGCCAAAACTGTAAGTATTACCATTTTTCTCCACCACGCCCATTAGCACGCCGGTATCCAGTAAATCCCCGGAGGCGGAAATCCCTTCGTTATACATAATGTCAAACTCCGCAACCCTAAACGGCGCCGCAACTTTATTTTTTACGATTTTAGCTTTGACGCGGTTACCGATAATTTTATCGCCGTTCTTTATTTGGGCGTTGCGACGCACTTCTATACGGACAGAGGCGTAAAACTTCAGCGCGTTGCCGCCGGTGGTGGTTTCCGGGTTGCCGAACATGACCCCGATTTTCATGCGGATTTGGTTTATAAAAATTACCGTAGTCTGGGTTTTGGAAATAATTGCCGTAAGTTTCCTTAAAGCCTGGCTCATAAGCCGCGCGTGGAGTCCCATATGGCTGTCACCCATTTCGCCTTCTATTTCATTTCTCGGCGTTAGCGCGGCCACCGAATCTATCACAATTAAATCCAATCCATTGGAACGGACCAAAGTTTCGCAAATATCCAAAGCCTGCTCGCCGTTATCCGGCTGGCTGATTAACAAATCTCCCAGCTTGACCCCAATTCGTTTGGCGTAATCCGGATCCAGCGCGTGTTCGGCGTCTATAAATGCCGCCAGCCCGCCGCGCTTTTGCACTTCGGCTATCATATGCAACGCTAAAGTGGTTTTCCCCGAAGATTCGGGGCCATAAATTTCAATAACCCTGCCCTTAGGTATACCGCCCACGCCCAAAGCCAAATCCAAACTAATACTTCCCGTGGGTATGGATGCTACATCCATAGTTTTGGAGTCGGATAACTTCATAATGCTCCCCGCCCCGAATTTTTCCTGAATTTGGTCCATGGCGCTTGTAACTGCTTTCCATTTGCCCGCCTCGGCCTGCGCCGAAGCTACTTTTGATGTTTGTTTTGTCATAAGAAACCATTATTTATCCATATAAACATACAAGCATTTGAGCAAATCGCCTGCCATGTTTAGATGTCTTAATGTTTAAATGCTTAATTAACTCTATTATATACGAACGTTCACCTATTGTCAAATTGCCTATGTGGATAACTTTTTCCCTTACTTGGTAGTAGTGGCACTGGCCGGCTGGGCAAAAAACGGCACATTGCTTAACTGCTCCTTTGGCCGACCCATTACTCCCAAATTCTGCCCGTTTAAGCTGACTTTGGTGGCTCCGGCATCGGAAGTGGAAATTAAAATTTTCTGCTTCGCGGAAAAAGTTTTATTATCGCCCGCGCTAAAATTCACAGTTTGTGATGGTTGATTATCTATAGTAAAAATTATGGTTGCGGCACCGGTAAAACTCAAACTTAATTGCAATGGCCCGGCGGTAGAAGCCACACTGCCGGCTCCCGTTATATTTATTGCCCGGCTCACGGATTTGCCAAAGCGGTTGGAAGCTGTAATGGTTATTTCTTCCGGTCCCGGGCTTAATGCCGCCTGCGTCTGAAAGCCTCCTTTGCCGTCCACAAAAATATTTTGGCCGTTAACGCTCACGTCCGCCCCCGGATCAGTCTGCCCGGAAACATTAACTACGCTTCCGGGGATTACGGCATTATTCTGGGGCTCATTAACCTTTAAAACTGGGGTCCTGTTAATTGACCATAATTGCCAAATAATATACCCCAAAGTCAAAATCACGAACATTAAACCCAAAATTACACTAAGCACCTTGGGGGTAATAACTAATTTTCCAAAATATTTTTTATACCACCCCGAAACGAATGCCTGGCGCTGGTTCAAAACCTGTTTTTGAATATTTTTTTCTTTTTTGTACTGCAAAATCAGCTCATTAGCATCAACCACGTAAAGCTCGGCCAACTGCCGTAAAAACCCTATCACATAAACGTCCGCCGGCAGTGGCCTAAAATCGCCGCTTTCCAAGCTTTGCAAAAACCTTAGTTTTATGCCGGTTTTTTTGCTAACCTCTTCCAGAGAAAAATTTAAATTATTCCTGACCGAGGCCAGATATTCGCTTAAAGTTTCGGTGCTGATTTTTTTTTGTTCAAAAAGCATAAAATAATAAGAACCAAGACTCAAGATATCAAGATCCAAAAAACGACTGTAATTTTTGTTTTTGGATTTTGTTTGGTTCTTGCGTTCTTGGTTCTTGGTTCTTGAATCTTTATTCTTCGGTCTCTTCTATCCCATACCCCGCCTTTTCCTCCGGCGGGATTACGCCGTAAACCCAGCACTAATTCCATAACGGCATTATTGCCCGTCAACTTCTTCCTCGTATTCCTGTTTATCATTAAACTCTCTGTTGAAACTTTGAGAATTAGTGCTTGGGTAAACTTCCCGGGGCTTAGCGCCGTCGCCCGGCCCGATTATCCCCCGTGCCTCTAATATATCCAAAAGTCTGGCCGCGCGCGCATAGCCCACGCGGAGCCGCCGCTGAAGTAAACTGGCCGAAGCCTTACCCGCGCGCTTAACCTCCTCCGTGGCTTCCAAAAGCAGTGGATCGTCATCGCCGCCTTCTTCCAACCCCGGAACACCCAAGGCTCTTTTTGGCTTTTCCAAAATTTCTTCGTTATAAATAACCGCCCCGGTCTGCACTTTAAAAAAGTCTACAACCTTTCTAACTTCTTTTTCGCCAATAAACGCGCCTTGAATCCTTCTTGGTTTGTTAAATTCCGCCGAAATATAAAGCATATCCCCATTGCCCAAAAGTTTTTCCGCGCCACTGCTGTCCAAAATTGTCCGGCTATCTATTTGCGACGCAACCGCAAAAGCGATGCGCGAAGTAATGTTGGCTTTTATTAAACCCGTGATAATATCAACACTAGGCCTTTGGGTGGCCAAAACCAAATGAATGCCCACGGCGCGCGCCATTTGCGCCAAACGCACAATGGCCGCTTCCACATCGGCCTGGGCCACGGCCATTAAATCGGCCAATTCATCGACCAAAATTACAATGTAAGGCAATGCCAAGCCCGAGGACTCGTTATATTCTATAATGTTTCGCTTGTTGGCCTCGGAAAGCAGTTTATAGCGGCGGTCCATTTCCGCCACGGCCCATTTCAGCGAGTTCACGGCTTTTTCGGTTTCAATAACCACCGGCGTCAGCAAGTGCGGAATACCGTTATATAAATTCAGCTCCACCCGCTTGGGGTCAATGACAATAAACTTTACGTCCTGCGGCGTATTGCGGTATAAAAGCGAAATAAATAAGGAATTAATGCAGACGCTCTTGCCTGTGCCGGTGGCGCCAGCAATAAGTAAGTGCGGCATTTTGTCCAAATCCGCCACCATTGGGTGCCCGGCCACGTCGCGGCCCAAAGCAATGGCCAGTTTGCTTTTGTGGTTCACGAATTCGTTGGTTTGCATTACTTCCCGCAAACGGACAATGGCCGTGGATTTATTCGGCACTTCAATGCCCACCAAGGCCTTGCCCGGAATGGGCAGCTCCATGCGAATGGAATGCGCGGACAGAGCCAAAGCTAAATCGTTTTGCAAAGCCGAGATTTGGCTAAGTTTGATTCCCACCGAAGGACGCAAAGTGTACTGCGTAACCGTCGGCCCCACATTAACCTCGCCCATTTCCACGTCTATGCCAAAATCCGCCAAAGTCTTTTTTATGATAGCCACATTAACCTCTATATTGCCGCTGTCTATTTCGGTCTGGCTGTCATCCAATAAATCAAAATTCGGCAGTTTCCAGTCTTTGCGGTCTTCCAAAGTTATGGCTTCCATTTTAAAACCGTCGCCTTTGCCGGCATTAATGACTTTGGCCGGCTGAATAGTCTGCGGTTTGATTTTGATATTATCGTTATCGTTAACCTTTGGGTTCTTAGCTAAAACCTGCTCTTTAAAAAAGCCTTCCTTGCCCATGGCATTTATCTTCAGCACTGCCGGAACCGCGATTTTGGACGCCTCTTCCTCCTGGCCTTCTTCTTTAGGCTTTGAAGACCACAGCGCTTTTAGCGATACATCAAAAGTTATTAAAATGCTAATAACAATTAAAGCAAACAAAAGCAGGCTGCCGGCCCAAAAACCCAAATAGGTGAAACTGGGCTGGGCAAAAAGCGCGCCAAAATAACCGCCGCCTCCTCCTCCGGCTGCCACGGAAAAAGCGCTAACAGAGGAACTGATAAAAAACATGTGGATGAGCCCACCCAAGCTTGCGGTCAAAAGCACGGCACCCAAATAGGTGCGCCAATAAAAACTGCTGCTCTTGCCCGATTTTTTCAAGTCCTGATTATAAAGGGAAATAGCCACGGCCAATAAAATTATCGGCACCACATAGCTTAAAATGCCGAAGGCTAAAGTCAAAAATTTAGATAGCTGCTCTCCCAAAGAACCCGCTAAGCCTGCCAAACTTAAAACCACAATTAAGGCCACGGCCACAAAAATTACCACCACAATGCCGCGCTTGGTCTCCGGCGACAAATTCAACTTTGGCTTAGGAAATCTTTTTTCCTTTTCTTCTTTTTCGTTTTGCTGTTTTTTTCTTCTTGCCATAGATTCTTCAATATTACTCTCCCCCTCTGGGGGGAGAGTGCCGCCGGCTTGTCCGGCGGGAGAGAGGGTTTTTTGATTTTTCTCTCCAATTCATGGAGAGATGTCGCCCGTAGGGCGACAGAGAGGTTAAGCTGATTACACTATATTCTACCATTTTTCCGCCTAACTTAAAACCCCGGCCAATTTTACTGTACCAGCAAACTTTTCCAAATCAATTGGAACATCACTTTAACCACTTCCACAACCTCTTTGCTCTTAATTACCGCAACAAAAGGTTTATTTTCAAGACTCAATACTGCCACTTTATCTTCATAAATAATAAGTCCGGAGCCGACACCAATGATCCCGGGTAAAATCTTTACTTCCCGCCAGGGAGTTTTGTTTTTTTCCCATTCTTTTCCCAAAGAAAAAACTCCTGCGTCTGTAATTATATAAATTTTCGGCCTGCTCGGGCTACTGCGTATATCCCAAGAATCGTAAAGTATGTCCATCCTTTTGAATTTTGCAAGTTTTTCCAATATTTTTGCGCCGGAGCCAAAAGCATACCAGGAAGATGAGCAAGCTGAAATTTCAAGCGCAATATTTTTTAAACCTTCTTCTCCTGAATAAAAACTTACTTTCGGCTCTTGTGAGTATTGTTTAGGAAGTTTAATTAGTCCCGGCAATACGCTTTCTAACAAAATTTCCGCATCAATAACTTGCCGCCTCATTCGTTTGGTCAGCTTTTCTAACTTTTGAGGCTTCTCAGCCTCAAACAACCTCTTTTTCCCGGCAAAATTTTCTAAAACTAATCCTTGCTTAATTAAACTGTCCAAAGCCAAATAAACAGTGGGCCGCTTTATACTAGTCTGCGTCGATATTTGGGCCGCCGATGAAGGACCCAAACTCAAAGCCGCCAAATATATTTTGGCTTCGTGCTCACTTAAGCCTAATTTTTGCAATTCTTCTTCCATAAACAATATTTGTCATTGCTTTCTGACAACAAAAATATAACATATTTAATCAATGTTTACTAATAAAATTTATATCCACTAAATAAATAGTCGATTTTTATTGACTATTTTTCATTTTTTGACGATTATAAAGCTCAATCCCCAAGGAGGAAACTATGATGGATACGGACAAAGAACTGAGTTTTGAGAGGGAAAAACGGGTTTGCGGAAAAATCTCGCTATCCCTTTTCATCGCCGCTCTGTTTCTCGTTGTTCTTGCCTTAGTGTTCGGAGGAACTATCGGCAAAGTGTTGTTAGTCAGTGCGGCTATGCTTGGAGCAATTGGGCTGAAGGTTTTCTCCGTTTGGTACCTGCTTTACGGGGGTGTCCTTGACCTTCTTGAAAAACTCGGGGATAAGTAGAATGAAAATAAAAACTAAACTCATAATAACCGGATGCCACCACTGCTGTATGACAGGACTTTGGGGGCCAGTTGACCCAGGCGACACGGTAGCAAAAGCGTGCGGCTTTTGCAAAGGCTCTGGTAAATTGAGTTGTGAGTATCTTGTTTTTGACCATCGGCGGAAGCTTGTTTGGAATCAACCAATAACCCACGTCCTTTTGCCCAACGGCGAAAAAATCTCTTATCAAGAGTTCCAAAAAAGGAAAGACTTGCCGTCCATCTGAATGGAAATTGGGCGTCACATCACAAACCCGCTTTGCGGGGTACCAACGCAAAGCGCCCGGAAGAGCGACATCTCTCCAGTATTGAAGGCAGGCCGTCGCGACTTGCCTTTTCTTTTTGTATTCAAAATCCCGCGCCTTTTGGGAGCGGAATTGTTAAATAACTTTTACAGCAAATCCATAAACTCAACCAAGTCCATTCCGGATGCCTGAATAATGTGTTTTAGAGTTTTTGGTTTTAAATCCTTGTTGTGATACGGGACGGTTACTCCTAAACTATCTTTTAAATACATTTTATGGCTGCCTTTTTGCCGAACCAAAACAAAACCCGCTCTTTCCAAAGCCTTGCAAACCACTCTGGGTGTAAGAACGGGTAATTTTGGCATATTAAGCTCTAACTTGAATGGGCGCCACAACCACGCCTTTTTCTTCCCGCAAGATTTTTGTTCTCTTCTTTTTCATTACTTCAAGATAAAGCTCAGCGGCTTCCTGAATGTTTAAGGTAGCTTGTTCAAAAGTATCGCCTTCGGAAATACACCCTGGCAAAAAAGGAATGGTCACGGTAAATCCGCCCCGTTTTTTGTCAGGTTCAAATACCGCGGTGTATTGATAAATATTTCTGACAATTTTCATGTGTTTTATCCTACTTGTCCGCCGTAGCTTTAGCGAAGGCGGATTCACTACTCTCTAAGCACTAAGCACTAAGCACTAAGCACTAAGCACTATAAACCTTTTACTTTTACTTTCTTTGTCTTCGCCTTAGCCGCCTTTGGTATAATCACTGTCAGAATACCATCTTTTAGGTCGGCTTCAATGCTTTCGCTTTCAATGTCCACGGGAATAATGACCGAGCGGGAAAAATTGCCCCAGTAGCATTCCTGGTAAAAATAATCGTCCTGCGGGATATTCTCGTCTTTTTTGCGCGCGCCCCTTATGGTTACCATATCGTTAGCCACGGTAATATCTATGTCTTCGGGGCGGACTCCGGCAATGGTGGACTTAATAATAACATTGTCCTTGGTCTGATACATATCTATGTTCAGCTGGCCCTCAAAGTCGTTAAGCCATTCCTCGTTGCCTTCTTTGGCTTGACCTGCCTCCTGTTGCCCCGCGGCCTTCTCTGCCGGCACAGCTGGCTCTACCAAGTCTTCCTCTATGACCATTTCCCGTTCCTCCACTATATTGTCATCATCCGGCGCGAGTTCTTCAGCCAGATCTTCTTCCTGCGTTTGTGAAACAGGCTGCGTCACAACCGTGTCCTCTGTAACGTTTCCCCCCATTATCTTGCCAAAAAACGATGTTTTTTCTTTCTTTGCCATAAATTTTTGCTTAATATAATTTTCAAAATCTTGTCAAACTTTTCCCTCTGATTACCTTCATAATAAACTATCACTAAAATTACGTCAAACCCGGCCAATCAAACTTTAAGATGTATGCCAAACCCCCGTGCAACACTCTTCAAATAGAACCCTCTAAAACTGTTTTTACAGCCAAAACCGGCGCCTCGCCTTCCTGAAACATTTTAAGTTTCTCGGGATTGTGTTTTAACGATTCTCTAAACTCTCCGGTCTCAAGTTCCCCGCTGACCGCCGAAATAAGATGCTTTGGTTTTGCAATAACCAACTTGCGTTTATTTAAATATTTAAGGTTTTCTTCTTCCTGTCCGGGCAAAGTGTAACAAACCGCCAAAGGCAAATCCCACCTTAAAGATTCCGCCGTGCTCAAGCCCCCGGGCTTGCCCACAAAAATATCGGCAATGGCGTAAAGCTCGTCCATGGGCTGATAAAAACCTAAGGGTAAAATATTTGGATAATTTAATTTTTTAATTTTTTGATAAAGCTCCGCGTTCTTCCCACAGACAAAAATTATTTTTGTGCTCTGCAATTTTGACAGTTCTTCCAAATCTTTTTCCTTAAAACCCAAGCCCAAAGATCCGGTGCCGACCAAAACCACCTTTTCTGTAGGCTGGATGCCAAGTTTTTGTTTTACTGATAATAGAGCAATCTTTATTTGCGGTTTTAGGGTAATGCCGCAGACATAAATTATATTTTCTGATGTGCCAAGCTCTACCATTTGCTTTTTTTGCTCCTCGGTGTTGGCCAAATAAAAATCGGCTTGATGGTATAGCCAATACTTGTGCAAATGGAAATCCGAAAACGCTATGCCAAACTTGCCATTGTATAATTTTTGCTTTTTTAAGTAAGCAACCACGGCCGAGGCGGTGGTTTGAGTGCTAATAATCAGATCGGGCTTAAACTCATCTATATAATTTTTGGCCGATTTATAATTAAACCCGGCAATAAAGGTTCGAAATGGCAAAGTCGGATAATACCCCCACCGATATAGCCAGCCCCAGACAAATGGGAGATTGCGGTTGATAAATTGGTGGACACCGACCACAATATGTTCAAACTTCCCCTTTTGCACTTTGCCAATATCGGTGAGTTTAACCTCGTAACCGGCCTGTTCCAAATAAAAACCGATATTCTCGGCAATGCTTTTATGCCCCAGACCTACAGAAGTATAAAAAATGAGGATCTTCTTATTCATTTGGAATTAAAAAGTTGCAAAGATTAGATTAACTTGCTAAAACCGCGGCCGCGGTTTTAGCAAGTAGCTTTACCACAACTCTGCAAGGCGCGGCCTCGGCTGCAAATTTAGCTGGGAGAGCAATAATTTCAAAGTTTGTTTTGCCGATAAGGGCTTCCAGGTTTGTAAGGTTTTCGATAATTAAGATATCATGTGAAAGTAAAATTTTATGGGCATTGTAAGGCGGGCGATCCGGACTTGGGGTATCCGTGCCCACGATGGAAACGCCAAGATCAATTAATTTTTTTGCAAAAGCTTCGGTCAGTTCGGGATATTTTTTATAATATTCATCCCTGCCAAAATTTTGTGCCCATCCAAAATTAACTATTACTATATCGCCGGCCTGGATTTCGTGACTTGCCAACAAATTGGCATCGGCCAACGGCTTTCCACGGGCGTCGATTATAACACCACGACCAAAAAATTTCCCCGCCGGATAATCGGACAAATATTTTCCATCTTGAATCATATGCGCCGGCGCATCCATATGCGTGCCCACATGCATGGTGGTTTTAAGCTGGTGGTTTGCAAAACCGTCTTTTCCCACAGAGGCAATTTTAACCAGCTCCGGCTCTGGATCGCCGGGGTAAACTGGCATGTTGTTATTAAAAATGTGGGAGAGGTCTATGTACATAAATAGATACGAGTTACCCCCTCTTATTCATAAGAGGGGGTTAGAGGATGATATTTATCCTCGAATAATATCCCCTCCCTGCCTCCCCTTATTCTAAGGGGAGGGGCCTGAAATTACGGTCTAAAAGATTTCACCACCGCCTCAAACTCTTTGTTAGCCATTAGCTTTTTCCCCAAAACCAGTTCGCGGATAGTTTTGCCGCTTTTAACCGATTCTTTGACAAGCTCTGCCGTGGCGTCGTAACCAAGTTTGGGGCTAAATAGCGTGGCGTAAGCCGTGGATTTTTCTAAAAGCTCCTTGCAACGCTTAGGATTGGCTTTAATCTTATTAATGCATACCTTCACAAACTGTTCAATCACTTCTGAAGTCAATTTTAAGCTTTGAAGCAAGCGGTCGGCGATAATCGGAAACATCACGCCCAGTTCAAATTGCGCGGCGGCGGCGGCATGTTCAATGGTTAAATTGTTACCAGAAATTAAAAAATAAAGTTGGTTTACGGTTTCCGGCAATACCGGGTTCACTTTTCCGGGCATAATAGAAGAGCCTTTTTGCAGTTCCAACAAGGTAATTTCGCCGATGCCGCCGCGCGGCCCACTGGAGAGTAGCCTTAAATCATTGGCTATTTTGGATAAATCCACGCACAGGGCCGTAACTGCCTGAGAAATGGCCAAAAAGTCGGTCTGGCTGGAAGTCTGGGACATTAAATTTTTTGCCGGGTGAAAATTCTGTTTAGTAAGTTTATTTAGCTCACGATATACTACTTTAATATATTTTGGACTGGCATTAATGCTATTACCCAAAACCGTGCCTCCTAAATTTAGCTCCTGCATATAGGAGATAACCCGGTTTATTTTTTCCTGATGCCAACGGACAATGCCAGCATAAGAAGCAAAGACCGCGCCCAGAGTTGTTGGCACTGCGTCCTGCAAATGAGTGCGCCCAAGCTTAATAATGTTTTTATACGCCCTGGCTTTGGCTTCCAAGGCGTTAGCCAAAATTGCCGTGGTCTTTTGCAAGTCACGGGCTAAAAAAATGGAGGCGATTTTAATGGCCGAGGGGTTAGCGTCATTTGTAGACATACTGCAATTTACATGATCGTTCGGATGAACCACGATTTTCTTGCCCTGCTTTTCCAATATTTCCGTGGCCCGGGCAGCTACTACCTCATTCACGTTCATATTAATGGAAGTGCCTGCTCCGCCCTGCAGGGCCCTTAACGGGAACTGGTCGAGCATTTTGCCGGCTAAAATTTCATCACAAGCTTTTACAATCGCGCCTTTAATGCTCTGGCTAAAATTACCCGCTTCGCAATTGGCAATAGCGGCAGAGCGCTTTATCATGGCCAGAGCCATAATAAATTCGCTGTGCACGCGGTAAACGTGGAAAGGAAAATTTCTGATGGCTTTTTGCGTTTGCTCACCGTAATATTTTTTCATAAAAATTTTAATCTAATTTTTCTAATTAATGGCGGAGAGGGAGGGATTCGAACCCTCGAGCCCCTTACGGAGCTAACGGTTTTCGAGACCGTCCGATTCAACCACTCTCGCACCTCTCCATAAGTGGCTACTTAGCTTATTATAAAACAAAAACCGCTGTTTGTCAGCGGCTTCCAATCAATACAAGGGGCATCCTTGTGCAGCACAAGGATGCCCCTTGTGGATTAAATTGATAGGTTTTTGCAAAAACTTCTGCGATGTATTGGCGACAGACCATTTTGTTTAATCATTGTTCGATGAAACAAAGTGCCGTAGCCTTTGTGCCGGGCAAAATTGTAAACCGGATATTGACGATGAAGCTTGCGCATCAAATCATCGCGGTAAACTTTGGCAACAATGGAGGCAGCAGCAACGGAAAGAATTTTATTGTCGCCTCCTACTACGGCTTCCTGTTCCAAATTCAAATCGGGGATAATAAACTTGCCGTCTATGGCTACCAAAACTCCTTTAGCGGCGTCATCCTGGGCCCGTTCCCTGGAGTTATCAGTGCGGGCGAAGGATCTCTTCCCGGTTTGAGATTCTTCAGCCTCGGAGTAGCACTTTGGCCTCAGAATGACGCCGGAGAAAGAGGCCAACAAATTTCCCACAGCCAGTTTCATCGCGGCCAAGGTTGCGCGGTGAATATTTATTTTGTCTATAGTTTTTTCATCGACTACGCCTATCCCCCAAGCCAGGCAATGTTGCTTTATCAATGGTTGAAGTTTTTCCCTCTGTTCTTGAGACAACATTTTACTATCCCTGACTTCGCTTAAATCTTTAATCTTACATCTTAAATCCAATATTATTGCCACCGCGACCACCGGCCCGGCCAAACTGCCCTTACCCACTTCATCACAGCCGATAACATGGCTATAGCCTTGTTTGTACTTTTGGTTTTCGTATCTAAAAGTCATGTTTTATATCAAACCCACCACGTAGTGGGAGGGTTTCACCCCGTCAGACAAAATTACCGGCTTATTACTAAGTTTATTGCCAACTAGCTTAAATGAAACAAGACAAAATACCCTTGTCTGGCGGGGCAAATCATATTTCCTCATAAAATCGTCATTATTATGATGAAACACCACTATCTAACTTTTTTGATTTTAACTTAACGCTACTTAACTGTTTTAACACGCTAGATTCAAAGGTAAAAGTAATTTCGCGTTTTTGTTCGTATTTTTCTTCCGCAAATTTTATCAGCTGCTGCAAAAGTTGGCCTAATTCCAAACCGCTGGCTTTCCACAAATGGTGATAAAGCGTACCCGGTAAAGGATTAACTTCATTGGCAAAAAATTCTTTGGTTTGCTTGTTGTATAAAAAATCCACCCTGGCGATGCCAAAACAGCCCAAAGCTTTATAAACTTTTATGGCGCAATCCTGAATTGCTTTGGTGGTGGCCTCGTCCAGTCTGGCGGGAATAATCAAATTATTGACGGCTTTGCCGGTCTGGCTGCCGCCGCCGGAAATATACTTGTTTTCAAAATCAAACAGTTCGCTGCTAAACACCGACTCCTGAAGCAACGAGGCGCGCAGCTGGTTGTTGCCGATTATACAGCATGTCACATCCATTAAATTTTCCACGCTTTCTTCCACCAAAACTTTTTCGTCATAATGTAGCGCAACTTCAATCTTATTTTCCAAATCTTTAATATCCCCCGCCTTTACTTTGCCGATGCCGATGGAAGAGCCCAAATGTACCGGTTTTACAAACACCGGCCACTTGAGCTGATTAATTTGATTTATAATTTGCGGCTTGCTATTTTCCCAATCCTGTTTATAGAAAAAAGCAAATTTAGTGGTCGGCACGCCCGCGTCCTTCATAATTATCTTGGTCAGAGCCTTGTCCATGGCAATGGCCGAGGCCGGCACGCCGCAGCCCACGTAAGGCACACCGAGCATCTCGAACACCCCCTGAATGGTTCCGTCTTCGCCGAAAGCGCCGTGTAAGGCCGGAAAAGCCACATCGATGACAATAGATTTGCCCAAAAATCCCTTACGCTTAAACACCATCTTCCCCACCAACTCTTGCATATCCAAATAATATTCGTAATATTTTTTTTCGTCTTCAACTTTTTTACTCGGGTCAATAAAAAATTTCAAGTTCCCCAGCTCTTCCCCGAGCATCCATTTGCCCTGCTTGGTAATATAGACGGGGGTTACCGGGTATTCCAAACCTTTTAGCCCGGCAATAATCAGCTGGGCCGTAATTATCGAAATATCGTGTTCTGTAGAGCCCGAGCCAAAAAATACGCCAATGTTTTTTTTCATAAAATTTTTTCCATCTGTAGCGTGCCCATTTATGGGCTATCTTAGGATGCCGATAAATCGGCGCGCTACACTATTATTCTTCTTAATATAGAAGGTATATGAACCAGAATTTCGTAATGTACCGTGTCGCACATTTTGGCAATATTTTCCACCGAATTTTTATCGCTCGGATTTCGGCTTATAATTACCACCTCATCCCCCACTTTAACTCCAGGGACACTGGTTACTTCCACGCTGCTTATGTTCATGCTCACCTTGCCCCGCAAAGGACAGTTTTGCCCCTTAATTTGGTAAAATCCTTTATTTGAAAGCCTGCGGTCCACGCCTTCGTTGAATCCCGCCGGTACGGTGGCGATTTTTGTTTCTTTCGGCGCCTCATAAGTTATATTGTAACCGATTTTCTCCCCAGCCGGAATAGTTTTTACGGAAGTGACAATAGAGGCCATTTCCAAAGCCGGTTTTAAGTCCAACTTTTCAAACTGTGAATTATTTAACCCATACAGCCCGATGCCGATGCGCGCCACGTTGGCCGTAATTTCGTTGGTATAAAAAGTCCCGGCGGTATTGGCTAAATGGAAATATTTAATGGAGGGAAAGTTTTGTTTGAATTTTTCCACGACTTGATTCCACAGTCTAATCTGCTGTTTGGTAAAATCCTGCCCAGCCCCGTCGGCATCCGCCAAATGGCTGCATAAGCCCTCCAAATTAAAGTTTGGGTTAGACTTGATTAACGCAATTGCCTTATTTACTTCTTCCCCCCACAGTCCCTGCCGGTGCATACCCGTATCAATCTTGAGATGAAAGATCGCCGGCTTTTTTAATTTTGCCACCACTTCCTGCAAAGTGGAGAAATCAATAATCGCCGAGGAACAATTTTTTAATTTGGGGTTAATCAATTGCTCAATCCGGTTAAAACCCAGCATTAAAATTTTAGATTTAATTCCGGCGCGCCTTAACACCAAAGCCTCATAAAATGAGTCCACCATAAAAAAAGCTTTGGGTTTGCTGTCAAAAATTTTTGCCACCTGTACCATACCGTGTCCGTAAGCGTTGCTTTTTATCACTGGGGCAAACTCAAGGCTCGGATATTTTTCTTGGAAAACGTGTAAATTATGCAGCAAGGCATCTTTAAAAATCCTCACTTCTATAAGCGGTTGATAGTTAATTTTTGGTGATACTATCTTATTAAAAATTTTTCCGATTGTCCCCATGAATTTTTGTCAATTATGTCATTTTTTTAATTTTTGTCATTACAAATACTGGTCTCCCCAATCGTTCTGAAACAAAATTACATCCCCGGGTTTTAAAATGTCTTTTAGCCCCGCGTACGCTTCCAAGGCGGAATTAAACCAGATAATTCTTGGTCTCTTACCAGCGGCGTCATCCTGAGCCCCGAGTGCATCCGAGGGACGAAGGATCTCTTTATCCTTAGTTTGAGATTCTTCCCCTTCGCTCCGCTCAGGGTCAGAATGACGCCCTAAGAGGATTCCCTCTTCAATAAACCCCGTCGCGCTATTTTTTATCAAAATAACCACATCCGCAACGTCCGCCAGCTGTTTGCCAATACTGCGATGAATATCGGCGGAACTTTTGCCTATTTCCACCAGCCCGGGAGTGATATAAATCTTCCGGCGGCCTTCTCCGCCGGAGGCGGATCCGCCTTTGGCGGAAAAGCGCGACAAAACTTTTATGGCTTCCACTACTCCGTCGGAATTGCCGTTGTAACTGTCGTCTATTACCAAAACATTCGTGGCAGACTTTATCGGCTGGAGCCTGTGCTCCACGGGCTTGATATTTTTGATCCCCGCGATAATTTGCTCATTGCTCATACCCAAACTTTTGGCAATTTTCACGGCCGCGTCAACGTCGCCCAACGCGTATTCCCCAAGTAAATCCAGTTCTACCGAGCCAAGATCATCAATCTCTAAATTCCAACACAGCTTGTCTGTGTTAAACTTTGCACTTTTCACTTTACACTTTTCACTGCCGGGATTTTTTGTAAAAAATTCCAGCCGATGGTCTGGCCAGACAAATTTTTTATAATTCTCCATAACCCTGCGATCATCGCCGTTTAGCACAATAGCCGCGCCGGGCTGGGCGTTACTCACGATTTCAAAAATTGTGGCAATAACCGTATCCATTTTTTTCATCCGCTCCAAGTGGGATTCGTTAATGCCGGTAACCACCGCGATGTCGGGTTTTGCTATATCGCAAATTTCTTTAACGTCTTTCTCATAATGCTCCCCCATTTCTACAATCAGAATTTGGGTTTCGTCCGTTATTTTATTTATAATCCATCTGGCAATCCCCACCGGCGTGTTTATGCTCTCCGGCGTACTTAGCACTTTGAACTTAGCACTTAGCACTGCCCTCAACACTTCCTTCATTGTAGTTTTGCCGTAACTGCCGGCAACGCCGATTATCTTGACATCAGGCAATCCAGCCAGCTTGGTTTTGGCTTTAGCCACAAGGCTTTGTTTTACCAGAGTGTCCAAAGGCTTAAGGATTAACAAAGCCAGACTGAAAAAAACAAAATAAAACGGCAACAAAATTAATACCGCCAAAATTATTGTGGTAAAAAAGTTATCTATGCCCGGCTTTAAAGTTAAAACCATAAGCCCAACCAAAACGACCACCAAACCATGCAGGGCCACAGCCATAAGCATTAACGCCCGAGCTTTAGCGGTCCAGACCAGCTCTTTGCGCAAAGGTTGGCTTTTTTTAGGGAAAACTCCCTTTTTTATAAGCAATTTCCAATACCTTCCCAGCTCATAATTTTCCAGCTGGAGCAGGTATAATTGGTATTGGATAAATTTTGGAACAAACAAGTCCATTTTAAGTGTTCTCCTATTCGCGCGAATTAGAGATAGTTAAGATAGAATAAAATCACTTAATATTTTTACAAATTCCTCCGGCCTTTCCAAAAAACTAAAGTGCCCAGTGCCTTTCAAAATTAAGCATTTGGATTTTGGGATTAAAAACTTCATTAACTCGCCGTAAGTTGCCGGCGTTTCTTTATCGTTTTCCCCGAAAATTATAAGAGTAGGTGCCTGTATTTTTTTCATGTCATCCGACAAATCCTCGTTCGTAACGTTCACAAAAGTTTTTTGCAGTTCCGGGATGGCTACGTAATCTTCCGCGCCGATTGTCTGATAAATTTTTTTGCGTAGTCCCTGCATGACTTTGGGCTTAAAAACCGGTTTAACAATTTTTGCGGCTAAGGCCGCCAATTTTTTCTTTGATGCTTCCATAGCAAATCCAGCGCTATCCACCAACACCACTTTATTTACCAATTTCGGATTTACCGAAGCTAATTTTATAGCCACCCTGCCGCCAAAAGAATGGCCAACAACGATGACATTTTTTAATTCTAATTTCCCAATAAATTCCGCAACAATATTCACATAATCCCCCACCGTCCATCCTGCAGTATTCCCCTCCTTATTTAAGGAGGGGTGGCCCGTCTGACGGGGCGGGGTGGTTGGAGCTTGCGACCCGCCAAATCCAGGCAAATCTATTGCGTAAATTGATAACTGACTGTTTATGACCGACAACTTTTGGATTACCGGCAGCCAAACTTCCTTTTGGCTCCGCCAGCCATGCAAAAACAACAGCGTTTGAGCGCCGCCGCTTTGTACCTCGCTGTAACTAATCAAAAGATTGTTTATAACAACCTGCTTATTCACCCCGTTAGAAATAGCCATGGAATAACAATAAAACAATAGATATTTGATATGTTCAACAATTTACTCTAAGTTTCCCGAAAGAATAAATTTCTAACGGGGTTCATACCTATATCATACCATTGCTTTACCTAAGATAAAACCCCAGATTTTACTGGGGCTTTATCTCTGGTCGGGATGCTGGGAATCGAACCCAGTCTCCACGCACCCGAAGCGTGTGTACTACCGGTATACTACATCCCGAATCTGGTTAATTATACCTTACAAAAATAACCCTCGCAACGAGAGTTACTTTTGCCCCTCAACTTCGTTCGGGACAGTCAACTCGCTTCGATTTGGCCGAAGGCCACGAGCGAGCTTTGACTTTTAGTCAAAGCGAGTCGAGTGGTGGACCTGGGGGGAATCGGACCCCCGACTAATCCATGCCATGGATCCGTATTACCATTATACTACAGGCCCTTACTTCGCCAAGGCTACGTAGGGCAAACCTTAAACGATCAACAAAATGTTGCTTAGATATTTTATTAGATTTAGCTTATTTTATCAACCCCGTTAGAAGTCGGACACCTTAAAAGTACCCGCTAAAAAGATATATGCTGGACTTCTAACGGGGTCAGTACCCCTGAGGCAAATTTACCTTTATTTGCTGGCCGTTCGGCAAGGTTACCATAGTTGGCGTTCCCCCGTTCTGTTGGATGGTCTTTGAGGTTGAGGTGCTTTGATTGCTGGGAATTAAATTTTTAGCGGAGTCAATTAAGTCTGTAAAATTCTTTAGCTGCGTCTCAAATGCACCCAGCAAGCCGTTTTTTTGCAAAAACCAGCCCAAAATGAGTACAACGATTGCCAAACCGACCACATAACCAAGGGCCCCAAACACGCCGTTAAAAAAAGCACGCCAGACTCCCCCACTCTTTCGATTTTTGATAACAATCAGATTTGCGTTAACTTGATCTAATTGGCTTTTTAAATCCGGGTCAATCATGGTTTTATTATAACATAGATTATTTTGGTCTCCTCGGCTGGAATTGAACCAACATCAACGGCTTAGGACGCCGCTGCTCTATCCGTTGAGCTACGAGGAGATAAAATTTAGCATCAGGACTCAAAAATTATAACACAAAAACCCGCTGTGCTAGAATGGTTAAAGAGATAAGCGTATTTTACAATGGGCACCATTGTCCTGGCAAAATTATTTATTATGCATAATTATATCATAAATCTTAAAAATAGTCAAAATTATTACAAAATCCTCGTTTTGCTGTTTATTTTAGCGATTTTTAGCATCTTTTTCCCTGTCCGCCATGTTTTTCTGACAAAAGAAGCTTATTTAATCGGCGATTATTCGGATTTTACTTCTTTTTCCTTATATTTAAGCGACATATTGATATTTTTTACTGCTTTGACCGTTTTTCCACCACGTGGTGTAAATTTCTACCACGTGGCAAAATCGTTAAAATGGCTTATTTTAGCCATTTTTGTTATATTTTTTATACATTTTAGCTTAAATATAAGGCTTAATGCTTATTTATTGATAAAATGGCTAGAATTAATTGTTGCATATGGAACATTTAGCTTACTATTTGAGCAAAATGCCATAAAAAACTTGTTTTTAAAGCTTTTTGCCTGGCTCTGTGGCTTGGAATCCATCCTTGCTCTAATTCAATTTGCCAAGCAATCTTCAATCGGACTTTACAAACTAGGGGAGTCGCATTTGGCTCCAAGCATCCTTGGGGTGGCAAAAATTGTTTCAGGTGGAACAGCCTATATACGCGGATATGGCACCTTTCCTCACCCAAACCCATTTTCTGCCTTCCTGGTGGCGGGGATTCTAATTACTATTTACTTATTAACCAACCTAATTACTAAAAAATCTAGGGTTTTATACTCAATTCTGCTATTCATTGATATTCTTGGGCTTACAGTTACCTTTTCACGTGGAGCATTCCTTGCTCTAGCCGCCGGATTGGTTATTTTCTTTGGTTTTCTTCTTTGGCATCATACCGAGACCGGCATTCGAAGGATAGCGTCAGCCATAATTATTCTTGTTGCTTCGCTTATAGCCTCGTTTATTCTTTTTAAGCCTTTTCTCATTACCCGAGCGACCTTTTTCGACCAATCCACTATAGCAAGAAAATTTTACGATGTTACCGGCATAAAAATGGCAGTAAAAAATCCAATTTTTGGAGTTGGGCTAGGGGAGAGCCTGCTTGAGATGGACACCATCTCTGGTAAAACACTAGCCCCGTGGGACAAACAACCGCCGCACAACTATTTTATTATCGCCGCCGCGGAAATGGGCATCCCGGCAATGTTAATTTTGGTTTGGATATTTTTCTCACACCTTTATAAACTTTTAAAACAAAAACTTACTACTTATAGCTTACTTCTTGTTACTATTTTTGTAACTTTTCTAATTTTGATGCAATTTGACCACTACTTTTACACTCTTGACCAGACTTAACTTTTACTTTGGATATTTTTGGCATTGATCGCCGCGGATTCAAAAAATCCCTCGGGTGAGGGAAGTCTTAAAACCTAAATCTTTAATCTTAAATCTACTTATGATAGTCTTTCCCGGACAAAATGGTACACGCTCTGTATATCTGCTCCTCAAGAATGATCCTGGCCATATTGTGCGGGAAAGTAAGAGGGGACAGGGAAATGGTGTAGTTGCTGTATTGGCGGATTGATTCGTGCAGACCAATACCGCTGCCGATGACAAAAACCAATTTTTTGCCCAAGCCGCCAACCCGCTCTAAAAAACCGGCAAAATCCTTGGAATTGCGCAATGTTCCCTTTTCTTCCAGCAAAATTATTACCCCGCCGTCCGGCAATTGTTTAACTATTTTTTCCGCTTCCTGCTGTTTAATTTTTCCCAAATCCTGGTTCTTGCCGTAACCGATTTCCGGCAGTTCAATAACTTTAATTTTGGCAAAGGGGGACAAGCGCTTTAAAAACTCGGCTTCCAGATCCCTGTAAGCCTTTTCCTTGAATTTTCCTAAAGCGATTATTTCAATTTTTAACATAAGACGATAAAACCCCTTATCGGGGGAATTATTTGGCCGAAGGCCACGAGAGTGAGTGCCTTTCGACTCGCTTCGCTCGCTCAAGACATTCGACTTTATCTAAGTATAAACATTCGTCGGTAATATGGTCGAAAACCATAAGCGAAGTTTCAACTTGCTGAAACGAAGTCAAATGGTGGACCCAGGGAGAATCGAACTCCCGCCTCAGCAACTCGCCCCGTCACTAAACGCTGGTGGACCTAGCGAGAATCGAACTCGCGTCCCGGCAATGCGAATGCCGTGTCTTACCACTGGACCATAGGCCCAGCATTTGTATTGTATGCAATTTAGTGACGGGGTGAAAATGCCGCGTAATACCACTTTACTATAGGCCCAGTAAATCTCTATAATTTTAGCTATAATCCGAACTTAAGTAAAGACATGTTCTATTTCTACATCCTAAAATGCAAAGACGGCACGCTATATTCCGGCAGCGCCAAGGATTTAAAAAAGCGGGAGCAAAAACACAATTCCGGTAAAGGTTCCAAATATGTAATCGCCCACGGCGGCGGAAAAATTGTTTACCATGAAAAATTCAAGAGCTGGGGCAAGGCGCTTAAGCGCGAGGCGGAAATAAAAAAGTGGCCACGGATAAAAAAGTTAAAACTGATAAAAAAATAAGCCTCATCGCAGGGCTTGTTTTTTATCGAGCGAGTGCTAATTCGCACGAATAAGCACTAGAGAATGAGTTAAAGTTTATTCCGAAACATATTGGTAAAATTTGCTTTTGGCGAACTCAATACAGATTAAATAGAGCAGGGTAATAAGGAAAGCGCTTAAAACCATGGCCAGCGAAAGCGGGGCAAAGCCGAAGATATTTTTTATCGGGCCTAAGGCCAAAAGCAGGGCTAAAGCCAAAAAACTAAACACGGAAATAACTAAGGACTTAGCCGGCTTGCTTTTGAAAAACGGCACCTGCTTGGTGCGGATAACAAATACCACTAAAATTTGCGTGGCAAAAGAGGTAATAAACCAGCCGGTCTGGAAGTAGTGGTTGGTATAATGGAAGACAAAAGTTAACACTAAAAACGTCACAAAATCAAACACCGAACTTAAAATGCCAAAAACCACCATAAATCTGCGCAAAAAATGGATCTTCATTTGCCGTGGCCTGGCAATGTCCTGCTCATCCACATTGTCCAGCGGAATGACAAACTGCGAGCCGTCATACAGCAGATTATTTAGCAAAATCTGGGCCGGCAGCATGGGCAAAAACGGAAAAAACATGGATGCTCCGGCCATGGAAAACATATTGCCGAAATTTGAGCTCAAACCCATCATTAAATACTTTAAAGTATTGGCAAAAGTTTTGCGGCCCTGGATAACGCCTAAAGCCAGCTCCTTTAAACTCTTGTGCAATAAAATTAAATCGGCCGATTCCTTGGCCACGTCCACCGCGTTGTTAACCGAAATGCCCACGTCCGCGGTCTTAAGCGACGGCGCGTCATTTATACCATCGCCCATAAACCCGACTACGTGTTTATTTTTTTGCAAAGCCAAAATAATGCGCTTTTTTTGTTCCGGCGTAACGCGCGCAAAAACTGTAGTTTTCTCCGCATCTATTGCTAGCTGCCGATCGGTCAATTTTTCTATCTCTGCCCCGGTCAAACTGCCCAAAACGGGCAAATTAATTTCCTGAGCGATTTTTTTGGTAATAATTTCGTTATCGCCGGTAATAACTTTTATGGCGATGCCATAATTTTCCAAAGTCCGCAGGGTTTCGGTCACGCTCTTTTTGGGCGGATCCAAAAAAGCAATAAAGCCCAATATAACCAAATCCCTTTCGTCTTCTTTTTCGTATGCCGTTTTTTCCGGAAGCGTCTTGCAGGCCACAGCCAAAACCCTAAAGCCGTCGGCACTTAAAGCCTGATATTCTTTTTCCAATTTTTTGGCTATAGTAGGGGTGAGTTTTTTACCCATCTGGCTATAAAAACTGCAGGTCTCAAACATTTCTTCAGGCGCGCCTTTGGAAATAAGCTCATAGCCTTGAGAAGTTTTCACGATAATGGAATCGCGCTTGCGCCGGTAATCAAAGGGGATTTCGTCTATTTTTTTGACTCCCATTAATATATTTGATAGCGAGTCATCCGCCGAAGCTTCAGCGAAGGCGGATTTGCCGCCAATATCAAACATCTTGAAATTTTTTACAGCCACATCCAGCGGATTCTTAAAGCCGCTGCGGAAACTGCTGGAAAGGTAAGCGTACTTAAAAATGTTTTCATCCGGCTTGCCCTCGGCGTCCACGTACTTGACCAGTTCAATCCTGTCTTCCGTCAACGTGCCGGTTTTATCGGTGCACAATACATCCATAGCGCCAAAGTTTTGGATGGCCGATAGTTTTTTTACAATTACGCCGTGCTTGGACATGGCCAAAGAGCCCTTGGATAAATTAAGCGTAATAATCATGGGCAAAAGCTCCGGCGTCAAGCCCACGGCCAAGGCCGCGGCAAACAAAAACAACTCCAAAATATAAGTGCTGCCTTTGAGTATGGCGTTAACCAAAAAAATAAAGATAACCAAGACAAAAGTTATCTTCATAATTAAGTAGCTAAAATCTTTTATGCTGCGGTCAAAATCCGTAGGCCTTTCCGGCGCTTCCAGACTTTCCGCGATTTTGCTGAACTTGGTTTTTTTACCCGTAACTTCCACCAGCATCCGGCCAGTGCCGGTAACCACGTTGGTTCCCAAAAAAATAGGCAAGCCTTCCTGCTTTTCCGCGGGAAAAGATTCGCCGGTTAGCGAAGATTCGTTCAAAAATAAATCTTTGGCGCTTAAAATTTTGCCGTCTGCGGGAATTACGTCTCCGGCCTCAAGTTCCACCACGTCTCCGGGCACAATCAAGCGCAGCGGCAGGGGAGTCACTATGCCGCCTCTCAATACCTCGGCTGTAATTTCCACTTTTTCTATCAGCTCTTCCGCGGCTTTTTGGGATTTGTAGGTATTAAAAAAATCTAAGATAACGGACAGCAGTACAATACTGATGATAATCAGCGCACTGACGGGATCCCCGGTTACAGCTGATATCGTAGCCGCAAAGACCAAAATCAGCACCAGCGGATTGCGGAACCTTAACAAAAAAGCCAAAAGCCCGGATAGCCTTTTGCTTTCCGCAATTTCGTTATAGCCGTACTGCCTTAATCTGCTAGCGGCTTCGGCTGATGATAAACCCAAATTGTTGTTTGTTTCCGCCATGGCGCTTTTATATCTTTATTTTAGCACAAAACAAAAAAGCCCTGCCAATTTGCCTGGGCTTAAATTTACATGCCATGTATCATTTCGATCTTGGCTCCGAGCTTCTGTAATCGCTGCACCAAATTCTCATAGCCGCGGTTTATGGAATAAACGTTGCGGAGAATAGAGGTGCCTTTGGCGGCTAACATCGCAATTAGAATTATCGCGGCCGGGCGCAGGGCAGGGGGACAAATGACTTCGCCTGCTTTAAGTTCGGTCGGGCCGTCTATGTAAACGCGGTGGGCGTCGGCCAAAATTATATTGGCCCGCAGCTTATTTAATTCCAAATAGTAAATAGCGCGATTTTCGTAAACCCAGTCGTGAATCAGCGTGGTGCCTTTGGCCTGGGTGGCAATGGGCACAAAAAACGGCAGGTTATCTATATTAATTCCGGCCGAGGACGTCAACGGGTGGATTTTTTCTTCCAGCGCGATTAATTTAGACGGGAAAGTCTTAATATCTGCCAAATTGGTAATACCGTTATGGCTTTTATAACGCTTAATAATCCGGTACTTAAACCCCATCTTTTCCAATTTCAACAGTTCCAGCTCCAAAAAGTCTATGGGGCAGCGCTCAACGGTTATGGAAGAATTTGTGGTGACAGCCAAAGACAAAAACAGCATGGCTTCTATGGGGTCTTCGCTTAAATAAAAGACCACACGCTGGTTAATGTGCGGTTTGCCATGCACTTTTAAGGTGGAGGTACCCACGCCTTCAATTTTTACGCCCAAACTTTGCAAAAAATGACATAAATCCTGCACCATGTAATTGGAAGAGGCCAGCTTGATGGTGGTCACGCCGTTTATTTTTGCCGCGGCCATAAGCGTGTTTTCCGTCACTGTGTCACCCATTTCGTAAAGCACTACCTCCGCGGTTTTTCCGCCGGAGGCGGATCCGCCTTTGGCGGGAGCTTTAGCCGAGCTTACGGCGTAATGGTCATGATGGGTCTGAATTTTAACTCCAAGCTTTTCCAAAGCAAACAAATGCGGCCTCACGGTCCGTTCGCCCAGTTTGCAGCCGCCGGCCAAAGGCAGGTTAAAAGCGGGAAGAATATGAGCCAAAGGCCCAAGCAGCATAAGAACGCTTCTGGTTTTAACCGCGGCTTCTTTGTCTATTTTATTTATGGTAATTTTTTTGCCCGGCAAAATTTCCACATCCGCGCCCTGCCATTTTACCGAGACGCCAAGACTGACCAAAACTTCAATTACCCGGTAGACTTCCTCTATTTTAGGCACATTCTTAAAAATAGTTTTACCTTCATTAAGCAAAGAAGCGCACAACAGCGCCACCGCGGCATTCTTGGAAGTATTAACCGCGACCCTTCCCGAAAGTTTCCGCCCGCCTTCTATTTTAAAATTTACCGACTTGTCGGCCAACGTAATAATTTCATGGTTCAAAACTGCGCTAATCTTAGCCAGCATCTCTGTAGTTAAGTTTTGCTGGCCGCTTTCCATCCTGGCTACGGCTGACTGGCTGGTTTTTAAGCTTTTGGCAAACTGGCTTTGGGTAAAGCCTTTAAGCTCACGGACTTCGGCTATAAACTGGCCGATTTTCTGCTGATCCTTTATAAGGTTTTGCATATAATATTTTCTTTCCTAAGGCGTCATTCTGAACCTGAAGTAGCATCCGAAGGGTGAAGAATCTCTTTCTTTAATGAGATCCTTCGCTACGCTCAGGATGACGCCAAAGGGAAACTATCGTATGTGATATATGTATTACAATTTTAGCAAATTTTTGCCCTTTGGTCAACCAAAATTATCCACTTTATATCATATATGACAAAACCCGCCCATTATGGGGCGTCTATAACAAAAGGTAACAACGGGCACCATTGGATTGAAATATTTCTAAGACCAATGATGCCCGTTGTTCAAAGATAAACTAGAAATGGAGAAGTTTCGCAAACCAGTTATCCAAAAAATGCGTATGCTGGTTGCCAAAATACAACGACAAAATAACCGCTAAATAAACAAGGTTTAAAATTACCACTTTTACCAAATCAAACTTAATAATGCGGTATTCCGCGGCATGGGAAATACCGGCTTGCTGGGGTATTTGGTAATCGCTTCTTTTGTGCTTTTTGGACATAATAAATTTATCTTTAATCTTTTATCCATTATCCTTTACCAAGCGAAGGTTGTCAAGGATAAAAGATAAAGGATAATGATACAATTTATCATTTGAACGCAAGCCATAACTAGTGCTACAATAGCTTAGATATGATAACACAGCTACCTACAATCACCTTAATTTTGGCCGGCTTGGCCCTGATTTTAGCCGGATACTGCACCTGGCAAATAATTTCTATTAATAAGCTAAAAAAGGCTTTTTTCGCGGGTGGAAAAGCTCTAAGTTTAGAAAGTGTGATTTACTCCTTAAAGCAAGAATTACAGAACAGCCGGGAGCAGGAAACGGCTTTGATGCAGGAATTAAATGAACTAAAAACTAAGGTTACTTTTGCCGTTCAGAAAGTGGGGCTTGTACGTTTTAATCCGTTTAACGATGGCGGCGGGAATTTTAGTTTTTCTTTGGCTTTATTGGATGAACACAATACCGGAATAATTATTACCTCCATGTATGGACGCGAGCAAAACAGGATTTACACCAAAAAAATAGACCAGGGGAAATGTGAGATTAAACTGACCGATGAAGAGCAACAGGCAGTAGAAAAGGCAAATTTGAAATCCTAATATCGAAATCCGAAACAATTCACAAATTCAAATACTTAATATTTAAACGGGCACATCCAGGATTTTGAATTTACAATTTAGATATTAGAATTTGTTTCGAATTTCGGATTTAATGCTTCAAATTTATATTAAAACCTAAACAAATACCGGACCCAACCATTAATTAAGCCGGGAAACCCGGCGGAAAAAGACATTTATGGACAAAACCTTAGACGAGAACCTAAACAGCCCGGCCGAAACCGTAGTCGGCCCCAGCGTTAAAATTCAAGGAGATTTAAACAGCGAAGGCAACATAAAAATAGAAGGCCAGGTAAGCGGCAAAGTCAAAACTAGCCAGAGCGTATTTGTTGTCCCGGGGCCAAAATTGCGGCAGACATTTTGGCGGGCAATGCCGTGGTCGGCGGGGAAATACAGGGTAACTTAAAAATATCCGGGCATTTGATATTACAGAGTACGGCAAAAGTTTTAGGGGATATTGTCTGCACGGTTTTTAGGGTGGAAGACGGTGCCCAATTTTCCGGCAAGTGCGTTATGGGCGGCAACGGAGTAAGCGGGGGCAGCGGCAAGAAAACTCCCGTGGAAAAAGCCGAACCCCTTATTGAACCAGAAGAGTAAAGGTAATGAGCAAAAATGACAAAATTGGCATAAATGAGCAAAAATTATAGGCCCATTTATTTTTGTCATTTTTATTATTTTTTTAATTTTTGTCATTTCTTTTGTGCACTACTATATCCTCGACCAGCACAATTTGCCCATGGAAAAATTTGAGAAGCTCCAGACCGAGCTTTCCGGGCTTTTGGCCGAATTTAAAGTTTCCGGCGAGGCTTCAAGGGTAACTCCCTTGCGCAGCGTGCAGGATTTGGTGGATACGGCCAGCCAAAGAGGCACCAATACTTTGGTGGCCTGCGGCAGTGACGATACCTTTAACTTAATGCTGGCGGCGCTTAAGGGGCGGGATTTTACTTTGGGTTTTATCCCGTTTGATGAAAATTCAAATTTGGCAAAAATTTTAGGCATTGAAAACGTCTTTTTGGGCGTAAAAACCATTGCCGCCAGGCGCATAGAAAAAATTGACCTGGCCAAAATTTCCGGCAATTATTTTATCAGCTTTCTGGAATTTGGCGTAATGTCCCACAACATCAAAACCGCCTCTTTGTGGCAAAGCCTGAAGCTGCTTTCTTCGGAGGCAAAAGGCTTTACCATCCGGGTGGATGATTCTTACAACGTGACCATAAACGGGCTCGGCGGACTGGTGGCCAACATCCGTTCCACTTCCTGCCAAAGCGAAAAAATCGCCAACCCCACGGACGGCAATTTAGATCTGCTCATAATGGAGCACCTTAATAAAATGCAGGTTTTAAAATACCGCAACATTATTTCAGAAGGCTGTCTGGAAAAGGTGCCCAATACCACAGTCATTAAATGCAAAAAAATTGAATTTTTGGAGCCGCGCGGCACCAATTTGACCATGCTCGGCCGCGTTGTTGCCAAATTCCCCAGCACCGTGGAAATAATCCCTCAGAGGCTGAAGATGATTGTGGGAAAAAACCGTACATTCTAAATACCCCTTAGTGTTCCATCCCGGAATTTTTTGTGCTGATGATTATCACAAGCCACAAAAAATATCCGGGATCTAGAACGCAGATAACCTAAAATAAATTTATGGGATACATCCATGGTCCTGAGATAAAACAAAAATGGCAAAAAATGTCGCTTGAAGAACAGCTTGGCAACATAGGCAGTGAGTTCGGACGGGCTTTAAGATGGAAACAAAAAAACCAGCCCGCTTATTTCCAAAAAGCCTTTGATAGAATGCTTGAATTGACGGATTTAACCATAAACGATCCCCGTTGGCGCGGGCCAAGACTAAAAGAGCTATGCCGCCTGCGGGAAAACGCCTGCCTGGAGCTATCCGATAAACCGCAAAACCCGGAAGGTTTAAATAAATACTTTTTGCAATTTGCGACTTTGGCCAGAGCAAATACCTAAACTTGCTAAACTCACGGCCGTGAGTTTAGCAAGTAAACAATTCTGCCAAAACAAAACCGGTCAGTAGTTCGCGCGCCTCCTAACGCCGAACAACCGCCGGTTTTTGAACACATTGGCTGTTAATATCCCTTGGCCACTATGATCTTGACCAGGGTGTCGAGCGCTTCTTGCCAGTCTTTCGACTGGCTTTCCACCTCGTAGTTGTGCCGATCCTGAAGCTGATCTACCATCGGTGGCCAGTGCAACCTCCGCCCGAGTCCGCAGATCCAGTTGTACTTGGATCCGTGGTGATATCCTGCGGTGCAGATGATGCAAGGAATGCCTTCCTGCTGCGCCATTAAGACAATTCCTAGGCCTCGCGGCTGATCCGCATCTTCATTTACTCCTCCCGCACCATCCGGAATAAAAAGGTCAGTAATTACTCCGTCGGGGCGGTCATCGTAGAGATACTCCCTGGCTCTATACATATCAGTTGCCTGTATCACTTCGTGTCCGGCGGCTTGAATGACCTCAACAGCCTCCTTCATATGCTTCGGATCGTCTTCTACAACCAAAATATTCATAACTACCTCCTTTGCGTTGTTAACCTCGTCAGGTGTTTTTGTTTTGACCGATAACAATACATCAAAATTGACATAACGTCAATAATTGTGGCATAATTTATTATATATTTTGCCTTTATTTGCTTATTTTTATTAGATTTGATATACTGTTGACGTAAAAAACGTCAAATTTAAATTTATTTGTCCCCTGAGCAAAGTCGAAGGGACAAATAAATTGAGCCTTCGACAAGCTCAGGCATCAATTTATTTGTATTTAATATGCAAGACATTAAACAAACTCTTAAAGAATTAGGGCTGGAAGACGGCGAAGTGGCTTTGTATTTGGCATCGCTTAAACTTGGTGAGGCGGGGATGTCGGAATTGGCGCTGGAAGCGCAACTAAAACGAACTTCGGCTTATGTAATTTTCCAGGCTTTGGAGAAAAAGGGTTTAATGGGCAGTTTTAAAATGCGGAGCGGGTTAAAATTTGTGGCCACACCGCCGCATATTTTGGCATCTAAAACAGAAAAAGAATTAGACGACTTAAAAAGTATCTTGCCGCAATTAAACAGTCTGGCGCAAAAACCAGATCTGAAACCGCAGATTACTTACTACGAAGGCAAAGAAGGATACTTTATTGCCTCGGAGGATTCCCTCAAAACTTTCAATTCCACCGTCAGGCACATTGGCTCAATTAGCGAAATCCATAAAGTCATCGGCGAGGATCTGGGATTTAAACTACTATATCCCAACCAGATTGAAAAAACGTATAAACTTTAAAGCTTTATATTTTAAATCCCAGATGCCGGAATCTTTTTTAACAGCCAATCACGCCGAACTTCTAAGGGAAGTAAAATATTTGCCGGAAAACCATTTATATAACAGTTCAAAACTAATTTACGGAAATAAAGTGGCAATCTTCAGTTCCAAAAAAGAATTGGTAACGGTAATTATTGAAAGCCCGGATATCGTGGCTGGAGAAATTAAGTTGTTTGAGACAATTTGGGACGCAAGTCCAAGCGCTAAAATGTCTTGATTTTATTAAGATTTATGAGTATAATCAATAAGTTAAACGCAAAATAACCTCACCTAGCCTCTCCTTAAAAAGGAGAGGAATAAAACATGAACCTCTCATCTCTCTCCTCACAACTGAATATGTCCATACAAGACGTTCGCCTTAAGGCCAAGGAGAAAGGCTATTTCATTTCGCCCAAAGCCAACAAGGTAGACAATTACGTAGCGCGAAAACTGCTGGAAGCTTTTGGTCCCTCGACTAATCGCTCAGGATCTTCGACCAGCCTTCCTATTACGCCAATAAAAGTTAAATTGCCTTCGTTCATTAAAGTCCGCGATTTTGCCTTACTGTTAAAATTGCCGGTAACCAAAGTTATTACCGTGCTGATAAACAACGGGGTCATGGCTTCCATTAACGAGGAAATAGATTTTGATACCGCCAGCATTGTGGCCCAGGATTTAGGTTTTGAGGTAGAGACAGAAGCTGACCAGAGCGTAGCGGAATACGGCTTAGGGTTTTTAAACGAAGTCTTAAAAGCTGAAAAAGAAGAAAACCTAAAACCGCGCCCGCCCATAGTTGCCATTATGGGACACGTTGACCACGGCAAAACCACACTCTTGGATACCATCCGTAAAACCAAAGTGGCCGAAGGCGAAAGCGGCGGCATTACCCAGCATATTGGCGCCTACAAAGTAAAGAAAAACGACAAATGGATAACTTTTTTGGACACTCCTGGCCACGAAGCTTTTTCTGAGATGCGTTCGCGCGGTGCCAACGTAACGGACATTATCGTGTTGGTTGTGGCAGCGGACGACGGCGTCAGGCCGCAGACTTTGGAAGTCATCAATCGCGCCAAATTCACCAACACGCCCATGATTGTGGCCATAAACAAAATAGATAAGCCCGAAGCCAACGTTACCAGGGTTAAGCAAGAGCTGGCCGGTCAAGGGGTGCTTACCGAAGAATGGGGAGGCAAGGTCATTGCCTGCGAAATTTCCGCCAAACAAAACAAGGGCATAGACCAGCTTTTAGAAATGATTTTACTGACGGCGGAAATGGAAAATTTGCGCGCCAACCCGCACGGCAAAATGGTGGGCACAATTATAGAAAGCAAAATCACCCAGGGCAAAGGGGCCACGGCCACGGTTATGGTGCAAAACGGCACGCTAAGGGTTGGCGATATTTTTGCCGCGGGCGCCGCGTTTGGCAGGGTCAGGAGCCTGGAAGACGAGACCGGCCGCAAGCTTAAAGAAGCCACGCCTTCCACGGCCGCGCAAATTTCCGGGCTTTCGGAAGTTCCGCAGGCCGGCGACATTTTGCAGACCACCGCGACTTTGGACGAAGCCAAGGCTATTGCCGTTTTGGTCCAGCGCAAAAACCACAGCCACAAACTTTCCAGCAAACAAGCCATTGTGGGGAATTTGGAAAATAAAACTTTAAATTTGATTTTAAAAACCGACGTAGCCGGCTCGCTGGAAGCCATTAAACAGAGCGTGGCCAAATTAAAAAATGATGAGGTTAAAATTAACATCTTAAGCGAAGGCGTGGGGGAAATTAACGAGTCCGATGTTTTGCTCGCCGGCAGCTCCAAAGCCGTAATTGTCGGCTTTCGCACCAAAGTAAACCCCAAAGCCATTAATTTAGCCAAGCAAAAAAAGGTTATTATAGATACCTACGACGTCATTTACGAACTTTTGGAAGATATTACTTCGGCGGTTATAAAGATGTTTACGCCTGAGCTGGAAAAACACGTTTTAGGCAAGGCTAAAGTTCTAGCAATTTTTATGACGGAAAAAGGCCAAATGATTGTTGGCGGCCGCGTGGAAGAAGGCTTGTTAAAAAAGACCAGCCACATTAACGTTTGGCGAGCCGATACCGAGCTAGGCCGCGGAGAAATTGAGGAGCTCCAGCAAAGCAAAGTTATATCTAAGTCGGTAAACTCCGGCGAAGAATTCGGCATGAAAATAAAAACCCCGATTAAAATTTTAGTCGGGGATGTCTTGGAGAGTTTTGAGGAAAAGATAAAACAGAAGACGTTATAAACCGCTGATCAATCGCTGATAGCGACGCTGAGATAACGCCGAACCCCCATAAGGGGGTTTATTTTTGGCCAAAAGAAAACCGGGCGCAAAAAGTGCATTCGCGTCCGGTACGAAACTCCCTAGCTGTTGTGGTGCTTGATGAGCTCCTCAAGAACCCTTCCCCAGTTCTTGGCAAAAAGCTTGCCAGTTTCATGACAATATGTTAGGCAACCTTTGCCATTGCATTCCTGACACACAGTGCCATCTACAGGGACGCGACCGCCATCGCACTCATCAAAGAATCCCAAAATGGCTCCGTTGACCAAGAACTTCTGCGGCGTAGCGTTCCAGCCCCACCTGAGCGGCTCCATCATCCAGACCGCGGGATTGTGGTGATGGTTGATCCCGCTTGTGAACACAGCGACATACTTTGCGCCTTGCCGGATCGCGTGCAGGGCGAGCATCACCCCCGAAGGAAATGGGAGGTTCTGGAACGTTTCGCGAGACCGCGGTGATTGCCCCCTCTTGCCTGGGGGCATGAGCAGGTCAGTTAAGACGGCATCAAACACTTTGGTAGACTTGCGTAACATCTCTTGCACTTGCCGGTAGCTAATGCGGTGGCCTTCCCCTCCCTGGAGTTTTGTGATCTCTTCTTCGTATGCGGCCGGCTCCAAAAGTACCGTTGCCTTATCGTAACCGTCAACGAGCACTAACTCGTGCCCAACCAAAGTCTGCTGCGCGGCGAGCAAATTGATGGGCTCGTCGTCAACGACTAATATTCTCATAACCCAACCCTCCTTAAGGTTGACCAAACACTATACACTAATTTGTTAAATATATCAATAATCTTGATATATATTATTGACAATATTAAAAATATCCTTTAAAATAAGGTTATATTGTAATTAAAATATCGTCGGTTTTACCGATACTTTATGAATTTAGAACAAAACCTGCAAAAAATCGGACTAAGCGAAAAAGAGTCCGCTCTTTACTTGGCCGGCCTGCAAACCGGTCCCGCGACTATGCAGGAACTGGTTAATAATGCCAAATTAAAACGCGCCACGGTTTATGAACTCGTAGACAGCTTAAAAGAAAAAGGATTGATTAAAACTATTTTGAAAGGCAAACGCAAAATATACATCGTGGAAGACCCACAGAATATTTTTCCATTGATTAAACAAAAAGAGAATGCCTTAGATAACATCATGGGACAGCTTTTGGCTATCCAGAGCCATGCCGGCAAAAAACCATCAGTCAGGATATATCAAGGGCTTGAGGGCATTAAGGAAATTTATGAAGATATTTTATCCAAGCATGCCAACTATATAGAGGTACTTTCCACAAAACTGCCTGATGAAAAAATCCGAGACTATTGGGGCGAAGAATACGTGGAAAGAAGGGTAAAAAAAGGAAATTTTGTAAAAATAATCGCCCCTGATATTCCCTTTTATCAAGATTTACAATCAAAAGACAAATTCGCTTTAAGGCAAACCAAGTTAATACCAGCCCAAAATTTTCCGTTTAAAAATGAAATGTTTGCCTATAACGGAAAAGTGGCTTTTATTACCCAGGAAGGGGACAGCTCGCTGGGGCTGGTGGTTGAAAGCGCCGATATATATGAAACCGTAAGCATAATTCTCAACCATTTTTGGAATACCATATAAACTTTACACTCTTGCTAAAAGGCAATAAAAGATATACAATACTCAGCTAACTTAAATTTATGAAGCCGGTAAAAAAAGACACCAACCGCATAGCTAAGGTAAACTCCTTAATCCAGCACGAATTGGGGCCGGTTTTGCATAAATTTTTGGATTGGCAAAAAGGCCTGGTGACCATAACCAAAGTGGAAACCAGCAAAGATATGAAGTACGCCAAAATTTGGATTTCTATTTTTAACCCAGACCCTCACCCGCCCCAAGACGGGCTTGGGGCACCCTCTCCCACCCGCCTTCGCCAAGGCTACGGCGGGCAAGAAGGGAGAGGGAAAAAAAGTTTGTCGCAGGCTGATAAAAAATCTCAGACTGCTCTATCTTTGGACTATAAAATCTTAACATTTTTGGGAAAAAACATTTACGACCTCCAGGGCGAAGTTAACAAGCACTTTGCCACCAAAGTCATTCCCCGAATAAGCTTCCATCTAGACACTAGCCCGAGATATGTGCAGCATATAGACGAAGTTATACGTAAAATACACGAGGAAAAATAATTTATAATTCTCAATTTCTAATTTCTAAACAATTTTCAATAACTTAATTTTAAAATTGGATAATTAAAAATTGTTTGAAAACTGAAAATTAAAAATTGAAAATTTTGCATTAACGGTATTATGGAGCAAGAATTTACAAAAGCAAAAAACTTAATTGATCAATCAAAGCGTATTATCCTAACCATGCACGAGCGCATGGACGGCGATGACGGGGGCGCGCTTTTGGCTATGGGGCAACAACTGGAAAAAATGGGCAAGCAGGTAACTTACGCCGTTAAAAAAGGAGTGCCGCCGAATTTAAGCTTCTTGCCCGGTGCGGAAAAAATTGTCGATGATATTGAAAATAATAACTTTGATCTTGTGATTACTTTTGGCTGCTCGGAAAAAACCCGCTGTGGCAGCCCAAAAATTATGGAATTGGATATCCCAATATTAAATATAGACCACCATCCCGACAATACGGGCTTTGGCCATGTCAATGTGGTGGATGCAAAAAAATCTTCGGTGGCGGAACTGGTTTATGACTTTTTTAACTTTAATAACTGGCCAATTACCAAAGACATTGCCACTTGTCTGCTCACAGGAATTATTACCGACACGGGTGGTTTTATGCACTCAAACACCCAAAGCTCCACACTAAAAACCGCCGGACTGCTTTTGCGCAAAGGCGCGCAGAGCCATAAAATTATCCGGGAAACCTACAAAAACAAATCGCCTCAAATTTTAAAAGCCTGGGGCAAAGCTATGGAAAATTCCTACTACGACAAAAAAAATAAGATCATTTATTCCGTAATGACGGAAAAAGATTTGGCGGAATTCACAAGTTTGCCGCAGGCCGCCTTTGAAGGGTTTACCGAGACCTTAAATACCATGCCCGAAGCCAAGTTCGCCATGTTTTTGCGCCAGGACGGCGGGGTAATAAAGGGAAGCCTGCGCTCGGATACTTTTAAAAATATAGATGTTTCCAAAATCGCCCATATTTTTGGCGGCGGCGGGCATAAACTAGCGGCCGGATTTTCCGTAGCCGGAAAGCTGATGAAAGATGAGCAAGGGAAGTGGAAAGTGGTTTAGATCACAAATACACAGATAGGGGGCAAATTAGACTAATAAAACACCTGGATTGCCAGGTGTTTTTAAATCTGTGTTATTATTTTTTATCTGCGTATCTGTGATCTTTCAAAGCCTCGGCCCACCAGGTTAAACTTTTTAGCAGGCCGTCGATTCTTTTGTCCAGTTCGGGATTTATCATTTCCCCGTCATCGGCAAAGTAGCTTTGTACCGGGCCGATCATAATGGTTTCCTGCGTAGTCACCGCACCAAAATTCGCAACCACCAGACGCAGGCTTTCAATCATCCGCGCCCCTCCGACCGTTCCATTAGAAACCCCGACCAAACCAAACGGTTTTTTCTCAAACTCCAAATAGCCCCAATCCAGCGCATTTTTTAAAACCGCCGAGTAACCGTGATTGTATTCCGGAGAAACAATAACAAAAGCGTCCGCCGCCCGGGCAATCTGGCTCCACTTTTGGGCATTGGCATTGGGATATTGCGATTTAAAATATACCACCGGCACAGCCTTAGCGTCATAAAACGGCAAAGGCAGCTCTTTAAAATCAACCAGCTGGGTTTGGTATCCGGCGGTTTTGATTTTTTCCACTATATATTTAGCTGGCGCCTCGCTCTTGCGGCCCTCGCGCACCGAACCTAAAATTACGGGGATATTGAGCATAATTCCAAATTTCCAATTTCAAATGTCAAATAAAATCCTAATTATTAAATTCCAAAATTCTGTCATTGGACATTCGTTTGAAATTTGTAATTTGATATTTGAAATTTTAAATTGGTGCAGTATTCTTGAATTAGTCCGAACGCATTTTCCCGGAAAATCCCCCCCCGCGAAAATCCGGAAAGGCGGCGGAGCCGCGCCGATAACAATTTCAAGTTTTTCTTTGGCGGCAAATTATGATCATTTTTTAAATCTCACATTCCAGCTATAGTAAGCAAATAAAGCCATTATCGGAGCCATAATATAACTATACCAGACAGGAAATATATCTAAGATTTTATTGTTGGGAATGGCGATAACAAAAGCATGTATAATAACAGATCCAAGAAGATGAAAAGTGATAATGGCGTAGAGTACCTTTGTGATTGTTCTTGGAAAATCAATATTTTTCCAGAACTTTAGATAACCAATTCCTCCATAAAGAGCGCCAATTAAAATAATCACATCAACTATTCTCGGTATCAAGCTCGGCTCAAACCCGATAAGTACTCTGGATGTAAGGAGAACAACGCCGAACACATACAGCATTGCAACGACCCTATGGAATATTCTGCTTGGAAAATTCATATTCAAGTTTTTTCCTTTTTCCAGATGATTAAAAAATTTTCTTCTCCCAAAATGCGAAATCGCGAATTCGTTTTTACCCCCAAAATTGAATACAAATTAGTCGCCGAGCGAAGCGAGGCGAACCGAAACTCTTTGACTTTTCCTGTCTGGTGCCCAGGGCGGGACTCGAACCCGCACGGGATTGCTCCCATAAGCACCTCAAGCCTACGTGTATACCAGTTCCACCACCTGGGCATTATCAAATTTGCCTATAGATTATACCCCAAGTACTGACATTTTTCAAGGCTCAAACATCCAAATTAGCGGCGTCATCCTGAACCCCGAGTGCATCCGAAGGGTGAAGGATCTCTTAAATAACGAACTGCCAATAAGAGATTCCTCGCGCGATATTGCAGGCGCTCGGAATGACGTCGTCCTTTAGTTTCCTTTCCCAACCGCTTCACCAATATTTTTAAACCCGTCGCGCTCAAGCAATTTTACCAAACCCTGGTTTATTTTTTTTACCACTCCCGGGCCTTCGTAAATCAATCCGGTATAAATTTGGGCAAGCGATGCTCCCGCTTTAATTTTTTCGTAAGCATCTTCCGCACTAAAAATTCCACCAACACCTACAATTGGAAGGCCTGGAGCCTGCCGATGAATATATTTTATATAATCAGTAGATTTCTGTCTTATCGGCTTGCCGCTTAAACCTCCTGTTTCATCGGTTTTAATTTTGAAGCCATCCCTACCAATTGAAGTGTTGCTAATAATTATACCGTCAACATTTTGGTTTTTGCAAACTTCCAATGCCTCGTCAATTGCCTCCAAAGACAAGTCCACAACGGTTTTTACCAAGACCGGTTTTATTACCGGCTGCCTTAATCTGTAACCGTTCAAACCCGACAAAATATCAACCAAAAAACTTTTTTCGTGCAACTGCCGCAGCCCCGAGGTATTGGGCGAGCTAATATTAACCACAAAATAATCGCCATAATCGTAAAGTTTGGAAAAGGAATACAAATAATCTTCCGCCGCATTGGCCAGTTCGGTAACTTTAGACTTACCCAAATTAATGCCCAGCGGAATTGTTAATTTTTTTGTTTTTGACAATTTGCTTGCCAAAAAATCCGCGCCTTCGTTGTTAAAACCCATACGGTTAATTAAGGCTTCATCTTTTTGTAATCTAAAAATGCGCGGCCTGGGGTTGCCCGGCTGACCAAAACGTGTGACCGTGCCGATTTCCAAAAACCCAAAACCTACATTGGCCAAGCCTAAAATGGCTTCCCCATGCTTATCAAAACCTCCAGCCAGACCGACCGGATTTTTAAAATTCAAACCAAAAAGGTTTTGTGCCAGCCTTTTGTCGGCAAAATCAAAAACCCGCCGCTCCGCCCAGCCAAGTGGACTAATGCTGCCAACCATATGCAAAAGCCCCATCACCACCCTGTGTATGTCTTCGGGATCGGACGAAGCTTTAAAGATTAACGGCCTAAATAATTTATACATTTACCATTATTTTACGGCTTGCGCAATTTCAGACTCCAACGCATCTACGGCCTCCACCGGATTGGGGGCTTTAGTTATTTGCCTGCCGATTACTAAAAAATTCGCTCCGGCTCTTAAGGCATTTGAAGGGGTATCAAAACGCTTTTGGTCATCCACACCGACCCCTGCCGAGCGGATGCCCGGTACAACCAGCTCTAAATCATTATAATCGGGAACTGCGCGCAATGCCGGGACTTCTTGCGGAGAACATACCAAACCGTCCACCCCCGACATTTTAACCAAAAGCGCCAAACGCATGACCAATTCTTTGGCATCTTGGGCGCCATAAATAATCTTAATAGCCTCGTTGTTCAGGGAGGTCAGCGCTGTTACGGCAAAAACCTTGCCTTTATTAAAACCTTCTTTGGCCGCCCGCATCATCTCCATACCGCCCGAAGCGTGCACCGTAATAATCTCACAGCCGGATTCGGCTAAGGCTCGCGCCCTCAATTTAACCGTATTGGGGATATCGTGTAATTTTACGTCCACCCAAACTTTTCGCGCCCCTGCTCTGCGCAAATCATTTACAATTTGCGGCCCATACCGGTCATACAAATTATGGATTTTCACACAATAAACTTTCTTGCCGATTTTTTCCACAAGTCCAAGCAATCCCTCTTTATCGTAACCATCGGCCGATAAGATAACTTTTGTTTCCGTCAGCATAAAGTTGCAAAATTATAACAACCCTTTAGCTTCCAAATACTCTTTCCCATGCCCGACTTCTGTATTTATCGGTACACCGGCTTTGCACATGGGACAATCGACTTGCTCATGAGCCTCAACTTCAAAAGTACCGAGCGGAAAAAACGGCACGCCAAAATAATCCGCGGTCACCTCTTTGGGATTGCGGTTAACCATAACGCAAACCCCAACCACCATGCCGCCAATGGCCTTTACGGCATCCACGACTTTTTTCGCGCTCCCGCCGGTAGAAGTTAAGTCCTCAACCACCAAAACCTTTTTACCGGCAACAAATTTATCGTAGCCCCTGGCAAATTGCATGCTGCCGTCAGCGGCTTTTTGCGTATAAACGCCAAATACCTCTTTGCCCTTAAATTTAGAAAGGTGATGCGCCGTCCAAGTGGAAAGGATAATTCCCCCCAAAGCCGGGCCGACAACCGTATCAATATCCAAATTTTTTACTTTTTCGGCAAACATCCTGCAGACATCCGAGGTATCTTGAATGTGCGGATAAAGCGCGTCTTTATTCAAATAAGCGTTGGCGTGCTTGCCGGACGTCAAAACAAAATGGCCGTCTAGTATCGCCCCGGATTTTTTTAAGATATCCAGAATATTTTCCATAATTTGGCCGATAGGTTTAAAATAACGTCGGCTGGTTGCTACCAATGTCCGCCAACTTTTCTTTGATGGAAACTTTGGCGTTGTCGTTAATAATCGTATCCGTGGAATAAACACAATCCGTAAACTTTTTGATTTTATCCACGCAATTGTATAAGAACAACCCATGGGTGGCGGCGCAGCAGATTTTCTTTGCTCCACTAGCCGTTAATTTTTCCAAAGCCCGGAGCATGGTGGCGCCAGTGCTTATCATATCGTCCAAAAGCAAGACGTTTTTCCCCTTAACGTCAAAGTCGCCGTCCATGGTTTCCACGTCGCGATAATTAATTTTTTCACCGTCATATTCTTTCCTGGATTTTTTATAAGACTTGCCCCCAAGGTCTTTAACCAAATAGTTTGCGCCCATATCCGGCGAAATCACCTCGCAGTCCTCGCCCAAAAACGCGGCTGTCTTGGCGTACTCCACCAAAGCCTTGCCCATGGATATGTTTTGAATTTTCAAACCGTTAAACTCCGCCGGACCTTCATTATTTAAAAAATGGCAGTCAAACGCCACCAGCTTGCCGCAGCCGGCCCGGGCAAGCATGTTGCAAACCACGTACGCGCTTGCCACTTCGCCGTTGAGCTTTTTTTTATCCTGGCGGGAATACGGCAAATACGGCGCTACCACGCTTATATGTTTTGCTCCAACTTCTTTTAATGAGTCCAAAATAAAAAGCAGGCTCACCAGTAAGCTGTTCTGGTTGGGGTAAAGCCTGTGAAAAACCACTACATCGGCATCTTTGCACTCCGCAATCAATGGGATGCGCACGTGGCTGTCACCGTCCGGAAACTGGCCAATTTCAATATTTGGGGTAAAGATATCGGAAAAATTCGGGGACACTAAGGTTACCTTGGATGCGGAGCTCATTTTTGATAATTTTTAATTTTGGGCTGCTTTTATCATATCAAATTTTTGGAAAATTCACCATTAAAAAAGCCTTGATTTTAAGCTTTCCTTTTGGTATACTCCGTCCACAAGCAAAAGGAGGCCCAATTAGCTGTATAGTGGGGTCTTCTTTTCATTTCACGTGAAAGGACTAGACAATGACTCGAAAAGACGCGGGGTCACGGATTATCGTGGCCTTGGATGTAGACAATGTGATCAAAGCCACAGGGCTCGTCACCATGCTGAAAGGCAAGGTGCGCGGGTTCAAGATCGGCTTTGAGTTCATACTTTCGGTGTTTACCACTCTGGTGACCGCCGACTACGATGATGCGCTTACGGCGCTCGAGGACCTGCGGGACCTGTTTGGCGAGCTTGTCGGCACCGACTTCATGGACTGCAAACTCGCCGATATAGGCAATACGGTCAAGGGCGCGGCAACAGCCCTGACCCGTCTCCGACCGCTTATGTTCAACATGCACGCCTTTGCCGGCAAGGCGGCTATGAAAGCCGCCCGCGAAGCCATCGACACCACCGCCGCTAAGCTCGACCTGCAACGCAAGCCTCTCCTGCTGGCCGTAACTCTCTTGACCACCCTCGGCGAGGAAGACCTGGTGGATCTTGGCCTGAAACCAGAAGGGGTCGAGGAGCCATATCGGCTCAAGCTCGTTGTTCGATACGCCAAGCTGGCCCAGGAATGCGGCTGCGACGGTGTCATCGCCTCACCTTTGGAAGTCGCCGCTATCCGCGAAGCCTGCGGGCCGGACTTCCTGATTTACACCCCTGGCGTCCGACTGCCTGGCTCCGCAAAGCAAGAGCAGAAGGCAGTGGCAACGCCAGGAAACTCCATCAGCGGCGGCGCTAACGGCATTGTAGTTGGCCGCGACATTACTGCCGCCCAGGATCCTCTGGCGGCGGTGGAGCTCATCATCGACAACATCATCGAGGCCTGCCAGGACTAACACCATGATCGACAAAGAAACTCTCGCGCTGGCGTGGTTTGACGCCGGCATCTTCCTGGACAAGTCCAGGTCGCCTCAAGGCAAAGGGTTTCGTCTCAAGTTACACGAAAAAAACCCCGACGCCCCGCTCTCACCATTCTACCTGAACTTCCGCCTGCTCCGCTCGTTTCCAACGCTGCTGGTGGACACCGCATGGCTCCTAACAGAAATGATGGAAGGCGTGACCTGTGACTTGGTTGCCGACGTACCGACCGCCGCCACTCCGCTGGTTACGCTAATCTCCAGTTTTACCACGATACCAATGATCACTCCACGAGAGATGAAGACACACGGCTCTGGCGCCAACATTGACGGCGCTTACCAGCCTGGCCAGCGCGTGGCTCTCTTCGATGACCTGATCACCAAAGCGGATTCCAAACTGGCGTCCATTAAGGTGTTAGAAGCCGAACGTCTCCATGTCGCGGGTATCTTCATGCTCGTGGACCGGGAGCAGGGCGGCATGGCCGAGCTCGCCAATGCGAACTATAAAGGCTACGTAGCTTGGCGGATATCAGAACTGCTAGGACTATACCTGTCGGCAGGGAAGATTGGCCAAGCTACCCACGATGAGATCTTGGCCTACTTGTTCCCAACGGCCTGAACAACACCACCGGCTTAAAAGCGGCACGAGGAGGAACCGCTAAAAGGCCAAAACAACCCAAGGGGACACTGATTCGTCCGAAAGGATTGATGACGTGCCCCTTGATTTATTTTAAGCTATAATTAGCCTATTATGTCCAAAAAATTCACCAGGACAATTGAAGATTTTGTCTGCGAGCATTGCGGCGCAAAGATAAAAGGCACGGGTTATACCAACCACTGCCCGAATTGCCTGTGGAGCAAACATATAGATGTTAATCCGGGGGATCGCGCCGAAGCCTGTGGGGGGATGATGAAGCCCGTAGCTGTAGAAATAAAATCCGGCGATTACATTTTAGTCCACCAATGCCAAAAGTGCGGCCAAAAAAAGAAAAACAAAATAGCTCCGGAAGACAATTTTGAAAATATCTTAAGGTTGGGGCCAAAATTTATTTAAGTTCTCTTGCCAAAACGGCCGAATCTTGATACAATATTCAAACTTAAGGGGCAATTAGCTCAGTGGTAGAGCACTTCCTTTACACGGAAGGGGTCGTAGGTTCAATCCCTACATTGCCCACCACTCAACTCGTTTTGACTAACGTCAAAGCTCGCTCGTGGTTTCGGCCGTAGAACGGCCTCAAGCAACCACGAACGTTAAAGCGAGGCGAGTGTCTCGAGCGAGGAGTTAGACGACGAGTTAAGAAACAGTACAAATTTATTACGCCGGGCTAGCTCATCGGTAGAGCGCTGCCCTGAAGAGGCAGGCGTGCCCAGTTCGAACTCTGGGGCCCGGCACCAAAAAAATCTGATATAATAATTTTACGCGGCTATAGTATAGTGGTAGTACGCGACCTTGCCAAGGTTGGGGGACGGGTCCGATTCCCGTTAGCCGCTCCACAAAAGACATCATTGTAAGATGGTGTTTTTTGTTAGCATCAGACTTTTAAATTTGCGTTTATTAGATTCTAGGTTAAACTATAAGTAGAATAAATAATCAAACAAAAACCTATGGTTACCCAACAACTCTTGGATTATATAAAACAACAAACGCAAACCGGCAAAAATAAAGAAGAAATTACCACGGCCTTGCTTGCTAAGGGCTGGCGAGCGCAAGATGTGGAACAGGCTTTTGCCGGTATGACTTCCGGCGCACCCTTGCCGGTTGCCGCCGAACTCCCCAAATCCAAACAAATCCTAAAGGAGTCTTGGGCAATTTACAAAAACCGTTTTAAAACCTTAATCACTATTATATTAATACCCGCAACATGTTACTTGCTATTTATACTTTTGGGAGCCCTAATAGCCGCCATCACGGGAGGACTTCTTAAACAAAGCCCCGGCAGTATCCAGGTCTTGGCCATTGTTGGAATAATTTTAGCCGCGATCGCCGTTATCTTCTTTATTTATCTTTATGTTTGGGCGACCGTGGCACAGCTATACGCCATAAAAGACCAAACGGAAGGTATTGGCTGGAAAGAGTCTTTTAAAAGGTCTCGCCCTAAAATAAACCCATTCTTTTTTACCGGCCTGCTTAACGGCTTGGCGGTATTAGGAGGGATGATTTTATTTATAATACCGGGCATAATTTTTGCTTTATGGTTCAGCCAGTCGCCATATATAGTCATAGAAGAAGGCCTAAACAACACCGCCGCGCTAAAAAGAAGCAAATATTACGTAAAAGGAAGAATCAGCCAAATTTTTGGCAAGCTGTTTTATGTTGGTATTATAACTTTTGGCATTTATATTGGTTTGATGATTATTTTAGCAATTTTTGGCTCACTAACAGGCATAAAATATAATAATCTTTCGTGGATAGGCAATATTTTTTCGCTTGTTTGGACCCCTTTAGTTACCGTTTACGGCTATCAGGTTTATAAATATTGCAAGGCGACCAGGCCTTAAAACTAAAATTTTTATAAAAAATCTCTTTTAAACAAGGGGTTTTTTATTGCCTATTTTGCCAGTAATATAATGTTTTTTGTCTTATTTGAGCGATAAAATGGCTAAAAGACCTTGAAAAAGGTCTCCTTAAAGAGTATAATTAAATAGTAAAGGTGCTTTTTAGCACTTTTTTGTTTACCCAGTTAAATTTCTTCCTTTTAGGCAGAAGCCGTAAAACGGCATTTAACAGGGTAAAAGTAAGCGTGTATCCCAAAAAGGCCTTCTAGGCTTTGGCGGGACGGCTGACGTTCCTTAATCCGCCAACTGGCGGACAGGAACGGGTCCAACAGTCGCACTTTAACATAATGTACTTTCTCGATAGTCCGCCAGATGGCGAATCGGGACAGGGGAGAAAGGAGTTTGATTTAAAGAATGAAAGCTCTTTTAACTCTCAAGTCTGCCATAGATCAAAGCTCTTTTGTCGGCATTATTGCTTTGGTCTTGCTAACCCCGTTGTTACAACCGCAGTTAGCATCAGCCGCCGCGCTACAGGCTTCAGGGCAATCAACAGCTCAAGTTTTTGAAATCAACATCTCGGACCCAAGTTTGCTTGGTTCCGCTCCAAAACAAAATATCAGCCAAAATTCCATAACTTTAAACGATATCCAGACTACAGACCCTTTAACGGTTAACTTGCAGGCTTTCCTGCAAGATAATAATTCGCCTCTCCAAGGTTTTGCCAGCCAACTACTCAGTCACGATAACTGGAAAACCGTTGTAGCTATAAGTTTTGTGGAAAGCAACATGTGTGCTCACAGTTATTACTATAACTGCAGCGGCATCGGAGGTCAGGAATACCTAAAAAAATATAATAACTATAGCGAGTGGATTGATGATATGAGCAGCGTGTTGGCAACCCGTTATAATGGTTGGACCTTGGATAAAATGGATGGCGTTTATGTCCAGCCTTATAGCTATAACTGGAAAGTCGGCTCCAAAAAAATGTTTGCCCAGCTCCAAGAGCTTGAAAACTTCTCCAACATGGAAAGGACAGAAATAGCCAGGGCCAGCGCCATTACCCAACAATCTGACCGGGAATTGGCGACAATCGCGCAATAATAACCATAAAACCCTCCCTGCACAGGGAGGGTTTTAATTTGTTCGTGGTGCCCAGGGCGGGACTCGAACCCGCACGCCTTTCGGCACTTGATCTTAAGTCAAGCGCGGCTGCCAATTACGCCACCCGGGCACATAAGGACACCGAATATAGCCGTTTTCTGCCCTACTTCGCCAAGGCTACGTAGGGCACTTCTTCGCTTCTAAAATTTACAGTTAACTATTAAAATGAGCATACCAACTAAGTTGCTCGCACTTCGTAGCTTTAGCGAAGAAGTGGAGGCGCAGATGGGATTTGCACCCATGGATAGCGGTTTTGCAGACCGCCGTGTTGGACTACTTCACCACTGCGCCAAATCAGTAAATAGCTTTTTTATTTTACTTGAAATCGGCTTTTAAATCAAGATTTGACAAACCCGGCTGCAGATGTTAAATTAGGTGTAATATTTAATATTTTATAGAGAGGTGAACAGAAAAGACATTCGCACGGCTAACGCATCTGAAACCTGCAAGTCAATCCAATGGCTTAGTTCATTATAGGCAAATTCTCAAAAAGGGTTTGTCTTTTTATTTTTTACCCCTAAATCTAAGTTTAATATGGAAAAACGTATGTCCGCTAAAGGCGGATCCGCCTCCGGCGGAAAAAAAAAGTTTGACCGCAAAATTTTGATTATCGGTTATGGCGCGGTGTCGCAGTGCACCCTGCCGATTCTGCTGGAAAAAATTGAGGTTGACCCAAAAAACGTCACGGTAATGGATTTTGAAGACAAAGCAGCGGCTTTAAAAAAATTCACGGACAAGGGCATCAAATTTGTACGCAACAGGATTACGCCGGAAAACCTAGGCCCGGAGTTGGCCAAATACACAGACAAGGGCGGCCTGATTATAGATTTGGCATGGAATATTGGTGCTAATGATATTATCGGCTGGTGCCACGACCATAATGTTTTGTATGTAAATACTTCGGTTGAAATCTGGGATTCCATTAAGGGATTATTTACTGACAGCCCATTTGAAAAATCGCTTTACTGGCGCCAAATGAAACTGCACGACATGTCCAAAGACTGGAAAGACGCCACTACGGCAGTCGTGGACCATGGCGCAAACCCCGGTTTGATCTCCCATTTTGTCAAACAAGGATTGATTGATATCGGCAATAAAACAATCGCAGATAAAAAAGTGGCTGGCAAAGACAGGGAAGAACTGGAAAATTATATTAAAAACCTCAAATTCAATTTGCTCGGACAAAAATTGGGAATCAAAGTAATCCACTGCAGCGAGCGCGACACGCAAATTACCAATCGCCCAAAAGAAGTTGATGAATTTGTAGGAACCTGGAGCGTGGAAGGCTTGCGGGAAGAAGGAACCGCGCCGGCCGAGATGGGTTGGGGCACACACGAACAAAGGCTACCGGACTTGGCTAATATTCCGCCTTACGGGCCAAAAAATCAGATTATGCTCTCCCAAATGGGAATTAATACCTGGGTAAGGTCATGGATTCCCAACGAAGAAATTGTGGGCATGGTCATTCGCCACGGCGAAGCATTTGGGTTATCCGACAGGTTAACAGTTTGGGATGGAGATAGGGCAGTTTACCGCCCGACAGTGCATTACGCGTATATGCCGTGCCACGAAACACTATCTTCTTTATGCGAACTTCGCGGCAGGAATTACGAAATGCAGTCCAAGATAAGAATTTTGGAAGATGAGATTACTTCCGGGGCGGACATTTTAGGCGCGCTACTGATGGGGCATCGGTATAATTCTTGGTGGACAGGGAGCGATTTAAGCATACAGGAAGCCCGGAGGCTGGCACCTGGCCAAAATGCCACCACTTTACAGGTCGCGCTAGGCGTAATTGCCGCCGTACTATGGATGTTTGAAAATCCGAAAAAAGGTATTTGCCTGCCTGACGACTTGCCGCACGATTTTGTGCTGGATATTGCAAAACCTTATCTCGGCGACTTTATTTCCACGCCGTCTGACTGGACGCCCCTAAAGAATCGTAAAATCTACTTCAAAGAAAACCCGGCCAGCAAACCGGCCGCGGACGTTTGGCAGTTTGAGAATTTTAGGTTTATTCCATAATTTATTATCATTATGTCATTCCAAAGCTGATCGGGAATCTAATTTCCGCTTTCGCGGGAATGATAATAAGAAAGGGTATTTCGTGAATCCTGAAAATACTCAACGCCGCTCCGAAGAAATAGAGAGAAGAATAAACCAAGTGGAAGATCCAATTACAGCTGAAACCATGGCTGAAATTGAAAAACCTATTCGCGATCTTTCTCGAAACGAAAAAACTAATCCGGAGATTAGGAAACTTAAACCTTTATTAGACAAGGAAGCAGAACGTATAGCAGAAAATGAGATACATATTAAGCAAGAATTGTTAAAACAACCAGTGACAATAATTAAGCTTTCAAGAACTAGAGCCACGAACTCTTTTTATACCACGGCAAAACGATCAAACATTCAAACTATTGAAGATCTTACCAAAACCGATATTGCTGCTCTTTCCAGGGGTTATTGGATGAGCGAAAAAATAGCTAAAGAGGTTGAGGCCTGGTTGTTATCGCATGGTTTAAGTTTGTCAAAAAATCATCAGATACTCTAAGAAAGCGTGAATAATTAAAAGTGTTATTAACTTTCTAATGACCCAAGAACGCAAAAAACTTTTGCTAGAATTGGCAGCTAAAAATGGTACCCCGTTGTTCGTGGTTGACCACGAAATCTTAAAGCAAAATTTTAAAGAATTTAGAGAAAAACTGCCGGACGTGCAACTATATTTCGCAGTTAAAGCCAACTCCAATCCGGAGATTATCAAGACCATGTTCAATATGGGCTCAAGCTTTGACGTGGCCTCCATTTTTGAATTCAAATTGGTTTATAAGCACATTGAAGACTGGCCGGAAAAAGAGCGACAGGATTTTATTTGGGACAAAATAATCTATGCCAATACCATTAAGCCGGCTAAAGTTTTGACCAAACTTAACCCTTATAAAATTTTGGTAACCTTTGACAACATAGAGGAGCTGAAAAAAATCAAACAGCATGCCCCCGATGTCGGTTTAATATTAAGAATACGCGTCCCCAATACCGGAAGCATGGTAGAGCTGTCTTCCAAATTCGGCGCGCATCCGGGCGAAGCGGTGGATTTGATTGCGGAAGCCATTAATTTAGGTCTAGGCGTGGAAGGCATCAGTTTCCACGTCGGCAGCCAATGCAATAATTTTGACAATTACATTCAAGCCTTGCAAATCTGCTCTTCAATTTTTAAAGAAGCGCAACTGCGCGGGTTTGAAATCGGTTTTCTAGACAAAGAGAAAAAGAGAAAAAAGGTTTTGGACATCGGCGGCGGCTTTCCGGTAAAATACGACTCTGACGCCAAATCTTTTACCATACTTGCCAAAAAACTGAATTCGGAAATAAAGCGCTTGTTTGGAAAAGACAATATTCAAGTTATTGCCGAACCCGGACGATTTATGGTTGCCACGGCCTGCACTTTGATTACCAAAATTATCGGCAAATCTATCCGTGATGGCAAGACCTGTTATTATCTAGATGACGGCGTGTACCATACTTTCTCCGGCCAGGTTTACGACCACCAGCATTACCCGCTTCATTCTTTTAAGGACGGCGATTTGAAAGTTTGCGCAACTTTCGGTCCGACCTGCGATGCGTTTGATACGATTTCCTTGGCAGACGAACTGCCGGAGGATTTACAGATTGACGATTTGCTTTACGCGGAAAACATTGGCGCCTATACTTTAGCCTCGGCCACCGACTTTAATGGCTTCCCGGTGGCCAAGGTAGTACACATTAACCAATAATTGATGACGAGGACTGTCCTCTGGCAGAGACTGATAATTTTAGAAAATGATCTATAAATACCAAGCTATTATTTATTAAACGATATTAATTGTGGCCAGAGGACAGTCCTCTTCCAACCTAATCGCACGTATGACCCCAACAGCTCGAGCAAAGAAAAAAAAGAATGACTCTAAAAAATTCTGGCGTTTGGGCATTGAAGAATACAACACCCAGATGTTCGACATTTCTCCGGACGGCGAGTTGATTGTAAGGGAGGGGAACTTCCAATACAATATTTTTGATATTGTAAAAAAATACGGCACGGCAACGGAAATTGTTTTTCCCACCGTTATTGAAAGCCGCGTGCGCGACCTTATTGAAACCTTTAACGCCTACATTAAAGTATTGGGCTACCGCGGCAAATTTTACTACCACTACGCCATGAAGGTCAACCAAAACAAGGAAATTGTTTTGCCGGCGGTAGCCGAAGGCGCCAACCTGGACGTAGCAAGCGCTAATGAGCTGTTTTTAGTTAAAAGGATGATAGAGCAGGATAAATTTAATTCCAAAATCCGCGTTATTTGTAACGGCCCCAAGACCCCCAAATATATTGAATTAATTGACGAGCTAAAAGCCAAAGGGTTAATTGTTATCCCGATTATAGAAGATTATGTGGAACTGGAACACATGTCCAAATTCAAAGGCGAGATGGGCGTGCGCGTAAATTTAGACCTTAAAGTCAACAGCCATTGGGATAAAAAATTTAACCGTTACGGCTTTACGGAAAAAGAACTTTTGGATTTGGGGAAAGTCCGCAACCTCTCGGTTTTGCACTACCACATTTCCAGCCAGATAGAAAAAATTGACGGCATGGCCAAACCGCTTAAGCGCGCGCTGGAACTTTACGCCAAGCTGAAGGAAAAAAATCCGGGACTGGATACTTTGGATATTGGCGGCGGGGCGGGCGTGCCTTACGAAAAGAAAAAACATTTTTACTCGGCCAAAAGTTTAATTCATGCCTTAGTAAAAACGGCAAAAAACCACAGCGAAAAACTGGGCATACGACATCCCAATCTAATTGCCGAATGGGGCAGGTATGTTGCGGCGCCGGCGCAAATTACCATTTACAAAATCTTGGCCGAAAAAACCGTGACCAATAAAGGCAACAACAAATGGTACGTTATAGATGGCAGCTTTATGAATGACTTAATTGATACTTGGGCCATCCACCAAAAATGGCACGTAATTCCGGTCAACAATATGACAACCAAAAAACTCGAGAAGGTCTGGCTGGCCGGCAGTTCCTGCGACAGCGACGACAAATACACCTCCGGCGGCGGCTATATACTGCTTCCGCGCCTTGGAGATGTAGACGAACTGTTTATCGCATTTTTAGATACCGGAGCCTACCAAGACTCCCTGGCCTCGCACCACTGCCTGCTGTCTTCCCCGGCCAAGCTAATTGCCCAAAACGGGGAAATTAAAATCGCCCGGCGCCGTGAAACGTCGGAAGAGGTCGGAAAAATGTTCGGATGGTAAGGGGATAATGACAAAAATTAAATAAATAATAAAAATGACAAAAATACTACTGCAATAACTTTTGTCATTTTTTAATTTTTGTTCATTTTTGTCATTTCCTCTCTGGGGGATAACCGATTTGCAATTTCTGGCTTAAACAGTATACTAGAGGTGACTCTTAGCCTTGGCTGTATCGGGGCATTAAAGGGTTATCCGCGCAGGTCTTTGCGGAAATTAAAACTTAAAGAAACAAAAGCTCCGTCCTTTGAACCAAATCTCCAAAGACGGATAAAAAGGGGGTGAACAACATGAAAGCTCTACACATGATTGCCTGGATACTGGTTATAATTGGAGGGCTGGTCTGGCTGATAGTCGGATTGTTTGGTGTTAATGTCGTAACTTACCTTGGCGAAACGCTTGCCAGAATTGTTTATGTGCTCGTAGGCCTCGGCGCTCTTTACGAGTTATTCACCCACAAAGCCAACTGTAAATCGTGTTCGTCATCGTCTCCTATGATGCCGAACAAACCGGCCGGAATGTAATTTATCCTGATATGGAAAACCCCGCTTCTCGCGAGAAGCGGGGTTTTTAAATTCACAGACTTACTTAGCTTCTTCCGGGACGACTTCGTTTTCTTTCTCCGGTTCTTCTTGCTGTTTTGAATCTGCGACTGGCGGAGTTTCAACCAGCGGCTCTGCAATCTTCTTGGGCGCTTCCTGCAAAGCTTTTAAAGAAAGTCCCAAACGATGCTCGGCCGGTTCAATGGAAATAATTTTAAATTCCTTTTCTTCGCCAGGCTTTAAAATATCTTCCGGATTTTTTACGGCTTCGTGGGACAATTCCATAACATGGGCTAACCCTTGGATATCTTTATCCAGCTCCACAAACACGCCAAAGGGCATAATTTTGGCAACCTTGCCTTTTACGGTCTGGCCGATTTGATATTTCTTTACCGCTTCCAGCCACGGGTCTTCCTGCAGCTGCTTAATGGACAAAGAGACGCGGCCCTTATCTATGGAAATAATTTTAGCCGTTACTTTTTGCCCGACTTTTACAATATCTTTAGGATTTTCGATTCTCTGCCAGGCAAGCTCACTTATATGGACCAGCCCTTCCATTTCGCCAAACTTCACAAAAGCGCCGAAATCCACCACGCCGGTAACCGCGCCTTCCACCACCATGCCGATTTTCAGCTGGCCCAGGCGATTTTCCATCTCTTTTTCAAATACGGCTTTTTCGCTGACGATTAATTTTTCCTCGGCGGAGTCAGCAGTAATAATCTGCACGTCAAACAACTGGCCAATGTAACTTTGCAGGACGCCTAAAATCCGGTTTTTATCGCCGTCTTCCACGCGCGGATAATGCTCAAGCGACAGCTGGGAGACCGGCAAAAAACCCATAACGTTGTTGATTTCCACCATCAGCCCACCCTTATTGGCTTCCAAAATTTTGGTGCGCAAAACTTCCTTGTTTTCCATTTTTTCTTTAAGCGTCTGCCAAACCCGCTCTTGGCCGGCCTGACGCAAAGACAGTTCCGAAATGCCTTCCTTATTTTCCGGCTCTACCACGGAAACAAAAATTTTGTCGCCGGGTTTGAGCGCACTAAGGGTGGCTTCGTCGTCGTAAAGTTCGCGCCCGCGCACTACGCCTACGCCATAGCCTTCCAAGTCCACGTAGACTTCGTTCTTGCCTACGGAAATCAGGGTGCCTTCCACCATATCACCCTGTTTTAAAACTTTAATTTCAATCCCACTACCGAGCAAGTCGCCCATGGTTTGGGCCGTAGCCGCGGCCGCCGGAATTACATTTTGCTGTTTTTCTTCTGACATAATAATTATAATTGACCAAAATTAGATAAAATTAAGTAACATTAAACAAAATTGCCGTCGGAGCAAAAATAAAACAACGGCTAATCGTTGTCCAATTACAAACCTTATTGCATTTGGTTAATTGTTAAAAAGCGCTTAAATAAAACTTATTTGGGGGTCAATGATTTTATTTAATGTAGCGCTTTGCGCCAAATAAGTATTAAGATTATAGCAGTTTTAAGATATAAATCAAGGGGTTGGCCGGCGCACAGCACAACCAACCCCCGTCGAGAAAGTCTCAGCTCCCATACCCTCTCATGAGCTGGTCCTCCGCCTGCTCAACGGTCTGGGCAGTGTGGCCTTCCAGGCCGTCGGCACCACTCCCGACGACAATCCACGGCACGCGCAGCGCCATGGCAATCTTCTTGACCTCGCTCGGGTCGGCCTGCTGGCCGGTGAGGTCAAAAATCACCCCCCGACCAACCAGCTCTTGCCTCACGAGCTCGACTTCGATATCTGCAAAAGAAGAGGGTCCCTCCTTTATGATAACGAAGCCAAATAACCCTACTTCAAGGTACATAGTGCCTCCTCAACAATTCTCCAACAGTTAAGAATATGGCAAATTTTCTTAAAAGTCAAGACTGTTTTTGCCTTATTTTGCCCTTTTCTTTTTGCCTAAAAAATGATACAATTCATTATATGCAAATCCAGTATTTTGGTTTATCTTCGTTTAAAATCAGCACCAAATTAGCCACCATTATAACCGACCCGTTTAATAAAGACTCCGGCCTGACTCCGCCAAGGGGAGCGGCTGATATTTTAATTTTGGCCCAAAAAAACAGCAAACTTTACTCGGCTGTCTCCGGCATTTCCGGCGGGCATTTTGACATTACCGATCCCGGCGAATACGACATAAAAGGCGTAACGGTCACCGGGATACCCTTAAAGCAGGAAAACAAATACATTACGATCTTTTTAATTGAGAGCGAGGACATCCGTATACTGAACCTTACCCACATTAAAGAATTTAATTTAACGGAAAACGAGCTGGAAGAGCTGGGCGATATAGATATTTTAATTCTGCCCGTCGGCGGCAACACGGTGCTTTCGGCATCAGCCGCCGGCAAAGTCATTAACGAAGTTGAGCCGAAAATTGTCATCCCCAGCCATTATAAAACCAAAGAGTTAATTTTGGATTTGGAGTCTTTGGACAAGTTTATCAAAGAAATGGGCGGGAAAAAGGAAGAAATGGACAAACTGACGCTCAAGAAAAAAGATTTGCCGGAAGAGGGGACAAAAGTGGTTGTTTTGGAACCATTAAGATAACCTCTACTAAATACGAAAAGGAGCAAAATACTAAACAACGGATATCCAAAGTTTCGTATTTAGCCCATTTTAGTATTTAGTAGAAAATTATGAATATAATTCAAAAAATCCAAAACCAGCCCCAACACACGAAAATTAAGATAATGTGGATTGTTTCAGTTACTGTTGTGGTAATTTTAATTTTGGTTTGGGTTGTAAGCACAAGGTTCCAGAAGAACGTGGCCAAAAATATGTCGTTGTTCCAAACCATTGGCCAAGGGATTCATAATATAAAAGAGAGCTACAATAAAAAATAATAAAAATGACGGAAATTACCACAGTTCATTTTTGCTCATTTGTGTCATTTTTTTAATTTTTGTTCATTACCTTTATGCCTAAAGATTCCAAAGCAGAACTTAGCACCGACATCGGGGAAATCAAGCAGCGCGACATCCAGACGGAAATGCAGGAATCGTATTTGGATTACGCCATGAGCGTAATTGTCAGCCGCGCCCTGCCGGATGTCCGCGACGGCTTAAAGCCCGTGCACAGGCGCATTTTATACGTGATGCACGAACTGGGACTGCGCCACAACGTCAAATTCCGCAAATCCGCGGCCGTAGTCGGAGACGTGTTGGGCAAGTACCATCCCCACGGCGATATTGCGGTTTACGACTCCATGGTCCATATGGCCCAGCTGTTTGCCATGCGCTATCCGCTAATAGACGGACAGGGGAACTTTGGCTCCATGGACGGCGACGGCGCCGCGGCCATGCGTTACACCGAAGCCCGCATGTCCGCTTTGGCCGAAGAATTGTTGGTAGACTTGGATAAAGAAACCGTGGACTGGCGCGACAACTATGACGCCACACGCAAAGAGCCAGTGGTCTTGCCGGGCAAACTGCCTAATCTGTTGCTTAACGGTACGCTCGGCATTGCCGTAGGCATGGCCACAGACATCCCGCCCCACAACTTAGGCGAAATTTGCGATGCCATTGTTAAACTAATTGACGACCCGGAAGCCACTACCGAAGACCTAATGGAATTTGTTAAGGGACCGGACTTCCCCACCGGCGGCATAATTTACGACATCGCGGCCATTAAGAACGCCTATGCCACGGGCAAAGGCAGTATTGTGATGCGCGCCAAAACGGAAATTACAGAAAGCAAATCCGGCGCTTACCAAATTTTGGTCCACGAGATTCCTTACCGCGTGAACAAAGCCACCTTACTTGAAAAAATTGCCGAACTGGTCCGCGATAAAAAAATAGAAGGCATCCGCGACGTACGCGACGAAAGCGACAAAGACGGCGTGCGCATTGTCATAGACATAAAAAAAGACGGGTTGCCCAACAAAATTTTAAACCAGCTGTTTTCCTACACCCAACTCCAGGAATCTTTCCACATGAACATGCTGGCTTTGGTAGACGGCATTGAGCCCCATGTCCTGAATTTAAAAACTGTCCTGGAAAAATATTTGCAGCACCGCGAAATTGTGGTGCGCAAACGCACGGAATTTGAACTCAAAAAGGCCAAAGAACGCGCCCACATTCTGGAAGGCTTAAAAAAAGCCCTGGACCGTATTGATGAGGTTATAAACACCATCAAAAAATCACCCACCAAGGAAGAAGCCAAAGTCAATTTAATCAAAAAATTCAAGCTCACGGACATCCAGGCGGACGCGATTTTGGAAATGCGCCTGCAAACTTTGGCCGGCCTGGAGCGTAAAAAAATTGACGACGAATTAAAAGAAAAAAAGAATTTAATAGAAGAATTGGAAGGTATTTTGCAATCCAAGAAGAAAATTTTGGGAATTATTAGAAGTGAGGTGGAAGATATGAAGTCTCGCTTTGGCGACGAACGCCGGACGCAAGTAATAAAAAATGCCATTGGAAGCTTCTCTGCCGAAGATCTGATTCCGGAAAGTAACGTAATTATTACCATTACCAAATCCGGCTATGTCAAGCGCCTGGCGCCGGACACCTACAAAACCCAAAGCCGCGGCGGCAAAGGCGTGATCGGCCAAACCTTAAAAGAAGAAGACGTGGTGGAAAAGCTTATTTCTTCCAATACCCACGACGATATTCTCTTTTTCACCAACAAAGGACGGGTATTCCAGACCAAAGTTTACGAGCTACCCGAGGGCACGCGCGTTTCCAAAGGCCAGGCTTTGGTGAATTTCCTGCAGCTGCAAAGCGGCGAGACTTCGCAAGCCGTGCTTACTTTTTCCAAAAAAGACAACGCCAAATTCCTGGTTATGGCCACCAAAAACGGACTGATTAAAAAAACCAGCCGCGACGAATTCAGTAAAGTACGGCGCAGCGGCATGATAGCTATTTCCCTAAAAGGCGCCGATGAATTAAAGTGGGTGGAAACCTCCAGTGGCGAAGACCAAATTATGCTGTCCACGGAAAACGGCCAAGCCATCCGCTTTAGCGAGAAGGACGTCCGGGCCATGGGCCGAAACGCCAGCGGCGTTACCGGCATGCGCCTGAAAAAAGACGACAAGATTATCAGCATGGATATTATCCGCAAAAGCGTGGATGTAAAAACTCTGGAAGTTCTGGTGGTTACGGAAAACGGTTTGGGTAAAAAAACCGAAGCGTCGTATTATAAAGTGCAAAAGCGCGGCGGCAGCGGCATTAAAACCGTAAAAGTTACGCCCAAGACCGGGAAAATTGTCAGCATGCATATTTTAAACAACAGTGAAGAGCACGACTTGGTCATAATTTCCAAATCCGGCCAAACCATCCGCACGCCACTGAACAAAGTTTCCACATTAGGCCGCGCCACCCAAGGCGTAAGGGTAATGAGGCTGGATGAGGGAGATAAAGTGGCGAGTGCGACGATAATTTAAATTAGTGATTAGTGCTAAGTGCTTAGTGAAAAGAAAAAACCCCGGCAACTGCCGGAGTTTTTTTAAACGTACCAAGATGCTCTACTATTTATCTGGTTGAAAGCCAACCTGCCCCGTGGCAAGTCTCACATTCACTATTCTCTCCTAAACAATCTGGGCATTTTTTCCAATCTCCAGGCATTATAAAACTTCTATATACACCCTTACATCTACCACCCTTTTTATAAACAATTGGGCATCTCTGGTTCACCAAACGCACGTCTGTTGTACTTTTTCCACACCTAGTGCATTTTGCGAGCGGCTTTGGTTTATTTGCCATTTTTCTACAATTTAATAATATAGTCCCAATGGTGGGCTAGGATGGATTCGGACCATCGACCCCGTCCTTATAAGAGACGTGCTCTAACCAGCTGAGCTACTAGCCCATAAAATTATTGATATATAGAATGATCGCCGACGTTTAAAAAGTCCGCTCCGCCACCACTAACAAACACAAACAGGACCCGGTAAGAATAATCAAGGGAAAACGACCAACAACCCGCCAACCTTCCTGAAAGCTTATGCGTTTTGAGCTTCGGGTCAAAACAATTTTCACGGAACATTTTTTCTCTTTCCGAAAAAATCGTTTTAATTTCCGAAGGCAACCTTTTATAAGCCCTTTTGAAATAGGGGGTATAATTGATTTTGGCGATTTTCATTTGATTATTCTCTTGCCCATTTTGCTAAATCGCCGGACCTTAAAATTTTTAGTTTTCCCTGTTTTTTTGCCCGCCCATAGGACCGAATGGCTTTCAGGGTGTCCTGTTCTTCCCAGGCGATTCTTTTGGCGCCGTAGCGCTCCAAATACTCGCGCAAGGCCGCACGGACAAGTTCCGACCGGGTCATCTGCCTGCTTTTTGCCCTACTATCGGATTCCCTGACCATGGCCGGCGGCAAAGATATGGTGACTAAGGAAGTATTTCTCATAATAACTTAAATTAATACTAAGTATTAACATTTTATATGGTTCTCTTTATCTTGTCAAACCCTCCTTACCAGGGGTTATTTTTTTTGATACACTACTTCTATGCAATTCATTCCCATAAAAACCCGCAAGTTCCTGCCGCCAAAGGACGACATTTTGCAAGAGCTGGACAAACGCCTGCCTAAGCTTAAAGAAGGCGATGTTTTGTTGATTGCTTCCAAGATTTTGGCGATTCATCAGGGCAGATGCGTGAAAATCGAGAAGGCCGACTTGTCCGCCAAAGCTTCAGCGACGGCGGATAAATCGGCACGCTACAACCAAAAACACCAGCTTGTAAAAAAAGAAGCCGATTTTAGCTTGCCGGCTTACATGATTGGCGATTCGGAAATTATTTTGACCATTAAAGACTACACGCTTATACCTTCGGCCGGCATAGATGAAAGCAACGGCAATGGTTATTTTATTCTTTGGCCGAAGAATGTTAATTTATTACTTAAACAAATTGTCAAAAGATACCAAACAAAATTTGGCACAAAAAAACTGGCGGCCGTGGCCGTGGACAGCCGCACCACGCCGCTAAGATGGGGAACGCAAGGGGTAAGCATCGGCTTTTGGGGGTTAAAGCCACTGTTTGATTACCGCGGACAAAAAGATATTTTTAAACGCAAATTAAAATACACCCAGCGCAATTTGGTGGACACGCTGGCGGACTTGGGAGCGCTGATAATGGGCGAAGGCGGCGAGCAAACGCCGGTGGTGGTGCTAAGAGGGGCGAAATTTGTTAAGTTTACCAAAAAGGATTTATATCACAAATTGGTTATTCCGCCGAAAAAAGATTTATACGCGCCAATATTAAAACCGTTTTTGAAACACCAATAGTACCAAGGGGCATCCTTGGTCTAAGATTGTTCCGGGTCCAAGGATGCCCCTTGGTCTACCGAATTTTCAACCTTGAACTTGAAAGGGTTGAAATTGGTATGGTAATCAAACACATCCAGGCCTTCGGCCTTTTTTAATTTATTGACCACAAAATAAGTAATCGGGGTGGCTACGACTTCATAACCGCACTTAAACAAATAAAAGCTGAAGATAATTTGTAAAATAACCGCGTTGGGCAAGGTACCATAAAACGCGATGCTAAGGAACAAAAAAGTGTCCACGGCCTGGCCAACCACGGTGGAGCCCACGGTGCGCGTCCACAAATATTTGCCCTTGGTCAAAAGCTTCATTTTGGCCAAGACTAAATCGTTGGCAAAACCGCCGGCCCAATAAGCTATCACGCTGGCAAAGGAAATTCTGGGCACAACACCCAAAATCACGTCGTAAGCGGCCTGGTTGTGCCAGGAGGGCGCCGGCGGCAGATACTGGACAATAATTAAGATTGCTGAAAGCAATACCAAAGACGCAAAGCCGATCCACATGACGCGCCTGGCTCTGGCGTAGCCGTAAACTTCGGTTAAAATATCGCTAAAAATGTAAGAGATAGGGAACAGCACCGCGGCGCCTGCTGTTTGGATAAACCCCAAAGACACAATTTTTGTAGAGGTAATTTCTGAAATCAGCAATATTGCCACAAACAAACCAGTAAAAATATCGTAATACTTTGGTTCTTTTCCGCCAAACTTATCTTGCATAGTAATTTTTTGTTTTAATAATATACTGCTTATTATAGCATAAAAACAAATAAAAAAGAGAGACCGCGCGCTACTTGCGGTCTCTCAAATAAAGCCGGCGGTTGAACGTCAGGGACAACCGCGGTTCAGTATGCCCACCGACAGGGCTAAGCCGAACCGCAATAGCGGCCGATGCATCAAAGCCAGCAAACCGGCCGAGCTTGCGACTAACCCTAGGGCCTATTGCGATCATGTCCGGCCCAATCTGGTGCGTGTTCTCGGTCTCCGCGCCGAACGAGAAGCCTTTCCAAGTCCGCCGTTCTACAATAACGTACTCGTAGAAGGCCTTCTTGATCAGAAAAGGCGAGACCTCGGCATACAAGCGCCACCGTTCGGTCTGCTTGTTGAACCGGAAGTCCAGCATCCACTGGTTAGCCTTAGTGTTCCACTGGTGCTGTACTATGGCCTCCAGCCACCAGTTTTTGCCGCGGTAGCCTGCGCCTGCGAACAGGTTGGTGTTGTTGGGGGTTTCGGTCCGCAGGTTGGTCACCGACCAGCCGGAGACGAACCAATTTTTGCTGACGTCCGCCTGCACGTGCAGGCTGTCCCGCGTCTGCCAGTCCTGGGCCGAAGCGGGGATGGTGAGACAAATGGCCAAAAACAGTACCGCTTTCATATTACCCCTTTCTTAATCTCCCACTAGCTCGCCCAAGCTTCGCTCGTACTAGCGACCTCACACGATAGTTAGCCTAAACCCAAACGATACAAACAGGAAAGGGTGCTTGGTTAAGCGCTTCGCGAACCTTCTTTTTCTCGGACTCAGGCAAGTCCTCAAGACTACTAACTTCAAAGTCTCTGGGGATGAAGTGGATGATGTAGTAGGTCGCATCCTCCGCCCCCTCCACCCTCTTTCGAATTTGCTCCAGAACTTCGTCTGAAATCCTAAAGTTATCCGATTTCCCCCCAAGGAGATCAATCACGAAAATCGTGCAGGTATACGAACTCCGCCCGAGCATCGGTTCCAAGAGAGGGTTTTGGGCAATCGCAGAACTCTTCAACTCTTGATCAAGCATTGTATTCCTCCTTCTATCAGAGCCGTTTCTTGACCCGCCGCTCGCGAGCGGCGGGGTTGACGGTTGACAGATAAGCATATATTATCTATATTGAGTGGCCAATAGCGCCACATGGTAGCAATCATCACCACATTATATGAACCAAGATTTATTCCTAAGCTTAGGGCTTTCGCCAAATGAAGCCAAAATTTACGAATCCCTTGTGGAAACAGGGGAAGCGGGTATTAGCAAGATAGCTGTTAGTGCCAAAATTCACCGCCGCAATGCCTATGATGCCATTGCCCGGCTTATAGACAAAGGCTTAGTCTTTGAGATTTTTTCATCTTCGGAAAATCTCTACAATGCAGTTGACCCAGACAAGCTGACGGAATTACTGGCGGAAAAACAAACCAGCCTAGGAAAAATACTTCCTGATTTAAAAAAGAAATTCACCCGTCGCATTGCCCCGGAAGAAGCCTATATTTATCGGGGCTTGGAAGGGCAAAAAAATCTTTGGCGGGATGTTTTGCGCGTTGGTGAGGAAAATTTTGTTGTAGGGGCCAAAGGCGGCTGGTTTGAACCGAAACTGGAAGCCAGCAGGCAGGCGTTTTTTAAAGAAGCCGCCAGGAAAAAAATTAAATTTCACCAATTATTTGATCATGAAATCAAAACCCAGGCGCCAGATTTTGCCAAAACCTGGCCGGGACTTTTAAAATATCGTTTTCTGCCAAAAGAATATTCCACAAATTCCATTTTTCATGTCTTTGGCGACTATGTAGTTACCTACACCGGCCTGGAACTATTTAGGCTTTCTGATAATGTTGTATTCTTTATTTTGCACAGTAAGGATTTGGCCGACAGCTATCGTAAATGGTTTTGGTATATGTGGGATAAGGCGGAAACAAAATAAAATATTACTTTAAAACACAATTTTGGCATTTTACCGTATTCTGGCGGGATTTTTTGAATTGGAGTAAAGTTTAAATACCTATGGAAATAGCTAAAATTTTAAAAGAGCGCGACCAAATAATCTCCCAAATTACCCGTTATGCGCCGCTTTACCGGGAATATTTTGAAATGCCATTAAGCATCAGGGAGTTTTCGGACGGGCTATATAATTTTAAAACTCCGGCTCTACACCTTAAACGGCAGGAGCTGCTAAAAAATAAAATCACCCGTAAATTTGAAGGGTTGTTCGGCGGCAATGCAAAAGAAAAATTAAAAATTAACTTCGCAAATTCCCTTGCTTTCAATATTGCCGACCATCACCAGATACTAAACCACCCGTTTTTATTGTCTGCCAACGTTATAAGCAGCGTCAATAAATTTTTCCAAAAGGAAAAAGCGGACGCCACCATCGTCGTCTCCAGCGGCGATGTGCCCCCCAATAATTATTTCGGGAAAAGCGGCTTTTGTCTGCATGGAAAGCACGTTCCCCTTTTTAGCGTAGCCGAACGGGAACATTGCTCTTATTATATTACAAAAAGAGATTTTGATTTTGTCGCCAGACTTAAAATCAGCCACCAATGGCATGAATTCACTAAAGGAGAACAAAAGTTCTTACAAGATTTTAACACCTTTATTTCATCAATCAATTTTGACAGATGCAAAGACTACGCCGACCAAATTACCGTCATTGTGAAAGAAACCTGGCCACTGTTGTTTCCCGAGGCCTCCCGCCCCACTTTGCCGGACTTGCTCTATATAACCCAGGAAGAACTTACTACCCAATGTCTGCTTGAACTGTTAAAAGAAGACAATTTTATAACCGCCGCTTATTTTGATAAGCCTTTCCGGGATCAAATACTGGAAAACTTTCGAGGAATTATAATCACCTGGCGGGAAAGAGAAGGAAAGGGCACCCACTTTTTCTGGAGAAAGTACCCCGGGCAGCCTCGTTCTTTACGCATGTACCTTCAAGGAGAATATCTGATTCCCGCCGACAGCAGATTTGAACATCTTAAAATCCATATGGACAAGGGTTCTATAATGGAGAAGCTAGCGGAAAAAGAAATTTACCCGAGCCTGTTTTCGATTTTTTCAATGTTAAATTTTTACTCCGGCGTGCGTCCGCTAACCGGCTACGGGTCCGCAATTTATTTAAGCCTGTTTAAAAATGCATGGCTAAAAACGCTTGAACATTCCGCCTTTATGGAAGAAATCCCGCTTATTAAAAACATTGACACCTCCGGGCTGGTTGCCGGTATGGCGCTTTTTTTCAGGCGCTTTGACGGACAGCTTAAGGCTTTATACGCGCATGATATATTTTGTGACGGGCCTTTAAGTCCAAAGTATCTTGAAGCGGCGGTGAGTATGAAATATGGCGACTTCTTTAAAACCGGCGCCGCCGATATTTACGACTATATCTCGTCCAAATATATCCCGCCCGCAAAAAAACTCGAGAAAACCATAAATTTCAACGATTTAGCCAGCATTACCTTTAACAATTTATGAAAAACAAACTTATAAAATTAGGCGTCGTTATTTACGGCAATCCCGGGCAAGCTCAAGCAAATCAAAGACAGCTTTTGGATTTGAAGCGCGAGTTAAAAAATTTCCGGATTAAGGCTTATGACTTCGGCCGCACCGGGGCAGATGAATTATTAAAGGATTTTAAACGCAAACAAGTCGGCGTGGTCTTAAAAAATGCTTATGGCCGGGGCAATGAAGCGGACATAGAATCTTTTTTGGAACTTTATAATATCCCGTACTTTGGCTCCGGGCCGTTGGCAACCTTTCTGGGAACCAATAAATTTTTATCCAAAACCTTTTTCCGGCAATGCCATTTACCTGTAGCAAAAGACATTTTTATTGATAAAGTCTTATGGACAAATTCCAGGGCTACTATACTAAAAGCTGTCAGCAGAATTGGTTATCCATGTATTATTAAAGACGTTGCCGGCACTGACAGCCGAGGATTGTTTATTGCAAAAAGCCAAAAAAACTGCATTAAAATAGTCAACAAGCACATTGGCACTGTTTCGGCTATGATTGCCGAACAGTACATAAATAAGACTTATGAAATAACATGCCTTGTTGTTGGAAACCGGGAACCAAAAATTTTTGATCCGGTCGGCGTCCTCGGCGACCTACTTTCCAAAAAAATCAAAGATGGAAAGGCTGCGATTTTAAAAGAATTCCCGGCACACTTAAATCCCAAAATTATCAAAAAAGTCAAACAGATTAGCAAAATCGCCCACCAAGCGCTTGGTTGCCGCACTTTTTCCCAATCCAATATTCTAATTAAAGGCAACAAGCTTTTTCTCATAGAAGTAGATGTACACCCGGGTTTTAGCGCGGCAAGCGTGGCGACTGCCAGCGCCAAATTCCAAGGCCAAAATTTAAATAATCTATTTTTAGGTTTCTATAGATCCCTTAACCGCAAATAGCTTATGTTAAACACCAAGGAAGGTAAAAATTTTCGCGCTGCGGATTTCCACCAAGACCGGCTCAATCCCTGGCTGTGCCAAATTTTAAACAACCCCGAACTTGCCCATGCCAAAGAACGAGGCAAACAATTGCCGCGCGAAGGCTTAAGACTGCTAGACTTGCATTTTGCCACCATCTACCGCCGGGCAAATACGGAGATAAAACAAGCCGCCTTAACCGGAAATGAAGTTGTATTGGCAGGCGTGCGCAACGAATATAATAGGTTGATCGATTACTACCAATCAACCGAAGACTTTAAAGTACTTACACGACCGCAAGACTTACGCTTGCAAAATCAGCCTTACAGCCAAGAACAAATCATCCTGCATTTAGAAGGCGGGGATATTGTTACTGCGCCCGATATAGCTGACGAATTGTATGCGCGCGGCGTCAGGTCAGTTGGGCCAATCTACTCCCACGACAACCTGCTTGGCGGAGGTTCGTCAGGCGATCCAAACAGGGGCTTGACCGACCTTGGAAAAAAAGTAATTGACCGGCTTGTTGAGCTGAAAATGATAATAGACACCGCCCATGCCAACCACAAAACTACTGCCGATATTTTGGAGCGCGTACGAAACTATAATAAAATTGTCACCACCCACACCGGCCTGGGTTCGGAAAAACAGCGGTTAATCACTCCCGAATTACTTAAAGAAATCGCCAAGCGCGGCGGAGTGGTCGGGTTCACGCCAGCAAATCCTTTTTTCCCAACTTTCAAAAATTATATAGAAACATACAAACAAGCCGGTGATATAACCGGTTCAACAGAATATTCGGCAATCGGGACCGATTTCGGCGGGCTTGACGCCCAACATCTCTTTGAAGAGTTTGATGAGATTGGAAAACTGTCGGTTATTGCGGAACAGCTCTCGGAAATAGCAGGACTAACGGATGATGAAATTTACGGCATTATGTATGGAAACGTGGCAAAAATAGTTAGCAGGCTATAAAATGCCGGGTCAGGGCCCTAGACAACTGCCTAAAAATTTGCTATACTTAGTATAGAAAAGTTAGTTCTTCATCAGAAGAAACCAAAATAAAAAACAACTAAAAGTTTTTTAACCAATCCTGATTCGTCAGGATGTATATCGCCTTTATTTATAAGGCGATGGGCCGCAAGGTAAATCTTTCGGCTTACAAAAAGCTTCTTTTGACTTTTCGGAAAGACCCTCTATTGCCAAACAGGCCCGACGGCCTTGGCAATACATAGAGGGTTTTTCTTTTTTGGAGATTTAGAGTAAAATAGGTAGAGATAATAACTAATTGGAGATACTGATATACTGATACATGCGGATGAAACTGATAATACGGATTCTGTCAGGCAACGTCTTGATGGATATCTGTATTATCCGTATCATCAGTATTTAATCCGTATATCCGTATCATATAACTTTCTATGGACCAAGAAGACATACAAAGCCTATACGATGATAAATACAAAAAGACGCTCGGCATGAGCTACGAGGAATGGGCGGAGCAGGGCCCGCAGGGAGAAGCCGAAGCCTACGCGAGACTGCAGGAGATTGATGACGAATTAAAAAATTCCTATGACGAATGGTACGAGGCCGAAGGCGAGCAAAAAAACGAACTGGAAGAATACCGCGACAAGCTTAAGGCGGAATACGATTTTATAGAAGCGGCTTTTGGTTTGGAAGCGCCGGATAAAAACTGGTAGGGATATAAAATTTTAAATTTAAAATTCTAATGTTGTATATCGTTGCGACTCCAATAGGAAATCTGGGGGACATAACCCTGCGCGCGATTGAAACTTTAAAATCGTGCAGTTTTGTTATTGCGGAAAATCCAGGATATAGCAGGAGGCTGCTGCAATACATTGAACGTCTAGAAATTGCGAGCCCGAATGCATCTGAGGGCGCGGCAATCTCAAACAAAGACGGGATTGCTTCGTCGGCCCGCCTCGCCGAAGACGGCGAGTCGGGGCGGGATGCACTCCTCGCAATTTCAGCGAAACCAATTATTCAGTTCGCGGAATTTAACGAACAACAAATTGTAAAAGAGCTGGCGCGCCGGCTGGCCAAACAAGACGGCTGTTTAATTACCGATGCGGGCACACCCGGGATTTCCGATCCTGGTTTTCGCTTGGTGCGCGAGTGCATAAAAGAAAATGTGGCCGTTGTCCCGATCCCGGGAGCCAATGCCGCCATTGCCGCGCTTTCAGCCTCCGGTTTGCCGACCGATAAATTTATGTTTTTGGGTTTTTTACAAAAAACCGCGGCAAAAACCGTTTCGGCGCTGCAGAGCGCGGCCGATGCCGAAGCCACAGCAATTTTTTATGAATCCCCGGAACGGATTTTAAAAACCTTAAACTATATTACCAATGCCTTTCCGTCATCGCAAATCGTCATTGCCCGCGAAATCACCAAAATGCACGAAGAGTTTATCCGCGGTACGCCGATGCAGGTTTCTGATGTTTTAAAAGAAAAACCTTCCATTAAAGGAGAATTTACGGTATTAGTGTCATTTAAATAATCTCAGCGTAGCATGCCCATTTATGGGCTGTCTCAAGTTGCCGATAAATCGGCGCGCTACATTACTTATTTATGTCCGGTCACAGTAAATGGTCGCAAATCAAAAGAACTAAGGGAGCCCTTGACCAAAAAAAAGGACTGCTGTTTTCCAAATTTTCCAAAAAAATTTCCATTGCCGTTAAGGAAGGCGGGGGTGGAAACCCAGAAGCGAATTTTAAATTAAAGAGCGTCGTGGATTCCGCCAAAGCACAAGGCATGCCGAATGATAATATAGACAGGGCAATCAAAAACGCGCTTGGCGAAGGGGCCGGCGCAGTAAAAGAAGTGGTTTATGAAGGCTACGGGCCATTTGGCACGGCATTTTTGGTGGAAGCGGCAACCGATAATCCCAACAGGACAACCAATGACATCAAACATGTGTTCTCCAAACACAGCGGCAACTTAGGGGCACAAGGGAGCGTGGCGTGGCAATTTTCCACCAAGGGACAAATTTTGGTAGAACGCGATGCAGAAATATCTGATATTGAATTGGCGGCTATAGATGCGGGGGCCGATGATGTACGCGAGTCAGAAGAAGGTTTGGAAGTTTACACCAAGCCCACGGATTTGAACAAAATCAAACAAGTCCTGGAAAAGGCCGGCGCCAAAATCGCCCAAGCGGAGATTATTAAAGAAAGCTCCCAAGGCACGGACCTAACCGAAGAGCAAAAACTGAAAGTTGACGCGCTGTTTCAGGAGCTGGAAAATGACGAAGACGTAATAGCGGTGCACACGTCAGCAAACCTCTGATCATTTAAACATTTTAACATACTAACATTTTTCAATTGTTAGAATGCTAAAATGATAATATGTTAACATGACCATACTCGGAATTGACCCCGGAACCGCCACCACCGGATTTGGAATAATCCAGTCCTCAAAAAAATCCAATGATTTTACTTTGGTTGATTTTGGGGTTATTACAACAAAAAAAACTTTGGGCGATGCCAAGCGGTTAAAAATTTTGGCTGATGATTTAAAAAAGCTGATAAAAAAATATAAACCGGACGCCGTAGGTGTGGAAAAGCTTTTTTTTACCACCAACCAAAAAACCGTAATGACCGTTTCGCAAGCCAGGGGAGTAGTGCTGCTAATTTGCCAGACGCTAAATCTCCCGATTCTGGAATTTACTCCGCTACAAGTAAAAAGTTTTATTTGCGGTTACGGCAAAGCGGAAAAAAAACAAGTGCAATATATCATCCAAAAGACTTTTAAATTAAAATCAGCCCCTAGGCCCGACGACGCGGCGGACGCTCTGGCTATCGCCCTATGTGCCGGGCATTATTTTATAAAAAGCCTGCGCAATAGCTTGTAAGCGGCTGTGCACAACTGGGTTTGCAATGCCATAAGCCCCTTGGTATAATTGCGGCAAGCCAAAAAAGTTAAGGCTTTAAGCATTAAGTTCACCCCGCACCAATTCCCTTACTAATTTTTGGGAAAATGGTGATCACCAATTAAAAAAATTGCATTGGTTAAATTCAATACTTTACTTAATTGGCGCGGGGTAAAATAATATGTTTTTTGACGACGAAGACGACACTTTAACCGATGGCGGCGTAGTTGCCACCCCTTTAGATGACGACAAGGATGAAGATAAAGACGGTGAAGTTCCAGGCGATACTCTGTAAAACTGCGGACTACGCCAGAATATAACACGTAAAGCAAAACCCCTCCAAACTGGAGGGGTTTTGCTTCAGATAATCCTGATAAATTTTCTTTTTCCTACCTGTAACAGTAAATTGTCACCGCCTTTGACCAGTAAAGTATCATCAAATTTTTCAACTTGGCCGGACAATTGAACGCCTCCCTGCTCCATAAGTCGTCTGGCTTCAGATCGGCTTGCTGCCAAACCAACCATAACAATAAGTTGCGAAATCTGATAAGAACCTGGGTTAATTTTTTTTGTCGGAATTTCTTTGGGCAGCTCGCCTTTGCTAAACTGGGACACGAACGCCTCCTGGGCTAAAACGGCCCTTTTCTCGCCATAAAACTTTTTTACAATCTCAAACGCGACTTTGGCCTTGGCGTCCCTCGGCCCCAACCCTAAAACTATATTTTTTTCGGCCAAAGGGGTTCTGGTACAATTAATAAATAACACTTCAATCATCTCATCCGGTTGGGCCATAATGGCGCCATACATTTCATTCGGCGGAGAAGATAAAAATACTCCGGTACCTTGGCTCTTGGACATAAGCTGGCCGGTTTTCGGGTTAGCCATTAAATTAACAATCAACACAAACTTTTCTTTGTCCTTCAACCTTTTTAATAGCAGCCGCCCGGCGAGCGCATTAAACGTCTGATCCGTACCGCACATCTCCACATCCGTATCCAAAGCGACGCTGTCATAACCCTGCATTAACGGATAAATAAACTCGTGCAAATAAATCGGAACATTGCTGTCCCAGCGCTTTTCAAACATGTCTCGTTCTATCATTTGTTGAACCGTAAAATTCGCAGCCAGCTTGATTACATCTTTTAAACTTAATTTGGAAAGCCATTTGCCGTTATAAGCAATTTTTGGAGGATTTTGTTTACTTTTAAAATCCATTAACGATTTAATTTGTGCCAGCCAGCCTTTAACATTGTTTTTTATTTCCTTTTCGGAAAGCAAGGGCCGCGCGGCGCTTTTACCCGTGGGGTCGCCTATTTGGGCGGTAAAATCCCCAAACAAAATTGTCACCTGGTGCCCAAGCTGACGCAGCTCCTCGAGGAGCATATAATTTTTCGCGTGGCTAAGATGCAAGGAGTTTGAGGTGGGGTCGGCCCCGATATAAATTTTTAGGCGCTCACCGGACTGTAATTTTTTTACAAATTCTTCCTTGGACGGCAAAACCTCAACCACTATGCCCCGGTTTAATATTTCATCAATCCTTTTTCTATCCGTAATGATGCCCATTTGCGTAACCTTAATTTCTTCTTCTTATTATAGCATTTTTCTTTAACCTTAAAAACAGCTATAATTTATACACCATGCGTGTATATTCCTACCAACCCCCCAAACCCAGCACTTCGGGGAAATTCCCGAAACCAAGCAAAATAAAAAAAAGTTCCGGCTTTAAATCGGGCTGGAAAAGGTTTTTCACCTGGGCTTTCCGCCTGGTGGCGCTGGGGGTGGTGCTGATTGCAGTAATGTTTTTGTATTATTCCAAAGATCTGCCCGACCCGAATAAACTGCTTGACCGCAACGTTCCCCAGTCCACCAAAATTTACGCACGCGACGGCAGCCTGCTTTACGAAATCCACGGCGAATACAAACGCACGCTCGTTACTTTGGACCAAATTCCACCCCTGGCCCAAGAAGCGACCATTGCCATTGAAGACAAAAGTTTTTATAAAGAAGGTGGCGTATCCTTAACCGGCACTGCCAGAGCCATTTTAACCGATATCTTAAGCGGCCGCAAAGCCCAAGGCGGCAGCACCATTACCCAACAGTTTGTCAAAAATGCCATTTTAACCGACAACAAATCTATAGACAGAAAAATCCGCGAAGTAATTTTAGCTATTGCCATAGACGCGCACTTTTCCAAAAGCCAAATCCTCCAGCTATACTTAAATGAAATTCCCTATGGCAGAAACGCCTATGGCGTAGAAGCCGCCAGCGAAACCTATTTTAACAAATCCTCTAAAGACCTAGGCTTGGCCGAAAGCGCTTACCTTGCGGCCATGATCCAGGCTCCGACTTACTATAATCCCTCGGGCCCCCACCGTCAGGATTTGGACGCGCGCAAAAATACGGTGCTCCAACTTATGCAGCAGCAAGGATATATTGACCAGAGCCAAGAAAAACAGGCGCAGGCCGAGGTGGTTAATTTCTCGCAAATCACCAACGGCATTAAAGCGCCTCACTTTGTGCTATGGGTGGAAGATTACCTAAACAGCAAATACGGTGAAAGCACCTTGGAACAAGGCGGCCTGCAAGTCTATACCACGCTTGACCCCCGTCTTCAGTCCATTGCCGAAACCGCGGTTAAAAACGATGTAGATAAAGAAAGCGTAAAATATAACGCCCATAATGCGGCCTTGGTGGCTATAGACCCGAAAACCGGACAGGTTTTGGCCATGGTCGGCAGTAAAGATTATTTTGGCACCCCCGAGCCGGCTGGCTGCACGCCCGGAAAAAACTGCTGGTTTGAACCCAACGTTAACGTGGCCCTGTCCCAAAGACAACCTGGCTCAAGTATTAAGCCATACGTTTACGGCACAGCTTTTAAACAAGGCTTTAATTATTCGCCGGCCAGCCTGCTAATAGACGTGGTTACCGATTTTGGCACCTACAACGGCAAAGATTACATCCCGCACAACTACAATGACCAAAGCTATGGTCCGGTATCTATGAGGCAGGCTTTTGCCGGAAGTTTAAATGTGCCAGCTGTAAAGACCTTGGCTTTAGTAGGTGTAGATAACGCCGTACAAACCGCTCACGACTTGGGCATTACTAGCCCTTTGGCCGACTGTGGTCTTTCCCTGGTTTTGGGCGGCTGTGAAGTAAGGCTACTCGACCATGTGGCGGCTTATTCGGTTATCGCCAACGAAGGCGTAAAAAATCCCGAAACACCGATACTGAAAATTCTGGACAAAGACGGCAACGTGCTGGAGCAATATCAAAGCCGCCCGCAAACCGTTTTGGACCCGCAAGACGCTTATGAACTTATCAGTATTATGACGGACAATGATGCCCGAGCCTTTATCTTCGGCGCCAATTCGCCATTGATTTTACCAAACCGGGTGGTGGCCGCCAAAACCGGTACTACCGACAACTGGCACGACGGCTGGACTTTGGGCTTTACGCCTTCACTGGTTGCCGGCGTGTGGGCGGGCAACAACGACGGCACACTGCTCAAACAAGGCGCGGACGGCGTAGTGGTGGCCGCGCCGATTTGGCATGACTTTATGCAGCAGGCTTTAGCTACAAGTACGCCAGAAACCTTTACCGTCCCCCCGGGCATCACCCAGGTAACAGTAGATTCCGTATCCGGACTTTTACCCACCGACGCAACTCCGCAAACCAAAACCGAAACTTTTGCCAGCTACTCCGTGCCTACGGCTTACGATGATGTCCACATTAAAGTTCCCTTTGATTCAACCACCGGCCAGCCGGCCACAAGCTTAACACCGCCCCAGAACATCACTTACAAATTCTATAAAGTTCTGCACAGCGAAATGCCCAATAACCCAAACTGGGAAAATCCGGTTGTGGCTTGGGCTTTGGCCAACGGCTACAGCTACCCGCCCAATGAGGCTACAACCACGCCTATCACCAGTAACGGCCAGGGGCCGACCGTAAATATTTTAGACCCGGCCGACGGCGAAACCATCACCCAAATGCCTTTTCCGGTTACGGTCAGTGCCGTTTCTTCAAACCCAATCGCCAGGGTGGACTTGTCTATAGATGGCGAATTTTATCAGAGTTTAAGCGCCGCTCCGTTTGTATTTACAATAAATAAAAACTTAACTGACGGACCTTATACCATTGCCGCCCACGCGGTGGACAGCACGGGCGCCACTTCGGATACCAGCGTGAGCATAAATTTGAGCGTGGCCGCGCCGCTTACTTTAACCCAGCCAGCTGACCAAAGCGTCCTGCAATTTCCCGCTGTCATAACGGCCGCCAGCAACAACCTCTTTGACAGCGTAAGTTTTTATTACCAAAACAGCCAAGGTCAAACCAAACTCATTGGCCCGGCTCAAAACACCGACCATACCGACCAATACCATTACACCATAAGCTGGCAAACTCCTCTTCCCAGCGGCAGTTATAAACTTTACGCGCAAAGTTCAAATGGGTATACCAGCAGAAAAATTTCGGTGACCGTTCCTTGACCAAAATTGATATTCGGGCGTGCTTGAGGACAGTCCTCTGGCCGCGGATAGCAGCCCCCAGAGGACTGTCCTCAGCTATAATCCAAAATCCTTTCATATGCTTTATCTTCTTCTTTTAACCTTTATTCTAGCACCAGCTTACGTAATCAGATTTAGCTTTTTCCACCTCCCCGCAAACCTGCTAATGCTTTGGGTATTTTTAGTTTGGATAACTTTTATAATCTATATTTTTCTCCCCAAAGCATGGGGAGATGGCCGAAGGCCAGAGAGGTTTGAAACTTTAGGTTGGAAAGCTTTCTTAAATTTTATTAAAGGGCTTGATAAAAAAATACTGGTTCCCCTTGTCCTTTTTTTCCTCGCTGGCCTGATTTCTTTGTTCATTGGCGGAATTGACCGCCAGAAACTCGGACAGTTCATCGTCCTTTTTCTCCAACCAATTTCCCTGTTTTTTATTGCCGGATATATCTACAAGGAGTATCCAAAAACTAAAAACTTACTACTAGCTACTAGCTACTTGCTCCTTGCCCTTGCCGGCCTTTACGCCGTCCTTCAATACTTTACCCTGCTCGGCCTGCCGCCGCTGTGGTGGGGAAACAGCGTGGAGCCCAAACGCGCTTTGAGTTTTTTTGTCCATCCGAACTTTTACGCCCTGTGGTGCGCTCCGCTGTTGGTATTTTTACTTCCCGATCTTGGCAAGCGCATCCAAAATTGGAAATTGGAAATTGGAAATTGGAAATTTATCACTGCCTGGCTTATCGGCGCCCTCGGCCTTCTCTTATCTTTGTCCCGCAGTGGCTGGCTCGGTCTTGCCGCCGCTGTTGGAGTTTATCTGATAGTTGCGGCCGATAAAAAAATCCGCAAAATTATTCTTGGTGGAGTTATTGTTATCGTTATGGTTATAGTTTACTACCCCAACCTCCGCTACCGCGTCCTTTTGCCTTTTTACGGGGAAAAGTCGGCAAACTCCCGCATTGAATTATGGAGCGACGGCCTTAGAGCAGTAAAAGAGTCGCCGATCTTTGGCCTCGGCCTCACAGGCTTTGCAAAACAATACGGCCAGTTAAATACCGACCCGACCTTAGACACCCACAATTTCCCGCATAACATCTTCTTAAACCTTTGGGTTGAAACCGGCCTGCTTGGACTTATAAGTTTTTGCTATTTAATTTGGATCTACATTTACCGAGGCCTGCGTTCAATTCCCCTCCTTTCAAAGGAGGGGCTAGGGGAGGTTAATTTAATGCCTCTCGCCATCGCCCTCTTCCTTATTGCCATCCTCTTCCAAGGCCTGGTAGATAACCCCTACTTTAAAAACGATTTGGCTTTGGTGTTTTGGATAGTTCTTTCATTATCTCTCTCCCCAATTCATGGGGAGATGTCACGAGTGCAGCCGAGTGACAGAGAGGTTAATAAATAAAAAAATCAGGGCGGTTCGTGCTGTGCAAAGCAACGACCGCCCTTTTGCATGCTTGGCCCGTTGGAAGTTGGACATCCTCCCTAATCATGTTTCCGACGCCACCGCAAATAAGAGCGTGCCTCTTTTGCGGTTCCAAATATTTGACTGTGCCAACAAAGGTGGTCAAAGTATTCATCGCAAACTTGGAACGCTGAACACTTTTTGTCTTTGTAGCGAATCATTGTGGTAGTTGGCCCATCCATATCCTTTTGCCAAAAGCCTACAAGGAAGCAAGGACCGTCAATAAGCCATTTCCCCAATCTGTTTTGTCCGACAATCCAAAACTCATCGCCGGATTTTAGCGCCCGAACGGCACTCTCACTCATTCCCCTTGATGGTAAAACCATTCCTCCTTCTCCTTGGCGTTTAACCCCGCCGGGTGTTTTCCCTTTTTGAGAGCTCAATTTTCATCAAGCCCTCAAAAAGGGAGGCGGGATGCATACGAGCGCCCGCCTGTTTGCATTCATGCCCACCCGTGAGAACGGGCAAATTCTGCGGCTTGCATCGCTTTGATGACTTGAGTGAGGGTCGCGCTCAGGATTTTTTTAACCAACTCGGCCTGAGGATTGTCTGGGGAGAAAAAACTTTCGAGGGCCCGCAAGTCTTCTTCTCTCCAAAGGTCATTCAGTTCAAGCCTGAACTCAATCCCCTCTGCCCTGAGATTTTCCAGCGTCATTGGTGTAAGGTCTCTCAGCTCCACCACGTATTTCTCAGTGTCCTTGAGCCCTCTCTCTTCCCTGTTCCGACGGATGAAATACAGCCGTCGGTATGCGTTGTAAGGCATTTAGCCCTCCTTTTTGTATTAACCACTTGTATTAACCACGAAATATACTCTACAAACACATTATTGACAATCAACTTCCACTTATGATATAATATATTTAGCCTTAAATAAGGCTAAATTACTTTATTTAACAAAACTTGTCGGGATAAGTTGACACATTATGGATTTTAAAATAGCGGAAAACCTGCAAAGTTTGGGACTTAATGCCAATGAGGCCAAGGTTTATTTGGCTTTGCTTGAATTAGGGCAGGGAACTGTTAGCGACATAAGCAAAACAGCCCAGCTTAACCGCACGACTGGTTATGATATCTTGGAAAGGCTGGCGCTCTATGGCCTAGCCAGCCGCACCACGCAGGGAGCGAAAAAAACTATGTATATCGCCGAACCGCCGCATCGGCTGAAACAGTATTTGGAAAATAAAAAAAACCAAGCGGAAAGGCGGCTTGGAGACGTTGGCGATTTACTTCCCGAATTACAAAACCTTTACAAAAAGGAAAACAAACCGGTAATCAAATTCTTTGAGGGTTGGGACGGGATAAAAAACATTTACTGGCATACCTTGGAATCCAAAAGCGTTATTTATTCGGTTTTGGACCTAAATGTTTATTTGCCAGAAAAAGAAAAATCGGCTTACGACAAATTCGGCAAAGATTATGTAAAAGAAAGGGCAAGGCTCAGGGTGCAAGAAAAAGCTTTGGTTATAAAAAACGAGGCCGGTTTGTATTTTTACGAAACCACTTATAAAAACAACCCGCTTTACCAAAAGTGCACCGAATACCGCTGGCTGGAAAAACAATTTCCCTTTACACCGGCGGCCGAAGTAAATATTTACGACGATGTAGTCATGGGCGTGCTGGTAAAGCCGGGGGAGAACATGGCCTTTGAAGTCAAAAATCCATCCTTTGCCAATTCACTGAAAATTATTTTTGAACTTGCCTGGCAACAAGCGGAAAAATTGGGTTAAAACGATTTTATTTTGATATTTTTTAATTAAAAGATTACTTCAGAGAAGTGATAATATGTGATATAATGCATATAATCAATTTATAATATAGAATTAAAAAAATGGACAATATAAATAAACCTGAATTTCAAAATCAAAACACTCCGCCGCATCCTCCAAAAAATTGGTATAGGCGCAAAGGGTTAGTTTCTATAATTATATTTGCCGTAATTGTAGTAATTGCCATTTCGACTTACTGTGTTAGGTCGTACCCAATAATCGGTAGTTTGTATCTCGGTGATATGTACAAAGGCCAAGCGTCATTCTGTGAACAGTTTGTCAAAGCTATAGCTGTGAATTTTAACCAATCTGATCTTTGCAATAAAATTTCGCCTACTTCAATCGGAGACATTGCGGGGGCTGGGAGCGGTGGATACCAAATAACACTGGAGCGTTCGGACTGTTTTAGTGATATTGCCCTTCAAACAAACAATAAAAACTTATGTTCTGAAGTAAAGCCAATAAACACGTTTTTTCTTAATGGAAGTCAGAATAATGAATCAAATTGCCAAGATGGAATGTCAACGGGTCGCACTTTGCCTTTGGCGTTTGATCAAGTATTACCAAATGGCAGCGACCTTGATAACATGATGGAAAAACTTGGGTACAAACCGGCGGATATGGTATTGCACTGGTATAATCCGGTAAACAAAAAATTGGAATCGCTGAATGTAACAGATTGGGACGATTATATTCAACGCCTTACGTATTATTATCAATTTGGGCCTGACAGCTCATTGCCGGCTGAAGAATATACAAATGCCCAGGCTGAGCTTATAAAAAGAGTCGAAAATTTGAAGTGCCAATAATCTGATAGACCTTACCGTAAACCAATTTAAAACCCCTCACTTGAGGGGTTTATCTTTTTATTCTTATAACCACTTTCCTATATGGGTCGTTGCCGATGCTGGAGCTTTCCGCTTCCGGGCAATGTTCCTGCAAATAGGCGTGGACCAGGCGGCGTTCGTAGTTAGGCATGGGCTCTAAGGCTTGGGCGCGGCCGGTCATTTTGGCTTTTTCCACCGCGGCTTTGGCCGTCTCTTTTAAAAACCACTCGCGCTTTCTTTTATAATCGTCCACATCCAGAGTAAACCAAAACGGCTCCTGCGATTGAAGTTTTTTTGCGGCCAGCGCGCGAACTAAGGTTTGTATTGAGTGGAGCGTCGCACCCTGGCGGCCGATTAGCAAAAAAGAATCAGTCGAGCTGATGTTAAACACCAGCCCTTTGGTAATGCTTTCTTCAAATTCCACACTGCCGGGAATACCGGCTTTTGACAAAAGCTCGGTAATAATATTTTTGACAATGTCTATTTTATTATAATCGGTCATAGGGAAGTGGTTAGTGGGTAGTGGGTAGATACTAATTTACTACCGTGATTTTAGGCTGCTGGCGTTTAATATAATACTGCTGGCCCACGGCAAATAGCGTGGTTACTATCCAGTAAAGGGGCAAGCCGGCGGGAAGCTTAATAGCAATTATCATGCTAATGATCGGCAGAACATAAACGGTCTGCATCTGCATGGCTTTTTGGGTGGCGTCCTGGCCGGGGGTTTTTGGCATCATTAATTTTGACTGCCAAAATTGCGCCAAGCCCGCTAAAACTCCCAAAGCAATGCTGGGCTGGGATAAGTCCAAAAACTTTAAAAAATAAGGGCTAATGCTTTGCGGCACGCGGACAAAACTATACAAACCGGCCAGCCGGGTATGGATTTCTATTTTGGAGTTTAAAGCCACCCGAAATACCTGATACAGCCCGATTAAAATTGGCAGCTGCAAAAGCAAAGGCAGGCAGGAAGACAACGGGTTAATTTTATGTTCCTTATAAAGCTCCATCATAGCTTTGGCCTGGGCTTCTTTGTTATCTTTGTGCTTTTCCCGCATCTCGTTTAACTTTGGCTGCAAATCGTTCATGGCCTTTTGACTCTTGAGGGATTTGTGGAAGCTCGGCGCCAAAAGCAAGCGGATGACAATTGTGACCAAAATTATGACCACACCTATGTCATGGCCGGGTATCACGTTATAAAAAAATACCAGCAGGTTGAGCAGGGGGCGGTAAATAATGTCGTTATAGATGGTTAAAAGCATGGGGGGAAATTACAAAGTCCAAATATCAAATTACAAATTGGGGACAGGGTCAACTTGGGGTTCGGCCCAAGGGTGACATCGCACCACCCTTTTTATACTAAGCCACAGCCCTTTAACAAAACCAAACCTTATTACCGCCTGTTTGGAATATTCGCTGCAGGAAGGATAATAGCGGCAATAGCCGTGGGGGAAGCGCCCTTTTAGCCAGCTGTGGTCGGGGGAAAGCAAGGTCTGATAAACATTAATAAGGCCAACCGTAAAACGCCGGGGAAGACTGGAAATAAATTTTCTGACTTTGTTTATCATAAAAGTTACCTTACTCTCCTCGCCGTTTCCAAAAATTGTTTTATTATTTCCTTTTCCGGCAACTGGGAAATTTTTGGCTTGGCGGCTATAACGTAACTGCCGTTTTTAAAAGAAGGTAAGTTCTTCCGCAAATATTCCCGCACCAGCCTTTTTAAACGGTTTCTGGCTACGGCGCTCTTATAAACCTTGGTAGAGACCACTACCGTAAATCGCTTTTCCGCTGGTTTTGGCAAAAACCTGATGCTGAAAAAGGGGTTAAAAAAAGCCCGCCCTCGCGCAAAGGCCGTTTGTATATCTTTACTTTTGGCCAGGCGGTTTTCTCTTTTTAACATAAACGTAGGGGCAAAATCCGAAAGCCAAAAATCGAAATCCGAAACAATATCTAAATTATAAATCAGAGATTCAAAACTTTGGGTTTAAAACGTTTGAATTTCGAAATTCGGATTTGTTTCGAATTTCGTATTTCGTGCTTCGGGTTTTGTTATACTTGGGTCAGCCTTTTTCTTCCTTTTTGCCTGCGGCGCGCCAAAACGTTTCGCCCGGCCTTGGTCTCCATCCGTTTTAAAAACCCATGACGCCTTTTTCTCCGTTTGACCTTTGGCTGATAAGTTCTTTTCATATATCGCGATCCTAATACCCGAATGCATCATACCCGAATGCATCCGAATGTTCCGACTTGGGCCCACCTTGGGTCGTTCGGGTATTATTCGTAGGTTCGGGTCGGTTATAAATCTTGTGTAATTATAATGAAAATTTACTTCGCGGTCAAACTCAAATTTTCGACTATTCCTTCTGTCAATTTTGATAACATCTTTTCCACACGATATTAACAGATCCTATGAAACTATCCTTAAACGCGGCGGCTTTTCGGTATTTTACATGTTGATAACTCCCTGTTACAATGGAAAGCACAATAACCTTCTTAAATTTTGAAACAAACCAACGAACTGATTTGTGTTAATTCGTGGCTGTTGTAAACTTCGTGTTAATCGATTTTCTTTTATGAATAACCAACAACTCTGGCAAGCAATCTTGGGAGGGCTGGAAGTTTCTTTAAGCAAAGCCAACTTCAATACCTGGTTTAAAAATACCAGCATCGCGGAGCGCGGGGCCGACTATGTTGTTATCGCCGTGCCCAGCGCTTTTAGCCGTGATTGGATTGCCGCCAAATACCAACAGGAAATGCTTAAAACCCTAAAAACCCTGGCGCCGGAAATTAAGGAAATACGGTACCGTCTGGGAGGATCTCCCCTCCAAAACGAATCTGTTTTAGCCAAAGTGGGAAATAAAAGCGGCCAAAACCAAAACAGCCGCAGAGAAACTTTTGCTACGACCAACACCCCAAACTTTTCCGGCTTAAACCCTAAATATACCTTTGAAACTTTCATTGTCGGCAAAAATAACGAACTCGCCCATGCCGCGGGCCAAGCCGTGGCCAAAAATCCAGGCACCCAGTATAATCCGCTATTTATTTATGGCGGCGTAGGGCTAGGCAAGACCCATCTTATGCATGCTGTGGGCCACCGCCTTTTACAAAACAACCCCAAAACAAAGATTCGTTATGTAACGGCAGAAAATTTTGCCAACGATTACGTCAGCGCCATTGCCCAAAAACGCATGGAGGAATTCAAAAAGGAGTACCGGAGCGTAGACGCTTTGCTTATTGATGACATCCAATTTATGGCGGGCAAAGAAGGCTTCCAAGAAGAGTTCTTCCATACCTTTAACGAACTGCGCGATAAGGGGAAACAAATTGTTATTACTTCCGACCGGCAGCCAAAGGAAATACCGGTTGTGGAGCAAAGGTTAGTTTCCCGTTTTGAATGGGGGATGGTTGCCGACATCCAAGCGCCGGATTTAGAAACCAGAATGGCCATTTTACGTAACAAAATGGAGAAAAAGGGCGCCCAGCTTAGCGAAGATATTTTGTTTTACATTGCGGAAAACGTTGTCAGTAATATTAGGGAACTAGAGGGGGCGCTAAACCGCCTGGCGGTTTACCAACAAATGGAAAACCGCGGCATGGTTTTGGATCAGGCAAAAACCATTTTGGCCAGTATTGTCGGCGTAAAAAAGCGCGTTACCTCGGCAAAAAAGATCGCCGAATCGGTAGCGGAATTTTACAATATTTCTATGGAAGACCTAATAAAGCAGTCGCGAAAAAAAGAGTTTGTCAAACCAAGGCAGATTGCGATGTATTTAATAAGAAAAGAGTTGGACAACTCCTTCCCTTCTATAGGTGACTTTTTTGGCGGTCGTGACCATACCACGGTAATGCACGCGGTAGAAAAAGTGGAAAACCTGAAGACAAACAAGGAAACATTTAAACAAGAATTGGATTTAATTTTGGATAAGTTGTTTATATAACTCCTTTGGTTTGTTAATTACTCTTTTTTTTAAAACAGGGGAAAAAACAATAAAAAATTATCAACCCCTTCTCCACCAAAAACCAACAAAGAAAAACATCAAACACCCACCAAACCCAAAACCAAATCCAAATCCACAAATCAACACCCCCTACTAAAACAATTAAATAAACTTATTTATTAATACTTAATAACCAAACCACCAAAAATATGAAATTTATTTGCACACAAGAAAACCTAAAAAACGGCCTCGCTGTTGTGGGGAGAATAATATCCAACTCCAACACCCTCCCAATATTAAATAACCTCCTTTTAAAAAACGAGGGGGGGTTGCTAAAAGTTTCTGCGACAAACTTAGAAATTGCCATTACTAATAATATTAGGTGCAAGGTTGAGGAAGAAGGCGCAGTTACCGTTTCCAGCAAAACACTAGTTGAGTTGGTTAATAATCTACCAAACAAAAACATAAACATTCAAACAAAAGAAAACACCTTGTTTGTTGAGGTGGAAAATTACCACACAAACATAAAAACCCTACCAGCGGACGAATTTCCGCTAATCCCCGAGGTCGAGGGGCTGAACACACTAAATATAAACTCTCAAGAACTAAAGACCGCTTTAGACCAAGTGGTGTTTGCAGCAGCAACCAACCAAACACAGCCGGAAATTTCCGGAATACTTTTTGTGTGCGAAGAAAACGGTTTAAGGATCGCGGCTACTGACCGCTACCGCTTGGCAGAAAAAAGGATTTTGGTGTCTAAAAACCTAGGGCGCATTATCGAAGCCATAATCCCCCAAAAAACTTGTGTGGAACTTTCCCGGATAATCGGAAACCAGAAAGGGGAGGTGGAAATGCGATTTTCGGGGACACAAGCCGCCATTAATTTTAACGAAACCCAGATTATAAGCCGTTTGGTGGACGGGCAGTATCCAGATTACCAGCAAATTATTCCCACAAGCTTTATTACTACATCGGTCACCGAAAAGACCCCGCTTGTTAATGCCCTCCGGGCAGCCGCCGTGTTTGGGCAAAACAGTAATAGTGTTAATGTGGGTTTTTCCGAAGAAAAACAGCAGATGGTTTTAACAGCTGAGTCGCCGGATTTGGGGAAGAGCTCGGTCGAGCTCCCGGCAAAGATTGAGGGTAAAGGGGGTTCTTTGGTGCTAAATTATCATTATTTATTGGATTGTTTGAGCAGTATTGACTCAAAAGGCGTGATTATAAAAATGACTGACGATAATTCTCCAAGCCTGGTTGTGCCCGAGGGCAAGAAAGATTATATTTATTTAGTAATGCCAATAAAAAGTTAAACTGACCCGAATCTACGAACGGTGCCCGAACGACCCGAAATGGGCCCAAGTCGGGGCATTCGGATGTATTCGGTTATTAGGGCCGCTATATGAGAATAAAAAATATTGAGATAAAGAACTTCCGTAATTATCCAGAATTAAACATAGAAATAAAGAGCGACATTGTAGTACTAACAGGTCCAAACGCAGTAGGGAAAACCAATTTGCTAGAGTCAGTATATTTTGCCTCCTTGTTTAAGTCTTTTCGCGACGACACGGAATTTATTTTTTTAAAGGATGCGGCCAGCCTTGAACTGAAATTGGTTTTGGAAAAGGAAGGTCAAACTCACTCTTTGGCCATTTATTTGGAAAGGCGGGACAAAATTTACGCCAATTTTTTAATTGACGGAATAAAAAAGAAACGCCGTGATGCCCAGGGCTTTTTAAGCGTGGTAATATTTGACCCTACGGACGTGGACATGTTTAACAAACCGCCAGAATCGCGCCGCAAGTATTTAAATATGGTGTTAGCTCAAAAGAATTTGGAATACTTGGACGCGCTGGGAAAATATAAAAAAGCCTTATTCCAAAAAACCCGCCTTTTGCAGGATATAAAAGCTGGGAGGAGCCAAGGGGAAGATTTGGCGGAATGGAACGAACAGCTAATTGCTCTTGGCAGCGGCATAATTTTGGAGCGAAAAAAGCTTATTAGCTTTTTAAATACCAGTATGGCGGAAATTTACACTACCATTTCTGGTTTCCATCGGCCCGTGGAAGTGGCTTATGATACCCTATCAGGGGACACTTCGGAAGAAATAACCCAAAGTTTCAGAGAGAAGCTGGCAACTTTCGCCAAAAAAGAGGCGTTTTTGGCTACTTGCCTGGTTGGCCCCCACCGCGACGATTTTTCCTTAAAAAGCGACGGCCTGTTTTTGTCCCCATTTTCTTCCCGGGGCGAATTGCGCAGCCAAGTGCTGGCTTTAAAAATTTTGGAGTTGGAATTTTTAAGCCGTGGGGAAGAAAAGCCGGTTTTACTTTTAGACGACGTGCTTTCCGAACTGGACGAAACCCGGCGCACATTTTTGCTTAAATATTTGCAAGGCAAATTTCAGACGTTTATTACTACCACTTATCCCTTGGAAATGCCTGCCCAGCATATAACCTTAACTCCTGCGCTGGAAGAAGAGGAAGTGGAAACAAATTAAAAAACCTGGCCAATATTAAAATGGTTACGAAACAAAATTTCCACAAAGGCCCCGCCTCGACTGCCATCAGGCAAGGCGGGTTTATACCAATAGGCAGGCTTTTAAAAAATACCGCCAGGGAGTATCATTTAGAAAATGCCTTTTATCGCCATAAAGTGTTGCAATGTTGGCAGAAAGTTATTTCCGGTTTCGTAGAAGAAGCCCAAAGTCAAACCCAAGCGGTGGATTTTAATAGAGGTGTTTTAACTGTTGCCTGTCTGTCGCGCGAGACAGCTTATAAAATAAAGCTAATGGCAGAACGGATAATTACGGCGCTAAACGAGGTTTTGGGCCAGCGGGCGGTCTACGCGATTTACGTGGAAATGTAGTTTTTAAATTATGAATTTTGTATTTGGGGCTTTTCAAAATTTTCTCGCCGGCCTGGCGTATTACCGCTACTTGCTGACTTTTGTATTAGCCATTGTTGAGGGACCCATGGTTATGGTGGCCAGCGGCATTTTATTGCGGCTGAACTTTTTTTATTTTTGGCCGATATATTTGTCTTTAATGTTCGGGGATTTTGTCGCGGACTTGGTTTGGTATTGGGTCGGCTTTTACGGCGGGCGGCGCTTTGTGGACCGCTTTGGAAGATATTTTAGTCTGACGCCGGAAGTGTTGGAAAAGCTGGAAATTTTTTTTCATAAGCACCAGGATAAAATTTTGTTTATTTCCAAAATTACTATGGGGCTTGGCTTTGCCGTAGCTACCCTGCTTACCGCGGGGATTGTCCGCATACCGTTTAGGCGGTACGCGCTGTTTAATCTTTTGGGCGGGTTTATTTGGACCGGTATTTTGCTGTCTTTGGGATATTTTTTCGGCAATCTCTATGCGGTGTTAAATAAAGGCTTTAAGGTTGTGTTTATCGTCGGCTTGGTGGTTTTGATGATGGGGTTGATTTACGGCGGCGGGCGGTACTTTAAGACATTATTACTAAAAAGCAAAATATGATATCTTTTGTTATTCCGACATTGCAGGAAGAAAAAGTTATAGAAAAGTTGCTGAAAAATTTAAAAACCATAATCGCTTTTGATTATGAAATTATAGTTTCCGATGGCGGAAGCAAAGACCAAACCGCGCAAATAGCGCAGCGCTATACGGACAAAATAGTGATTTATGATGGTCAAAAGCGGCAGACCATCGGACAGGCCAAAAATTTAGGGGCAAGGCAAGCCTTAGGGGAATTTTTGGTATTTTTGGACGCCGATATTTATGTACCGGAGCCGGACAGATTTTTTACCCGAGCCGTTAAGCACTTTGAAGCCGATCAAAAACTTGCGGCCTTAAGTGGTTGGCTAAAGGTGTTTAAGGGAATGGAAACGCTGGGTGATAAAATCGGTTACGGCATTTTAACCAACTGGTCATTGGTGTTATACAATAATATTTTAAAGACCGGCGCCGGCTGTGGCGAGTTTGCGATGATGCGCAGGGCGGATTTTAACAAAGTCGGCGGCTATCGCGAAGATCTTGCTGTGGATGAAGACCAGGATTTGCCACGCCGCCTGGCCAAAGTCGGCCGCACCAAGACCGACCCCAAACTTCTTCTTTATCATACTGGTCGGAGGCCTCATGCCATAGGCTGGCCAAAACTTTTGTGGCAATGGACCGCCAACTGGCTCTCGCTGGTTTTTCTAAACCGCTCCGCGGACGAAGAGTGGAAAGTTATCCGTTAAGGTTTTAATTTTTTGTTTCCCCGGCTTTGTCAAAAGCCAATTCAAATATTTTTTTCAGGCAGTCGGCAATGGGCCGGCTTTTTATTATGAGCGCGAAACTTTCTTCAAAGGAATAAAATACGGCGGTGTGTTTGTAAATGTTGACTTGGATTGGGTAATTAAACTCCTTTGGTATCAGATGCGCGTTTCTTAATTCTTTAATGTTATTGGAAAAAATTTTAACATTAAAATCCGTGGCGGGAATAATCGCCTTAACTGGAATTTTCCTTTTGACCCTTCGTTCGTAATAGTTTGGGTAAAGATCGGGCAGATATTTTATGTCGTCCTCGTTACTGCCATAGCCAATAATTTCATCAGCTTCTTCCAAAACCGACTCAAAAGCTTTTTTTAATCCTTCCTTGCCTTCATAATAGGAAATTTGCGGTTTGACCGCGTCCAAATTCATCATCGCGCGCAGCTCCGGCAATAGCCGCCCAATGGTTTTTTTATTTTCTGATAATTTTTGCTCCTGCCTGCTGGCATAATTCAATAAGTCGTTTACATCTTCCACCCAAAACAGGAAGCTGTTTTTTTGTTTGGTGCGCCTGATAATGCCAAAGCGATCGCTAAGTCGGTAAAGCGCCACCAAAACCGTAGCCTTCGGGGCCTCAAATTTTTTGGCTAGCTCCGAAGCCCGTTGCGGGCTTTTTTTAAGCAGGCCTAGATAGCAGTTAATTTCCAGCTGATCCAGCCCAAGGCCGGCTAAAATGGGCTGGATTTGATTATCGTTAACCATAAAACCCTCTCTGCCCCGCCTTTGGCGGGGCATCTCCCCCAAAGGAGGAGAGAAATAATGAATTGTCTATTATCGTCAAAAAATTATGATGATTTATGGTTATATTATAGCTTAAATTTGGCAAAAAGTCAATTTTTAACCCAATCATAAGATAATTATTGACAAATGAAGTATATTTATTGGTCAATTTAAAGGAGTGACAATGCAGACAAAATTGTTGTATAAAGATGGTCTTTGGCAGGCGATTGCCGGCCACCCTAAGTATGATTTGGGGCAGCGCGAACTCGCTGCCTTAATACGCTTTCTGCCAGCCGTAGCCGCCTATGTTCCCAGAATACTGAGCGTGCTGCATCTGGCCAGCTCCACGGGGCGGGAAGTGCCCGCCATCGTGAACGCCATACCCGGAATTCAGGAATATGTACTCAATGATATCGTTCCAGGGGTCGTTGAACGGTCGCGTCAGAATCTGCAAGTTCAATACCCGAATGTAGATTTTTTGGCCATCGCAAAAGATGTTGAGATTCCTTGTGGTCTCATCAGATTAGCGATGGAAGCTGGCGGGCCGGTGCTGATTATTCTCGTGGCAAACGGCGTTATTTTTTCTAATCATCAGATGGATGAGAACACTTATCAGGTGATGGAAAAAGAAGACTTGTTTCTCCTAACCGTTGAACAGCCACACGACCGAATGTTTGATTCTTATCTTATCCCGCCAGTGTTTGAATTGCTTTCGCAAAGCGGGCATAAGGTGGACGCCGGCAACATCTGTGTCTGGTATGATGATCAGACTGCCACGATGCACATAGCCTGTGAAGGCGAGGATCTCCTCGTCTCTTACAAACCAACTCCAGACCAGCTTCATAGGCGTATGACGCATGCATGGTTTGAAGAGGTGGTAACCGCTAACTACGACGACCTTCGCATGCTCGCAGGGCTTTACAGGAGAGGATGATGTTTAGCAAGGTTTTTGATCCGGGTTCAATCTTTTCTCTTCTGCATCGGTCTGTACCCAACTCGATGGAGGTAGAAGAGATTCTTGGTGAACCCGACCTGTTATTGCGACAGGTTGCGGCACTGGTTGCGGCTTTTTCAAATCCTATGCTTCGGTATCGGATTATTGAGGAGGCAGTAGCCCGGCGAACCAAAAAGTGGGGCGGTAGGTTATTTTTGATGCCGCCACTTTACATCAGCGGCGGCGACCCCAAGCGCGGTGGCTGCCTTGACCATTGTGTCTACTGTCCTTGGCGGAACAGGAATGTTCCAACAGAGCAGGTTCGGCGGCTAACGGTTGAAGAAACCAGGGCCGAAGCCCAACACCTTCTTAGTCTCGGTTACGGTGATATTGAGTTAGTTGCTGCAACTGACTCGGAACTACTGAAGGCGGAAAGGGCCGCCCAGTTCGTGCAGGCGGTAAATGATGCTGGGACGAAAAATGTCGGCATCAATTTCTTCCCGCTTCAGGAGGCGAAAGACTACCGCCAACTTGAAGCCGCAGGTTGTACCTTTGCGATTGTTTGGCAAGAAACTTACCTGCCAGAAGTTTATCGCGAAAAACATCCCTGCGGACCCAAATCCAACTTTGAATATCGTCTCGACGCTCATGACAGAGCACTTCAGGGCGGTATCAAGACTGTCGGTCTCGCTTTTTTAGGAGGATTAGCGGACTGGCGGTTTGAAGCACTGGCAACCATTGAGCACGCGCAGTATCTCTCCAATGAGTATGGCGCAAATGTGATATTCGGGATGCCTCGATGGAAGCCGGGGCCGAACACTCAGATCAATGCTGTTCCTTATGTGGATGACGAGTACGAACTTGTTGGTGCTTTGTATTTCTTGGCACTACCAGGTTCGTTGGTTTGGTTTTCCACGCGCGAACACTTTGACCGTTCCGCCCACTGCGCGCGCGGCGGCGGCTGTCTGTTTACCCTTGATTGTTCCACAGCGGTCGGCGGGTATACATCAATCGGCGGACAACCCCAATTTCCTGTCTACACACTCTCTTTTAAAGAAGGCGTGCCATGGCTGGAGGGTTTGGGGTTCAAACCGCAATTCCATCTGCCGTGGTAAAAAGGAGGATGCCATGACAAAAGTAGCAAAAGGCCGGGGCGCTTGCGCGCTTCCCGGCCTTGATTTTTTTGAGATTCTTCTCCGCCTCCGGCGGATCAGAATGACGCCAACAGGATTATTTGTTTTCTCTTACCCGTTTTACCAAATCGCTGGAGCTTTGGATTTTGCCGCTTTTGCCGACATTGTAGACTATCTTAATTCCTATGCGTTCGCAAGTTTTAATATCTTTATAGAGCGATGATTGTGGGTTTGCCGCGTCTGCTTCGTTTCTATCGCCACCATTGGCAAAAATATCGGGTTTGAGTTTCTCTAACTCGCTGCTAACCGACATATCATCGGGATTTTCCGGATGACTGGTAATTAACACATCATCAACATACTTTACGGCTTTTATAATAGCCGCCCGCTCTTTTTCGTCCATAAACACAAAGCCCTTTTTTTTCATCAGCCAGTTATTGTTGTTTAAAATCACAACCAAGCGGTCGCCAAGGGCCTTGGCTTCCTGCATCAATTCAATATGGCCGACGTGGATGGGGTCAAACCCGCCGGAAATTGCTACGGTCGTCATAATTGATAATTGTTAATTGATAACTAACTTTGCGCCCCCGCCGCCGCTGATTTGGCAAGATTGGAATTTTTTTCGTAGAGGTCCAGAACCATTTTTTCTATGGCCGCCGGGTCCGGCACGTGGTGGAATTCAAAACGCTCCACCGTGCCCGCCGTTTGGACAAAAACATTTCCGTAGTTAAAAATTGTGCCCAAAATGCCGGCGGTCTGGCTGGTGGCATCCTCAATTTTATCTATATGCAGTTCGGAAACAACGTGGTCAAACAGCCCCTCCTGGCTTACATCTACCACGCGGATGCTAGTTATTATTTGGATATTCAGGTACCAAAAAACAAAAATTAAAAACAGGCTCAAAACCAAAAGCATGGTGTAAATTTGGGTAATCAGTAAAACTCCCTGGCCTATTACCCCTTGGGTTAAGGCGGGAAAGGTAGATTGGGAGAAGTGGTTAAATACCACTAAAATCGCGGCGAAAAAAACCCAGACCAAAACTTTTAATAGTAAGTGCACCCAGTGCTCGCGCACCACCAAATAGATTGTTTCGTCGCTTTGCTGGCTGGGAAAAAGTTTGTGTGGCATTGTTTTATGATACTGATATACGGATTGTAATACTGACGATACGGATAATACTGATACACTTTGGTGCCAGTAATCCGTATTATCAGTCTCATCCGTATGAATTGGTATATCGGTATCAGCTTATTAATGTATGGAGGGTTGTGTAGGTTTCGGCTAAAATTTGCAAAAAAAATATCGCGTATAAAATTGCCAAAGCCAAAGAAAAAATTACGGATTTCCCGTAGCGGAGTAAAATATAGACGCCGAACAAAGACAGAAAGCTTATTAAACCGACAACTACGTAGTAGATGCCAGAGATGAGTAAATTGGCTGGGGTGGAGTTCATAGATTTAAATCCGAAATCCAAATATCGAAATCCGAAACAATATCTAAATTATAAATCAGAGATTCAAAACCTGGGCTTAAAACATTTGAATTTAGAAATTCGGATTTGTTTCGAATTTCGTATTTCGTGTTTCGGATTTGTTAAAGGATGGTTTGTTGCCCTTGAGTTGGAGGTGTTACCCCCAAATGCCTGTATGCCGCTTCCGTGGCTTGGCGGCCCTTTGGAGTTTTGGCAATCATTCCCATGCGGATTAAGAAAGGTTCATAGACGTCGGTTATGGTGTCTTCTTCTTCGCCCGTGGCCGCCGCCAGGGTATTTAGGCCCACGGGCTTGCCGGAGAACTTATGGATTAAAGTTTCCAAAATCCGGCGGTCGTTCTTGTCCAGCCCTTGGCTGTCTATTTCCAATAGTTCTAAGGCAGCTTTCGCCGTTTGTAAATTAATTGTATCATGGCCGCGGACTTGGGCAAAATCCCTTACCCGCTTGAGCAGGCGGTTGGCAATGCGCGGGGTAAAGCGCGAGCGCCGGGAAAGTTCCTTTGCCGCGTCATCGGCAATTTTTGCCTGCAATATTTTGCTGTTGCGGCTAATGATGGTTTGCAAATCTTCTTCCGGGTAATACTCCAAACGGTAGGTGGCGCCAAAGCGGTCGCGCAGGGGGCTAGATAAAAGGCCGATTCTGGTGGTGGCGCCAATGAGCGTAAATTTTGGCAAATCCATTCTTATGCTGCGCGCGCCCGGGCCTTTGCCTAAAACTATATCCAAAACATAGTCTTCCATGACAGGATACAAGACTTCTTCCACGGCTTTGTTCAGGCGGTGGATTTCATCTATAAACAACACGTCGCCCTCGCTTAAATTGGTAAGCAGGCTGGCTAAATCGCCGGCGCGTTCGATGGCCGGGCCGGAAGTGACTTTAATGTTGCCGCCCATTTCACGCGCGACAATAAAGGCCAGCGTGGTTTTGCCCAAGCCCGGCGGGCCGTAAAATAAAAGATGTTCCAAAACCTCGCCGCGCTGCTTGGCGGCCTGCATTATAATTTTCAGGTTATTTTTTATCCCCGTTTGCCCCACATACTCAAGTAGGCTTTGCGGCCGCAAAGTCTGCTCTATAATTATTTCTTCCCGATCCTCCGGCTGGGCGGAGAGGGGGGCAGTTTGTTGTTGGTTAGATGTGATCATATTGGCGACACTAATACACGAATGCCACACTAATGATACGAATTCGTATTATTCGCGTCCAATTCGTATATTTGTATCGGTATTGTTATTTTACTATATTGGCAGCCGCTTAGCTAATTGCATCTTAATTTATTGGGTTTTAACGGACGGCATTTTTAGCCCGCTAATCGGGGTGCCGGTAGCGCTGATAAAGCTTTCGGTTTTTTAAAAAAGACAGCCCTTGTAAGAGATGTCTTTTAATCGTAAATATCATGGTCGCCGACGGAATGGAAGTGGACGGTTTTGTCGGGCATGAATTCAAAGATAATCCGGTATTTGTAGTCTATGGAAAACGCCCAAAATTTTTCCAGATTGCCTTGGAGCTTGTGGGTTTTTAAGGTTGGGTGGAAAGGGTTTTTACGGAATATTTGTTCTCTTTTTTCCGCAAGTGTTTGAATTTCGCGGGGCAGTTTTTTGTATTGGCGCCTGAATTTTGGCGAGTAAAATATCTTCATTAAGGCTATCTTAAGTCCTTTAAAGATTTTAAAAGCTTGCCTTTTCCCCTGGCGAATTCCTGTTGGCTCTGTCGTAACTCTTTGAGTATTTGTTCTTGTTTCCATAGCCGCATCAAGTCCCTCACAAATTCACTTTTGGTGGCAAAACCGCCCTGTTTGACCGCGGTTTCCATTTCTTTTTTGACTTCTTGGGGCACGGAAATGTTTATAATGGCTCGCATAAATTAAAGTTTAATAATATACTTAATTGTAACATATTGTATTACAATGTCAATAGTAAAGGAATGTCAAAGGAGACCTTTGACATTAGGGTTATTGAGTTTTTGCGGTTGGCATTTTTAGGCCGCTAATCGGTGTGCCGGTGGCGGAAATAAAGCTTTCGGTTTTGTGGAATAGTGCGGGAGATAGGTAAATGGATTTAAAAGTACTGGTGGAGGTTTCGCCGTCTTTTACCACTATCCTGGTCCAAGTAGCCTTCATACTGCCGTCGCTCTGGCGGTCGTAGACCACGGGCCTTTCTAAAGTAACCTGCCGGCCATCATCTGTCCCGTAAAAGTCAAATACCAAAGTGTTTTTGTCTTTTTCGTAAGGCCAAATTAAAATAGTGCCCGGGGTGTCGTTAATGAATCTTAAATCCGCGGAGCCCGGGTAGATGGTCGCGTCCGTGCCCTGCGGCGAGTAATACTGCACGGCGTAGGCGTGGTTGCGGCGTTCGGTAATCGGCAGGCCGGTGTGCATCGCGGCGCGGAAAGTAGTAGTGGACACCTGGCATAGTCCGCCGCCTAATTCGGGAATCGTGCCTTCACTGCCTTTAATTACCAGTTCCGGCAAAAATCCGGCCTCCGCCGTAACCGCCCCCAAGTTGTCGTCAAAACTAAAAGTCGCGCCAGGAACAATTAGGAGGCCTTTGAATTTTTCAATGCCCGCGGCAATGTTGTGGCGGCGGTTATTTGGGCTGCCGGCAAAACTGGAAACGCCTTCGCCAATAAGCTGGTTGATTCCTAGATTATTGGTTTGGGTCAGAGAAGTTTCTGGCGGGGTTTGGTATACCGTGAGTTCGCTGGAATTTTTTCCCGTTGCCAGCGCCGCCGAGGCGTTAAGCGAGCTTTGGTAAATATCCACTTCCATGCCGGTTTGCGGCGGGGTAAAACTGGTGGCGCGGTTGTTTTGTATAACCAGTTCCGGTTCCTGCGATTTTATATTAATCTGGATTGATAAAGTTTGGATGTAATTATAGATTGCGCCCAAATCGTAGTTATAGGTAAGTGTGGAATTTTGTGCAGGCGCTAGTTGGCCCAAAAAATTAAGCAGGTAACTTTGGAAATTAGTCGCTGGCGGGTTTAAAGCCGGATTTGGTGTTACGATTTGTTGGCCTTCCCAGGAAGCAACGGTCTCTGCTGGGACAGCGAATGTCTGCTGGCCAAAAGTAAAAGTAAAACCGTTGTTCAAGGCATCGGCAAAAGCGTTCTTAGCCGGGGCGAAAGTGAGCAGTAAAAAAATTGTTAAACAAACCTTTTTCATTAATTTTTGAATCTGATAATTTTACTTTTTTTCGGCAGATATTTTTTAATTTTGTCGGCCCATTCAATTAGCGTTACGGTATCCGGCCTGCCCCAGACTTCCAAAAGCCCCAAGGCCTTGATTTCGTTAAAGTTTTTAGTGCGGTATAAGTCCAAGTGATAAAGCCAAATTTCTTTTTTGTTCTTTATTCCGTTAGAAGTCAGGCGCGCATCGCGCCAGCGGGCGCCTTTAGCCGTTCGATTTTTAGCGGGGTTAAGTTTAAACGGAAAAGCCTGCAGCAGAATGAATGTTGGACTGGTAATTTTTTGCTTAATTTTTAACTCCTTACCCAAAGCTTGGACAAAAGTGGTTTTGCCGCTGCCCAAAGGGCCGACCAGGGCAAAAATTTCCCCGCTTTTTAGTTTTTGGGCGATTTCTTTGGCTTTTTGCGGTATTTGGCTTAGGGTAATTTTGACATTTTTTCCCATACTGGTTGGCCGACCCGAATTTGACGAATTATACCCGAATAATCCTAATTAGACCCATTCGGATAATTCGGATGGCATTCGTAGATTCGGGTCGCTATCTTATTTTACACTGCATTGACGTCTTCGGCAAAAAAGAATATACTAAAAAATCAACAAATAATAGATAATTAATAATTTATAACCTGACTTGTAGGGTTATGGGTTATCAATTATTAGTTATTAGTTAATTCCCATGGATCTTCCGATTGAACAACAAATTTTTGAACAAATCAGGAAAAGCAATAAGATTCTGATTTTCTTGCCCCAAAACGCTTTGGCGGATAGCTTGTCCAGCGCGTTGGGTCTGCGTCTGTTTTTAAATAAGCTGCAAAAGGACACTTTGGTGGCCAGCTCGGGTCAGGTGCCGGAAAGTTTAAAATTTTTGCCCGGAGCTAACGAGCTTAAAAACCAGGTAAGCGCCGGCAAAAGCCTGGTGGTCACGGTTGACACGACGGTAAAAAAATTGGAAGAAATTAGTTATCAGACTACGGAGGTCAAAGCGCAAATTTATTTAAAAGCCAAAGGTGAAGAGTTTACGCCCCAAGAGTTAAGCTTTTCTACCGAAAGATTCCCGGTTGATTTAATTTTTGTTTTGGGCAGCGCGTCACTGGAAGATTTGGGCAAGCTTTATGAGGACAATACCGATTTATTTTTTGAAACGCCGAAAATTAACATAGATAACCACCCGGATAATGAATATTTTGGCCAGCTAAATTTGGTTGATATCACCGTAAGTTCGGTAGCCGAAATATTGGCGGAGGTCTTACAAAAATACGAGGAGCAATTAATAGACCAAGATATTGCTACCTGTTTGTTGCTCGGGATAATTTTTTCCACTCGCAGTTTCCAGCACGTACAAACCACGCCCAGGGCTTTTTTGAAAGCCAGTGAACTGGTGGCTTTGGGCGCCCGCCAGCAGGAAATTATCAAGAATATTTACAAAACCAAATCTTTACCGCTGCTTAAGCTTTGGGGCCGGGCGCTGGCTAGGATGAAAATTTTGGAAGATGAAAAAATAATTTATTCGGTTTTGAATTCCGGGGACTTTGAAAAAGCCGGGGCCGGAGAGGGCGAGATTTTGCCGGTTTTGGCGGAATTTACGGACAACATTAGCGGTTATAAAATTATTGCCTTGTTGGCCGAGCCCACAAGAAATTCGCCCCGCCTGCTAGTTGCGGTACATGAACAAGTCCCGGCGGAAAAATTGGTGTCAAACTTAGGCCAGGGGGCAAAAATTTTAGATCAGGACCTGGGCAACTATAAAATTATCCAGCAGCATTTTGAAAATGAAAGTTTGGAAAGTTTGGAAGCACGGCTCTTGGAAGTTTTAAAATAACTTTCGCTAGAGCTACTATCAAACTCCCGAAAAAAGGGAGTTTTATTATTCCGGCACAGATGTTATAATATTATTGACAAGAATGACAAAAATTAACCGCAGTATAATCGTGTCAATCGTGTCAATCGTGTCAATCTTTTAATTCTTGTTCAATCCAACAATGGCCAATAAATTTTTATCCAGCACTCCACAGGAATTGCAGGGGAGCCTGGATGAGCTAAACCGTAAAATGCAGGAAGAAGAAGCCCAGGCCCAGGCCGGTTCTTTAGGGTTGCCGTACATAGATTTGCACAATTTTCCCGTGGATTTAAGCGTTTTGGGCATGTTTACGGAAGCCGAAGCCCGGGAAATGTGCGCGGTTCCGTTTTATAAGGATTTAACCGATTTGCGCATTGGTACCACACAGCCCAAACATCCGCTGCTTTTGGAAAAAATAAAGGAGTTGTCCGCAAAAAATAAAGTCACGTTATATTTTATTTCCAAAAAGGGACTGGAGCAGACGCTGAAATTTTACAGCAAAGTTTTGCGCCCTAAAGCGGTTACCGAGGAAGTTTTGCGCGTGGAAAAGGAGGAAGACTATGGTGAGATGCTTAAGCTGATGCAACAGGAGCCAGAGCAAAAGAAAAAAAATGCCAGCCAGCTTTTGGAAATTATTTTTGGCGCCGGCATGTTTTATAAATCTTCGGACATCCATTTGGAGCCGGAGGAGCATTTTTTTAAGTTGCGGTTCCGCGTAGACGGTGTGCTGCAGGACATGCTGCATTTAAGCAAAGACCTCCAGCGCTCCATTACTACCAGAATAAAAATTTTATCCAAACTGAAACTCAACGTGGAAGACCTGCCGCAGGACGGGCGTATTACTTTTTATTATTTGCAAAAACCCATAGACGTGCGCGTGTCGGTATTGCCTTCCGCCTACGGTGAGGAAATTGTTATGCGCCTTTTGGGCACGGGAGCCAGCACGTTAAAGTTAAAAGATTTGGGTTTTTCCGCCCAAGCTTTGGAAGTGGTGGAAAGGCAGCTGCAAAAACCCAATGGCATGGTTATAACCACCGGCCCTACTGGCAGCGGCAAAACCACCTCGCTTTATGCGTTTTTAAACGAATTGAATAAGCCTGGGGTAAAAATAATTACTTTGGAAGACCCCGTGGAATACAAGCTGGAGGGCATAGTACAAACCCCGATTGACCATAATCACGATTTTGATTTTGCCAAAGGTCTGCGCGCCATTCTACGGCAGGATCCGGATATTGTTATGGTCGGCGAAATCCGCGACCAGGAAACCGCAGAGACGGCGCTGCAGGCGGCGCTAACGGGCCACTTGGTTTTTTCCACGCTGCATACCAATGATGCCGCCGGCGCCATTCCGCGCTTGCTGAACATGGGCATAAAACCTTTTGTGGCGGCGCCGGCGCTTTCGGTCGTATTAGCCCAACGCCTGGTTCGCCGGTTGTGCCAAAATTGTAAAAAGCCGGCCAAGCTTTCTCCCACGGTTTTGGAGAAAATCCAATACATTTTAAAACAAATCCCGAAAGTTGCCAAAGTGGAACTGACTAAGGAGCTGATTTTTTATCATTCTACTGGCTGCCCCCAGTGCCACACTTTAGGCTACAACGGCCGCGTCGGCATTTATGAAGTTTTGGAAAACACCGAAGCTATTCAGGCGTTAATATTAAAAGAAAATTCTTCTATGGCCGAGTTTAAAAAAGTGGCCGTAGGCCAGGGTATGATAACCATGGTTCAGGACGGCCTGCTTAAAGCTTTGCAGGGAATGACGGATGTTGAAGAGGTGTTCCGCGTGGCCGGGGAGGGGTAAGGAATAATGGATTGATGTAAAAAATAAAATCCGGATAGGCTCCGGATTTTTTTGCGTCCTTGCGGAAAATCTTATTTTATGCTATAATATTTACACAAATTTTAAACTTAAGTTTGCATCAAAATTAGTGCGGACTCCTTGAAACTCACCCCGTTAGGAATTAGGGTGAATAAAAGAAATAAAAACGACAAACTTACTTCTTTAGAAACCACTTCCAAAATAATTGTGAGGTTTCTAACGGGGCAAGAAAAACAATTAAATAATGGTCATCTTTTCTTCTTTAATATATAATAGGAGGGAAGGGATTACCATTAAGAAATAACACATATGAATCAGAATACTAGGTGTGTTTCTGCGGCGAAACGGCCTTCGTTTTTGTCGTCGGTGTTCAATGCCAAAATAAGCTCAGCTATTGCGCTGGCTTTTGTTTTATTTGCAACCGCCTCCGGCAGCGGTTTTTCCGGCTCCGCCCTAAAGGCCAAAGCCTTAACCATGGACGAACTCCAGGCCGCTTCTTCTCCCCAAGTCTTGGGAATTACTACTTACCCCACCGTTACCATTACCTCTGCCACCAACCTTTCCTTACTGGTTACTGTTACCCCGCTGTCCTACGACAGCACCGCCAACCAGTGGACTTACCAGATATACTGGAAGAGAACCCGCAATGCCCAAGGCTCTTTGTATGTCACCCTAAAATCCGACAAGACCCAGGTCTTACTAACCGTTGACCCAGCCAGCCAGACCGGTACCCAGATTGTTACCTTGGCTCCCTCTACCGCCTACCGCGTAGAGTTCTACACCCAGCCTGCCCAAGGCGGTAACTTACTGCTAAGAAAGTTCTTTACCACCCTAAGTTCTTCTGCTGTTTCCGGCAGCGGCGGTTCGCCTTCCATCCCTCCTTCAACTTATACCTGCACCAACGATCCGCTGGCGAATGTTTCGGACACAGATATAGTCCAGATTGCCGGCACAAACTGGTACTTTAGCAGGCAGTCGCCAACTTATACCACCGCAGGCCATGGATGGACTCTTCCTGCGGATGAAAAAAAGCTTGAAGCCCAGACTAATTTACCATGCGAACATTATGGTTATTTGTATTATAAGGGAACTGATGGGAAATATTACTTTAATAGCAGCGGCGGTTACTTATCGTGGTTTTTTGACGGCCTGCCTTTGAATCGTACTGATGCCATGACTATGCCTATTCCGGGAGAATGGGCGTCATCCAGGTGGGATCTTGCCCAAGCGACCCCGACTCCTGTTAGTTTAAAGTCATACAACCCTAGTACATATGAGTATGAAGACATTAGACCGTTAACACCGAGCGGAGCTGTTAATATGACTCAAGATGAGCTGGCGTTTTTGAACGCTATCCAGCAAAAGGTAAGTAAGGTTTCTTACCAAAGCCTGATTCCCGCCGGAGTCCAGCTACCGGCTAATTTGACCTTAGTTCCCAGCCAAATGTTAGTGAATTTCAGCGGCAGGCAAGGCTATGATATGCGGCCCAACGGAACCGTAAGCATGGGAAGTCTTGCTTTGTATACATCCCAGTCTCCTGCTGATTATAATGCTAATGTGGGTGTTTATTTTATTCCAGAAGTGACCTACAACGAATACACTTTCTTTTATGGCCCGCCGCTTTCAGCGCATAAAAATCCTGGTACTGTAGTATGTCCCAATTCCACCGGTACTATTGATGCACCCAACTATGATTATTTTGCTCCGGTATCTGCGTCTACTGTGGTCAGTCAAGCTTTTAGCCCTCTTCTTAAGAATACAGAGGTAAGTTGGGTTATTGGCACGGGTAAATACGCAGGCCTTTGCATAAATAGTGGAAACGCCTCTTACCCTCTGGCTTTAAATGCGGCAGGAGCAGCGCTTTACCAGTCCGAAGGTGGCAACCTTAATGCCCCGGTAGCAGTAGACCTTACCCAAGCCCCGCTTTCCACCTTTCTTGCCGCAAACCCTGTTGGCAAGCCTGTAGACGACACCATTATCTGCACGGTTCCCAGCACCTCGGCTGCCCCTTCCCCAGACATAGGCACTAACCCCAATGCAAATATTAGTTCGTGCAATTTTTCCCTTGCTACTAATCCGGCAGTTAATCCGACACCGACAGTTACTTTTGCGGCAAAAACAACCAATGGCTACAGCTACAGTGATAACCTTTCCGTCCAGGCAGGTGATGCCACTGGCAAGGGAGGCGATCAAATAACTTATAGCTGGAGCGGCGGTGCTGATTCTGACTACAGCTTTGCTCTCGCGTCAATAACCGACATTAACGGTAAGACCGTTACTAAAGACGGTTGCGGCAATACACCGAATAATACCTGGACCCCGTGGAACGGTAACACTACCGGTTATACGGTTGGCGGACAGCCCTTTACCTATTCAGGCGCAAGCGGTTATGCTGGGCCTTACCCGATTCTTGCTTGCCAAGGAGGGTATATTTACGCCTTAACCTATACCACAGGCGGCACGACCGTTACTCTAAAACTTGCGGTTTACGGCGGGAATAGTCCTTCTTCGGCTAACCCTACCGGTCATTGTGAAGGCAATGGCGGTGGGCAGACCACCTCAAGCGGCGCGCCTAATATTGTGCTTCAAACTAACAATTACGCTGGTACGACTAAAGATCTTTATGAATCCTTCAATCCTTATTATTCCGGTTTCATTGGTTCCTTAAGCCAAGCCTCAAATCCCAGCCTGAATAAATGCACATATGGACCGGGCACGGTATCAGGATTTATGAACTGGTTCCATGTTGTCCAAACGACTAATGGCTGGCAGGGACAATATCCGTATGCAGCTACACAAGAAGGCGGAAACGAAGCATTGCGAATAGTTAATTTCATGGCCACACAGGCAGGCAGCGCGCCAGCGACCTTAGAACTGGACCACTTTGTTGGCGAAGCTGCGGGTCAGGACGCGACAGCTTTTATCCGCCGCAGCGACGGAGTCCTCTTCCCTGCAGGTATAATTTTGGACAATTATTATAATAAAGGTAGCGGCATACAAACGTGTTATTCCGACCAGTACGTGGGCATGATAATGAAGATAAAGGTCCCTAATTGTATGATATCTGTAGCCAACAGCGGACTTACATATTCAGGCCAGGTGGTGGCTCAGCAGAGTTTTGACGCTTACGCCGCTCCCGCGGGGACAGTGGTTCCCGCCTCGCAAGCAACGCCTATAGCGAGCTTGCAGGCTTCCACTGCCGGGGCAAACGGTCCGTGGTATTCCACGCTTGCGGTTTCACCCGGGACCAATATCTGGTACAAGTGGACTTCCACCGGAGGTACCTCTTACTACTTTGATTACGACGGCTTCCTTAATTCCAAAGGCCTCCCTGTTTTTCAGGACGGATGTAATCTTCCGGCGGTTAAGTATGGATTGGATATAACCGATCCTTCTGTGATTGCTATGCTTCCGTTTGAAATGGGTACACTTTACTCTCCTTCTTTGAATCAAAACAACTGGAGCCCTGTTCCTTCGGGAGGGAATTCAAGCAACGGAGTGAGCGGTCCGTTTGCAATCCAGCCTTGCCAGGCCGGGTATACCTATCGTTTAAACTACGCCGCAACCAATAAATATGGTTCCGGCCAAAGTGATTTAGTCATCGGGGTTGCAAGCCATTAGTGCTTCAAAATTTAACCCCGCTCCGTCATTAGACAGGGCGGGGTTTCGTTTTGCAGGCTAAGGCTAATAGTCAAAAGTGCCGACGCGGATTTAATTTTTTATTCTTGCGGAAAGTATTGATTTATGCTATAATATAGTCACAAGTTTTAAATTTAGGTTCGCGCCAAAATTAGTGCGAAACCTTTGAAATTCACCCCCACACCAAAATTAAGTATGGGGGGTGAGAGAAACCAAAATAAAATTAAATAACTGCCTTTAAATTAGAACGCTTAATAATGCGTTTTGGTGTGGGGGCAAGAACTAACATATATGCATAAGGATACCAAGTGTATTGCTCCGGCAAAAGAGGCCACCGCAAAGCCCTCGCTTTTGTCGTCGGTCCTTCATGCCAACATAAGCTCCGTTATTGCCTTGACCTTTGTGCTGTTTGCGGCCGTGTCCGTGGCTGCGGCCGTGGTCTGCGTAGCCGGGAGCCGGATAATTACTCCTTTAGCCCTATCTTAAAGGCTAGAGCCTTAACTATGCAGGAGCTCCAAACCGCCTCTTCCCCCCAGATCTTAGGGGTTGCCACTTATCCTACCATTTACGTTACCTCTGCCACCAACACTTCTTTAAAGGTTACCGCTACCCCGCTGTCCTACGACAGCACCGCCAACCAGTGGACTTACCAGTTTAATTGGAGCAGAACCCGCAATGCCCAAGGTTCCTTGTATGTGACCTTAAAAGCCAATAAAGCCAAAGTCCTTTTGGCCGTTGACCCGGCCAGCCAAACCGGCACCCAGACCGCCACTTTAGCCCCCGCTACCGCCTACCGCGTGGAGTTCTACACCCAACCCGCCACAGCCGGCACCCTGCTGCTAAGGAAGTTCTTTACCACCCTTAGTTCTTCTGCTAAACCATCCCTCATTACAATGTGTCCTAATATTACCGTCCTGTGTCCGGACGGCAAAACCACCGTGGGCTATACCGGCCCGAACTGCCAGCTTCTCCCGTGTCCGGGTAGCGGCAGCCCGCCTCCGATTACTGTCAACCCACCTTTAAACTCCTTGGTAAGTTGCAATATCAACTTTACTGATACTGATGACCCGCACAATGCGGAATATCTCGGGCCGAACATTTATCCATTAATAGACAGCGACTGGATGCATGATTCAGGCATAATAAATCAGGTAGATACATTAATTGCCGGAAAAAATGACGATATGAGCAAAGCGGTTGCCATTGCCAGTTGGGTGGAGCAATCCAGGCCTTACGATTTTGCACTCGATACTAGCTCTAGTAGCCCTGCGGGCTTAACTCCAGCGAATAACCTGCAAAGCGTAATTGACATTTATAACGAAAAAACAGGGATATGCCTTGATGCCGCAGTAATAACCACGGCCATGTTCAGGCTGGCAGGCATCCCCGCAAGAATAGCCATGCCTGTTCAGGGCGCAGCACACGCAAACACCCAAGCTTATATTAACGGCCAATGGCTTGTATTTAATAGCACGTTCGGCGCCGCCCAAGGCAAGCCCGTTGGGGTTACCGTGGATTTCCCCCCTATGGTATATTCATATTTCAGGCAATTGGATAACCAAAGCGCGTATTCAGCTGTTTCATTACAGCCTGGGGATTATTTTGGGACAGAACTTTATAAGGGATTTGACACTGCGAATGCTTCTTCGGTATTCGGAACCGTAACGATTGCCAATGTCCCGACCAACGGCAATCTATATGCCAGCGATTCGCTTGCCGGCGACCCTTTAATGTTTAATATAACCAGAACCGATGGCAAAGATCTGTATTATGTGGTTGTTAACAATCAAATAAATTATGTTATCAGCTCGTCCCAGCCTCCTTCTATTCCCGTAAGCGCCGGGCTAGCTGCAAGTTACACTAAATTCAATTATGTTACGATTTTGCCCCAAATGAGGTTTCTTCAGGTTTCTAACAATGGAGAGAGTAATGTTGCTGTTAATTTGGTTAGCGCGTATCGTCATCTAGAAACATTTAATCTGCCTCTCGGGGGTTACAGGATTACGTACCACGATAATAACACCGGCCAAGATATCGCCTACGCCGATTTCACCGTTACGCAGGGAGGCACGGCAAATTTAACAGCCGATAAATTTACCATGGCAAGCGGAGCTAACCAGCAAAATTATAACTATGTAATTAACCGATTAAATAGCACTTGGGCAAACTGTGCAAATAATCCTCTGCAATAGCCTTTAAATTCTTAGTGGGCAACCACAAAAGCAAAAAATTAGCATTAAGTAAAAACAATTAAATAACTGCCTTTAAATTAGAACGCTTAATAATGCGTTTTGGTGTGGGGGCAAGAACTAACATATATGCATAAGGATACCAAGTGTGTTGCTCCGGCCAAAGTGGCCACCACAAAGCCCTCGTTTTTGTCGTGCGTGCTTCATGCCAACGTAAGCTCGGCTATTGCCTTGACCTTTGTGCTGTTTGCGGCCGTGTCCGTGGCTGCGGCCGTGGTCTGCGTAGCCGGGAGCCCGGATAATTACTCCTTTAGCCCTATCTTAAAGGCTAGAGCCTTAACTATGCAGGAGCTCCAAACCGCCTCTTCCCCCCAGATCTTAGGGGTTGCCACTTATCCTACCATTTACATTACCTCTGCCACCAACACTTCTTTAAAGGTTACCGCTACCCCGCTGTCCTACGACAGCACCGCCAACCAGTGGACTTACCAGTTTAATTGGAGCAGAACCCGCAATGCCCAAGGTTCCTTGTATGTGACCTTAAAAGCCAATAAAGCCAAAGTCCTTTTGGCCGTTGACCCGGCCAGCCAAACCGGCACCCAGACCGCCACTTTAGCCCCCGCTACCGCCTACCGCGTGGAGTTCTACACCCAACCCGCCAAAGCCGGCACCCTGCTGCTAAGGAAGTTCTTTACTACTATAGCCGTGCCTTCTACATCTTCCGGTAGCGGCACCATCTGCAATACCTTGTGGTGGCACGACTCCACCAACACTACCTGTTCTTCCCAAAAGCAGTTCTGCGGCGCTTATATGTATCAAGGCTTAAAGACTTTTAGTTCACAAAGCGCTTGCCTGGCGGATTTATCGAGCGTTCCCGGAAGTAGCAGTCCGCCTTCCATAACTATTACCACTACCGATTCGCTAAATCTTATCCAAGGCACCTATGGGAAAATCGATTTTGTTGCCCAGCCGTTGTCTTCAAACGGGGTGTATTCTATGTATAGCTTTACGGAAACCGGCAACGTGCCGGGGATGGTTTTTGAGGCCAGTCCTTGCAACCATCCTGGTTTAACCATCTGTGTGGACCCACCGGCTTTTCCTAATTATGTATTTTTGGACGGCACACCCACCGTGGCCGGGACTTATCCAATAAGCATTACCGTAAAGGATCAATTAGGCAATACGGCAACGCAGAATTTCACAGTTATAGTGGTAAATCAGTCAAGCAATGCAGCTTTGTCGGTAAGCTTAAACAGTGTAGTGGTTTCGCCAATTTCTGTTTCCTCGGGAGGAGTAAACCAAAGGATCGCTTCTTTTCAGCTTAAAAACAATACTGCCGGCACCGCAAATATTAATTCCATAACCCTGACGGCAACACGAAATACCATAAGTAATAATTTCCGGAATCTCCTGATGAAAGTACAGACCGTTAATTATGATATAGTAAGTTATATACAATTCGGTACTACCCAACCAGTAGTGGCAAGCAATGGCCTCTATACTTTTACTGGATCTATGGCTATTCCCGCTGGGAGTTTGGCTATTCTTGATGTTTATGCGGATGTTGCGTCGGGGGTAACTAACAGTAATTCAGGTGTAAGTAACCAAAATTTGGTTATCTTAAATACTGTAACCGGTACTTGGGCTACAAATGGCGCAGTTATTGGACCAATGGTTCCGATTGCCGGACAGACTATAAATATAGTTAATTCCGGCTCTTCGCCTGTCATCACCATCACCTCTAGCGGTTCGTTAAATTTTACCCAAGGCACTTATGGAAAAATCGGTTTTTATGCTGGCCCTGGCGCTCCCACATCCGGTGACTTAATGGGCCGGTATACTTTTACCGAAACCGGCAGCGTACCGGGTATGAACTTTGGCTATGCTCCTTGTAATAACCAGGATTTGAAAACAGCCTGTCCGATGGTTATTGTGTTAAATGAAATATTCCTATACGGCACCCCAACTACGGCCGGAACCTATCCTATTAGCATTACCGCCAGCGACAGTTCAGGGAACACGGCAACACAGAGTTTTACGGTTACGGTAACCGGAGGTTCAAATACTTCTATCTTAAAAAGTAAATTTTTGAAAGACGATACAACGGCGCAGGCGATTGCGGCGGGGACGCTGGCTAATTATGATGTTACTTCGTTTGGGATGGCCGCAGGGGCTCCGTCGGCCAGCACAAGCCCTTTTGCTTACCGTTTTTTGATGGCCATACGGCAACTCGGTTACGGGCCAAGCCGTTCCACTGACAACGCCAACGGCGTTGCGCACTTTCTTTTGAATAAATATGAAAAGTTAAATAGTTTCCCAACCTCGGATATTATTTCTAAAGACGTACTATTAAAAGTTGACAGCCAATTGGCTCCTGTGGAGCAGGCAGATACGATTGCTGCCGCTGACTTTCCTTTGTATCCAGCCCATATGGGCGACGCCCCGCAAAATGCGCCTTCTAAGGAACACGTGGCCGCCTTGTTGGATAAAGCTTTCCGCGCCTTGCCCTCAAAATTGGCTACTTGGAATGAAGCTAATTTTAAATGGTATGCTTATTATCAGTTAACAGGGCAGGTCGGTCCTTCTGGCTTTGATATTACAAACGGAAACTATAAATTATGTTTGGAAGTGTATTATCCGGAAATGGGCGACAGCTGCGTCCCCATGAACCACACCGCGGATATTCATGACGACTTCTACGCTTTGAATACAGTAATGCATGAGTATGCACACTACCTTGACAAGAACCTTTATCCGCCGGATTCTGCTTATGGATCCAGGGGGGTAATTGATACCATGGGTTTTTATTCCATTAGTTTTGACACCACCAAACCTTTAACCGCTTCCGGCTGGACTTTCTATCCCTTGTTGCGCGGAGACTCGGCCAAGGCCAGCGAGTTTGTGAGTAGTTACGGTACCGGTTGGACATCAGATAAACTGGATGCCAGCCATTATACCCCCTATGAAGACTTCGCCGAATCTTTTTCCTTGTATGTTTTGCAGGGCAAAGTTTTTCGCCAACTGGCAACCGGCAACCAGTATTTGCAGCAAAAATATAATTGGCTTAAGCAAAATGTATTTAACGGTACGGAATACAATACCGGGGATCCGGCTAATATAGCTTTGTTAAAGGCCAACCCTGTCGGTTCTTACGGCAATCTGGTATTTAATGATATAGATTTTTATTGGATAAATCCGGATGAAGTTTTTAATTATCAGTTCCCGGTTTTATCGCTTTCATCGGCTAAATAAAAGGTGTAAAGAGCTTAATATTAAGCAACCCCGCCCTTCGCAAAGGGCGGGGTTTTGCTATGGCGGATGTTTTGTCCGGCGGGTAATATCATCTATAATGTATATATGACTTTCCCCAAAACCGAACGCTACATGCTAATAGACGGTAATGCGCTAATCCACCGCGGCTACCACGCCATCCCGGTTTTAAACACCAAAAGCGGCGAGCAGACCAACGCCGTTTACGGGTTTACTTTGATATTGTTAAAGGCTATTGCCGACATTAAACCCACGCACATTGCCTGCACGTTTGATTTAGCCGGACCCACCTTTAGGCATGAGCAGTATAAGGAATACAAAGCAACACGGGTTAAGGCCGACCAGGAACTTTATGACCAAATCCCTCGCGTCAAACAAGTCGTAGGCGCGCTAAATATCCCGATTTTTGAAAAACAGGGGTTTGAGGCGGACGATTGTCTGGGGACTTTGGCCTTGAGCTTGCATAAAAAAAATCCGGAAGCCGAAGTCATAATTGTCACTGGCGATTTGGACACTTTGCAGCTGGTGAACCAGGTAATAAAAGTTTACACTATGCGCAAAGGCATTACCGACGTGGTGGTTTACGACCAGAAAGCCGTACGCGCGCGTTATGGGCTGAACCCCGACCAAATGGTAGACTATAAAGCCCTGCGCGGCGACCCCAGCGACAACATTCCTGGAGTCAAAGGCATTGGCGAAAAGACCGCGGAAGAGCTGGTTAAGAAATTTAAATCGCTGAACGGATTATACGAGGCCATAAAGAAAGAAAAAACCGGCAATAAAATTAAACCGCGGATTTTGGGACTGCTCAAAGCACAGGAAGACCAAGCGCGCATGTCTTACCAATTGTCGGTAATTGACCGCAACGTGCCGCTGGACATTAATATTCTTAAGTATGATTTGGACGCGGCGCATTTACAAAGTACAGTTAGGCTGTTCCAGGAATTGGAGTTTCGGTCGCTTATTAATAAATTGCCAAAAGGTGGGCAGTTAGCGGGCGTGGAAGGCAGAGGTGTCCCCTCTGCTACAGAGGGGATACCTCTGCCGGCTAAGGTAGAAGCTAAATTTAAGCAGGAATATAATTTAATTGACACGCAAGATAAGCTGGACAAAGTTATAAAAATTTTATCATCCGCCAAAGAACTTGTTATAGACACAGAAACCACCAGCTTAAACCCCACTGATGCCAAATTGGTGGGCGTTGGCTTTTGTGTAAAACCGGGGCAGGCTTATTATGTCACGGCGGATTTGGTTTTGGCATCGGGTGAATTAAAAAAGGTTTTTGAAAATCAACACATCAAAAAAATCGGCCACAATATTAAGTATGATTTACAGATACTTAGCACAAATAACTTAGCTCTTAACCCTATTTATTTTGATACCATGATTGCCTCGTATTTGCTCAACGCTGGCACGCGCCAGCATAATTTGGAGGCGCTGGCATTTAATGAGCTGGGCTACCAGACGCAGCCGATTGAGGATTTAATTGGCAAAGGGAAAACCCAGATTACCATGGACCGGGTGCCGGCGGAAAAAGTTTCTTGGTATTGTTGTGAAGACGTGGATATGACGCTGCGGCTTAAGCAATTATTTGAGCCGCAAATAAAACAAGAGGGTTTGGAAAAAGTTTTTTACGATATTGAAATGCCGCTGGTGGAAGTTTTGGCCAATATGGAGCTAAACGGCATTAAGCTGGACGCCAAATTTTTAAATCGGCTTTCTGCGGAAGCGGAAATAGACATTAAAGATTTGGAAAGCAAAATTTACAAATTAGCCGGTCGGGAGTTTAACCTCAATTCCCCCAAGCAGATGAAGGAGGTATTGTTTGATAAGTTAAAGCTGGAAGCCATAAACAACCGCAAGACCAAGACCGGCCTTTCCACCGCGGCCGGGGAGCTGGAAAAAATGCTTGGCCAGCATCCGGTTATAGCTAAAATAATGGAATACCGCGAATTGGCCAAACTGCAGTCAACTTATTTGTTGGCGTTGCCGGAATTGGTCAATAAAAAAACAGGGAGGATTCATACCAGCTATAACCAGACCATTGCGGCTACAGGAAGACTGTCCTCCACGGATCCGAATTTACAGAACATTCCAATTCGCGGGCAGGGGTTGGGAAGCAGAATCCGCCAGGCCTTTGTGGCCGAAAAAGGCTTTAAGCTGTTATCCATAGATTACAGCCAAATTGAACTGCGCATTGTGGCGCATTTGGCCAAAGACCAAAATATGCTCCGCGTATTCAAGAACGGGGAAGATATCCATACCAATACCGCCGTGAGCATTTTCGGCGTGAAGGCCGGCGAAGTCACTCCCGATATGCGGCGAGATGCCAAGACTATTAACTTTGGGATTTTATACGGGCTGTCCAGTTTTGGGCTTTCATCGCGCATTGGGCAGGTTAGCCGCGCCGAGGCCAAGGAGTTTATCGCCAAATATTTTGCGGCTTACCCGAAAGTGGAAGAATATATAGAGCAGATAAAATTGCAGGTTAATGAAGAAGGCTTTGTGCGTAATGAGCTTGGGCGCATCCGCAAGTTCCCGGAAATAAAGTCGTCCCAATTTTTTGTCCGCGCCGCAGCCGAGCGCGCGGCCGTGAATTTTCCCATACAGTCCCTGGCCGCCGATGTAATCAAAGTCGCCATGGTTAATATCCACAAAGAACTTACAACATACAACTTACAACATACAACCGATTGTCGAATGCTCTTGCAGGTGCACGATGAACTAGTGTTTGAAGTGGCCGAAGGCAAAGTGGAATATTGGGCAAAAAAGCTTGTTCCCTTAATGGAAAGCGCTATTCAACTTTCCGTTCCCGTACAGGTGGAAGCCAAAGTCGGGGATAATTGGGGAGAGATGAAAAAATTAGAGATTTAGGATTTATGCAATATCTTTTTATCCCTTTAGCAGCGCTTATAGTTGCCCATTTGGTTAAATTTTTGGTTTTTGTGTGGCGAAGAAGAAATTTTGTGGGCAACGGCCTGGCTTGGTCTTTTTTTTGGCTGGGAAGTTTTCCAAGCGTGCATAGCGCCCTTTTGGCCTCTATTGTTTATTTAATCGGCTGGTTTCAGGGTTTTGGCCCGCTGTTTGCTTTTGCCGTTATTGTTTCAATAATAATTATTTACGGCTTGCTGGAAGACAAAAAACGCCAGGTTTTATATGAGCAATATTTTTTGTCCAGCAAAGATGAGGCATTGGCTAGAATAAGCAAGGAAGGAATTTTGATGGATTTTAGCGGGCATAAATTGGCAGATGTTATTGCCGGTTTAGTTATAGGCATACTGGTTGCCGCCATATTGATTCGTTATTAGTTGGAGCTGGTTTTTTGGTATGATTAGGTTATGTTATTCAGCCATATAAATTTTCAGACTTTTGCTTGGTTTGCCTCCATTGTTTACGCGCTGGAGGTGGTAACCACGAAATTTATGAGCAAGCATGGGATAAAAAACCCCTGGCTTTTAAATTTTTTCCTGATGGGTTTTACTTTGCTGTTAACTATCCCCTTTGGCATTTATTACCACGCAGCCGGACTGCCCGCACATTTTTTAAACGTATTCTGGGCAGGAATTTTCTGGGGTTTGGCCAGCATTTTATATGTTTTGGCCCTTTATAGGATGGATGTTTCATCACTCTCGCCTTTATACAATATCCGGACCGCGTTTGCCATAATTTTGGCGGCTTTGTTTTTAGCGGAACGGTTGAGCGTTTTGCAATTTATATTGATAGCTTTTATGTTTTTTGGAGGGATTTTGGTAACGCTGGATGAAAGAATGTCGTGGCGCTCCATTTTTACCTGGGGCGGGTTTTTTGCCATGCTGGATATGCTGGCGCTGGCGCTGATGGCGGTTTTTATAAAAAAGTCCATCGTGGAAATCGGTTTTTGGCCTGCGACCTTGTGGATGTTTATAATCGGCCAGTTGCTTTTTTGCCTGACCCTGCCTCTTTTTTTCAAGGAGATAAAAAATCTGTTGGCCAGGGATTGGGCGCTTTTATTGTTAATAGCGGTTTTGGATTTAATCGCCACCTTGGCGGCAAACAAAGCCTATACTTATAATGTCAGCATTACCGCGGCAATAATTTCCATCCCCATTTCCAGCGTTATTGCTTTGGTGTTTTCCGTGTTTGCCCCCAAACTTTTGGAACATCATCCTGTTAAAGTTTACGTGGTAAGGTTTCTAGGCGCCGCCTTGATAGTTTATGCGGGAATAAAATTGATATAAATCCCGTTAGGAATGGAAAATTTTTTTGGGCATAAATATTAAAGGTGTTTGAATTTGCGAATCGCATTAAATTTAACATTAATTTCTAACAGGGTGAACATTTTAGAAATCTACAAAAAATACCAAATTATGCCGCAGCTAATGGAGCACCAGCTGACTGTGGCGGCGGTGGCGGAGATGATTTGTGAGCATTTTACCCCCCTCCCTAACCCTCCCCGCAAGGGGGAGGGAATAATACGGATTAACCGTGATGATATCGTGGCCGCTTGCCTGCTGCATGACATGGGAAATATTGTTAAGTTTGATTTAAACCAAACCGCAGAGTTGTATCCGGCAGTTTTTGCAAAGCCACCAGAAGATCAAATTTTTTGGGAAAATGTAAAGCAGGAGTTTATCAAAAAATACGGCACGGGCAGCCATAACGCGACGGTAAAAATAGTGGCAGAACTGGGAGTAAATCAGAGGATTAGAGAATTAGTGGATTGCGTGGGCTTTGATCAAGGGCCGGATAATGCACAAAGCCCGGATTTTGGCAAAAAAATTTGCCAGTACGCGGATGATCGCGTGGGTCCCAAGGGGATAATAAGTTTGGAAGAAAGATTTGCGGATTTAAGGAAGAGGTATGAGCATCATAAAAATGATACTCAAGAGCGTGATAATTTTGAAAACTCATTGCGGCAAATAGAACGGCAAATTTTTGAACATTGCAAAATTAAGTCGAGTGATATTACGGAAGCGGAAGTTGTGGAGCGGAAAGAAAAGCTTAAAAATTTTGATATTTAACTGTGCGTGCTTGCACTGCGTAGCCTTGGCGAAGCAGTGTGGATAACTATGGTAAAATTTTATCTTAACCTTATTTTTAAAGGTGTTGACGTGGGGTGAACGATAGTATACCATAATAGATACCAGATTTAGGATTAAAGATTTAAATTGTTGCAAAAAATGCAACAGTTGAACTATCCGGAATTTCCGGATAACTGAAAATACTTATAAATAAGCCAATATGCAGAAAGTACATATTGGCTTGAACAAAAGGAGTTTTATGTCAGAAGAAACAAGAAAAGGTGAAATTATTATTTATAAAGCCCCGGAAGGGCCGGAATTAAGGGTAAGAATGGAAGGACAAACTGTTTGGCTTACACAAGCTCAAATGTCAGAATTGTTTAAGAAAGACTTCAGAACTATTTCTTTGCACATCAATAATATTTATAGAGAAAATGAACTTAATCAGGCCGAAACTTCTCTTAAACAAGCCAATTCCAGTTTTACTGGAATTGGCTTAGATAAGCCAACAACTTATTATAATTTAGATATGATTATTTCGGTTGGATATCGGGTTAATTCCAAACGCGGCACGCAATTCCGCATTTGGGCAACGCAAAGGTTGCGCGATTATTTGCTCCAGGGTTACGCGGTCAATAAAAACCGGCTGGACCAGTTAAAGCAGGAACATAACAGCCAGCTTAAGGAACTCCAGCAGACGGTAAAGTTGTTCCAAAACGTGATAGAAGCGCGGCGCGCGGAAGGGTATGAAAAGGAATTTTTGAACATTATTGTAGACTACGCCAACACGTGGACGGTGCTTCATGAATACGACGAAGGTAAATTAGGGATAACCGATGTCAGCAAAAAAACCGCGCGGCCGCTGGACCACGGGGAAATCCAAAAAACCATCGCGCGGTTCAAACAGCGCCTTGCCGTCAAAAAAGAAGTCAGCTCCCTGTTCGGCCAGGAAGTAGGGGGCAAGCTGGAAGCCGTTTTGGGGAGCATTTACCAAACTTACGCCGGCAAAGAGTTGTATCAGAGCTTGGAAGAAAAGGCTGCGCACCTTTTATATTTTGCCATTAAGGACCATCCGTTTGTGGACGGCAACAAGCGCATTGGCTGTTTGCTGTTTTTGCTGTTCTTGATAGAAAATAATTGTCTCAACAACAAAAAGGGCGAACGCAAAGTCAACGATACCGCTTTAGTAGCCCTGGCTTTATTGATAGCCGAAAGCAAATCGGTACAGAAAAATGTCATGGTAAAGCTAATAGTAAACTTGATCAATAGGAAATAATTTTCTAATCATTCCCGAACAGCTGCGGGAGTTATTAATCAAAGGTCGCACAATTAAGTTAGAAATAAAAAATATGTCAGAAGAATTTCAAAAACCTATATATACTCAAAGCATGAAAGCTGGCGGTAAGACTTACTTCTTTGATGTGAAGCAGGCAAGGGGGGAAAAGGGCGGAAAGTATTTGCTAGTTTCGGAAACACGTTTAGACAAAGGAATCCCGGTGAGAAACCACATTACGGTTTTTCCCGATCATTTAACGGAGTTTTGCCAGGCGATGGAAGTGATTAAGGAAAAAATATAGTAAAAGTTTGCGAGCTGCCAAAGTAAAAATCCGCCACCTTTCTGATGGCGGATTTTTGGTATTATTTTATCTTTGCGATGGCTTTGGCCAAACGGGATTTTTTGCGGGAAGCCGTGTTTTTGTGGATGACGTGCGTTTTGGCGGCTTTGTCCAGAGCGGCAAAGGCGGCTTGCATGGCTTTTACGGCATCGGACTTTTTTCCGGCGGCAATCAGTTTTCTGACTTCCTTGACCGCGTCCTTGAATTTGTCCTTGGCTTTTATATTTCTGGCTCTGCGCACAATGGCCTGTCTCATGGCCTTGGCGGCCGATTTAGTGTTGGGCATAAAATATTTTGAAAAGGACAACCTTGACGGTTTTCCTTTTCAAGGCTTATCCTTTCCCTTTATAGATTCCTCGGCCGGTAAGTGAATTACACGGCCTCGGAGCTAAATTATTAAACTGCTATACTGCGACATTAGATAGAGTTTAGCAAAAACGGTCAAAAAAAGCAAGAGGGTAACTATATTTTTTTGCCTCTCAATTTGCTCAGCTTTTTTATTTCAGCAATGCGGTCGCGGAGGCGGGCGGCCAACTCGAATTCCAAGTTCTGGGCGGCGAGGTTCATTTGTTCCTGCAGTTCGGAAACGTAAAACTTAATTTCTTCTCTAGTCATTTTGGCGGGGTCAATTTTGCGTTCCTCTTCGTCTTCAATTTCTTTCTTACTGCCGGCCAAACGGGTATCGGCAATGGCTTTTTGGATGGACTTGGGCGTAATCCCGTGTTTTTTGTTATAGGATTCCTGCAGGGCGCGACGGCGGGTGGTTTCGTCTATGGCCCGTTTCATGCTGCCTGTAATCCTGTCGGCATACATTACCACGTGTCCTTCCATGTGGCGGGCGGCCCGGCCCATCATTTGCATAAAAAATGTCTCACTGCGCAAAAAGCCTTCTTTGTCGGCATCCAGTATTGCCACCAGGCTGACTTCGGGCAAGTCCAGGCCTTCGCGCAAAAGGTTGATGCCTACCAAAACATCGTAAACCCCCAAACGCAAATCGCGCAAAATTTCCAAACGTTCAAAAGTATCCACGTCCGAGTGCAGATACTGCACTTTTATGCCTTCTTCTTTTAAATATTCGGCCAACTCTTCGGCCATGCGCTTAGTCAGCGTGGCTACCAACACACGGTGGTGCTTGTTAGCGCGCTGTTTTATGCGCTCTATTAAGTCATCCACTTGGTTTTTTATGGGCTTGATTTCAATGGTGGGATCAATCAGCCCGGTGGGGCGGATAATTTGCTCCACAATGGACGGCGGGTCCATTTGTTTTAATTTCGGCCTGGCGTCTATTATGCTTTGCTCGGTTTCGGTGCGTCTGGACTTAGTTATAAATTTCGTGTCTTTTTGCGTTAGGCTTCTTTCAATTTCAAACTCCGCCGGCGTGGCGGACACAAAAATTACCTGATTGATTTTTTTTTCAAATTCGTCAAATTTCAGCGGGCGGTTGTCCAAGGCGCTGGGCAGGCGGAAGCCGTAGTCTACCAAAGTGGTTTTGCGGGATTTGTCGCCTTCATACATAGCGCCGATTTGCGGCACACTTTGGTGCGATTCGTCCAAAAACAGCAAAAAATCGTCGGGAAAATAATCAATCAGAGTGGATGGCGGGCTGCCCGGCTCGCGGCCTTCCAGCACTCGGGAATAATTTTCTATGCCGGCCACGAAGCCCGTGTTGGTCAGCATTTCCAAATCAAAATTTGTCCTTTGCTCCAGCCTGGCGGCTTCCAAAATTTTTCCCTGGGCTTTAAGCTCCGCTACCCTGCCGGTAAGCTCCAGGCGGATATTTTCCGCGGCTTCTTTTAGCTTTTCTTCCGGCGTGACAAAATGCTTGGCCGGGAAAATGGTAAATTCATCAAGATTTTCAATTTTGTGGCCGGTGACCACATCCCGCCGTTCAATGTTTTCCAAAACATCGCCAAAGAAATCCATGCGGATAACCGTGTCTTCGGAAGACAAAATAATTTCCACCACGTCGCCCTGCACGCGGTACGTGGCTCTTTGTAAATCAATATCATTTCTGTGATATTGCAAATCCGTTAGCCGCCTTAGCAACTTGTCGCGCTTTAAGCTTTGGCCCTTTTTGACGTTTAAGGACAGCTCCAAATAGTTGGCCGGGTTGCCCAGGCCGTAAATGCAGGAGACACTGGCCACAATTAAGACGTCTTTGCGCGACAGCAGCGACTGCGTGGCCGCATTCCTAAGGCGGTCTATTTCTTCGTTTATTTGGGTGTCTTTTTCTATGTAAGTGTCGGAGCGGGGGATATAGGCTTCGGGCTGGTAGTAGTCATAATAGGAAACAAAATAGTGTACGGCATTTTCGGGGAAAAATTCCTCAAATTCCGCGGCAAGTTGGGCGGCCAAAGTTTTATTGTGGCTAATAATTAAGGTGGGTTTCTGGATCTTCTCTATAATATTGGCCATGGTAAAAGTCTTGCCGCTCCCGGTAACGCCTAAAAGTGTTTGGTAGCGGCGTTTGGCTTTAAGCGATTTAAGCAGGCCTTCTATGGCTTTTGGCTGGTCGCCGGCAGGCCGAAACTTGGATTTTAAGACAAATCTGTTCATATAATAAAAAATATTCTTCGACCCCCGTGGAGAAGATATTTTTTAGTTTAGTACAAATAATAGGTTCTCGACAAGCTCGAACACTATTGCTTGTTCAGACTTATATCATAACACCGTACGCGAACAAAAAAAAGAACCGGATGCTGGGGTAGGGTAAGGAGGGGGTAGCATCCGGCGGCCAATAATAGGCCTAAAATATATCCTGGGGGTCATGGGAAAAGTCTCTTCCCGGCATAAGTACTTATCTCTGCTTTCTGTCGCTGGAGCATTTGCCACGGTAATGCAGAAAAAAAGTAGTTGTGCTGTGACCCTCTTGGGGAGGCGCGTCGTCTGCATACCAGCTGGGTCTGATAGGTATTCGGCGTGTCTCAAGGGCGCAAAACCTCTGCGCGAGGCTGTGTGCCCAATTCCTCTTTAAATTTGTCCCCGGCGGTAGCGGTAGGTATTACCGCAATCCATTGAAGCGTGACCACAAGGGCCTGCTCCGATTGTGATGCGGGTGCCCCGCGGGCAACCGCCGCTTGGCCGCCGGGTTCCTTTGCAAATTTGCTTTCCAATTGGGGGGCCTGGGCCCCCCTTATTGGCCCCTCGCTCACGTTTGAGGGGGTGGGCTAAGCGCCTGGGCTGGGTTTTTCCACCAGGCGCCGCCTGAGTTTATTAAATTTAATTCTTTTATCCAAAAATGTCAAAAATGTGATAAAATATGGGTATGATATCTTATTTAAAAGGCACAATTTTAGAAAAAGGGCTGACTTATATTATTTTGTACACCGGAGGTGCATCCGCCTCTGGCGGAGAAAATAACGGCGTAGGGTATAAGGTTTTTGTGACGCCCGAGACTCTTGAAGGCAAGATTGGCGATACCGTGGCCTTGTTTACTTATCATAAAGTCAGTGATGACGGGCAGAGCCTGTTCGGTTTGCCGGATTTTGCTACCCTGCAGTTTTTTGAACTGCTTATTACCGTTTCCGGCGTGGGGCCGAAAGTGGCCTTGGCAATACTGTCGGCCGCCAAAGTTGAGGCGGTCAGGCAGGCCATAGCCAACCAGGACGCGGGGGTGTTTACCAGAATTTCCGGCGTGGGCCTTAAAACCGCGGAAAAAATTATCGTGGAGTTAAAAGCCAAGGTCGGGCCTGGCGGCGGAACGGCCGGAGCGGGAAGTGAAGTTTTTGACGCGCTGCTGGCCCTTGGATATAATCAGCGTGAAGTCAGGGAAGTGGTAAATAAAATAGATAGCGCAAAACCGCAAGGGGAACAGTTAAAGCAGGCATTGCAACTTCTCGGGAAGAAATAAATTAGAGCTAGTGTGTCCGGCGTCATTCTGAGCCGAGTGCATCCGAGGCGAAGAATCTCATCTAAGATAAGATTGAGATCCTTCACTGCGTTCAGGATGACGCCAAATGGCAGTATTTTTATGAGCCTTATTGAACTGACATCAGCCGATAAAGAATCCTATAACCGCTTTGTTGCCCAGTGCGCAAGCGGCAGTTTTTTGCAAAGCTGGGGGTGGGGAGAGTGGCAGATTCATTTAGGGCGAACAGTCTGCAGACTCCAGATTTTAGATGATAATGGGAAACCGGCGGCTTCAATTCAGCTGATAAAAATGCTTTTGCCTCTTGGCAGTTACTATTTGTATGCGCCGTATGGGCCGGTATTCGTCGGAGGCGAGAATTTTCAATTTTCAATTTTCAATTTTCAATTATTTCTGCAGGAGTTGCAAAGGAAGTTTCCGGATGCGGTATTTATACGTCTTGAACCAAAAGATGCAGAATTACTCACTACTCACTACCCACTACTCACTAAGTCACACAACATCCAGCCCGGTAAAACATTACTTGTTGACCTTACAAAACCAGAAGAGCAGCTTTTGGCCGAAATGCACTCTAAAACCCGCTACAATATTAAAGTGGCACAAAAGCACGGGGTGGTGATTAAAGACGAATTTGATATTAGTGTCGGACACGGGCTGTTTTTTGAAGAAACCTTGAAGCTGATAATCGGGACATCAAGACGCCAAAAGTTTATGACGTTTCCCGTTGGTTATTATAAAAAAATGGTTGATTTTTTTGCCCTCAATCATAAATCTTCAGCCTTAGCTGAAGAAAACTATAGCGGGCAATCCGCCGACTTGTCCGCCGTAGTCTCGGCGGAGGGGGAAGCTTTAGCGAAGGCGGATGGCATCGGAAACTCCGGCGAAGTGAAATTGCATATTTATAAGGCTATTTTAAGCAATCAACTTTTAGCGGCAGCCATCATGATGGATTTTGGCAAAACAAGGACGTTTTTATTTGGCGGCTCCTCCGAAAATAACAAAAATGTCATGGCACCATATTTGTTGCACTGGCAAGCAATAAAAGATGCCCAGGCGCAGGGGTTTGAAGCTTACGATTTTTGGGGAACAGAAACTTCTTCGGGAGAAGTTCCTGGCTTTGTCCGGTTTAAATTGGGGTTTGGTGGAAAGGAGCGCCAATATGCGGGGGCTTATGATTTTGTTATCAACAAGCCCCGTTACCGGGTTTACCGTTTTTTAAGGGCAGTAAATAAAATGGCAAAAAAAATCTCTCTTGGCTAACCCAAGAGAGATTTTATATTGGCGTCATTCTGAATGCATCTGAAGAATCTTTTTATGGGATCCTTCGTCGCTGCGCTCCTTAGAGCCTGCCCTGAACGAAGTGAAGGGATGACGTCATTTTTTATTTTCGTGCCGCCTGTTTGACCAAATTTTCAGAAATTATTTTTGTCTTTTTGTTCTGGGCTAAAAGGCCGGCCTTTACCAATAGCTGCAAGGCTTTTAAATGCTGTAGATCTTTTAGGGTTTGCCCTTGGCTTAAATCCACCGCGGCCTCAATAGCCGGCAGTTCAAAAAAATAGCCAAAATGTTCTTCCAAGCCCGTGGCTTGTCTTAGGCAAAACAGCAGTTTGCCGCTGGTGGAGTTGGGCGGAAATTCGTAATCTAAGTCCAAATGCCAGACGGCAAACAACTCAAGTTTGGCGGCGGTTAGGCCGATGTTGGTAAAAACCGCCTGCAAAATATTGTCATGAGGAGTGGCTTTAAGCAGCCCACCCAACAGCATTAGGCTGCCGACTTTATGGTTATGAAGTTTTGCCGCCAGAGCGAACGCCTCAAAAGGAATTTTTTTTACCGTGTCATCGTTTAGCGACAGGGTAAGTTTTAAATAATTATTTATAAATCTTTTGGCCTGCAGGCTGTCTACCTTAATGCGGGACAGGAGGTTTTTTACCGAGGGCTCTCTCCAGCAGGGCCAAAAAAATATCTTCCACTCCAAGCCGGCTTTTGCGTTTTTGCGCCAAAATATATGAGTTGTCCCAGGCATGCTCGGCGCTCTTGCTGAACAGGTGATATAAATCAACGTTGTGAATAATGCTGCCGGGGTTTTTATTCGGCGCGGTTACAAAAGACCTAAAAAATTTTTTCCATTTTTTTGCTGTCTTCCGAACTCGGCCAAAGTCTGCCGAAAACACCAATCGGTAGCCTTCATAAAAAGCCTCCAGTCCCCAGGGAGAACTCCCGGACTGGTAAACTAAAGATGGCCCAATGACAGTTGGCGACGGTTTGGTTGAATAGTTGTTGTTGATTTTAGCGGCCATACGCCCTAACAGAAATTTTGTATCAAAAAGGGAACCTTTGCTTTATCCAGCACTTTCCCATAGAGCTTTCAGCCTATAGGAAGTAATTTTGAAACCATTTATTTTTAGGGTTTAATTTTAGTGTATGCTGGAAAGTGCTGGATTTATTATAAGACACTTTTAGCTTTTTGGCTATTTAAGCTATAATAGGTTAGTCATGAAGAAACTTCTTAAATCGTTGATTCCTGAAAGCTTGCTTAAGGCAATTCGGCCTTGGTATCACGGCCTTTTGGCTTGGGACGCCAATATTTATTTTGACCGTCCCAGCGAGCGGTTGATTATTGTGGGTATAACGGGCACTACCGGGAAATCTACCACCACCGCCATGCTGGCGCATATTTTAAACTTTGCCGGGTTTAAGACCGGGTACATTACCACCGTGAATTTTTTTGACGGTGAAGAGGATTACGTTAACAAGCACGGCCTTAGTATGCCCAATGAAATTAAATTACAAAGGCAGCTGCATGCCATGGCCGTAAATAAATGCAAGGTGGCAATTATAGAGTGTACTTCGGAAGGACTGGCCCAAAACCGGCATTGGGGGATAAATTTTGATATGGCCGTGTTCACCAATTTCTCAAGCGCGCATTTGGAAGCGCACGGAGGTTTGGTGAATTACCGGCAGGCCAAGCGCAAGCTGTTCGTCGGCATCGGTAAAAGCCAAAAAAAGAAATTTTTTCCGCAAAAAATGGTGGGCGTGAATTTGGACGATAAAGAAGCGGACTATTTTTTAAGCTCTCCGGCCGACAAAAAGTTTGGTGTAAGTTTTAATCGTCTTGAAGGAGGAGACGCGCAAAAAGTTTTTTATGCTTTGTTGACCAAGCAGGGAATTACGACTGAATTTCAGGTCAATAGCGTACCCTTTGTGCTGAATTTGCCGGGTAATTTTAACGCGCAAAATGCTGCTTTGGCGGCTGCTTGTGCCAATATGCTGGGTGTAGATTTGTCAAAGTCGGCCGAGGCTTTAAAAAGTTTTCGCGGCGTGCGCGGCCGAATGGAGGACGTACCCAACAGTCTGGGTTTCACCGTTTTGGTGGATTATGGCTGTGAGCCGGCAAGTTTTAAAGCCGCTTTGGAAGCGGCTAATGCAATGCCGCATAATAAATTAATTCACGTATTCGGGTCTACCGGCGGGCACCGCGATACTTCAAAACGGTTTGAGTTTGGTAAGATTAGTGCCAAGTTTGCTGACCAAATAATAGTAACCAACGATGATGTCTACTACTCCAATCCTCAGGAGATTGTGGCCAACATTGAACAGGGGATTAGACAAGTTGAAAGTGGAAAGTTAAAAGTGAAAAATGTTAAAACAATTTTGGATCGCAGGCAAGCTATTAGCCGTGCCATATCAATTGCGGGAAAAGACGATTTGGTGTTAGTTACCGGTAAAGGCAGCGAGCAGTTTTTGGTTTTGCCGGGCAATAAGAGAATTGACTGGGACGACGTAAGCGTGGTGCGGGAAGAATTGGGGAAGCTAACATCAATGGTGTCATCCTGAGGGAGTGCATCCGACCGAAGGATCTCATAAAAGATTCTTCGCCTTCAGATGCATTCGGGCTCAGAATGACGCCTTGGAAGAGGTAGCTATGATTCTATACATTGACACAACGGATTTTAGCAGTGTTACGTTTGGCGTTGCTGATAGCGGGAAAATTATCAAGCGATCTTATAAAATCAATCCATACAAGTCGCATGAAACGTTGGGATTTTTGGATAAATTTCTAAAAGCGCATAAAATAAAACACAATTTTATATCAAAAATCGTGGTCAACAAAGGCCCCGGCTCCTACACCGGCGTGCGCGTGGGGGTGACCCACGCTTTGGCTTTGGGTTTTACTTGGAATGTGCCGATAAAAGCAGTAGCTAAAGAAAAATTTGTTATCAGGTAGTAAATAAAACAAGGGGCATCCTTGCACTGTGCAAGGATGCCCCTTGTTGACTTGTTGAAGGCCGCCTATTCTTTTAATCTAAATAGCGATATGGTCACAACCAGCATCCCTATCAGCCACAAAGCAAGAATAAAAATATCTTTGCCAATCACGGCAAAGTTAAACGGATACAAGTATGCCTGGCGCAGGCCGTCGGCCAGATAGGTAATGGGCAAAAGGCGCGCAAAAATTTGCAAGGCCTTAGGCAGTGCTTCTATGGGGTAAAAAATGTTTCCCAAAAAAGTCAGCGGCAGGGCAATAGCCGAGGTAATCGGCGCGGCGGCGTCATAGCTTTTGGCGAAAGTGGAAATGAGCAGGCCGCAGAGCAAAAAAATCGCGCCGCCCAAGAGCACCAAAACAAGCGTGGATGTTACGTTGCCGGCAAAGCTGGCATGAAAAATTAAAATCCCCAGCAGGGTTAGAATAATTACCTGGAAAATTACCACTACCAGCCTGGCGCCAACCAGGCTCAAGGCCAGTTGCCACTGCTTAAGCGGGGTGGCCAGCAGGCGCTTAATAATGCCGCGGGACTTTAAGTCCACCATCCAATAAGCCAGGCTGTAAATGCCGCCTTGCATAATAGTCATGGCAATAATGCCCGGGAGCACGTAGCTGGAGTATTTTAAATTGACGCCAATGGTTTTGCCAATCGGCAAAATGGACAGGGCGATGTAAATAAAAGTTGGCATTAACACCGTCCAGTAAAAGCCTTCCTTTTCCCGGTAGAACATTTTGAAATTTGCCTTGAATAATTCAATAAAAGATTTCATATAGGCGACGCTAATCTACGAATGTCACGCTAATGATACGAATTAGCATCATTCGCGTCCAATTTGCGTATTGGTGTCGGTTAATTATTCTTCTTCATACTCCTTTCCCGTAAGTTTCAAATAGACGTCTTCCAAAGTGGCGGTTTTGACGGTAAATCCATAAAAAACTATGCTGTGCTGTTTTAATAAATTTACCACCGCGGAAATTTTATCCAAAGAAGTGATTTCCAAAATGACTTTGGGATAGCTGGCGTGGATTTTTTTTATTTCCGGCAATGTGCGGAAAAAGTTTTGGTCAAGGCGGCTGTCCGTAAAAAAGGAAATCTGCGTGGTTTCCGACAGGCGGTCTATTAATTTTTTTGGCTCGTCAATTTCCAAAATTTTCCCCTGGTCCATAATGGCCACGCGGTGGCATAAAAATTCCGCCTCTTCCATGTAGTGCGTGGTTAAGACAATAGTGATTGAGCGGGCATTAATGGTCTTAACCAGTTGCCACATGTCGCGCCGCGCTTTCGGGTCAAGCCCGGTGGTGGGTTCGTCCAAAAACAAAATTTGTGGCTCATGCACCAAGGAGGTGGCAATGGTGAAGCGCTGCTTTTGCCCGCCGGAAAGGTTGGCAAATTCGGCATGTTCTTTGTCTTCTAAGCTCACTAGCTGTAATAGGTTTTTTTTATCATCCTTTGTCCACCCCCACCTAGCCTCCCCCCTCAAGGGGGAGGAACTTATTGCGGTGTTTATTCCCTCCCCTGGAGGGGGAGGGTTAGGGAGGGGTGATTTATTTCCATAAAATGAGGCAAACAAATCCAGCAGTTCCCCTAAAGATAAATGATGCAAATATTGGCTGGACTGCAGCTGCACGCCGATGCGTTTTTTTATATCATCGGGAGATTTAACATTATCAAACCCCAAAACCGCAACTTCCCCGGAAGTCTGCGGTTTTAAACATTCTATAATTTCCAGAGTCGTGGTCTTCCCCGCGCCGTTGGGTCCCAAAATGCCGAAGACCTCGCCTTTTTCCACAAAAAAAGACACACCCTTTAAAGCTTCCAGTGGCTGTTTGCCTTTGGGCGAGGGGTAGACTTTTTTTAGGTTTTGCACTTCAATAACATTGTCCATAGGGACATTATAGCATTTTTAACTCCTTTGAATAAGCCTGATGTTGGTGATATAATGGCTTTATATACACTACCAAAGGCAAGCAGTTGATAATCAGGGATTGGTAAAAATAATCATGGAAAAGAAATTTTTAAACAAAAATCTACATACGGCTAGCAGGGCAAAAAAAGACGAATTTTATACCCAGCTTGCCGATATTGAAAACGAGCTTAAGCACTACAAAGACCAGTTTCGCGGTAAAGTGGTGTTTTGTAATTGCGACGACCCGAAAGAAAGCAATTTTGTGAAATATTTTAGCATAAATTTTGCGGAACTGGGACTTAAGAAACTCATTGCCACTCATTACAAAGAAGCCAACCTTTTTACCCACGAACCGCCATATAAACTGGAATACACCGGCGGCAAAAAGGGCAGCCGTGTTCCCGACCCGCATGATTTTATGACCAAAATGATAGGCACCGGTGACTTCCGAAGCCAGGAGTGTATTGAACTGCTGAAAGAAGCCGACATCGTGGTAACCAACCCGCCGTTTTCTTTGTTAAGAGAATATATTGCGCAGTTGGTGGAGTACAATAAGAAATTTTTGATAATTGGAAATGTAAATGCAATTACTTATAAAGAGTGTTTTAAGTTAATAAAAGAAAATAATATGTGGCTTGGAGCGAGTATCCATAGCGGCGATCGTGAATTTCAGGTACCAGATGATTATCCTCTGAACGCGGCAAGTTATCGTGTTGATGCGGATGGGCACAAGTATATTCGCGTTAAAGGCGTGCGTTGGTTTACAAACCTTGATTACGAAGAGCGTCATGAAAATTTTTTACTTTATAAAAAATATACTCCCACAGAATATCCCAAGTATGAAAATTTTGATGCTATTAACGTTAATAAAACTTCTGAAATCCCGGCAGACTACAATGGTGCTATAGGGGTGCCTATTACCTTTCTTGATAAATATAATCCGGAGCAATTTGAGATTATCGGTTTGGGAATATCCAATTCGGGAATAGAAATTGGGGTTAAGCCCTATAAAGAAAACCACAAAAAATACAGGAAAGAAATTCAAAAAAGAGGAGCTGTTGATGGTGATTTGTACATGATTACAAATGGAGCCGTTGACGTTCCTTACGCGCGAGTTATCATAAAAAATAAGAAAGTAATCAATTAGTATGAAAATAGATTTACATCGCATCACTATACGAAAAGTAATTGCTGGTTATAAAGACAGCGCCGAGGAGGGCGTAGTAGCTTTTAGCGGCAAGCTGGATATCCGGCCAAAATATCAGCGGGAGTTTGTTTATAAGGAGCAGCAGCGCAATGCCGTTATTAAAACCATCAAAAATGGCTTCCCGCTTAATGTAATGTACTGGATGAAAAATGATTCCGGCAATTTTGAAGTTTTGGACGGCCAACAGCGCACCATTAGCATCGGGCAATATGTTGCCGGTGATTTTTCACTTAACGAGATGTATTTTCATAATCTAACCGACGAAGAACAAAACCGGATTTTGGATTACGAGCTGATGATTTATTTTTGCGAGGGCACGGATAAAGAGCGGCTGGATTGGTTCAGGATTATTAACATCGCCGGCGAAAAACTTACCGACCAGGAAATCCGTAACGCGGTTTACACAGGGCCGTGGCTTAGTGACGCAAAACTAAAGTTCAGCAAAACGCATTGCGCGGCGTATCTGCTGGCCAACGACGGCGGGCAGTTGGTAAGCGGTTCGCCAATTCGGCAGGAATATTTGGAAACCGCGCTTTCATGGATTAACAACGGCAAAATAGAAGATTACATGGCTAAGCATCAGCATAATAAAAATGCCGATGAGTTATGGGAGTATTTTCAAGAAGTAATTGATTGGGTGCGAAAAACTTTTACGAATTATCGCCGGGAAATGAATAGTGTAGAGTGGGGCGAACTGTATAACGAATTTAAAGACAAGAAACAGAATGTCGGCAAACTGGAAGCCGAAATTAAAGAGTTAATGCAGGACGAAGATGTAACTAAAAAATCCGGTATTTACCCATATATTTTAACGAGACAAGAAAAATACCTTTCAATCCGTGCTTTTACCGACAAAATGAAGCGTGAGGCGTATGAGCGGCAAAACGGCATTTGCCCGTTTTGTAAAAAAGAATATGATATTTCCGAAATGGAAGCCGACCATATCAAACCGTGGAGCAAGGGAGGGGCGACTACGGCGGAAAATTGCCAGATGCTGTGCGTAGATGATAATAGAACTAAATCCGGAAAATAAAAAATATACAAAATAAAAGGCCGCGACTATTTTGGCCGCGGCCTTTTAAAATTTTGATTTCATTTTTTTGAAGTTAATTTAATCTTTGGCCTTGAACCTGACTTCCACAGGTTCTTTGACTTTTTTGTGGGCCGGAAAATCCACTACTTTACCCTTATTGGTCACAAAAGTGACTTCTACAGGCTCCTTAACTTTCTTGTGGGCCACAAAATCGACAACGTGACGATGTTGCTTTGGCATATTTGCTCCTTTCATAGCAAGTTAATTATTAGTTTTGGTTTCGGTTATTGGCCTCCACCTTACCTTATAGTTTAGCAGGGAATTGATGATTTGTAAAGGTTATTTACTATAGCTATTGACAAATAGTTTAACTTTGATATAATTAAGAAAAGTAATAATAAAGGATTAAGCCCTATGACTGGACTATATCTCAAAAAATTGAGGGAAAATGCGAAATTTTCCCAGAATTTTGTGTCCCAAAAAATTAATGTCTCTCGCCCCACTTATATGCAAATAGAAAAAGGGGAAAGGGAGCTAACAGTATCTGAAGCTCAAAAACTCGCGGAGCTTTTTGGTTTGCCTTTAGACGATTTTTTGGCGCAAATTTCGCCTATCGAGCATAAGGTAAAATTAGATAATAGGGCAAAAAAATCGGAAATTGAAAATGAAGTTAGAATTAATGTCCCCAAGTTGAACGTTGACAAATTTAAAAGTGTTTTGTTATATATTTTGGGGAAAGTCGGCGCCAAACCCAACATAGGTGAAACTGCACTTTATAAGTTGTTATATTTTGTTGATTTTGATTTTTATGAAAAGTTTGAGGAACAATTAACCGGCGCGACTTATATCCGCAATCATTTTGGACCCACTCCCAGGGAATTTTCGAGTTTGGTTAAAGAAATGGAAGCGCAAAATGAACTGGAAAAAGTTAAAAGCAGCTATTTTCAGTATGAGCAAAAAAAATACTTACCGAGAGAAGAGGCGGATTTAACAGTATTGTCCGCGCGGGAATTGGCACATATTGACGAGGTGTTAAACCGGCTTTCCGATAAATCCGCTTCGGAATTAAGCAAATATTCCCATTCAGATATACCTTGGATGGTTCATAAACCCGGAGAAGCAATAGATTACGAAAGTGTTTTTTACCGTGATCAGGAACATTCGGTCCGCAATTATGACGATGAACTTTAATGAATTACCTGAATTTACCAAAAATTGCAAACGGCTGGGCAAAAAATACCTTTCCCTGCCCGAAGATTTGGAAGTGTTCAAGAAAGTTTTGGAAGAAGTGCCGCTTGGAACTGACAAGCATTTTGCTGTTTTATTCCAAAACAGCGAGTTAAAAATTGCCAAAGCGCGATTTTTTTGCCGATTTTTGAAGAAAAATACACTAAGGATAATTTATGCCTATCACCCCAACAAGAAAGAAATAGTCTTTATTGAACTGTATTTTAAAGGTGAGCAAGCGAGGGAAGACCAGCAGCGGATTAGCGATTATATTAAGCAAAGCGGTACGGCATAGTTGATAAGTTAAAGCTTTGTGGCCTTATTTACCTGTGGATTGACGGCTGGCAATTAACCTTTTTTTCTGTTAGTATAAAGGTACAAATGAAATTTTTTTTGCCTTGATCCCTCGACTTCGCCCTTTCAGGGCTTCGCTCGGGAACAAGTCCGGCTGGCGCCGGACTTGACAAATTCCGCTTGACTGCTAAAATCAGAATATGCACAATTTCATAAGCTTATAAGCCCTTCTGGACCGGCCTTTTTTGCGTATGCGAAAAAGGGGATGTTTTGCGTCCTCAATCATGATTTCGGGGAGATAGAGAGCATAAAATATTCTTGGTTCAACATAGCCTTAGGCTTAAACGTTATCTTTAAATAAGCCAAAAAGTGCGTTTTTGGCGGAATAAGCTGTTTAATGGCCAATAAATCTAAGACCATGAGCTCCGCCATGGTTAAGTTCCCCGAAACTAAGGCTCTTGCCCGCAAGTTTTTTACCCAAAGCCACGAAACCGCCCTCCTGCCCAACTTAATAGAGGTGCAGTTGATATCTTATAAGTGGTTTGTGGAAAAAGGTCTTAAGGAACTTTTGGGAGAAATCAATCCCATCCGTGACTTTACCGGGAAAAACCTGGAGATGTTTTTTGGCGATTATTTTTTTGATAAATCCAAGTACGACGAGTTCACTTCCCGGGAAAGAAACACCACTTACGAAGCCCCCCTTTATGTTTCGGCAAAATTAGTCAATAAACAAACCGGCAAAGTAAAGACCCAGGACGTTTATTTTGGCGATTTCCCGTTAATGACCCCCCGCGGCACTTTTATTATCAACGGCGTGGAGCGCGTGGTGGTAAATCAGCTTATTAAATCCCCGGGCGTATTTTTTACCGCCGAAAATTTTCGCGGCAAAAATTTTTACGGCGCCAAAATTATTCCTAACCGCGGCGCCTGGCTGGAACTGGATACCGACGCCACCGGCGTGATTGGCGTTAAAATCGACCGCAAAAGAAGAATCCCCATAACCGCGCTACTGCGAGTTTTTGGCTTAGGCAGCAATGAAGAAATATTAGCCGCTTTTGCCGATGTCGATACCGACCCGGACACCAAATATATCCAAAACACTTTGGAAAAGGACGCCTCTACCAACCCGGACGAAGGCTATAAGGAAGTTTATAAAAGAATCAGACCCGGTGATTTAGCCACGGTAGACAATGCCAAGTCTTTAATTTCCGGAATGTTTTTTAACACCGAACGTTATGATCTTTCCGCGGTCGGCCGCTATAAGTTTAATCAGCGTTTGCACGTTGATGGTAACGAAAGCCCCGCCTCGGCTTTAAGAGAGCGAGATAGGCAGATTTTGACCAAAGAAGATTTGGTCATAGCCGTTCGCGAAATAATTAAATTAAACAACTCCCAAGGCACACCGGATGATATTGACCACCTGGCTAACCGCCGCGTCAGGGCCGTAGGCGAACTTATCCAGGCCCGTTTCCGCGTAGGCCTTGCCCGCATGGCCAGAATTGCCAAAGACCGCATGTCCTTGGCGGATTTAGATACCGTGACTCCGGCCCAGCTTATTCATGTCCGGCCGATTGTGGCGACCATGCAGGAATTTTTTTCCTCTTCGCAGCTGTCGCAATTTATGGATCAGACTAATCCTTTGGCCGAGCTGGAGCACAAAAGAAGGCTGTCTGCCATGGGGCCGGGAGGGCTTTCCCGTGAGCGCGCCGGATTTGAAGTCCGCGACGTGCACCACAGCCACTACGGGCGGCTTTGCCCGATTACCACGCCGGAAGGACCGAACATCGGGCTGGTAGCCCACTTGGCCACTTACGCGCGGGTAAATAATTTTGGATTTATTGAAACGCCCTACCGGGTGGTAAAAAAATCCGCCAAAAACGACGGCAAGGATCTGGCAGACGAAATTTCCCTTTATGATATTAAAGACGAAAAAGGCGACGTAATAGTTACCGCCGGAGAAACCATTACCGCAGGCAAAGCCAAAGAAGTGGCAAAAAACCACCAGCTTTTGGAAATCCGCATTAAGCCCCGCGTTACGGATAAAATTAGATATTTGGACGCTTATGAAGAAGAGCGGCTGATTATCGCCCAAAGCAATATTAACCTTGATGACCGCGGGCACTTTGCGGATTTAAGAGCCAGCGTCCGGGTGCGCGCCGTGCCGACCATGGCTTCTACCGACGACATAGACTATTTGGATGTTTCCCCAAAACAAATTATTTCCGTTACCACTTCGTTGATTCCGTTTTTGGAACACGACGATGCCAACCGCGCGCTTATGGGCAGTAACATGCAGCGCCAGGCCGTGTCCTGCATTAAGCCCGAAGCGCCCATAGTCGGCACGGGCATGGAAGGCAAGGCCGCGCGCGACAGTGGCACCGTGGTTTTGGCCGATGAAGACGGCATCGTAACTTCCGTGACCGGAGAAAAAATTATTGTGGTCGGCGAAAAAGGCAAAAAGAAAGAATACCCTTTGCTGAAATTTTTGCGTACCAATTCCGCTACCTCTATTAACCAAATTGCCCGCGTAAATAAGGGACAGACTATTAAGAAAGGCGAAATTTTAGCCGACGGCGCCTCCACGGATCGCGGCGAGCTGGCTTTGGGCCAAAATGTGCTGGTGGCCTTTATGTCTTGGGAGGGAGGCAACTACGAAGATGCGGTTTTAATTTCCGAACGCTTGGTGCAGCAGGATCGTTATAGCAGCATTCACATTGATGATTTTAAAATAGACGTGCGCGATACCAAACTCGGGCCGGAGCAGGTAACGCGGGATATTCCCAATGTCGGCGAGGAAAAATTAAAGGATTTGGACGAGAACGGCATTATCCGCATTGGTGCCCAGATAAAAGCTGGCGATATTTTAGTCGGCAAAATCACGCCCAAAGGTGAGACCGATTTAACCGCGGAAGAAAAACTCCTGAGAGTTATTTTCGGCGAAAAGTCCCGGGACGTGAAAGATACTTCCCTTACCTTGCCGCACGGCGAATACGGAAAAGTCGTTAACATCCGCCAGTTTACGCGCGAAGCCGGGGACAAGCTGCAAAGCGGCGTTATTCGCAGCATCCAGGTCTCGGTCGCGGTTTTGCGCAAAGTCCAGGTCGGCGACAAAATGGCTGGCCGCCACGGCAACAAAGGCGTCATTTCCAAAATTATTCCGGTGGAAGACCTGCCGTTTATGGAAGACGGCACTCCCGTGGATATTATTTTAAACCCGCTTGGCGTTGTGTCCCGCATGAACCTGGGTCAAATTTTGGAAACCCACATGGGCATGGCCGCCCATCGCCTGGGTTATAAAGTGGCGACTCCCGTTTTAGACGGGGTACCCGAACATAAAATTAAAGAAGAGCTTAAAAAGGCCGGCATCCCACAAGACGGCAAGGTGACGCTTTACGACGGCAAAACCGGCGAGCCTTTTGACGAAAAAGTTACCGTGGGAGTTATGTATTTCTTAAAGCTTCACCATCTTGTTGACGACAAGATGCACGCCCGCAGTACTGGCCCGTATAGCCTAATTACCCAGCAGCCTTTGGGCGGAAAAGCCCAGTTCGGCGGCCAGCGTTTTGGGGAAATGGAAGTTTGGGCGCTGGAAGGCTATGGCGCGGCGCACACTTTGCAGGAAATGCTGACTATAAAATCGGATGATGTGGTTGGCCGTTCAAAAACTTATGAGGCCATTGTAAAAGGGGAAGCTATTAAAAAGCCGAACATCCCGGAGTCTTTCCGCGTATTGGTAAAAGAGCTCCAGTCGCTGTGTATGGATGTAGAGCTTTTAGGCCGCGACGGTGCGGTAAGCAGTGCGGCGGAAGAGCCGGAAATCGTAGTGCCTAATTTACCGCCGGTAGTGCCGATTTTAGCCGAAACTTCTTTGTTTGATGATGAAGTTAAGAAAAAGCCGAAAAAGGAGAAGAAGAAATAGCGAATAGGCAATAGTGAATAGTGAATAGTGAATAGGAGAAGACATAGGTACAATATTCCTCCCCTTAGAATAAGGGGAGGCTAGGAGGGGATATTATCGCAAAGATAAATATCACCCCCTACCCCCTCTTATATTAAGAGGGGGATAAGACAAAGAACCTTAAAAAATTTACAAAAAGAAAAGCCCCAGGTTCCGTCGGTTTGAACGACTGGATAGGGGCTGCCGCGGCGCCGCTCTGACATCTTTGGATGTCAAAACAGGTCTGCGCCGGCGGGCGTGGCGGGGAGGCGACGAATCAGTGATGGACGGCGATGGCTGACAGGATCACCCCACCAACTGTGACGATTGTCGCGATTACTACCACTATCAACAATATCAAGATTTGCCAATCGTTTTTTTTCATAAACCCTCTTCACCTTCCGAAAGAATCGGGCAGCTAAAAATAGCACATAAGAGAGAGGTTTGTAAAGAGCAATAACCGATCCGGATATACGAATTACACGCGAATGACACGAATTCGGAACATTCGGATACAATTTGTAGATTCGGGTCGGCTACACAATTTTCAATACCAAATTTCAAAATTAAGCCGATAAATCCGACTACGCTAAAGCTTCGTCGGACAAAGAGGCTATGGCGGACTGCCCTCTACATATGTAAATAAATGTGGGCAAAAAAATTACCCCTCCTGACCGGATTGAACGGTCAAAAAAGGGGTTGCCGCGGCGCCACTTGGGCATCTACGGATGCCAAAGCAGGTCTGCGCCGGCGGGCGCGAGTTAGGCAGGCTGGGTTTGCGGGGCTTGCAGAACATTGACCGGGATCTCCTCGGCGAGCAGCCGCTTGATTTCGGTGAGGTCTCCGATGTCGGCGGCGTACTGGATTTGTTTCAGCCGTAGAGCGATACTTGCCAGCCTGATTTCAGTCCTTTCCATATTTTTCTCCACCACTTGGCCTTGCTCTCTGGCTCCCATTCCAGCGTAATACATGCCTACTCCTGCCCGAGAGGCACGAAGCTCCTTCCCCACATTTTCAAGCAGTCTGTGGACGTTAGCCACTGTAATTCACCTCCTTCGCATTCCGAAAAGAATCGGACAGCTAAAAATAGCACACAGAGAGAGAGTTGTAAAGGGCACCTACTAGTGGCGTCATCCTGAGCCCGTCATCGGTAAAAGCAAGCGGGCGAAGGATCTCATGCAGGTTAGAGATTCTTCGGTCGGATGCACTCCCTCAGAATGACGCCGAAGAGAAAATATTTCATTTACATCAAGGCAGGCCAATGGCCTGCACTACAAACTAACCACTAACCACTAAGCACTAATCACTTCCTCTATGTTCACACAGACAGAAGATTTCAAAGGCGTACGGTTGAAGCTCGCCAGCCCGGAGACCATTATGCAGTGGTCGCACGGCGAAGTTACCAAGCCGGAAACCATTAATTACCGCACCCAGCGCCCGGAAAAGGACGGGCTTTTTGACGAAAAGATTTTCGGCCCCATAAAAGACTGGGAGTGCTATTGCGGCAAATACAAAAGAATCCGCTACAAGGGGATTGTCTGCGACAAGTGCGGCGTGGAAGTCACCAAATCCTCCGTCAGGCGCGAGCGCATGGGCCACATTAAACTGGCCGTGCCGACCGCGCACATCTGGTTTTTGCGCGGCGTGCCTTCCCGTTTGGGTTTGATTTTGGATTTGGGCGTACAGGAGCTGGAAAAAGTTATTTATTTTGCGGCTTACATTATCAACTCCGTGGACGAAGAAGCCAGAATGTCAACTTTGGAGCAGATTGAACACGAGTTTAAAGCCAAGAAGAAAGTCATTGAAGAGAAATTTGAAACTTTAATCGGCAAATCCAAATCCAGCATCGGGCAAAAATCTTCCCAAAAAGATCCGGACATCTTTCAGGCGGAAATTGACGCGGAAGTCACCCGGCTGAAAGACGCCTGGAGCAAGGAACTGCAAGCCCTAGAAAGCATCCGCGACCAGGCCAGAGCCGAGCTGAAGTCCATCAAGAAAATGCAAATTATCAGCGAACTCCAGTATCGCGATTTGTCTTTAAAATACGGGCCGGTGTTTTCGGCCAGTATTGGCGCCGAAGGCATAAAAGGGCTTTTGGAAGAGATCAACCTGGAGCAGCTGCTTTCGGATTTGCAAACCAGCTTGCCGAATTTGGAAGGCCAGGCCGAGAGAAAAATTTTAAAACGCATGAAGCTGGTAAAATCGTTAATCAACTCCGGCCTGCGGCCCGAATGGATGCTTATTTCCATGTTGCCGGTCATCCCGCCGGATTTGCGCCCCATGGTGCAGCTAGACGGCGGCCGGTTTGCGGCCTCGGACCTAAACGATTTATACCGCCGCGTCATTAACCGCAACAATCGTTTAAAAAAACTTTTGGAAATTAAGGCGCCGGAAGTCATTACCAGAAATGAAAAGCGCATGCTGCAGGAAGCGGTGGACGCGCTTATTGACAACAGCATCCGCCACGGCAAGGAAGTCACCGCCAGCACGGGCCAAAAAAGAAAGCTGCGCTCTTTGGCCGACATGCTTAAAGGCAAGCAGGGGCGCTTCCGCCAAAACCTTTTGGGCAAGCGCGTGGATTACAGCGGCCGCAGCGTTATTGTGGTGGGTCCCAACCTGAAACTGCATCAATGCGGCCTGCCAAAAATGATGGCACTGGAGCTGTTTAAGCCTTTTGTTATCAGCAAGCTTATCGGCCGCGAGTACGCGCATAACGTTCGCAGCGCCAACCGCCTGATTGAACAGGGCAGGACCGAAGTTTACGACATTTTGGAAGAAGTCACCAAAGACCACTATGTTTTATTAAACCGCGCTCCGACTTTGCACCGCCTGGGTTTTCAGGCCTTCCAGCCGGTATTAATAGAAGGCAAGGCCATTCAGCTGCACCCCATGGTCTGCGCCGCGTTTAATGCGGATTTTGACGGCGACCAAATGGCCGTGCACGTGCCTTTGACGGAATTAGCGCAAAAGGAAGCGCGCGAAATTATGGTTTCCGCGCACAATTTGCTTAAGCCCGCTTCGGGAGATCCGGTTATGACTCCGGACAAAGACGTGGTGGTGGGTTGTTATTATATTACCAGAATTCGCTTGGGCCAGAAGGGCGAAGGCAAAATATTTTCTTCCCCCGCTGAAGCCATTTTGGCTTACAATAACGGCTACGTCCATATCCAGGCCAAAATTAAAGTTAGGCTGTCCGCCGAAGGCGGATCCGTCACTGGCGGAGAAAACGGCGAAATCGTGGAGACTTCCGTGGGCCGGCTGATTTTTAATAAAGTTGTGCCTCCGGAGCTGGGTTTCCGCAATGACAATTTTGATAAAAAGAAATTACAGGGCCTGGTGCGCGAAGCGCACCGCCTGCTCGGCAACGAAAAGACCGCGGAGCTGATTGATGAAATTAAGCGCACGGGTTTTTACTATATGAAAAAGTCCGGCTTGTCCTGGGGCATGGACGACCTGTTGGTTCCGGCCGGCAAATATGAGACGCTGAAAACCGCCGACGGGGAAGTGGAAGGCACTTACCAGCAATATCAGGAAGGCTTGCTGACCGAAGACGAACGTTATAACCGCGTGGTGGAAATTTGGGCTGACGTTTCGGAAAAAATCGCCAAGTCGGTTAACGGCACCGTGGCCGAATACGGCAGCGTCAATTATTTTGTGTCCTCGGGGGCCAGAGGGTCATTTTCCCAAATTACCCAAATGTCCGGCATGAAGGGACTGGTGGTTAATCCGGCTGGTGACGTTATTGAGCTTCCGGTTAAGGGCAGTTTTAAAGAAGGTTTAAACGTTTTGGAATATTTTATTTCCACGCACGGCAGCCGGAAAGGCATGTCCGACACCGCCATGCGCACGGCCGATGCCGGCTACTTAACCCGCCGCCTGGTGGACGTGGCCCAGGACATTGTAGTTAACAGCGAGGACTGCGGCACTCTAGACTGTGACCTGATAACCCAGGAAGAGAGCAAGCGCATGAACAAGCCTTTTGACAGGAGATTATTCGGCCGGGTGGCCGCCGAAGAGTTAAAGGATAAAAAAGGTAATGTCATTGTGGAAAAAAATCACGGGATTGACGATTTGCAGGCCAAAAAAATTGTAGACGCCGGAATTGAAGAGGTAAAATGCAGAAGCGTATTGAAATGCAAGCTTTCCAGGGGAGTTTGCAGGCTTTGCTATGGTTACGATTTGGGCTTTAACGATATGGTCCGCCTTGGCGCGGCTGTGGGAATTGTGGCTGCCCAATCCATTGGCGAGCCGGGCACCCAGCTGACCATGAGAACCTTCCATACCGGAGGCTCGGCTTCGGTTAAAGATATTACCCAAGGTTTGCCCCGCGTGGAAGAGTTGTTTGAAGCCCGCGAGCCCAAAGGACAGGCTTATGTGTCGGAAATAGACGGGCAGGTTTACATTGCCAAACCCAATAACAAAGAATATATTATCAGGATTCAGGGTGAGGACGCCACCAAAGACACTTACGATTTAGGCCGGGCGCAATCTACCATTAAAGACGGCAGTAAGGTTGAATCCGGGGAAACATTATACATAGACGAAAGCGGCAAAGCCGTTAAGGCCAAAACCGCCGGTATGGTCCGTTTGTCCCGCAGAGCGGGATCGGCCTCCGGCGGAGAAAAAAACCAAATTATTATTTTTCACGAAAGCGACCAGGTTAAAGAATATATCATTCCGGCTTCGCTGTCGCTGCTGCTTAAAGACGGCGACTTGGTTACCAAAGGCCAGCAGCTGACCGAAGGCAACTTAAATCCCGGACAAATTATGCATTTGCGCGGCGTGGAAGCGGCGCAAAAATATATTGTCAAGGAAGTCCAGGATATTTACGTTTCCCAGGGGCAAAACATTCACGACAAACACATTGAAATTATTGTTAAGCAAATGTTCAGCAAGGTCAGGGTAACCGATTCCGGCGACAGCGAATTAACGGTAGGCGAAGTCGCGGACAAGGCCAAGCTGGGTTTTATTAACGCCGAGCTTAAAGCCGCGGGCAAACGCCCAGTTCAGTCCGAACAGCTGCTTATGGGCATTACCAAGGTATCTTTAAATACCGATTCCTTTTTGGCCGCAGCTTCATTCCAAGAGACAACCCGTGTGTTAATAGAAGCCGCTGTTACCGGCAAGACCGATTATTTGCGCGGTTTGAAAGAGAATGTCATTATTGGCAAACTTATTCCGGCCGGCACCGGTTTTACCGAACAAATTGCCAGAGAAAATTTGCAATTGGAAGCCGCCGCCTCCAGCGCTATGGAAGAAGGGGAAGAGTAGATGTTTTGTCCCCATATAAAATCCTGCTCCGATTTCCATCGGCGCGGGATTTTTGTTAGAATAATAGTAGATAAAGGCCTAAAAGTTATCCACTTTACCCCGTTAGAAAGTATTTTTGTATTTAGATAAATGTGGATAAATATTTTTACCCCCCTTGTTTTATAGCTTTTTTAATGGGGTTGACATAAGGTGAACGATAGTATACTATGAAAAAAAGACGAAAAATCAACAAAAGAAAAAAAATGGAAAACGGAGCGAAAATATTATCCAATATCGCCCAAAAACCTTATTTTATTAAGGATAATTTTGTTTTGTATCATGCAAACTGTCTGGATATTTTAAGTCAGCTTCCGGAAAATAGTGTAGATATGATTTTTGCCGACCCCCCATACAACTTATCTAATGGAGGTTTTTCTGTACACGCAGGAAGAATGGTAAGCGTAAACAAAGGGAACTGGGACAAAAGTAAAGGTTTTAAGGACGATTACGAATTTCATTTTAAATGGCTAGAAGCATGTAAAAGAGTTTTAAAACCGGCAGGCAGCCTTTGGGTTAGCGGTACTTACCACTCCATTTATCAATGCGGCCATGCATTGCAGGCTTTGGGATATCACATTCTAAACGATATTTCTTGGTTTAAGCCAAATGCCTCACCAAATTTAAGTTGCCGTTTTTTTACCGCTAGCCATGAAACTATTATTTGGGCGCGAAAAGATAAAAAGGCCAAGCACACCTTTAATTATGATTTAATGAAGAACGGCCAATGGCCTGAAGATTTTTTAAAGAAAGAAGGCTTGCAGATGCGCTCTGTTTGGTCTATTCTGACCCCAAGAAAGTCAGAAAAAAAGTTCGGTAAACACCCAACCCAAAAGCCCATAGATTTGCTTAAGCGAATTGTTTTGGCAAGTACTAAAGAAGGAGATGTGATCTTGGATCCTTTTACCGGAAGTTCCACCACCGGAATTGCGGCCAGCGCTTTTAAAAGAAAGTTTATCGGTATTGATATGGAAGAGAAGTATTTGGATTTGTCAATAAAAAGACTACGAGAAATGGATAAAATAATGCTCCCTATAAAACGAATTCAAAATACAAAAGACAATAAAGCCAAAATTCAATTTACAGCTATTACAAAAATAGCGCAACGGCAACTATTATGAGAGCTTCTCTAAAAAAAATTCTTATTGACAAAGTTAATAAATCCAAATGGTGGCATGTAACCCCTCTTGATCCAAATGCTTATAACAAGAGAGGCAAGTTTCTTGCATCCACATATAAGCACGCCGAGTTTTACGGCAGGCCGAATGACATCCCAGAAAAGGTTAAAATTTTGAATCCAATTTGTGGCACTTCCGAAATTAGGATTTTAAAACATTTGTTTCCAAAAGAATTTAAGAAGTTATATGCCGGAGCTTTAAAAGATGGTGATGGTTGGTATAACCGCAGAATTAGTTTAGATTCTAAGATGTATAAAAAAGCAAAAAAACTCGGGTACGATGCTATTGTATTGCTGGCATATAATGGAAGAGAGTATTTAAAACGAAATAGGAAGCCTCATTCAATTGAACTCAACCTTATAAATAATTTATAATTACATCCAGCAAAAATTTATGATAGAAAAAGGTAAGGGTGGAGCCAATACAAAAACAGGCCTAAAATTTGAAAAGCGGGTAGATATTTTAACGTTGCTGTCTACAACTAAAGGCTATACAGTATATAACGATCACACGATTCTTTTTAATGGCAAGGAGGTTGCGAGGAGTTATAGAAAAAATGCACTTTATAAGTATTTAGAATCACAAGGAGTTGATTATAAAAAAATAGTTTCAAAAAAATGGCTCCCTGACGAAGCGGTGTTTGTTATAATAAACAACACTCTTTTTGTTATTGAAATAAAGTTTCAAAAAACTCCCGGTTCAGTTGATGAAAAGCTACAAACCTGCGATTTTAAAAAGAAAATATATAAAAAACTTATGGAGCCACTTAATATAAAAGTTCAGTATATTTATATTTTAAGCAATTGGTTTCGGCAACCAAGGTATAAGGACTCTTTAGACTATGTTATCTCAATGGGTTGTGAATATTATTTTCAGTTCTTACCACTAAAAAAGATCGGCCTGCCAGTTCCGAAATAATGTAAGTTTAAAAACCAATTTTAAAAAATAAAATTATGGCCAAAAAGCCATCAGCAAAACCTCGTACAACCACCCGCGGGCCGTGGAATTATTTTCCCGATTGCCATATTTGCCAGGCGATGAAGCAAGGCAGAGGCAATACTGTGGAAGATTTAACCAAGGTTTTTGCCGAAGCGGAGGCGCTGAAGGATAAATCAAGCAGGTATAATTAAAAGATAATTCTGAAAAACTTCTTATTTATAAGGATTTTTTTATCCACCTACATTTGGATTTTAGCCAAATAAATAAGAAATTTTTAAAAATCCTTGCTATTGACAAGGATTTTTAATTTGTTATGCTTAACCAATAGTAAAATCATTAAGAAACAAAATATATGAAAAAAAAGATATTAATGCTTTGTTTTTTGGTTATCCTCCCTGTGGCCTTAATTCAACTTTATACCCACTTTTTTGAATTTGCAGGAAATTGGTTGGAGGACTATCGAAATTATTTTAAATTGGGATTTTTAATTGTTTCAATCCTTGGCACAGCATGGCTGGCGGTAATTTCAAAAAAAGAAAAAAGCCATATTTGGTTTTTGTTTTCTTTAATTTTATTGATTTTACTGCTTGCTTATTTATACTTCGCCATAATAATTATTAATACCTCATTCTAATTTTATTTTTATGTTCAAGCGCATTGTGCTTGTTTCGGGATTATTACTTATACCGGCGTTTGTTTCGGCATCGGATGTTTTTTATTTTCAGGGCCTGCAAGATGGTACCATTGTTCCGGCTTTTTATGCAGGAGATATGTTTGTTAATGATAATGGCAATGTTGCCCAAGTGCAAGAACCAGGTTATGGGCTAACAATGTTAAGTTTTGATTATAATAAATATCCTCCGGAACTTTTGTCCCAAGTACCGGCCAAACTATCTTCTATAGATGTTAGACTTCGAAAATTCCCTGGTGGCCAAGACTTTCCTGTACAGATGACAGTTTTATGCAACGAGCATGGCGAAGACGAAGATTTCTTTTTGGCTAACTTAACCTCGCTTAATTCTGTTAGTCAAGATCAATTGAGTGATAGTTTTCAAGAGTTTTCGTTTCAATTTAATATAGATCCAAATAATGGCCCGGTTTGTGACTTAACGAAAAAATTTATCTTGTTTTTTCTCGGAGGAATGAAAAATGTGGAAGCCGCCGGAACAGACAGTAATACTGTCCCATGGCTTGGCGCCGGTCAATTTAACCTGAGTTTTATTTATCCCAATTATGCAATGTGGTTTAGAATGCACTATGTTACAGACAATCAAAAAGTTCCCATTTTAGTTGTCCCTGGGGTTTTAGGAACAGATATATATCAAGGAACTAATTTATTATGGGCAAATCCAAAAATGAGTTTTATTTCAGATGGCTTTATGGATCCGTTAGCCTTTAATCAAAATTTGACGCCGCTTAATGCTAGTCTTACCTTAGGGTCAGTTATAAGACAAAAGGGAGCGATAGGTTTTATTTCTCATTATACAGATGGCTTAATTAATCAACTTACTTCTCCCGACATCGGTTACACTGAAGGCAAGGATCTTTTTACTTTTCCTTACGATTGGCGGTTTGGGGTTAGTGAAGACACGGTTAACCAATTAAAAGGAGAGATTGCATATATTGCTAGCACTACGGGGAGTAGTGTGGTTAATGTTGTTGCCCATAGTACAGGCGGACTTTTGGTAAAAAAATATGTAAGGGAAAATCCGACCGACCACCATATTGGTAAAGCGGTGCTTGTGGGCGTGCCAAACTTGGGCGCGCCACAGGCTTTAAAAGCTTTAGTAGTGGGGGACGATTTTGGCGTCCCTGAGCTTAATCCTTTAGAAATGAAAAAGATAGGCCAAAATATGCCGGTGATTTATGATTTGGCTCCGACGCAAGAATACTATAATCAAGCCGGAAGTTTTTTTCACCTTCATAATCCTCTAACAAATCCTATTTTAGATAAAGACTTAAATTTTACCGAGACTATGCAGAACTTGGTGGGTGCTAGTTATGCTAACAATCAAGGCGTGGCTAGTAGTACTGATTTGCATACCGCGGATTTTGATAACTACGATTTAAGAAACGCTGGTGTGGATTTATATAACATAGTTGGTTGTAAATCAGGGACGTTGGGTAAGTTTACAGAATGGATTAATGAAAATTCGGCCCCGACATTTAATTTTCCAAAAGTCACTTCGGGAGACGGGACTGTACCTTTTGCCAGCGCGGACAGTTTGCCGGTAGATGAGACCAGAACATTTTTCGCGCCGGGCATAAACCACGGAAACCTGCTTAGCGCAGACGGTTCCCGTCAGGAAATTGTAAACATTCTTACGGGCGGCGCTTTGGATACTAGCGGGAAAATATTAACTCAAGGTGAAGTGGCCAATAAGCCAGACCTTTGTGAAATTAAAGGGGAAAGTTTAAAAATTCATAGCCCTTTGGCAATTGACGTAGTTGACCAAGATGGCAATCATTCAGGGCTTCTGCCGGACGGTTCAATAGAGAATTCTATTCCCGGAGCGGATTATGAAGTCTGGGGAGATGAAAAATATGTGTTTTTACCAACGGATAATAATCAAAATTATGATATTAATATAGCTGGTACGGCGGCAGGGACCTTTACTCTGGATGACGAAAGTATAAGTGGGAATGTCACAACCCAAACCCAGGTCTTTTCTAACTTGCCGGTAACTCCCGCTTTAACCGGCCAAGTAAATTTGGGCGGGGATAATGGGCAGACTACTTTAACTTTACAGGCCACGCCTACCAGTACTCCTGTTGTGGTAACCCCTGATAGTACCATCAACGCAGACCAATCTCAAGATCTCACCCCTCCCGTTTCCACTTCAACTATTATTGGTACTATGGGACAGCCGGGGTTTTACAGGAGCAATGTTAGCGTGGCTTTGGCTGCGCAAGATCCAATAGTAGACAATAATGCCTCCACCACATCGGGAATACTAAAAACACAATACAGTTTAGACGGAGGAGTTTGGCAAACTTTAACACCCCCACCTAGCCTCCCCCTAGAAGGGGGAGGAATGGGAACAGTTAGCGTTACCTCCGAAGGCCTGCATACAATCAGCTTCTTTTCCACCGACAAAGCCGGGAATAACGAACAGCCACAAACCACCAACTTTACCATAGACAAAACCGCCCCGGAAGCGGTTATACAATTTAACCCTTCGCTTAAAGACATCCAGTTTACCGGCAGTGATAATATTTCCACCACATCCAAAGTTACCGTGCTGGATAATGTAAATGACATTTTGCTTACCGACCAAGCCGGGAATAACACGGAGATTAAGCTTAAGGAAAAGAACCGCAAAATCAGCATGCAGTCTACCATCCAGTCTTTAAGTTATAGCGGAATATTACAGGATATCAGCAAAAACATTTTGGCTTTTGTTTGGGCATATGATAAAAACAATAATTTAACCTTCCTTTCCCAGAACGTGGCCGCCAAGAAAACCTATGTCATTTTAGCGGTTTATAACGGTAAAAAGACTTCTCTTGTCGGCATAGACAAAACCGGCGTAATTTTAAAATCAATTACCGGTTTGGATTTGTTAAAGGTTAGTACCAATAAAGGCGATTTAGCGTGGAGCTATTAAACAATGGAGACGAGTGCTTATTCGTGCGAATTAGCACTCGGAGGTATTTATGAAAGAATTAGAAAAACAATTAAAAGCTTTGGCAAACGCAAGAAGGCTTAAGATTTTAAAATATCTGGACAAGGTCAATAAGGCTTCGGTTGGCGACATTGCCAAAGAAATTAAACTTTCGTTTAAATCTACCTCGCGACATTTGGCGGTTTTAAGAGCCGCGGAAATGGTATTTGCCGATCAGCAGAGCTTAATGGTTTTTTATAGTTTAGTTAATCCAAAACCTTTGGTTCTAAAACAAATCCTTGACCAGTGCTAATTCGCACGAATAAGCACTCAAGGAGTTGGTGAATAACTTTTACCCTCGTAAAGGGCGGGGGTTTTTGATTTACCCCCACACTAAAAATTGCAGAAAATTTAGTGTGGGGGTATAATAACAGCAGATGAGTATGATACTATCATACTTTTTAAAATTAAACCTAGAATCATGAAAAAGTTAAAAGTTTCCAAAAGGGGGGATGCGGTTAAAGCTTCGCCCATCCGCAAGTTTTTGCCTTTCGTGTACCAAGCTGAGAAAAAAGGCGTAAAAGTTTATAAGATAAACGTCGGCGATCCCGACTTGGTCCCGCCCAAGGAGTTTTTTAACGTTATCCGCAAATATGACGGCAAAACTTTAAGCTACGCCCCCAGCCCCGGAATTACCGCCCATACCGCCGCCTGGCAAAAGTATTACGAGCAGTTTGGCGTTAAGTTGCCTATGACCAATATTATTCCCACAGTGGGCTGCGCCGAAGCCATTATGCTGGCCATGCAGGCGGTTTGCGATCCGGGCGACGAGCTGATTGTGTTTGAGCCGCTGTATACTAGCTATAAATCTTTTGCCGTTATGACCGGTGTCAAACTCGTGCCGGTGCTGCTGCCCATAAAAAATAATTTCGTCACGCCGCCGGCCGCGGAAATTGAAAAAAAGATAACCGAAAAAACCCGCGGCATTGTGGTGGTTAATCCGGATAACCCCACCGGCAAGCTTTGGACCGAAAACGAGCTGGGAATGGTGCTGAGAATTTGTAAACAACGCAACCTATTTTTAATTTCCGATGAAACCTACCGCGAAATTCGTTTTGCCGGCAAACCTTCCTGCCTGCTTAGTAAAAAAGCTTACCGCCGAAATGTCATTGTTGTGGACAGCGCCAGCAAAAGGTTTTCCATGCCCGGCGCGCGCATCGGCTGCATTGCCAGTTTTAATAACGACATTATGTTTACCATTTTAAAGTTTGCCCAAGCCAGGCTATCTACCGGCACGTTGGAACAGCTGGCTTTGGTGCCGCTACTGCGCAACAGCCGGTCGTATGTGAAAAGCGTAATTAAAGAGTATAAAAAACGGCAAAAAGTTGTCGCTAGAGGCTTAAGCAAAATTCCCGGTGCGGTATTTAAGCCCTCCCAAGGAGCTTTTTACCAGGCGGTTGGTTTGCCGATAAAAGACGGCGAAAACTTCGTCAAATTTTTAATCGGCAAATTTGTTTACAAAAATCAGACCGTGATGGTTACCCCCATGGAAGATTTTTACATCACTAAGGGTTTGGGGAAAAACGAAATTCGCATTGCCTATGTGTTAAGCAGCAAAAAATTAACCGCGGCCATAGAAGTACTAAAAAGAGGTTTGAAGGCGTATTTAAAATCGCATTAGCCGATAGTTTATATTAGGCTGACTTAAACCCCGCTTCTTTAGAGAGGCGGGTTTAAGTTTTTATAACTTTTGCCAAGACAGAAATTCGTTGAGAGGAAACTTCTTTGTTATTCTGCCCTTTCCTACAACATTTTTTGTTACATAAACCGTATCTGCCTCGGCCCCACAAATTTCCCAACCGTCTTCCAGTTGTTCTCCCTCAACTTTTATCTTCACAGGTTTGTCCCCATATTTAGCCATCAGACTGTCGTAAATTTCGCTGGCTGATCGGGATTGTAAAGGCATTTCTGGCGACTTGTTTTTCATAAGAATACAAATTAATTATTCTGGCCACTCGGCTATCATCAATAATTCTTTTTGGTTAAGCTTTGACCAAATTTCCTCGGTGACAAAGGGCATAAAGGGGTGGAGTAATTTTAGAATTGTGAATAATGAGTTAAGAAGTATGGCTTGGGTATTGACTTTAAGCTTTTCATCTTTGAGTTGTAGCTTGCTTGTTTCTATATAAATATCCGCAAAGCTATGCCATGTAAATTGATAGATCTCTTGAGCCGCGGCATGCAAATAAAAATTTTCTAATCCTTCGGTTACTTCTTCTATGGCAAACTTTAAAGCATCCACAACTTTTTTATCAGCTGGAGTGATTGGTTTCCATTCATAATTCATAATTCCTGTCTCATTATTCTCAAGATTTGCCAAAACATACCGCGCTATATTCCATAATTTATTGGCAAAATGCTTCATGCCTTTGACTTTTTGTTCGTCAAAAATTACATCATTCCCGGGTGCGGCGCCAAAGACCATTGCCATACGCAAAGCGTCCGTGCCGTATTTGGCGGTCATTTCCAGCGGGTCAATGCCGTTGTTTAATGACTTGCTGAACTTTTTGCCTTGGCTGTCGCGGACAATGCCATGCAAATAAACTTCGTAAAAGGGGATATCGCCGAGCAAAAACCCGCTCATCAAAATCATGCGCGCCACCCAGAAAAACAAAATTTCATACCCCGGCATCATTACGGAGGTGGGGTGATAGGTTTTGAGGTCAACCGTATCTTTTGGCCAGCCCAAAGTGGAAAAAGTCCACAGGCCGGAAGAAAACCATGTGTCCAGCGTGTCAGTATCTTGGGTCCAGCCTTCACCCTTGGGCGCTTTTAGCCCGCAGTAAATTTCTTTGCCTTTATACCATACTGGAATTTGGTGGCCGTAAATAATTTGCCGGCTAATGCACCAGTCGCGCAAGTTATCTATCCAATAGTAATAAATTTTTTCAAACCGCTGGGGCAGTATCTTGATTTGCCCGCTTGCTACGGTTTTTCTCATGATATCTTTTAAGGTTGTTTTGCTGCCCGATGGGATTGCGGGAATTTTGGAATTTTTAAGAGTAAAGTTTTTGTTTACGTCTATAAACCATTGCAGTTTTATTTGCGGTTCAATAATTCCTCCGCCGCGCATATTGGTGGCAATGCGGTGGATGTAATTTTCGTCAATTTTTTCTATTAAACTTTTGGACTGCAGTTTCTCTACGACTTTCGGCCTGGCTTTTTTAATATGGTCACCTGCAAACTCCCCGGCAATAGGAAGCAAAATTCCGCGTTCATCGATGATTTGTTCTTTATCGAGGTTATGGCGCTGGGCAAGGTCAAAATCAACAGCGTCATGCCAGGGGGTGATAGTCATGGCACCGGTGCCGAATTCCATATCAATAATAGGATCTTTTATTATGGTTGCGGTAACTGGTCCGTTAATCCATTCTACTTTTAATTTATCGCCTTGCTTGTATTGCTTATATCTTTTATCATCCGGATGCACAACTACGTATTTGTCGCCGAATTTGGTTTCCGGTCTGGCAGTAGCAATAGTAAATGGGCCGTACTTTAAATAATAAAGAGGCACTTTTTCTTCTTTCCAGTCAATCTCATCATCAGAAACCGTGGTTTGGCCTTTGGGGTCCCAGTTGACCATGCGGTTTCCGCGATAAATCAGTCCAGCCTCGTACATTTTTTTAAAGGCAGTCCTGACCGCGAGTTCGCGGTCTTTATCTAAAGTAAAAGCCAACCTGCTCCAGTCCAAAGATAATCCCAGCTTGTGAAGTTGCGACAGTATACCTTGCTGGTTTTCTAAGGCAAATTTATTGATCATGTCGAAAAATTCTTCGCGGCTGTAATCGTGCCGGGATTTTTTTTCTTTTTTGTAATGTTCCTTTTCAAATTTGGCCTGTGTGGCGATGGCCGCATGGTCAGTGCCCGGAACCCACAGCGCTCTTTTGCCCCGCATCCTTTGATACCGAATGACGCTGTCCTGGATGGCGTATTCAAAGGCATGCCCCATATGTAAAACACCTGTTACATTCGGCGGAGGGAGAGAAATGGTAAAAGGCTTACGCTTTTCCGCGTCAGGCAAACTGTCCGGGTTAAAAAATCCGGAAGCCTCCCATAGTTTATAAATTTTTTCTTCCACCTTGCTGTGGTCATAAGCTTTTTCCAATTCTATCATAAATTTATTGGTACTTGCTAAAACCGTGGCCGCGGTTTAAGCAAGTAGATGTTTTAATGTTTTAGGCAGTTGTTCAGCTAAGTCCGCTGCATTATAGAACGTGCTAACCTTTTTATAAAGCTCGTCGCCTGCAGCTCCGTTAACGTATACCCCGGCTGCGGCGGAAGTATAAGCGTCATTAGTGCAGTATAATCCGGCAATGAGCCCGGCTAAAACGTCGCCGGTGCCGCCTTTGGTCATGCCGGCATTTCCGGTCTTATTTAAAGCAACTTTTCCATCTGGCTCGGCAATAATATCAACCGGACCTTTCAGCGCAATGTGGCAGTGATATTTTTTCGCCATTTTTGACGCGTTTTGTGTCGTGGCTTGAATTCTGAATAATCGATAAAATTCTTTATGGTGAGGGGTGAGAATGTGCGATGGAGAAAGGTATTTTTTAAGCTTGTCGTCTAAGACATTTAAGGCATCGGCATCCAGCACGGCTTTTTTGTCGGACTTTAGAACTTGTAAGACTAATCGTTTGGTGTTGGCCGATATTCCCATACCCGGGCCGGCTAGAATGCAATCAACTTCGCTTGTTACCCCCTCACCCTGCCCTCTCCCTCGAGGGAGAGGGAAATTGGAAAAACTTTTTATAGGCATAAATTCCGCGGTTTGGATTTTTAATTTTGCAACGAGCTTTTGGTTTTCCCGCGTAGTCAGCAAATAAACCAAATCAACTAATCGTGAAGCGATTTTAATTGCATATATCATGGCGCCAAAATATTTATCGCTGCCGGCAATAATCAGCAGCCGGCCGTTGTCGCGTTTATGGGAGCGGGGTTTGGGCAAACGGAGTTGTTTGATGATTTTTTTGTTGATAATCGGATAGTTCATAAATTTATCCGCTTAGGTTGAGGCTTCCGCCTTCGCTAAAGCTTCGGCGGACAGGTCAGCGGATTGTTTTCTATATTATAGATATATGTAAACAAAAACACCACAAAGTGGTGCTTGAGAACCCTCGCGGGCGGTACCATCTCAAATTTCCGTCAATTGGCGGACTTAATTTTATCAGATAACGGCTGACTGCCGGCCGGGTCTAATGCAGGCCGATAAATCGGCGCGCTACATTGTGCGGGTTGTAGCGTGCCCATTTATGGGCTGTTTTCTTCCGGCGCTTTTTATTTTGGTGACGGCCAAAACATAAGCTTATATATAGTATAAACCATCGAGAATTAAAGTTCAAGGTTGGAGTCGGCTTTTATTTGCCGATAATTTTTTGGTTTAAATCCGTTATGGAGCATAAAAGCCGCGGCCAGGCCTACCATTTCGGCGTTGTCCGTGCATAAGTTTTTTTGGGGAACAAAAAAACTTAAATTAAAGATTTCAGATTTAAGCTTTAAGGCCTTTCGTAAAGCTTTATTAGCGGCCACGCCGCCCGATAGGCTAACGGATTTGGCGCCGTATTCTTTTACCGCGCGCAGGGTTTTGGATACCAGTACGTCAACAGCTGCGTCTTGGAAAGCTTTGCAGACATCTTCTTTTTTTGTCTTTGAGTTATCGCGCAGATAATACAGCACGGCGGTTTTCAGTCCGGAAAAAGAAAAATTGTAATCTTTGCTATTTATCATCGGTCTGGGAAACTGGATATGGGATTTTGATTTTTCCGCCAGCCGGCTGACTTGGGGCCCGCCAGGGTAGGAGAGGGCTAAAAGTTTGGCTATCTTATCAAAAGATTCGCCTGCGGCGTCGTCCACGGTTTGTCCGAGGACTTTGTATTTTTTTTCATTTTCCATTAGCGTTAAAATGGTATGCCCGCCGGAAACTATCAGGGATATAATCGGGAACAAGTTAGCTTGTAGCTTGTAGCTAGTAGCTTGTAGGCGGCCAAAAGGCGAGTATAGGTGCCCCAGCATGTGGTTTACCGGGATTATGGGTTTTTTTGTTGCCAGCGACAGCGCCTTGGCAAATTCCACGCCGACAATTAGTGATGGGATAAGCCCCGGTCCTTGGGTAACGGCAATATAATCAATAGTGGATAATGAACAGTGGCTGGTAGATAGGGCTTTTTCCACAACTGGTAAAATATTTTTGACATGCGCCCGTGCCGCCGCTTCCGGCACCACCCCGCCAAACAATTTGTGGATGGGAATTTGGGATTTGACCACCGAGGATAAGGTTTTTATTTTTGGCCAACCCCCCCTGTTTCCCCCCTTAAAAAGGGGGGGATTAAAGGGGGGGTATATGACAAAACCGCAGCGGCTGTTTCGTCGCAGCTGGTTTCTATGGCTAAAATCAGTTTAGATTTACTAATCATAGGTCTCGTTGTAACTGGTTTTTTTGCGTCCATGCAAAATAAAATGCCCCGCATGCCGCCATAATAATGGCAATAATTCCCAAAATTTCAATAGATGTTGCAATGCCTTTGGTATGGTGAAGCTGTCCGGTATAAATAAGCAGCCAGTTCCAGTCATGGATAGAGTTATCGCCGAACAGCAGCTGCAGCTGCATTTTTTGTGCGTCCGCCGCGTAAAGATAAACATTCAGCAAACTTTCCCCCACCCAAAAAAGCGTCAGACTGGCGGAATATTTTTGGCCGAAATGAAAAAAGTAAAAAACAAACAGCAAAGGCACCAAGACCTGCGTTAGACTGCCTCCCAGAATATACAGGAACATCCCAAATGGGGAAAAAATTACATGGCCGCCTTCGTGGACCAACAAATTAACCCCGTCAATAAAATGCCATTGCCCGGGGTTGGCTATGCAAGAAAAAAAATAAGCCGAAGCTAGCGCAGCAACGGTCACTTTTAAAATTTTTCTATCCATAATTTTATAGTATGGGCTAGCCTGTATTTTAAACGATGGTAAACGGTTTACCGTTAGTATTGTCCCAGCCAGCCAGCATATCTAAAATTTCCTGCCGGTGTCTTTTGGCCTCGGCAGAGAACTTTTGCACTAGAGGTTTAATAGCTATGCCGCCGCGGACGTTAAAGTCGCCGATAATGCGCATAAATTTTGGTTGTATTAGCTCCCACAAGTCCTGAAAAATCCGGTTTGTAGCGTCTTCGTGAAACTCGCCGTGGTCGCGGAAAGAAAACAAATAAAGCTTTAAAGATTTGGACTCCACTATTTTTTTGTCGGGAACGTAAACAATTTCAAATTTGCCAAAATCCGGCTGGCCCGTAATGGGGCAAATGGAGGTAAATTCTGTGCATACTAAAGAGACTAAATATAGCTGGTTTTGGTGTAGGTTTTGGAAGCTTTCCAAGATATGCTTGTCGGGTTTATGTGGGAAACCCTTCTTTTTTACGCCTAAATTTTTAAATTTTGTCGGTGGCATATGAGTATTATATACAATAATTAGGTCTAATCAAAATCAAACAAGGGGCATCCTTTCGCCGCGAAAGGATGCCCCTTGTTGGCGTCTATGAACCGATTTCCGAAACCCCCGGGGCATTTTGGTATTGCTTTTGGTAGGTCGGCATAAATTCCGACCAGGGGGTATGGCCGGATTGGTAAAAGGAATAAATTTGCAGCAGGGAAGTAACTATAATCAGGGCGAGCAGTGAGGCAAAAACATTAAATCTGGCTTTCATCCAAAAAACCGCGTAAGTTAGAATTATCATCGGTACCGGCCAGAGAATAATAATATAGTGGTCATGGACACCTCGGGCAAACAGCAGCAAAACGGCGCAGGTAAAAATTATCCAGGATAAAATTATGGAATACCCCGTTTTGGAAATTTTAAAGCAAGCCTGTGCGGGCCGGCGCTTTATAAAAATTCTATATAGCAGCATAATCAGCGCGACCACAGCGAATATGGCAACAACCAAATATAAAATATTCGGCTGGATGTTGCTATAGCCATACCAATAGTTAAACGGCGTTAGGGTCCCCTGGAAAAAGTTCCAGATCGCGTTAAGTCCCGAGGCATAACGGCCGCCAGCCAACTCTTTGGTGCCTAAAATAAACAGGCGCCTAAAATTTTCAAAGTGGTGGGTAAACTCGTAAAATAAATAGGGTAAATAGGTAAAAACCGCGGCCGCAAAAAAAATGCCGGAAGTTTTTAGTCGGGGCCGGTATTTATGCAAAATCAGCGCGGTCAGGGTCACTAGCGGTAATACTATCATGGCCGTAGCATGAAGTTGGGTGCTAAGCCCGAAAGCGAGCCCCAAATAAACATAGTCCGTCGGCTTGTCGCCGGTTAATATTTTGGTCAAATAGTAAAAGTACCACAGCACAAACAACGGCAGGAAATTAGGATTGGAAACATAGGAAGCCAAATGCAGGCTGTAGACGGAAAGCGCCATAAACAGGGCGCCTACCAATGCCGCGGCGCGGCTACCCGACCATAATAGTAAAACTTTAAAAAGAGCATAAACGCTTAATACGGAAAAGACAATTCCGGTAAAGATCAGGCCAAACGGATGCCCCCCAAACAGCAAATAAAATGGTAGCAAGGAATAATAGTAAAACGGGCCAAAGTGGAAGCCGTGGAGCATGGAAGGGGGCCCGAGCAAAACAACCGTGCCGTGCGCAATATGGCTGACCATATAGTAGTCACGGTAAAATTCCGGAAAGTTGGTATAACCCATCCACCTAAAGCCGATTATCCGCACCAAAAAGGCTAAAAGTATAATTAGCCAAATGTCGTATTTTTTAACCCAGTTTAATAAGTTGATTTTTGTATCCATCAACTAATCATACCATGGGAATTACTTGAAGTATTTAGGCACTTGTAATAATTTCTAAAATTCATTATAATTTAGGGTCAAAAACAAGCCCGTCTGCACATTAAAAAGCCCAATTTATTGAGTGTATAGAAGGGGCTTTTTAGTAGGCAGAAAGCCTGCTATGAAGTACGTTCCATTCCTGAGGAGGAAAGTTCTATGAGTGATGTGGACTTCGGTCCCGAGTATTACGGAAAAGTGATGGCAGAGTTCGGCTACAGCCCGCTGGAGTTCGAGCAGATCACTTTCTCCCTGGGCCAAATGGCCAGGGAGGATTTGCAGCGGCTCTGGCTGTGTCATATGAACGGCCGGGCATTTGCGGAAGCAAGCCAGGCCGGACAAAACGTCACCGTCTCAACGGGCTTCGGCATGTCCGGGGTTCCCCACGCCGGGACTCTCGGGCAGATCCTGCGCGTGTTGCGCCTGCAACGGAACGGAATTCCCGTTCAGATCGTTCTGGGCGACCTCGATGCCTACAACGGCAGATCCAAAGGGCTGGATTACACGCGCAAATTGGCTGATTGCTACCGGAGGTTTATTCTCAACCTCGGGTTCAATCAGGCGCCTCCCAACTCACTGCGGAACCAGTACGATTCCCTGACGACCCTGCGGCTGGCCTACCTCATCGGCCACTACATGCAGGACGAGATGTTCGATGCGGCCGAGGAAGACATGCACGATTTTTACTCCCGCAGCGGCAAGGTCGACCCTCTGATGAGCTACCGGCGGAAGCTGTCGCTCAACCTCATGATCGCCGACTTCCTCGAACTTCTCAGCCACGGCGGATTCAAAGCCGTGCTGGTGGTTTTGGGGATAGACGAGCACAAGTACGTCAATTTCGGCCGGCTCGCCGTCAAAGGGGCAGCCGAGCAACACCCCGAATGGTTTCAGGGCAAGCATTACGCCGCCATGTACTCCGGAGTGATGCGGGGCTTTAACGGCCATCCGAAAATGGCCAAAAGCTTCGGCGACTCCGGTATCAGCGTTGGCATGCCGGCCGAGCAGATCAAGACCCTGATCGAGCACGGAGAAGTGGTAACGCAATTTCCGGAAACCAACGTCATCTACCAGATGATTGCGTGGGCAAGCCTTTACGGCAACGACCGGATCAAAGAGGCCTACGAGGAGTGCCGCAAGCAGTCCAAGCTCTGGCACGCGATCAAGCTCGACTACGCCCAGCATCTTTTCCAGCTCTGCGAGTTGTGGAAGGAAAGCTAAAGGAGCGCCCAGTGGAACAGAAAAATCCCAACCTCGAAATAGCCGAGGTCTTTTACCGGCTCAACATCGGCGCGCCGGTGGACCTTGACCTCGTGACAAGGGCGTTTGAGCTGATTCTGACAAGCCCCCAAGTCAAAGCGCGTGATGCGCAGCTCGGGTCGTTCCTGATGGGATTGATGGTCAAGGGACCCACCTCTCAGGAGATTGTAGCTTTGATACGAACCGCGCTGAACATCGACGGACTGACCCGGTACAAACCGAACCTGCCTCACAACGAGAAACTCGTCGGCGTGGCCGGCAGCGGCAAAAAAGGATGGAAGACTTTCAACATTTCCACTCCCGCTTGCTTTGTTGCCAGCGCCGCCGGAGCTTTCGTTGCCAAAACGGGCTCGGCCGCGACCTCTTCAATCGGCGGTTCTACCGACCTCATCAAGACGGTCGGGGTGAACCTGCTGGAAACCAACGCGATGATCGCTGTCTTACAGCAGACGGGATTCGGGATATTTTCGATCGAAGACACCATCCCGAAATTCGACGGGGTTTACGGAGGCAAGGCCTTCGGACCCACGCCTCTGAGTTTCGCCTTCCCGGCGATAATCAGCCCCGTTGCCTGCGAAACGCTTCTCTATGGGCTGTCCCATCCCGATCTGAAACTCGCACTGGAAGTATTCAGCATGCTCAGTTACAAGAACGTGATGGTAGTTACCTCAACCAGCGACGACATACACTATGTCGACGAGCTCAGTACGCTTTCCAGCAACCGGTTCGGCAGGATCGAGAAAGGCGTAACCGGACCCATCGAGGAGTTCTCTCCTACCACACTGACCCAGACTTCCTGTTCGGGACCGGACGATTTGCAGCCGGGGCTTTCCTTAATCGAGAACGCCCAGCTGTCGGTTCAGGTACTCTCAGGAAAAGCAATCGGCCCGCGGGGGCAAACGGTTGCCCTCAACGCGGCCGCCATTCTGGTTTTGGCCAGTAAGGCGGCGGATTTGTGCCAAGGCTATGCCTTAGCCATAGACACAATCCGCAGCGAAACCGGACTCCAAAAACTTAGGCAATTCATCGACGCGACCGGCGGGAGCCAAAAGGCCCTTGCAACCATCATGGGAGAAAGCAAATGAAAGCGGCGACCTTTCTGAACGGTCGGATCGGGTACGTGGAAGTGCAAGCAGCTGCTTTGAAGGCCCGGTGGGCCAGAGTCAAAGTCGCTGTTGTCGGCTTGTGCGGCACTGATGTTGCCAAGTTGTCAGCTGGCAAACTTCCGACGTCACATACAATCATTCTTGGCCATGAATTTGTGGGAACTGTCATCGCGACCAACGGTACGGGCAGCCAAGCCAAGACAGGTGACCAAGTGGCAGCCATGCCTCTTATTTCCTGCGGGGAGTGCGAGGCGTGCAAGAACGGCATGACCAATCTGTGCATTCAAGGCCAGGCGCTCGGGCGCACGATCAGAGGGGCGTTTGCGGAATATGTGGATGCACCGCTCACAAACCTCGTCTTGTTGCCGGCCTCTCTGGATATTGAACCCTATGTGTTGGCAGACCCCCTAGCGGTGTGTCTGCACGCGTGCAGTTTTGGCCGCACCTTTCCGTCCGCCAAAGATTGTTTGGTCATAGGCGACGGGACAGTCGGCTGCCTGCTTTCCTGGGCTCTTTTGCAGCAAGGCCATAACGTTTGGCTTAAAGGAGTCCATCCGGAAAACTTAAGGTTTGCTGAAGGATTGGGATCTCGGGTCTTTACTTCCGAATCCCCGCCGGGCAGTTTCGATATTGTGTACGAAACGGTGGGGAGAGCCCAGCCTAATACTCTCAGCCAGGCTATACAGATGTCCAAGCCCGGGGGGTCAGTGGTCGTGCTCGGTGTTTTTAGCGCCGGCTATACCTACCCCTTGGTCGCTCGAGACCTCTTCATCAAAGAAGTTCGCCTAGTAGGCTCAAACGCTTATACGTTCCACGAGTTCGGCATGGCCGTAACCATGATTGGTGGTCATCAAGCTACCATGAATGCGTTTATTAGCCATCGCTACCCTCTATCCAAGTTTTCGGACGCTTTAGCAGCAGCTCAGCGAAAGTCCGAATTCATCATGAAAATACTGCTGAGGCCTGGGGAATAACCATGCTCAAAGCATTTATTTTCGACCTGGACGGCACGCTGTACCCGCGTGCCAATCCGCTTTATCGCGCCATGTCATCGTTGTCCAAAGCCTGGTTTCAAAGCCAGTTGGAAATCAGCGATGATCGCTTGGAATGGTTCTACGAGCAGTTGCAGGAACTCTATCCGAGCCCGCTACAAGCAATACGGGCATACCAACTCAGTACTCTCTCTTACCACCAAGGCGTGTTCGACCGCCTTGCTCCCGAACGGTTTCTTGTAAGAGACGAGTGCGTGCGGCACGCTTTGGAGAATTTAAAGGGGAATAGATTCCTGGTAACCTTAGCGCCCCGAAGCTACGCAATAAGAGCTTTGGACGCCTTGGGACTTCGGGATTTGTTCGCCGAAATTTGCGCTCCTGGGCCAAGTTGGGGTAAGGATAAAAAAATTGATGCCTACCATGGCATCTCCCAGACACGCAGATTGATACCTACCGAGGTTTGCGTCATTGGTGATGACATTCGGATTGATTTACAGGAAGCGTTTGTAGCAGGTTACAGATGCATACTGGTTGCAGAACATAAATCATCGGAAATTGTTACCGTCAGTGAAATTTCGCAAATCAATACAGTTTTGGCAACCCGGGAGGGATCCCTGTGAACGAACAACAGATAAGGCAACTAGATTTGGCATTCGCCAGAACGACACAAGAGGTTTTCTCTCTGGAGGAATGGAAGGCGCTCTTGCGCAGCGGCAAAAAGCTCCGCATTAAGTATGGTGTGGACGTGACTGCTCCGTACCTGCACATCGGACACGCTGTCAATTTGTGGATGATGCGCAGGCTGCAAGATCTCGGGCACAAGGTTGTCTTTCTGGTCGGGGATTTTACGACGCAGATCGGCGACCCTACCGGGAAGAGCAAAACACGACCCATCATTCCAGCCGAGGAAATCGAACGGAATACCAAGGAATTCATCACGCAAGCGAAGATGGTCCTGCGGTTTGACAACTCGCAACTGTTGGAGGTAAGGAGGAATTCCGAGTGGTTTGGGGACATGAAGACAGCGCAGTTTCTGAAGCTATTGTCCTTGGTCACTCACAGCCGCTTGATTTCGCGCGACATGTTTCAGCGGCGCATCTCCGAGAACTCTGACATCTACATGCACGAACTAGTCTACTCGGTACTTCAAGGCTACAACTCTTTCGCGCTTAGCTCTGACTTGACTATCATTGGTTCCGACCAGCTGTTCAACGAGATGCTGGGGCGATTCTACCAAGAAAAGTTTGGCCAGCAGCCACAGGTTATCATGACCACTAGAATCACGTCCGGGATCGATGGCAGGGACAAGCAAAGCAAGAGCTTGGACAACTACATCGGCCTCGGCCACTCGCCTCGCGACAAATTCGGCAGAACCATGCGCTTGCCCGACAGCTTGATTTCGACTTACTTCCAAGTCTACACGGAGGTGCCGGACACGGAGCTGGCAGCGCTGGAGAGTTTGGCCGCATCCGACCCTCTTGAAGCCAAAAAACGGCTAGCAGTGGCCATTGTCCAGCGGTACCACGGAAAACAGGTGGCCCGGGAAGAACGCGAGTGGTTTGACCAGACGTTCTCGCAACGCCAAATCCCCGCAGACATCCCCAGCGTCACCGCGGAAGCCAAAGACCAAACCGTGCTCAGTATTGTGCGGCTGTTCTTTGGCAGCCAAAAGAGCAGTGCCGAACTTCGGCAACTCTTCCAACATGGAGGGGTTACGCTGAACGGCGCGAAAATCACCAACCCGGCACAAAGCCTGACGCCAACCGAAGGAGATATCTTGCAGGTTGGTAAGCGGGCGTGGTTTCGGCTTCATGTCCAGTAGAGTGAAGCCAATCTAAACAACCCAGGAGGCGGCTCAAATCGACGCAAGTCATCAGTGCCGCCTCCGCATTCCTTTGGAGGGGAAAACCGTGATAGACGATCTTATTGAGCGTCTCAATTTGACCCTGATTGAAAAAATCGAACACGGGCGCAGATGCAAATCTGTTTTCAGGGTTAGGGACCGGCTGAACCAAAGCTTGGTTCTGAAAGCATCAGACAACCCGGGGTCCTTCCGGGAAATCTCGGCAAACATCCGGGGGTACGAGAAGCTGGCATCTTTAGGGCTTGGCTTCTTCATTCCCCACATCACCGCGTTTGAATTGAGTGACACTTGTGGCTACATATTGATGGAGGATTGTGGTACGGATCTGGGCACACAAATTAGAAACGGAAGTGTCGCTGAAGGTATCTGTGCGCACATCGCTGTTAATCTTCTCCGGGTCTACAAAGAAAGTCTGAGGACGGGCAGCGACGCCTACCAATACATGGAATTCGAAATGGCGACAGTAAAAAGCATCTACCGGGATTTTGCCGGAGTCGGCGGTTCCATGCCCTTGGACCAGGTTGAACGCACTCTTGAGAGACTGCTGAAATCCCTGCATATGCCCGAGTATTGTTTCGCCAGCTGGGATTTTATACCCTGGAACATTTTCGCCTCACAAGACATCTTGAAATTTGCAGACCCGCCAGAAATGGTTACAGGAATGCCAATTGTAGACCTGGCCTGTTTCGGCGGCGTGCTCCAGGATGTATTTGAGTTTCCGGCGGCCACAGACAGTCCTTTGTGTTTCCGCGAATTCGCGTTGGGGCCCGTTGCCGCCACGCTCTCGCTTTCAAGGAGGAACGCACAAGCCATATACGTGTTTGGCAGGCTTCTTCAAGCCTTGCTGCATTTGCGTGAATATCATTCACGGCCAAACATCAGTACGGCTTTTAACAAAAGAATCCAGCTTCAGTTACAACAACTGGTTTTGCTTAAGGAATAACCCATTCGGTCGCGGTTATTCCTTTTTTTTTACAACGAAATATGTTAAAATTTAAGTATGAAATGTATTTTTTGCGATATTATAGAAAATAGGGTAGAGAGTTTAAAAGTTTGGGAGGACAAAAATTTTATACTCCTTCTTGATGCCAATCCTATAAACCCCGGACATTTGTTGCTTATCCCGAAAAAGCACGCGCCTGATGTTTTTAGCCTGCCTGATGTCCAGTACATTAAATTATTAGTGCTGGTAAAAAAGATTGCACGAATATTAAAATCCATTTCTGGGGCTAAGCGTATAGGCTTAGCTATTGAAGGTTTTGGAGTAGCCCATGTTCATGTGCACCTTGTTCCTGTTAATAAGGGGAATGAGCTTAATCCCTTAAAAGTTAAAAAGGTACCTCTGACAGAATTAAAAAATGAACAAACAATTTTTGTAAAAAAATTTAGGAAGTTAAATCATTAATATAATAAATAGGCTTAGCTCGCTCGCACCAGACGCGAGTAAAAAAGTAATAACTTCCACAATAATTAGTTAAATTGGCAAAACTGTTTTGTACACGTTTCATTTAGTTTTTGATAACTTTGTGTTTCGTTTTGACAACTTTGGCGGATTGTGTTAATATTTGACTGTTACAAGCATTGATAATTTTTCCGCAAAGTAGCCGCAGTTTAGGTCCTTTATGCAAATCCTGTCTTTTTTTAAGCCAATTACTCTCACTTTTAATCACCTGTCCGTAAAAAGTGAACTTACAGAAAAGATAATCCGCTAATTTAATTTTTTAAATTAGCAATTTTTGCGTAGCCTAAATCGTCTTACTTTGCAAGTGTAAGGCTATTTTATGATTGAATTTATAGTAGGTTTAATCGCCGTTGCCGTTGGCGTCGGCATAGGTTATTTTATTCGTCAAAGCTTGGTTACCAAAAAAGTCGGCAGTGCGGAAGCGCATGCCGAGAAAATTTTAGAAGAAGCCAAGGTCAGGGAAAAAGAACTTTTATTGGAAGCTAAAACCCGCTCTTTGGAAATAATTGACCAGGCCAAAAAGCAGGAAAGCGAATTTCGTTCCCAAATTGTCAGATTTGAAGAGAGAATTGACCGTAAAGAAAAAGAGTTGGACCAAAAATCCGCCAGCCTAGATAAACAAAAAACTGACTTGGAGACCAAAGCCGAGCAAATTAAGCAAATTCAGGAAGAGATTAAGGAACTGCGGGCCAAGCAGGTGGAAAATTTGGAAAAAATTGCCGGTATGACACGCGAGCAGGCAGCCAAAGTACTGCTTGATAACGCGGAAAAAACCGTCAAAGTGGAAATGCTGGAACTTTACCAGAAACTTCTGGCACAAACCCACGAAGACGCCGAAAGAGAGGGTCGCAATATTGTAACCCAGGCTATAGAACGCGTGGCCAGCGAAGTTACGGCCGAGGTTACTACCACTACGGTAGCCATTCCTAACGAAGAGATGAAAGGCCGGATTATCGGGAAGGAAGGCCGAAACATCCGCGCTTTTGAACAGATGATGGGCGTGGAAATTTTAATTGACGATAGCCCGGATACGGTCGTGATTTCCGGTTTTAATTCCATCCGCCGCCATATTGCCAAACTGACTTTGGAAAAATTGATCGCGGACGGGCGGATCCACCCGGCCAGAATTGAGGAAGCTTACGAAAAAAGCAAAGCGGAGATTAACGACCAAATTAAGGAAGCCGGACAACAGGCGGTTTACGAACTGGGCATTACCAGTTTTCCGCCCAAGCTGGTGCACCTAATTGGCCGGCTTTTGTTTAGGACTTCTTACGGGCAAAATATTCTGCGCCACTCCGTGGAAATGGCCAAATTGGGCGCGCTAATGGCCGAGGAGCTGGGCGCGGACGTGCAAATTACCAAACAGGGCGCGCTGCTCCATGATATTGGTAAAGCCTTGGACCAGGATTTGGAAGGCAGCCACGTGGAGCTGGGCAAAAAAGTAGCCGAGAAGTTTAATTTGGACCCGCGCGTTGTAGAGGCCATTGCCAGCCATCACGCCGATACCGATGTCACCGGTAAAGCTGAGACTGCCGAGACCGTGGAGGCCATTATTGTGGATGCCTGCGACAATATTTCCGGCGCCCGCCCGGGGGCGCGCAAGGATAGCCTGGAAAATTACCTTAAGCGCCTGACGGATTTGGAAAATATCGCCAACTCTTATGAAGGCGTGGAAAAAACTTACGCCATCCAGGGCGGCCGTGAAATCCGCGTGTTTGTCCAGCCGGCAAAATTAGACGATTTGGCCTGCCAAAAATTGGCCCGCGACATTGCTAACCGTTTGGAGCAGGAACTGAAGTTTCCGGGCGAGATAAAAGTGCATGTTATCAGGGAGACCAGGGTAATTGAATATGCTAGATAATCGGTAAGCGGTGTACGGTAGCGCCGCGCGTATCGTCCAACGTAAACCGATACGCGTTGCGCCGCCGATTAACGAATAACGATGGCAAAGATATTATTCATCGGCGACATAGTCGGCAAAGGCGGGCGGAAAATTCTCCGCGAGGTCTTGCCGCAGTGGCGGGAAAAGTATCAGCCCGATGTGGTAATCGCCAATGTGGAAAATTTGGCGCACGGAAAGGGTGTGACCCCGTCGACTTTGGCGGAAATTGACCAGTTGGGCATAGACTGCTATACCTCGGGCAACCATATTTTTAACAAAGGCGACCTTTCTGAAGAATGCTTTGAAAAATATGATAAATTAATCCGCCCGGCGAATTTTCCCAGCGGCTTGCCCGGGCATGGATATTATCGGTTTTTTAAACAAATTCACCCTCCCCTAACCCCTCCCCTCCAGGGAGGGGAAACCGCAGGAATCACCGGTGTCGTTCCCTCCCCTTCAGGGGGAGGGCTAGGGAGGGGTGACGAATATCAGCAATTCCTCATTATCAACTTAAACGGCCAGATATTTATGGAAAATCAGTTTGAAGGCAGTATAGATAATCCGTTTTTAACTATAGACAAGCTAATTTTAGACCAATCCCAAAAAGGTGATATAATAATAGTGGACCTGCATGCCGAGGCTACGAGCGAAAAAATCGCTTTTGGCTACTATGTGGACGGCCGGGTTACTGCGGTTTTAGGTACCCATACCCACGTGCCCACGGTTGATAATCGCGTATTACCAAACGGCACAGCGTACCTTACCGACGTCGGCATGACTGGCGCGCTTAACGGGGTAATCGGCGTAAAAAAGGAAAATGTTTTGGAAAAATTTTTGCACCCCGAAGGGAAGTTCAAGAACGAAGTGGAAGAGGAAGGAGTTTTGCAGATCAACGGGGCATTGATAGAAGCATCGGCGGATGGCAAAGCGCGGGCAATAACAAAGTTATATCAGGAAATAAAATAAATGACAAAAATTAAATAAATGACAAAATTGACAAAAATATTGACGCAGTAATTTTTTAATTTTCGTCGTTTTTGCCATTTTTGTTCATTATGCTTATGTCTCAATTTTTAAATCCAAGCGCGGTAATGGCGCAAACGGGACTGATGATGGGCCAGGTAGTGGCAGACTTGGGCTGCGGCAACGGTTTTTACGTTTTACCCGCCGCGCAAATGATTGGTCCTACCGGTATGGTTTATGCGGTGGACATCCAAACGCAGAAACTGGCAGCCACGATTTCCATTGCCAACCAATTTGGCTACAAAAATGTCCGGCTTATTCAGGCCAACCTGGGCAAGCCGCTTTTGGATATTTTGCCGGGTTCCTGCGATCTTGTAATCATCGGCAACATTTTGCACGAAATAGACCAGAAGCAAGAACTAATCCAAAATATTTATCGCGTGTTAAAACCCGGCGGGCGCGTAGTAGCGGTGGAATGGAAGCGCACGGCCACCCCGTTTGGGCCGCCGCTGGAAAGAAGGCTGGACCAGGAAAAACTGGAAATTATGCTGCAAATGGCCGGCTTCCGCAAAGACAAAGACCTCCAAGCCGACGGGTATCACTATGCGGTGTTATTTGAGAAATAGCACTTCTACGAAATACGAAAGGAATTAAATACTAAATTTGTCAGTTTTCGTATTTCGTTATTTTAGTATTTAGTAGAAATTTTCAAAAATATGAATCTGCTTAAACAATACCTTACCCCCCAATATCTTTTTCAAATTAACTCAGCTTATGTCAGTCCGCGGGAAAAGCTGTTTTTTTTAGCGGGGGTTATTTTAATTTTGCTAAGCGTAGTATTAAAAATTTCTTCGGTCTTGGCGCCCAATCCCGTGGACGGCAAATATAGGAAAAAGTTTTATTATTTATTTTTGAGCACCGGGTTGGCGGAAATTTTATGGTACTTGTGCCGCTACGAGAACGCCATGTTTTTTGGCACGCGGTTTGTCGCCATTTTAATTGTCTTAATTGGACTTATTTGGTTTATCGCAATTTTGGTTGGAGTGTTTAAAAATTACAAAAAAGAAAAAGCGGTTTGGGGAAAAGAGCAGGTCAAGCTAAGGTATCTTCCTAAGTAGTAATCGCAAATATACAAATTTTAGGTAATATATAAATTAAATCACAGTAAGTTGTCACTTTGTCAAAGCGTCTACGAAATATTTGTATATTAATGTTTTATTTGGTATATTCGCGAATACCATCATATGTTTAATTTATTTAAAGCCAAACTACAACAGCCAAAGACTTTAGGGCAAATTGGCGAAGAATTGGCTCAGGAAGAATATAAAAAACGCGGTTATAAAATTATTGCCGCGAATTTTTTTAATAAAAAAGGATTACGTTTGGGAGAAATCGATTTTATCGCAAAAAACAAGCAAAAAATAATTTTTGTTGAAGTAAAAGCCAGGAATTTACCATCAGATAAATTCGGCGGCGGAGCGGAGGCGGTCAATAGCTATAAGCAGATAAAAATTTTAAAGGCGGTAAAGGTTTATTTGCAAAAAAACCCAAAATTCAACCGCCTCCAGCCCCAAATTGATGTTTGCGTAATAAATATGGGAGGGCTTGACAAAACAGCCTATTCTGCTACAATAATACCGAATGCAGTTGAGGATTGGAGTTGATTTTGACGAGCGATGCTCGTCATTTTTATTCCCCGATCATCAAATAAAAATTAAACAGGTCAGATAAGACTAATAGGACATATATGAATGAACAACTAGAACAGGCTCTCGATCAAATAGCTGAAGAAAAAGGCATCAGCCGCCAGGATTTAATTTCCATGATAGAAGCGTCTTTGGCAGCGGCTTTCAGGAAAGACTACGGTGAAAAGAACCAAAATATTGTGGTGGAATTTAATCCGGAGAATATGGCCACCAAAGTTTTTGACGTGAAAACCGTGGTGGAAACTCTGACTGAAGCGGAAGAAGACCCCCAAAAATTTATAGATTTGGATGAAGCCAAGAAAAAAAAGAAATCGGCTAAAGTCGGGGATGAAATCCGTACGGAAATTACCCCTAAAACCGGCACGTCTTACGGCCGTATTGCTGCGCAAACCGCCAAGCAGGTGATTATCCAAAAATTGAGGGAAGCGGAAAGGAACGTGCAGTTCTCGGACTTCAAGGCCAAAGAGCGCACATTGCAAAATGGCATTGTCCAGAGAGTTGAAGGTGATACCGTGCTTGTAGACTTGGGCAAAGCCGCTGGCGTATTGTTTCCCAGCGAGCAAATCCGCGGCGAAAAATATACCGTCGGCCAGCGGATAAAAGTTTTAATCCTCCACGTTGAGCCGGCCACTAGGGGCCCGAAAATTACTTTGTCGCGCTCCCATCCTGATATGGTGCGTAAGCTGTTTGAACTGGAAGTGCCGGAAATTTTTAACGGCAGCGTGGAAATCAAGGCCGTGGCAAGGGAAGCTGGCTCGCGCTCCAAAATTGCCGTAATTTCCAACCAGGACGGCATAGACCCCATTGGCAGCTGCGTGGGGCAAAAGGGCAGCCGCGTGCAGACGGTTATGGCTGAACTCGGCGGGGAAAAAATAGATATTATTGAATTTTCCGACGATCAGGTAAAATTTATCGCCAACGCGCTGTCGCCGGCTAAAATTTTAAATGTCCAGCTGGACGAACAAGCCAGAGAAGCTAAAGTCGGCGTTTTGGAAGACCAACTTTCTTTAGCCATCGGCAAAGCCGGACAAAATGTCAGATTGGCCGCCCGGTTAACGGGATGGAAAATAGATATTAACGGGGAGAAGATTGGCTCCGACTCCGCTGACGTGTCCGCCGAAGCTTCAGCGAAGGTGGAAGCTACGTCGGACAAGGGGGAAGAAACGCCGGCGGAAGTAACGTCGGAAGTTGCAAAAGAGGAAACAGCGGCTGAAGAAGTAAAACCGGAGCGCGCGGCGACATGACTAATTTGATATTTGGATTTTAAAAATTTGATTCCGGGTATTTTCCAGGTAAAAAATTATCATCAGTTGAAAAATTCCGGGACGGCATTAATGGCATCTTACTGAATGCAGTGAAGCATCTCATCAAAAGTTAAGAGATTCCTCGCTTCGCTCGGAATGACGCCAAGAAGGAGATTACTTTTATGCCACTCGTACCAATGGTTATAGAAAAATCCCCACAAGGGGAGCGCGGCTACGATATTTACAGCCGCTTGCTTAAAGACCGCGTGATTTTTTTGGGAGAACTCATAGATGACGCGGTAGCCAATACGCTTATTGCGCAATTGCTTTTTTTGGATGCCGAAAACAGCAAAGAAGATATCAAACTTTATATTAATTCTCCGGGCGGCAGCGTGACATCAGCTATGGCGCTTTATGACACCATGCAGCATGTTAAGGCCGACGTTTCCACCATCTGCCTTGGCCAAGCGGCATCAGCCTCCGCGGTTCTGCTTGCCTGCGGCGCCAAAGGCAAGAGATTTTCCCTGCCCAATGCCCGCGTACTTATCCACCAGGTTATGGGCGGGGCGGAAGGCCAGCAAAAAGACGTGGAAATCCAGGCCAGGGAAATGACGCGCATTAAAAACCAAATAAACGCCATTTTGGCCAAGCACACCGGTCAGCCTGTGAATAAGATAGAAAAAGACACCGACCGGGACTATTTTATGACCGCGGAAGAGGCCAAAAAGTACGGGATTATTGACAAAATCATCCAATAGTTGAAAGCCTTGATTAAATATGCTATAATAAAAGGTGTATTTAAAAAGCAATGGAAACAAAAAGGAAAAATTGCGGAAAACTGGGTTTTACCCTCATTGAACTTTTGACGGTGGTTGCTATTATCGCGCTTTTAGCTTCTATAGTTATGGTGGCGCTGGCCAACGCCAGAGCCAAAGGCCGTGATGCTAAAAGAGTGGCGGATATGAACCAGCTGGCTAAGGCTTTTGAGCTTTATTATAACGACAAGTTCAGCTATCCCACAAATACAGCGGCAAGTTCTTTAAGCACCAATGCGGTAACCAACCTTTTAGTTCCTAATTATTTAAGCAAAATGCCCGCCACCGTTAATCCTGCGGATGGGACTTGCAGTTCTGCTACAAATACCAACGGCGCTAATGATTATTATATGTATTATAACGGCGCCACCCCTGTAACCAATACTTATGTAATTACTTTTTGTATCGGTAGCCAGATTGGGGCTTTGGCGCCGGGTTCCCATACTTTAACCCAAGCGGGCTTTCAATAAAAATATATTGCTATTTACCTCGCCCTTCGCGAAGGGCGGGGTTTAAATTACCCAAAATTTATTTTTACAATTTCGGGTTTGGTGGATATTCTTATTGGCGGGCCCCAGGTACCCGCGCCACTGCTGGTGTAAACTTGCAAATTTTTGAAAGCTTTTAAACCATAATCAAAATTTTTGAAATAGCGTTTGGTAATATGCCGGCCCGGCCACACTTGGCCGTGGTGGGAATGGCCGCAAAGTACCAGGTTAAAACCCGCCTCTTGGATTTCTTGTAATTGGAGCGGCACATGCTTTAGTAAAATACTTGGTTTAGTTTTGTCTAAATTTATATTCTTGAAGGTTTGCGCCAGATCCGGCATAGTGTCGTGTTTATAAGCCACGCCGGCAATCTGCAAGCCGTTAATTTCAACTTTTTGGTTTTCCAAAATTTTTATTCCCGCATTTTTTAAAGCCCGTTCGCATTGCCCGTAACCCGCGAACATTTCGTGGTTGCCGGAGCAAAAATATATGCCTTGGGGGGCATTAATTTTTTTAAATCCGTCGGCCAGATTTTGAAAGTCGGTATGCACGCCGTCGTAAAAATCCCCGGGGATAAAAACTATTTCCGGATTTTCGCGGTTTATCAAACCAACAATTTTATCGGCAAAATCCTTTCTTAAAATTTGGCCTAAATGTAAATCGGAAACCATTATAGCGCTTTTGCCTTTCCAAAAGGCCGGCAGATTAGGCAAAGCTATTTTAATCTCCGTAAGTCTGGTAGCGCGTGCGTTTATAAATCCATAAACACTTAAGCCCGCGCTTACAGTTATTGCAACAAGCCCGTAACAGGATAAATTCACCGGGTAAAACAGGTATATTATAAGAGTAATTAGCGAGGCTAAGACAAAATAAAAAGCCGATACCGTCCAAATGGAAGAAAGTATATAACCTATTCTTAAAACGGGGTTTTCGCGGGTAAATGTTAGAACCGAAAAGGCTAAAAACGATACTGCCAGCAAAAGCAGGATTATTAGCAGGGCCATTTTGTGCGCTCCCAGGGAGGGGAAAAAAGTAATGAGCAATCCATAGACAATTAAGTTTAACAAAATAAGTATGGATTGGGCAATGGCGAGGAAGAAAATAATTGTTTTATTCATAATGAGTTAAATTTACCAGAATTGGCGCTGGTTGGCAACAAACTTGACCGAAAAAGCTCTTGAAAAAATAGGGGATTTATGCTAAACTGCCAAAAGTAAGTAAAAAATTAAAGATAAAAGATAAAAAATAAATTTTGGCGCCATCGTCTAATGGTTAGGACAACAGCTTTTCAAGCTGTGAATCGGAGTCCGATTCTCCGTGGCGCTACCACTCGACTTATTTTAAATAAATTTAAAATTCGCTCGTGGTCTCCGGTTCTCACTACGTTTGAACCTCTGACCAAGTTAACCATCAAAATGAGGAGAGTGCCTCGAGCGAGCGTAGCGAGCCGAGAGGCAAATACTCATGTTCTATTTTTATCTTTTCCTTTGCAATGACGGGGCTTTATACGCAGGCAGCACAAATCATCCGCCTCAACGCGAGGAACGGCATAATACGGCCCGTGGTGCAAGATATACTAAAATACACAGCGGTGGAAAAATTGTATATACTGAAACTTACGCCACCAGATCAGAAGCAATGCAAAGAGAAACCCAAGTCAAAAAGTGGTCACGGATGAAAAAGGAGCGTCTAACAAAAGGACTGAAACCATAAACATTGATTCTAAAGAATTTTCCATTGCGACAAATGGAGAACTTTTTTGTTTTATTTATAGCTAAAATAGATGTATAATGTAACTGACTAATTAACCTCCTTTCACAATATTGGAGATTAAGAAATATATAATTTTATGGAAGCAAATAATCAAAATTTCAATCCCGCTTCGCAGCAGCCGCAGCAAAATGATTACCCGAGTATGCCGCCGCAGAACCCGCCGCCGCGCCGATTAAGCAAGGTCGCTATATATAGTATTGCGTCAGCGGCTGCTTTGGTTTTGATAGTCGGGGTGGCTTTGGTTTTTAAGTTTGTTCCGGTCCGGCCCGTTGCCCTACAGCAAAAGCAACCACCAGCGAGCCAGCAGGCTACCAACACCACTGAGTCAGCTTCTGCCACAGTTGCCCAGTACCCGGTGGACGACGCTTTAAAAGTCATCCCTAACTTTGTTGCTGTTGCTAAAAAATACGGCCTCAACCTTTCGCCGGCCCAGCAAAAATTTTTGAAAGACAATCATTTTTTGCTGGTTGACGCTGCCGATACCGGCTTTGCTTCCGGCTACGGCTATAATTTTGACGAGATGCTCAGCGATTTTGACTCTATTGGTGGGGCTTCCGACAAGTACTATCGCGCGCCGGAAAACACCAAGCTGGTCACCCCGGATATTGTCCTTCATACTTACCACAAATTTTTTGACATGACTTTGGAGCAATTGGAGCAAAAGGAATTAGCGCAGTCCCTGGGTGATTTTTTAACTAGCCTTTCTGGCAATCTGCTCGCGGCAGAGCAGAATAATGCCGGCTACATCCAGCAGCGCTATCAAAATTTGCTCGCCCAGATTACTGTGGCCCGGGTTTTGTTTGAAAATAAAAACTCCCCTAAGCCCGACTCGTTTGACACCCCGGACCAGGAAAATGCCTATGACCAGCAAGACCAGACTATTGATAGCTATGATAATGCCAAAACAATTTTGGCAAAATATACGGCCGGTTTAACCCCGGAGCTTATTAGCGCCATTCAAATCGAACTGCAGGCTATTTACAAGGCCAGCGATGTCGGCGTGTCGCCCTTGTTCGGCCAATATTCCGACACCCTGAAAACCGATTACACCCAGTTCACCCCGCGCAGCCACTACACAAAGAATTCCGCCTTGCGCGCCTACTTCCGCACTATGGTGTACCTAGGCCGGAGTAGCTATTTTTTGCAACAAGACGTAGGCATAACCGACGCCAGTTTATTGGCCAAACAATTCCAGATTAAAAGCAAGTCCGGCGTGACCCCGGTTGATCCCTGGCAGAAAATTATGACCGTGACGGCCTTTTACGCTGGCCAAAGCGACGACTTAACTTACCAGGAATGGCGGGATTTTGAAACTAATATTTTAGGCACGGCCCAGCCCAGCGACGCTGATTTGGTTTCCCAAGCCGGCATCCAAAAACTGGCGGACAACTTAAACCAAGTGCGGCTGCCAAAAATTTTGTCTGACGTGGTCGTGGATAATAATATTTCTTCTCAAACCAAAAGCGACTTATTGCGCAGCTCCTTGGCCTTTAGGATTTTTGGCCAACGGTTTAGCTTTGACGCCTGGATTTTGAACGATTTAACCGCTGGCCAGGAAAAAACTGATGTTAAGTTGCCTTCCACCCCATCGGCTTTGTTTGTGCCGGCCGCGCTGGGCGACGCGCAGGCGCAAAAATACGCCGGGCAGTTCCTGCAAAAAGACGCGGGCTTTAGCGACAGCGATGTCCAAGGCTTTTTCACCAAACTTGGACAAAAGCAGTCCGACATCGGCAAGGTTACCCAATCCGAATGGTTCGCTTCCATGGGCAGCGCTTGGCTTTATGTGCTCGGCTCTTTAACGCACCCTTACGATTCCAGTTATCCTGCCTATATGCAGGCGGTTCCGTTCTTGGACAAACAAATTCAGACCTTTTTAGGCTCTTACACTGAACTTAAACACGACACCCTGCTGTACGCCAAACAGAGCTACGCCGAACTGGGCGGCGGCGGTGAAGAACCTCCGCCTTTGCCGCCGGTGGTTAAGGGTTTTGTGGAGCCGAATCTGGATTTTTGGAACCGCTTTGGTCAGCTTATTAGCCAGACCAAACAGGTCTTTAGCCAAAATAATTTATTCAGCAACAGCGACGTGTCCGCCCGCCTGCAGAATTTTCAGGATATTACCAATTTTTACGCATCCATGGCCCAACAGGAAATGCAGGGCAAAGCCATTAGCGAGGATGATTACGAAAAGTTAAGGACCACTCAGCTGTCGTTTATGGTCCAGCCGTTTGACAGCGCCACCCAGGCCGATCAGGACACAGGTAAAGTGGCTTTGATTGCCGACATTGCCACTGACGCGGTTAGGAACCAAATTCTTTACGAAGCCGACGGTCAACCCTATTTGATGCTGGCGATTGTTAATAATGAAAATACGCCGAGAGTGGTAACAGGCTTGGTATATAACCAGTACGAATTTACCAATTCGCTGGGTGGGCAACGGCTGACCGATAATGACTGGAAGGGGTGGGTTTACGACCAAACGGATAAGCTGCCGGCAAAGAATTTTTGGTACAATCCCCTCCAAGCTAAATGATGAGATTTAAATTAGGACTGATTATATTTTTGGTTTTACTTGCAGGTCTGGCGGGTTTGTTTTGGCTGCGGGAGAAAAATAAGCCACTAGGCCAAGAGATAAATGAGTTAAGCCCTCTTCAGACCATGACCGTGCCGCCGCAGTTTGATGACAAATCTACGTTTTTAACCCCAATCAACTTTAGCACCGTTACTCCCACAACAGAAAAAGTGACCGGCATTACCGTACCGCACCATTTATTGGCAATTGACCTTATTGCTGGCGCTTTTAAGTTTGCGGCTTCAAGCAGCCTAAGTCAAATACTTTTAATGAGCCCAGACCATTTTAATTTGGGACAGACCGATATTTCTGTTTCCCAAAGTAGTTTCTCTACAGTTTTTGGCACGCTGAACAGCGACAACCAGGCGGTCCAAAAACTACTTAATCTGCCATTTGTCAGCATCCAGGATTTTTTTTACCGAGAACACGGGTTGGGCGCCGAACTTCCGTTTATAAAATACTATTTTCCCAATGCCAAAATTATCGCCGTTACGTTTAAGGAATCCACGCCCAAAGCCGAGCTGGAGCAAATTGTAGGGGTTTTAGAAAGGGTTTTAAATAAAAATTCGTTAGTGGTTCAAAGTACGGACTTTTCCCATTACCTAACACCCGCCAATGCCGAAGCGCATGACGAGCAAACTATAAAAGTTTTGAAAAACGGGGATCCGGAACAATTATTTAGCTTAAACCAGCCTGATAATATAGATTCCATTGCCTCACAATATGTGCAAATGCGGCTACAAAATGAATTTTTTTTCTCAAAATTACAAATCCTCGGGCACAAAAATTCTCAAGATTACACTCAAGAAAAACTTACCTCTACCACTAGCTACATAGTCCAGGCTTATCAAAAATCTAAATAAAGATTCAAAAAACAAAAAAATGCCTAGCATCCATTTGCCAATAAATTATAAATTTCTCTTACCAAAGCCAGATAAGTTTTCCACCTGTCTCGAGATGGTCTACCACTCGACTCATTTTAAATAAATTTAAAATTCGCTCGTGGTCTCCGGTTCTCACTACGTTTGAACCTCTGACCAAGTTAACCATCAAAATGAGGAGAGTGCCTCGAGCGAGCGTAGCGAGTTGAGAGGCAAATACTCATGTTCTATTTTTATCTTTTCCTTTGCAATGACGGGGCTTTATACGTAGGCAGCACAAATCATCCGCCTCAACGCGAGGAACGGCATAATACTAGCCGAGGTGCCAGATACACAAAGATTCATGGTGGCGGCAGGATGGTTTATATGGAAGCCTACTTAACTTTAACCGAAGCCAGGCACAGGGAAATCCAGGTTAAAAAATGGTCGCGCATAAGAAAAGAAAATTTGATTAAAAGTTTAAAATTATAAACCGCCCTATTCACGGGCGGTTTTGAGCTTTCAAAAATACGACCTATCGGCGAAAGAAAACTTTACCCCTTTATTTATGAGCAAAAAAGGTGTATAATTAGGGCAAATAATTAAACCACTCAAGAAACCAAATGAAATCAATAACAACTATAAAAGGCTGGCTGGGGGGATTGTTTTTGCTAAATGCAGATACAATCTTTGATGTGCTTGGCCAATCTTATTACAAGGGTTCGTTAAGGTATCTTTTCGTAGTTAATTTAATTTTAGCCGTAGTGTGCGTTTACTTCGCTTTTAAATTAGATACGCTTGTAAAAACTTCGTATAAATTCGTATATTACACCATCTGGTTCGGTTTGCTGTATACGATAATTACTTCGTTATTCACGCAACTAGTCTATGTCTGGATGGTGCTCTATATGGGGGTAAGCGGGGTTATAATTTATTATCTTCATAAAGCAAAAAAGGAGCTTACAGCAGTGCCAATACCAACGCCGCCAGCCCAGTCTGTTTAATATTGTAAAGTTTAAAATATTAGCTTCCCAAGCTATCAAAAAATTATATTTTTAAATATGGAAAATTCAAATAACATAGAACCTTCATTAGGGACACCAGACAACGGTATGGCTACAGACGCCCAGCAGGGCTTGGTGCTTGATGAAAGCATTGATGATGTAAACAAAAGCGTTAAGGAAATTTTTTTAAAGCGAAAAAAAATATTATGGGCTGGAATTGTGGCCACAATAGCCTGGGAAACCCTAATTTACTTTTGGCTTGTCTTGGTTCCGCCTGTTGACAACAACGACCCTAGAGCATTTGGTTTTATTGCCCCTGTTTTTATATTTCTTGGCTTATATGTTTATGTTCACAGCAAGGTCCATCATGAATTTATGCAACAGTTTGCGGCCGCCAACGGATACGGTTATCAAAAAATTTCTAGCCTGGACGGGCTAAGCGGTGCAGTTTTTAATATTGGCCACAGCCGCTCCGTTCAGGATTTTATTACAGGCGAATACCAGGGCAATAAATTTGCTCTATTCAATTATAGCTATGTAACTGGCGGAGGTAAAACCAGCGAAACGCATAATAATACCATTTTCCAAGTCCCTTGTCCGAACCCACTGCCTCCGATTTTATTGGTAGCGGGAATTAGATTTTTTAGCAACTTGCGGCCAAACTTCCCAGATTCAGAAATACTTAAGCTAGAAGGCGATTATAATAAGTATTTTACACTCTACACCAGAAAGGAATTTGAAATTGAGGCTTTGGAAATATTCACCCCGGATTTTATGGGGAAAACCAAAGATGATTACAAAGAATTTTCTATTGAATTCAGCGGACAACAAATGTATATTTATTACAGTGCTTTTATTGAGACCAAAGATGAGTTGCAAAAAATGTTCAATCTAATAAAGTACTTAATTGTTAAGATTGAACCCCTCGCTCAGCGAATGGCAAGCTCGGTAAAGGATTTAGAAGCCTTGCAAAAATCGTAAAAATTTTATAGCATTTTTTGAAGTTACAGATAGTGGAAAAGCTATTAGTTGAATGGAATAAGGGTGAGACTAAGATAAATCTCCTTTACCAAAGCCAGATAAGTTTTCCCTGCCTGTGGCAGGCAGGCATCTATTCCGAGATGGTCTGCCAATAAATCACTCAACAATGCTTTGGATTCATGGCGCAGCCAAAAAATCGTCGGACAGTCCGGCGTTTTTTTATTGTTAAGGAAATGCTATAATAATTAAGTGAAAAATATCAGGAATGTAGACGGAATAAAAAAATCAAAAAAGGCCGGCATCCGCGTGCAATCTAAGGCCTATAGGTCAAGGTCGCTAAGAGTGGATAGCATAGTTAGGCGTCCCTTCAAAAAAACTTCGGCTAAAATCGGTTTAAGCCCTTTTTTTGTGGTTCCCGGTAAGGCTAAGGCTAAACAGGCCGCGCCATTTTTGTTTCTCCGGAGAATCCATGGCGGAAAAAAAATTCCGATAGCGGCCGCGGTGTTTGGCTTGATTCTTGCTTTTGTTTTCGGCATGTGGTCGGTGCTCTATACCAGAAGTAGTGTGGCTGACAATCAGCCCCAGGTTTTAGGAGCTTTTACCGACCAGTCAAGCGGCGATCAGTCCGGCCCCTTCGGGTTCCCCGATAGCCGGCGCCGATTTGCAGGAACAAAACAGCGGAAACGTCAGTAACGATGTTTTATTTAATACGCCGATTGAATATTTACAGAGTTATTTTCAAAGCGCATCTCAGCCCGACATAATCAACAGCCGGAAAAACCAGCTGCAAAAATTTTTGACCGACATGCATTCACCTTTGGTCCAGGCCTCGGAGACCATTGCCGAACAGGAACATTGGAAGCTGATATTAGCCATTGCTTTTGCCGAAAGCACCATGGGCAAAAATTGTGCGGACAATAACTGCAGTAATATTGGGATAAAACCTGGCGCCCCTTCTTGGCGCAGTTATGCCAGCTACAGCGCTTGGGTGGTGGATTTTAACCGTCTGCTGGACAAAAAATACAGCGATTGGACACTGGAGCAAATGTGTGGAGTATATGTTAAGCCCTGCAATCCCAATTGGCTGCTGGCAACCAAGCAGATTTTAAGCGACCTAAAAGAACAAGGCATAGAGTAAATAATAAATAACCAATGATAAAAAAATATCGTTCATATATTATCACCACCGTCGTTACCGCGGCGGTGCTGGCTACCGGCAGTGCCTTAAGCCAAACCATTAAATTTAATGCAATCAAACCGCCGGCTTCGGCTACGGTTTTAACCGATGAGCAGCAGGGGATTTTGGCCGTACGTACGGCCAAGGCTTGGGTGGTCAACATTATTGGCGTTGAAAACCAGGCGTCAAGTACCGCCAGCTCAAGCAGCCCGACTATTACCGCCGCCCCAAATGAAGTTTTGGGTACCGGATTTGTTTTGGACTCCACCGGGATGATAGTCAGTAATAACCATGTCGTGGAAGACCCGAACATGCGTTACACGGTGGTTTTGAGTGACGGCAGCGAATACCCGGCCAAAGTTTTAAATTTGGATAAATTTGACGACATCGCGCTGCTTCAAATTAACGCCAATAATTTAACCCCGGCTAATTTAGGCGACTCCGATTCCTTGGAAACCGGCCAAACCGTGTTTGCCATCGGCAATTCTTTGGGCAAGTATCAATACAGCGTTACCCGCGGGGTGGTTTCGGGTTTGGGCCGCGCCGTTGACGTTAGCCAAGACACCCCCAGGCTCCATAATTTAATTCAGACCGACGCGGCAATCAATCCCGGCAATTCCGGTGGCCCGCTAATTAATTTGGCTGGCCAGGTTGTGGGCATGAATACGCTGATTGACACCGAAGGTTCGGGTTTGGGTTTTGCGGTACCGGTTAACACTATTAAGGACGCGGTGCAGCAGCTAAAAACTTTTGGCACAGTCTCCCGCCCGTTTCTAGGAGTTATGTTTATAAGTATCGATCCAGCCGTGCAAATTACCCGGAATTTGTCCGTACAAAACGGCGCGCTTATTACAGCCGTTAAACAGGGTACGCCCGCTACTTTAGCCGGACTTCTGGCCGGCGACATTATTACGGGCGTTAACGATATTACTTTAAACCAGAACGAGTCGCTGGACGACGTGATTGGAAAATTTATGGCCGGAAGCCAGGTTACTTTAAAAGTATTGCGCAACAATCAGAAGCTGGATATTCCGGTAATTTTGGGACAGCAGCAATAATTTTTTTGTATTTGACAAGCTTAAGGCCGGCGGCTATACTTGAGTTAGACCCCCCATAGGGGGGTTTAATTAAGACAACTATGCCAGCCAGCCAAAAATCCAACCAAAATAAGAAAGATATCTTAAACCGGTTGCATTATGCCGGTGGCCACTTAAAAGCGGTCAGCAAAATGGTGGAGGATGGGGCTTATTGCCTGGATATTATTAACCAAAACCACGCCGTCATAGAGGCTTTGCGGAAAATTAACCAAAAAATACTAAGCGGCCATCTGGGTATTTGCGCCTGGGACGCGGTACACAGCAAAAATTCCAACAAACGGAAAAAGGCCATTGTCGAATTGATAAATCTTTATTCTAAAACCAATTAGTATGGAAAATAATATCTACAATACTATAATTATCGGCAGTGGACCGGCCGGGCTGACTGCAGCCTTATATGCCGCGCGGGCGGAATTAAAGCCGTTGGTGATAGCGGGGTCAAAGCCTGGAGGCCAGCTGATGGACACCACGGAAGTGGAAAATTTTCCCGGTTTTCCCGAAGGCATTTTAGGTCCGCATCTGATGGAAAATATGATGCAGCAGGCCAAGCGTTTTGGCGCCGATATCAAACAGGAAAACGTGGAAAGTGCGGATTTTGGCCGCCAGCCTTTTTTTATTAAAACCGCTAAAGCCGAATATCAGGCTAAAACCGTAATTATTGCCACGGGCGCAGATGCCAACTGGCTGGGCTTGCCGAACGAGCAAAGGCTCCGCGGCAAAGGTGTCAGTGCCTGCGCCACCTGCGACGGGTTCTTTTTTAAAGGTAAAGACTTGGTCGTTGCCGGCGGGGGAGACGCTGCCATGGAAGAGGCCAATTTTTTGACCAAATTCGCCACTACCGTTACTATTGTGCACCGCCGCCCTGAGTTCCGCGCTTCCAAAATTATGCTAAAGCGGGCGCAGGACAACCCTAAAATAAAATTTGTTACTGATGCTACAATTATTGAAGTATTGGGAGAAAAATCGGTTGAAGGATTAAAGATTAAAGATAATTCGTCCAGGCAAGAAACGATATTGCCCGTACAGGGTTTGTTCGTGGCAATTGGCCACACGCCCAGCACCAAAATTTTTGCCTCAGCCGGCGTGGAAGTTGACCAAAAAGGCTATATTGTGGTAAAAAATAATACCCGAACAAACATTGAAGGCGTATTTGTGGCCGGCGATGTGCAGGACTACCGCTACCGCCAGGCCGTATCCGCCGCCGGCATAGGTTGCATGGCTGCGCTGGATGTTGAGAAGTGGTTGTCGGAGCAAGAAAAATAAACTTTTATTAACAACTGAACTTGTTTGATGTGGGCTCGCCCTCCGTAGCCTTGGCGAAGGAGGGGGCATAGAAAAATATTTGGCGGAACATGAATCATAAAACATGGAGCATGAGACATGAAACATGGAGTAATCAAAATATCAGGCAAGGTATTGCATGGTCAACATTATGGTAAAACTTTGGGTTTTCCCACGGCAAATCTAGACAGGCGTGATTATTCTAGGAGGGGATTAAAAATTAAACTGGGGATTTTTGCTGGCTGGGCGGAACTTCCATCTCGGAAAAAATATTGCGCGGCGATAATTATTGGTCCTCTTGATAAAACCGGTTTACCAAAAATTGAAGCGCATTTATTAAATTTTAAAGGCAACCTTTACGGTAAAAAGATCATCATCAGTTTGCAAAAATATATCCGGCCGTTTAGGAAATTTTATTCGGCCGATGTTTTAAAAAAGCAAATTCGTCAAGACCTTAAAGTAATAAATAAGTTGTTGCAATAAAATGCGACCGCATTTTATTGCAACAAAGGAAAATATGGAAACTAAGAAAAAGGGACCGCTGATAGTTTTTTTGTCTTCCCTGTTTTGGGCGGGGGATGCGCCGTTTAGGGAGCCGCTGCTACTCGGCGGGCTGTCGGTTCCTTTTGTCGGGTTTTTGGAACACCTGCTGAACAGCATTGTCAGTTTGCCGGGTTTAATCAGCAAGCGTTGGGGTTTTAAAAAGTTGACTTTTAAACAATGGGTCGGGCTGTTTTATATTGGCGCTGGAGCTTCGGCTTTGGGCGCGTTGCTTTATGTCCAGGCTGCGGTAACTATGAACTATAATTTTACCGTGGCCGCTTTGCTGCAAAAACTCCAGCCGTTGTTTGCCATAAGTTTAGCCGTAATTTTTTTAAAGGAAAAACTTTCGCCAAAGTTTTGGCTGTTTGCCGTGCCGGCTTTAGGCGGCGCTTACCTGGTAACGTTTGGCTGGGCCAGCCCGGCGGGGTTGTGGCGCGCGGGCGGGCACTTAAGCCTTTTAGGGCCGGCCCTGGCCGTGGGCGCGGCAATTTTATGGGCCGCCGGCACCGTGGTCGGGCGTTCTTTGATGTCAAACATCGACGTGCAACTGGTCAACGGCATGCGCTTTGTTTTTGGCCTGATTTTTTTGACCTTTTATGTTGGTGTTTTTTACCATTTTCAGTTTGGCGCCATGACTCCGCTGTTCTGGCGCAATGTCACCATCATCGCTTTGGTAACAGGGTTTTTTTCTTTGTGGCTATATTATTATGGGCTGCGTTTTACCAAAGCTTCGGTAGCAACGTTGATGGAATTAGGCTATCCTTTGGCTTTAACCGTAGTGAACTGGAAATTTTTAGGGATCACCCTGAATGTTTGGCAAATTGTTGGCGCTTTGGTATTATTAGCATCAGTCACCGCTTTGGTGTTAACCAGCGGCAGCTTTAATCAGCCGATTTTAGAAAGCGAAAAAGGAGTTTAATCTTAAATCATAAATCATAAATCATTAACCTGCCTCGCCTTGCGAGCCAAGGCGGGTCTTAAATCTACCATGGCCATCAACCCGTTTGAGACGGCTAAGGAGCAATTACAGAAAGCCGCAGAAACAGCAAAATTGGATAAAGACAAAATTGAGCAGTTAAAAAGTCCGGACCGCTACGTGGAAGTTTCCATTCCAGTAAAAATGGATTCGGGCGAGCAAAAAGTATTTACTGGTTTCCGCAGCCAGCATAATAACGCGCGCGGCCCTTACAAAGGCGGCATCCGCTATCACCAACAGGTGAATTTGGACGAAGTCCGGGCGTTGAGTTTTTGGATGTCTTTTAAAAACGCCGTGGTCAACGTGCCGTTTGGCGGGGGCAAAGGCGGGATTATTGTTAACCCCAAAGAACTGTCGGTGGGCGAGCTGGAGCGCTTAAGCTGTGGTTATGTTAGAAAAATTTACCCGATTATCGGTCCGGAAATGGATGTGCCGGCGCCGGACGTAAATACCACCGGACAAATTATGGGCTGGATGTTGGATGAATACCAAAAGTGTTCGGGAAAAAAATCCATGGCCACGTTTACCCAGCACCAAAATCAGGAATATCAAGAATATTTAGATAAAAAAGACACCCCAGCTCAATGTAAAACGGCTTATTGGTTAAGGAATTTTGGTGCTGGGTTTACCGGTAAATCTTTGGATAACGGCGGCAGCCAGGGTAGGGAAGAGGCTACGGGTTTTGGCGGGATGTATGTTTTTGAGGAAGTGGTTAAAAGCAAAGTCGTGGACTTGGCAAAAAATGCCGGCATTGCCGTACAGGGTTTTGGCAATGTCTCCACCTTCTTTGCGCAGGCGGCGGAAAAACGGGGGTTTAAAGTTGTGGCCCTGTCGGACTCCAAAGGGGGCATTTATAATCCGGACGGTTTGAATTTTGAAAAGGTTCTGGCGCACAAAAAATCCACCGGTGCGCTAAAAAATTTCGCGGGGGCAAAAAATATTTCCAATGAAGAACTTTTGCAGTTGCCCGTGGACGTCTTGGTTCCCGCGGCTTTGGAAAATGTCTTAACCGGGGACAATGCCGCAAAAATTAAAGCCAAGTTAATTGTGGAAATGGCCAATGGTCCGACCACGCCGGCTGCCGACATGGTTTTTGCCACAAAAAACATCACGGTTATTCCCGACATTTTAGCCAACAGCGGCGGCGTGTGCGTCAGTTATTATGAATGGTATCAAAATATGCATAATGAAAAATGGGGCAAAGAGCAGGTGTTGCAAAAACTATCCGCACAAATCAAGCAGGCTTACGTCGATGTTTTAGCGGTGAAAAATAAATACCATACCACTTTCCGGGTTGCCGCCTACATTTTAGCTGCGCAGAGAATTATAGAAAAAATGTAGAATGGTAGCAGATGGGGCGTATAACGCAGACATTAAGATGGGCACTCTCTAATTGTGAGAGAGTATCCAGCTGTTTAAATTTGACTTATTTGACTTATTAGAGGAATTATTTTATAAAAATATTTTTTAAAATAACATTGACAACTCAATATAAAAGGATAATAATATAAAGTCCAACATTAATAATTTAAATTTTTGATATATGACAAAATTGTCAAAAAGTTTAGTTTTTGTCTTGTTTATAAGCCTTTTTATAGGCTTTGCCACACCTGCTTTGGCATCTACGCCAATACTTTCGGCCAGCTATCAGGGAGGAAGTTCTGGCAATGTGCAAATTAGCATTAGCAATGCAAATTCTTTTTCGCAAATTAACCTTTACAGCCGGCAAACCACCTCTTTATGGACTGTGGTGAATAACATTGGCCAAACAGACGGCAACGGTTATTTTACCCAGGTTGTTAGCATGCCTAGCGACGGCAGCAGTAATCCTATCCAAATGTATGTGATAGTCGGCGGTCTGCAGTCTTCCACGGTTTCGGTTTATTCCAACGGCAGCGGATACTACGGCAGCGGATACTACGGCAGTGGTTGCGGCTATTACGGCTGCAGCGTGGGCGGACTGACCCTGAATCCTTCTAGCCTGAATTTGAGTACGGGACAATCCGGTACGGTTTCGATTTCCAGCGGCGTGAATATGTCGGCCTATGCTCCTTATATTTCCAGCAATAGCAACTCGGCAGTAGCATCCGCGTACATTAGCGGTTATCAAATGACTGTTACCGGTAGCGGCACCGGATCTGATACGATTACTGTTTGTTTGAGCGGCGGCAGTACCTGCGGCAGTTTATATGTAACGGTTTCCGGCGGCAGCTGCGGCTATTACGGCTGCAGCGTGGGCGGATTAACTTTGAGCCAAACCAGTTTGGGGCTAAGTGTCGGCCAAAGTGCCTCGGTAACCGCAAATTATCCGGTTTACGGCTATAGCAACAGCTTCTATATTTCCAACAATTCCAATTCTTATGTTGCTTCGGCTTCTGTTTCCGGCAACCAAATAAATGTTTACGGGTTGGCGTCCGGGTCTACAAATATTAGCATATGCTCAAGCAGCAGCGTTTGCGCCACTTTATACGTTACAGTGGGCGGCGGCGGAAATTATGGCACAATTACTTTTAGTCCTAGTTCGGTAAATTTGGCGGTGGGCCAAAGTTCCACGGTTTTTGTTAATGCCGCGTATCTTGGCAGTTCTCTTTACATTTCTAACAATTCCAATTCCAGCGTGGTTTCCGCCAGCCTTAGCGGCAGTACGCTGTATTTGCTGGCGGGTAGCACAGGGAGCAGCACTATAACAGTTTGCCAAAATTCTTCTTATTGCGGCTATCTTTATGTGACCGTGAGCGGCGGGTCTTATTACGGTGGCAGTATTTCTTTAAGCCCGACCAGCCTAAGTTTAAGTGTCGGTCAAAATTCCACGGTTTCCATTTACAACAACAACAATTCATACGGCAGTTATTATGTTACCAGCAATTCCAACTCTTCCGTGGCTTCGGCCAGCATTTCCGGAAACAGTTTGTATGTCAGTGCCTTAAGTTCCGGCAACACCAGTATCATAGTTTGTCAGAGCTCTTATAGCAGTTCCTGCGCGACTTTATATGTAACGGTAAGCGGGGTTTTGGGAGCCAATACCAACTTATGGTTCAGCCCTGGCAATCCCAATTTGTACGTTGGCCAAAGCCTGGCGGTTTCCATAAACAGCAGCGCATATTCCACGAATTATCTTTATAACAATACCGCGTATTATATTTCTTCCAACAGCAACTCCAGTGCAGTTTCCGCCAGTATTTCTGGCACGGTGCTGAATTTGTACGCTAACCAAACAGGTTCCAGCAATATTACCGTTTGTAGTTCCGCTTTGGGTTTTTGTGGCACGCTTTATGTAACCGTGGGCGGCGGGTCTTATTATTACGGTACCGGCAGCCTGTCTTTAAGCCAGACCAGCATTAGTTTAAACCAGGGACAAAGCATGGCAGTTACGGCTTACAATGCGCCGTCTATTTATGTTTCTTCCAACAGCAATTCCTACGTAGTTTCCGTTAGCGTTTCGGGTAACCAGGCTACTTTTTACGGACAAACTTCCGGCAGCAGCTCAATAGTTTTGTGCGGCATTAATTCTGGCCAGTGCGCCACAGTTTATGTTACGGTTAATTTTATCAATAACGGCAACATTACTTTAAGTCAATATTCTTTAGGTTTGAACATTGGTCAAAGTGCCACGGTAAATGTTTCTGGCAACGGCGGTTATGGATATTACATTGCCCAAAACAGCAACCCCGGAGTGGTTAGCGCGAGCTTTAACGGTAGCGTAATAAATATCTACGCCATTACCAATGGCAGTTCCACTTTACAGATTTGCCAGAACAATGCCAATTCTTGTCCGGACTTATATGTTACGGTCGGCAGCGGCTATTCTTATAATGGCGGTTACCCCTACAACTACAACAACGGCAGTGGAAACGGCCTGCAGTATCCGGGAGGCACCAGTAACGTGCTTGGCGCGAGTACTTATTCAAACGGCCAGCTTATTGCCGAAGGCCCTACGGTTTACATAGTTTATAAAAATACCAAGACCGCGTTTGCCAGCGCATCCGCCTTTTTGGGTTTAGGTTTTAAATTCGGCAACGTTTTACAGGTTGGCAGTTCTGGCCTTGTTGATTCCGGCTATACCGTTACTACTTCATATACCCAACACCCTTGGGGCAGTTGGATAAAGAGCGGCAGTACCGTGTATTTTGTCCATCAAAGCGGACTTATCCCGGTTCCCGACTGGAACACTTTCCTAAACAACGGCGGACAGGCCAGCTTCATCGTCTCGGCCAACTCTTATGATTTCCGCCTGCCCATGCTTTCTGCTATGACTTCCGGAGATTCAAGGATGCAATAAGTTGAATTTAATTCGCAAATCCCGCTCCTCGACTTCGCTCGGGGCGGGATTTTAAATTGCCTGTATTTAAGTAGTTTGTTGAAGTTTTTTAAGGCTCTTGGTATAATAGGTTATCGGTTGAAGGAGGGTTTGAGATGGCAACGAGATGGATTGCCTTGTTGTTCATGGCGGCGGCCTGTTGTGGTACAGCTTGCGCGCAGATCAACGCGTGCGATGTGGCCCTGCCGTACGGGTCCGTGGACGTCGTTGACGTCCAACGGACAATCAACATGGCAATTGTCATATTGCCATGTACGGCCAGCATCAACGGCGTTGGCGTATGCAACGCCGTAACGGTGCAGAGGGTTGTTAACTCTGCCTTGGGGCTGTCAGACTGTATCTTGAGTGACGGGAGCCACGAGGTTGCCCTCACTTGGACAGACAGTTCGAGTGATGATGGGGGAGTGACTTGCTGTCAGTACAGCATATATAGGTCCACAACTTCAGGCGGGCCGTATGTTGACCCGTTAAACTCCTCTCCCGTGGCGCGGGTGAACTATTTAGACCAGGATGTGTCGGCAGGCGACACTTGGTTCTATGTTGTTAGGGCGGAGCTGATGGACAATTCCGCCCAGAGCCGCAACTCGAGCGAAATCGGAGTGACGATCCCGCTAACGTATGACTTTTCTGCGGCACGTGGACTGTCCCGACTCTGCGCACCTTAATTTGTTTGTGCCAACCTTGTCTGCCGGTTCTGCTACGGCGGCACCCGGTTCAACGGCAGTCATTCCGTTGACATTGAGCGCAAGCAGCGGTCCATCAGCGTTGCTCTGGACCATCTGGACCTCGCCGAGCGTGAGGATTACCGTGTCGCCGGGTCCAATGGCCTTGGCAGCTGGTAAGCAGGTCATTTGTTCTGCCGACTCGACGGTTGGCAGGACAACATGCCTACTCGGTGGTTTAAACGCTGGGGCGATGGCAAACGGGGTTGTGGCCGACTTGACAGTCGTTTTGCCGCAGAGTTACTCTGTAGTGCCGCTCTCCATCACCGGGGTCTCGGCTTCATCTCCGCAAGGAAGCGCATTAAGCCTCCTCGGGGTGGGTGGGCAGGTTACCAACCCGGCCTACCGGAGGACGCCGGCGTGGATGCATCGGCGTCCACTCCAGCCCCAACGGTAGGTCGTGGATTGCAGTGGGGCGCGGGCCGTGTGCTTGCGCCTCTCCTTTCAGAAAGAATGCCATATTATTATTAAAGTAGCTTATTTTTTTAACTTGATATAATACAAATTACAACAGTTTAGATAGGCCCGATTATCTATTTAGTGGCTTGATTAAGGCAAAAATATGCCAAATTTGAGGAAAACAACCATTATTTGCGCTGCCGTTGCCGTAGCAGTTATTTTTGGGTTTGGCCTAAAAAATATCGCATTAGCGGCCAACCAAGCGGTACTAACTTTGGGTACCGGAACCGCCACGCCGGGCGGTCCGGTAAGTTTGAACATGAACATAGATGTTTCCCAAGTTTTAACAAATGTTTCGTCTACCCAATGGGATTTTATTTATAGCACTTCCCAAATAAGTGGAGTTAGTGTTGCCGACGGTCCTGTTTCCATAGCCGCCAGTAAAAGCGCCCAGTGTAATATGGTGTCCGCGGGGGATTATCGTTGCATCGTCGCGGGTTTTAACAATAACGCTATCAGCAGCGGCATTTTATCCGTTGCCACCTTTACCCTTGCCAGTTCCATTACCGCCACCTCCGTCCCCATTCAACTCACCAACACGATTTCCGCTGACTCAAATGCCAACGCGGTAACCACGATTGGGGTTGCAGGCAGTATTACTGTGCAGGATATTATCCCGCCAACCGCGGCTATTACCTATTCAAAAAATCCGGTCAAGGCCGGGAACTCTTTGACGATTACCGCCACTTTTTCGGAGCCGATGGCGGATTCGCCGGTAACGAAAATTTCCATTTCCGGCGCGAACACCGTTGGCGCGACCAATATGGCTAAGACTTCTTCAACCGTTTATACGTATGTATATACCATCGGCTCTGGTAATGGTACGGCCACAGTGGCCTTATCTGTGGGTACGGATCTGGCCGGTAATCCCGTAACTTCCGCCCCGACTTCCGGCGCGACTTTTACCGTGGATAACACCGCTCCCACTTTGTCCATCGGTTCCCCGTCAGTCGCCACTGCCACCAGCGGGCCGGTTAGTTATACCGTCACATACACCGGAGCGGATACCGTGACGCTTGTGGCGGGAAACATTACCCTAAATAAGACTGGCACGGCCAGCGGTACAGTGGCGGTTTCCGGCTCGGGCACTTCCACTAGAACCGTCACCATTTCTTCCATAACCGGCGATGGCACTTTGGGTATTACCATTGCCGCCGGCACGGCTTCGGACAATGCGGGAAACACTGCGGCAAGCGCTGGCCCTTCCACAACCTTTACCGTGGATAATACCGGCCCTACCATATCTATTGGTTCCCCATCAGTTTCCTTAACAAGATCTGGACCAGTGACTTTTACTGTAACGTATACTAGCGCTGACACGGTAACTTTAGCCAACGGTAATATTACATTAAACAAGACTGGTACAGCCAACGGAACCGTTGCCGTGTCAGGCAACGGTAATTCTACGCGGACAGTCACCATTTCTTCCATAACCGGCGATGGCACTTTGGGTATTACCATTGCCGCCGGCACGGCTTCGGACAATGCGGGAAACACTGCGGCAAGCGCCGGCCCTTCCACAACCTTTACCGTGGATAATACCGCTCCGAATAATCAAAATACGGTCTTTGCCCAAAGCATCAGTAAGCAAAGCGGCGCCGCCGTGACCATTGTCAGTTCCGGTACAGCTAGCAACCAAGTTTGGTTTGCGCCTTCCGGCACCACTACTTTTACGGCCGGTTCCACCATGACTATGGCGGCCAACGGCACGGCCACCAGTATTTTGGCTCCCGTTACAACCGGCGCCTACAAGCTTTATGTAATTGACGCTGCGGGCAATGTCTCCAGTCCCTCCACCGCTACTTTGACCGTGGATAACACCCCTCCCGTCATAACCGGCGTCGCATCCTCAACCTCGGCATCAACAGCAACTATTACCTGGACCACCAACGAGTTGGCGGATTCCCAGGCTGACTATGGCTTGACCGCTTCTTATGGTAGCCAGACTACTTTAGACAATACTTTAGTTACTTCTCACTCGGTTTCGCTTACCGGATTGTCCGCCAATACAACTTACCATTTTAGGGCCAGGTCGCACGACCTGGCCGGTAACCTCGCCACTTCTTCGGATTATACCTTGTTGACCACCTCCACCTCCGACAGCCAATCTCCAACCGTGCCGACCGGCCTTTTTGCTACGGTTGTTTCCGGTTCCGAAATCGATTTGACTTGGAACGCGTCCACGGATAACGTAGGCGTGGCCGGTTACCAGGTATTCCGCTGCCAAGGTTCGTCCTGTGTGCCCACTGTCCAAATTGCCACTTCGACTACCAACAGTTATGGGGATACGGGCTTAACTACGCAAACCGCTTATGGCTATGCTGTTGCCGCTTTTGACGCGGCTTTAAACATTTCCGCCAAAAGTTCAGCCATTTTTGCCACCACCCAGGCCAATCCCGACATTACCGCGCCATCCATCCCAACAAGTTTATCCTCCTCCGCGGTGTCTTCCAGCCAGATTAACCTTTCATGGGTCGCAAGTACAGACCCGACAGTTTCCGGCGCCATAACTTCCGGGCTGGCCGGCTACAAAATTTACCGGGGAGGTTCGTTGATTGCCTCAACCGCCCAGATTTCATATTCCGATACCAGTCTTTCTCCTTCCACCACTTACACTTACACCGTTTCCGCTTATGACAATGTCGGTAATGAATCGGCTCAATCTTTGTCTACATCGGCCACTACTCAAGCCTTCAGTGGCGGCGGAGGGGGCGGCGGAGGGGGCGGCGGAGGGGGCGGCGGCGGAGGGGGTGGTGTCCCCGCGAGTTCATCAATCACCAACCTTGTTATTCAACCCGGCGACGGCCAGGTCTTGCTGACTTGGATTAATCCTTCCATTACTTACGGTTGGGTTCAGACTGTGATTGTGCGCAAAGTTGGTTCTGCCGCTCCAACCAGCGTAACCGACGGAACTCAAATATATAGCGGTATCGGCCAGTCATTTCTGGATACCGGCTTGGTTAACGGTACCGTTTATTCATATGCCATTTTCTCGCAAAACAGTTCCGGCGGCTATTTGTCGTCCGCGGCTGGTGTAACGACGCCGATTGCCGGAGCTGGCTCGCTGACAGCCGGTGCTAACTCTTATGTTAAAATGTGCCTGATTAACGATGCCGGTACTTATTATCTAATTCAGAATAACGTGCGCCGCGGCATTACCAATCCCGGAATGCTGTACTCGTTTGGTTACGAGTTCAAAGATGCGGTGTTAGATACCGCAGCTTTCCAAGCTTTGCCCGCCGGTCCGCTGCTGTTGCCTAATGACGGCGCCTTGGTTAAGTCGCCGACTGATCCCACGGTGTTTTTAATTTCCGGTGGCGCCAAGCACGGCTTTAGTTCGGCCAGCGTGTTTTTGGGCCTGGGTTTTAAGTTCACTTCAGTGTTAGTGATCACGGCGCCGGAGCTTAACCAGGTGCCGCTCGGTAGCATCATCTCCAATCCGCGTGCCGCTCACATGGCCGGCCTGGATGTCAATTTTAAAGGTACGGTCTATTGGTATGACGGAACTTTACTGCACGGCTATCCGTCCGTGGCGGTGTATAACTCGTGGCACATAGACAATGATTTTTCCCGCGTGGTGCCGGCAAACGCGGCTGACGGGAATTTACAAAAAGGGAGTGTGGTAACTCTCCGCCAGATGTGCCAGTTTTTTTCGCAATAAGAAACGCACTGCTGCGCAGGCCGATTTTTTTGGTGATGGATTGTAACGATTCAAGATTGCAATAACTAAGATTAACCAAAAGCAAAACCCCGCCTCTTTAGAGAGGCGGGGTTATTTGCGCCAATCAATATTTTATTGTGTCGCGCGTTCCACGTATTCGCCGCTGCGGGTGTCTACCCGGACAACGTCACCCTCTTTTATAAACATCGGGGCGTTAACCACCAGACCGGTTTCAAGGGTGACAGGTTTGGTAACATTGCCGCCGCTGTTACCGACGGTAGAAGGCGGAGCTTCGGTTACTTTGAGTTTGATTTTTATCGGCAGTTCAATAGATACGGGTTTGTTGTTAAAGCGCAAAATGCTGACTTCCATTCCTTCTTTCAAAAATTTTTCCTGGCTCTCAGTCACTTCTTTGGCAATATCCACGGTCTCAAAAGTCTCGTTATTCATAAAGTGGGTGCCTTGTGTGTCGGCATACAAAAAGTTGGCCTTTTCGCGGGTAACATCGGCTTCCTCTATGCTTTCGCCAAATTTAAAGGAGTACTCGTAAACTTTGCCGGTAATCACGTTGCGCATTTTGGTTTGCATTACGGGTTTTCTTTGGGCCGTGCGCATGCGGTTGCTCCAAATAATCATCACCGGTTGTTTTTCCCAGAGAATGATTGTCCCGATTTTCATATCGTTTAAATCCATAAGAAGTAATTAAATAAATGAGCAAAAATGACATAAATGACAAAAATAAGGGTTGCAGTGTATTTTTGTCAATTTTGTCATTTTTTTAATTTTTGTCATTATCCTTAAGCCGCTACAAAGGGTAGTAATGCCATATGCCTGGCCTGTTTCAGCGCTTTTGTCACCATCCGCTGGTGCTTGGGGCAGGTGCCGGTGCGGTTGTGGCTCAAAATTTTGGCGTGCGGGGACATAAAGCGGCGCAGGGTTTGCGAGTCTTTGTAGTCCACAGTGCTGATTTTGTTAGAGCAAAAATAGCACTGCTTTTTAACCTGTGGTTGGCTGTCTCTGTTGTTATTGGATGGGCGCATAGGAGTAATTAAAAAAATGATCAAAAGTGACAAAAATGAGCAAAAATTTACTGCAGTCCGTTTTTGTCATTTATTTAATTTTTATTATTTTTGTTCATTTAAAATGGTATATCCTCCACATTAACGTCTTCGTCTTGCTGGATAGTGGGGAGTTCTTCTTTAGGAGCGGGCTGGCTCAAATCTTCAGCGGGGGATTGTGTTGACCTTGCGGTCGGAGCGGAAGCTTGGTAAGAACTGCTGCTTGCGGATGATCCAGCGCCAGAGCCGCTGTCCAGCATAATCATATTTTCGGCAATTATTTCCGTGCGGCTTCTTTTTTGCCCGTCTTTGCCGTCCCAGCTGCGGGTTTGCAGGCGGCCTTCAATGTAGACGCGGCGGCCTTTTTTTAAGTATTGGGCCGCTATCTCCCCCAATTTTCGCCACAGCACCACATTGTGGTATTCCACCTGCTCCACTTTTTGTCCCGTGGCTTGGTTGTTGTAAACATAATTGGTGGCCAGCCCAATTTGGCAGACGCTGGCGCCGGAAGGGATGGTGCGCAGTTCCGGGTCGCGCGTAAGGCGGCCGATTATCATAACTTTGTTTAAATCCATAGGTTTAAAATTTACTTATAAATTTTAAAAGGTACGAGGTGCTAGGTTCAAGGTTCTAGAACCTCGCAACTAGCAACTAGAACCTATTTAGTAAGGTCTTCGCTTAGCGCTTCTTCAATCTTTTTATCCAGTTCTTCCTGGTTAATTTCCACCAAAACCGGAGTTTCTTTTTTGGCCGCGGCCTGGACTTTGGGCGTAAGCACACTGACTTCCGCGGGCGGGCCTTTGCGGACTATCTTGGATTGCACAATTTTGTCTTTGGCCATCCGGGCCAAATGCTCGTCCAAATTTACAATCAGGTAGCGGATAATGCTCTGGTCCTGGGTGCGGATTTTGGCGTCAAAGGTGTTAATGTTTTTGCCGTCCATAGTAAAATTTACCACCACATAATGTCCGTTGCGGGTTTTGCCTATGGGGTAGGCGAGTTTTTTTTTACCCAGCTGGGCTTCCTTAACGTCGGTGGCCCCAAAGTCTTCGGCAAATTTTAAAATTGCCTGGGAAATTTTGGGCACCTCGTCGTCGGCCGTCTGGCTGCCGAGCAGGTACATAAGCTCATATTGAGGCATAGAAACAGTGTTTCTATCCCCCGATCTTTAGCCGGGGGAATATGACCCCGGTAGAGTATGTTACGTATTTCTACGGGGTAAATTAGTTATTAAATTGTTTCAAAAGTATAGCATTAGCTGGGGTTTTTGTCGAGATTGACAGGAATATAAAAAAATGATATAATAACAAATCAGTGCCATCAACCATCAAGCACTGATATTGGCCAAGGAGGGCTAATCAAATGCAGAGCAGAGAATTTTTTGAATCCATCGTGAAGGCGGTGGAAAGCGTTTCAGGACAAGAAACTCCAAGGGCCGGGCTTGATGATTTTAATCGGCTCGTAGTCCGTATCTTCCACCCGGTGAGTTTTGGAGACCAGTTACTCCTGGTGATTTCCCATTGGGAACAAGACGGGCTAATCCATTATACCATGTTTGTGCATGCCAACGACGATGATGGCGGCAAACGTGAATTGGAACACTATACGTATCTGTCACAGGATGCGGTGGTGGTGACGATTATGTATTGGCTTTCCCACAATGCCAATACCCGGGCAGGAGCCGAGGTGGTCAGGAGTTTGATTAAATTGTTGGGGTGATTGATTGACATTCTGAAGTGTGGGTTTGATAGAGGATTTTTGTAATTGTCACAGCCTTAGCACGGGCTGGCTGAATGTGACAGCGAAACGTGTGACGCTTTGCAGTACCCAAGCGACTGATGTTGGTCAGCGCTTTTATTTTGTCTTTTTTCCGGAATATCTAATTGGCAAACCTAAAATGAACCACATCCCCATCTGCAATTACGTATTCTTTGCCTTCCACCCTTAGCCAGCCTTTGTCCCGCGCCTGGACATAGCCACCGGCTTCCAATAATTTGTCCCATTGGATTACCTCCGCGCGGATAAACCCTTTTTCAAAATCGGTATGGATAATACCCGCTGCCTGCGGCGCTTTGGTGCCTTTGGGGCAAGTCCAGGCCTTGCTTTCTTTTGGCCCGGCGGTTATAAAAGTAATCAGCCCTAAAGTTTTGTAAGCCTGCTTAATGATTTTATCCAGGCCCGACTCGGGCAAGCCCAATTCTTTTAAATACTCCACGCGCTCGGCGTCGGAAAGTTCGGCGAGCTCGGATTCCAATTGGGCGTCAATTTGGATCATTTTTTGCCCCAGATGACCGTCATCCAGATGACGGTCATCTGGGGATTGAGTAAACTCCTTTTTATTTAAATCAAATTTATCGTTAGCCACAAAAAGTATTGGTTTCGTAGTAAGCAGCTGGATATCCTTGCTGTGCTCTTTTTCTTCGTCCGTTAAATGCACGGTGTTGGCCATGGCTCCGGCTTCCAGCGCCGTTTTGTATTTTTCCAAAACAGCCTTTTTGATAATTGCCTCGCGCTCGCCACTTTTGGCCTGGCGGGAAACACTAGATAATCGGTTTTCCACGTTTTGAAGATCGGCCAATTGCAGTTCAATGGCAACGGTTTCCATATCGCGCTTTGGGTCAACGTTGCCCTGGACGTGGATAATGTCATCGTCCACAAAAAACCGTACCACTTCCAGAATGGCGTTTACTTCGCGGATGTGGCTTAAAAATTGGTTGCCCAAACCTTCGCCTTTACTGGCGCCTTTAACCAGCCCGGCAATATCCACAAATTCAATGGCCGTGGGTACAATTTTTTCACTCTTTTCCAAAACTGCCAGCTTGGCCAGCCGCTCATCGGGCACAGCCACCACGCCCACGTTAGGGTTAATGGTGGCAAACGGGTAATTTGCCGCCTCAACTTTGCTTTTGGTAATGGCGTTAAATAATGTTGATTTGCCTACATTTGGTAAACCAACGATACCTATCTGAAAACTCATAACATATAATTAATAACTAATAACTACTTCATTTTATAAGAAATACCAGTTTTAGCCAAGGGTTTGACGAAGTTTTAGTAAATCTCTATAATTGCAACCAAGAAGCGGTGTCAGCATGACTAAGGTGCCGCTATCTGATGTTATCCCAGGAGGGAAAAGTAAATGGCAGCGTTCTTTGTGGTTGCGCGGCGCGATATCTCGCGTCGCAAAGTAGACGGTCGTCGTTACAAGCCGCTTCCGCGGAGTCAGCGGGAAGGCGTCGCCAGGTCGTTGGGCTTGGCGCTTTCGGAGATGGCTCCTAAGAAGAAAGAAGGCAATAGCGACTCCAAACTGAGCCGCAGAAAGAACAGAAGGTTTCGCTCGGTTCGGGAGCAGGCGGCGCTAGCCGCTTCGATCGACGCTGCTGAGGAATGCTAGGGGCTGCCGCGACCGGCAGTTCAAAGTAGTCATCTTGGGGGGGGGTGGTATGCTATTTGCCGCCCCCTCACCCCTTAAGAAGGGTTTTTATTTTTGTTAAAATTTTTAGCAAGAACTTGTTTTTATGCTAAAATAAGCTTATGGACAAAATAGATACTTCAATATTTAAAGCTTACGACATCCGCGGGATTTATCCGGAGCAGATTAACGCGGATTTGGTTTATAAGATAGCGCAAGCATACGCAAAATTTTTAAGTCCAAAAATTGTGGTTGTGGGGCATGATATGCGCCTGACCGGTGAAGAGTTTTCGGAAGCCGTTATTAAAGGCTTAACCGATGCCGGAGTAAACGTAATTGATATTGGTTTGGTTTCCACTGACCAGCTATATTTTGCCGCGGCCACGCTAAATGTAGACGGCGGCATCCAAGTTACGGCCAGTCATAATCCCAAGGAATGGGGAGGCTTAAAAATGGTGCGGGAGAAAGGCAAACCGATTTCCGGGGACAGTGGTATATATCAAATTCGGGACTTAGTGGTTAGTGGACAGTGGACAGTGGCCAGTGGGGATAAAGGAAGCGTGGAGAAAAAGGAGATTTATGATAATTATTATAAGCACGTATTAGAACCTTTTGATATCAGCAAAATCAAACCGTTAAAAATTGTGGCTAACGCCAATTTTGGTATGGCCAATCCGGCCATAGAAAAATTAAAAACTTTGTTGCCGATTAAGTTTGTAAAAGTTTTAAACGACCATCTAGACGGCAGTTTTCCCAAAGGCCCTTCCGACCCGTTGCTGCCTTCCAACCGGCCGGAAACCATCGCGGCCATAAAAGAGCTAAAGCCGGATTTGGGCGTGGCCTGGGATGGGGACGCGGATCGCTGTTTCTTTTTTGACGAAAAAGGCGAATTTGTTACTCCGGCTTATATCAATGCTCTGCTTAGTGAGTATTATTTAAAAAAATATCCGGGCGCGAAAATTTTGCACGACACCCGCGTGGTCAGGGTTATAGACTATGTCGTTGAACAAAACAACGGGAAGTCCGTTATGGCCAAGGCCGGGCATTCCTTTATTAAGGAACGGATGATGAAAGAAGGCGCGGTCTTCGGCAGCGAAACCTCGGGCCACTATTATTTTAAGGATAATTTTTATTTGGATAACGGCCTGATGCCGTTTTTGGCGGTTTTGGAAATATTATTCTGCAATTCCATTTCCTCCCCCTTGACGGGGGAGGATAAAGGAGGGGGTGATTTGAAGCCAAGAACCTTCTCTGAAATCCTAAAACCCTTGCGGGAGAAGTTTTTCATTAGCGAGGAAATAAATTTTGAACTTGAAAACGAGAATATTTTGGACAAAGTAAGAGAGCATTACAAAAATGCGCAAATAGACAACGTAGACGGTTTTGATTTTAATTATCCGTCCTGGCGGTTTAACTTAAGGGTTTCTAACACGCAAAATTTGCTCCGTTTGAATGTGGAAGCAGACAGCAAGGAGCTGTTGAGACAAAAAATTGACGAGGTTACAAACCTCATCAACAAATTAAAGTAATCTAAAAAGAGTGTGGCGGCCGGGAATGCAGGTTCCGGCCGCCGGTTTTTGTTTCAGGAGCTTGTCGATACGGCCTCCTTTCGGGCGTCTGCGGCGCCCTGCCGTGCCAGATACTGCTCGGCGGCATCTAGCCTGGCTTGGATGTGTTCAACGGGGATGCCCGTTATTTTGGCAAGCTCTTCGGCGGTCTTGCCAGTAAGGTACAGCTCCAATGCGTAAGGAGTGCACATGTTTCCCTTCCGTTATCTTCGTGTTTGCCTGGTCAGGCAGCAACGGCCTGACGGTCAAAGATGATGGTTTCGCGTCGTTCCCTTTCCTGGGCAGGCGCCTGTATGACTTGGTTCATACACAAGCCATTGAAAACGCCTACTCGGACGACATTGGGGTTGTTAGCCAGCTCCTCAATACTCCCTGAGGAGTTGAAAGATTGGGCGAATACGCCGTTGGCGATTTCTTTTACATCTACACGTTCCATGAGTTTGAACCCATGCCACGCCACACCATCGTCTCTGGCTTCCTCCAGGGAGCGACGGATGAAAGGGGCCTTGTAGGGTTTAACTACAATGTGTAGAACGTAGACCGCAAGATCCGACATAATCTTTTCCTCCCGTGGAATTTTTGTTTCTTAACACTTGAAAATCACACTAAAAAACCGGACTAGAGCAGTCCGATTTTTTGTTTGACTTCCAACAATGTTTCTTTGGCTACTGCCGCGGCCTTGCGCGAGCCTTCGGCCAGGACTTGCGCCAGATATTCCGGCCTTGCCAGAAGCTCTTTTTTCTTTTCACGAAAATCGGCAAAATAATTACTGATATCTTTGGCTAAGGCTTCTTTAAGTTCGCTGTATTTTAAAGTTCCGGCTGCCTGCGTCTCCATAAAATGAGCAATTTCATCAGTTTTCCCAAAATGGGACAAAAGCAGCATCAGATTTTCTTCCCCCGGGGATTTTTTGCCGGCCTCGCTTGCGGTTAAAGCTTTTTTAAGCTTGCGCGTTATTTCCGCGGGTGAATCGTCCAACAGCAGAGCCTCGTCCCCGGTTTTGCTCATTTTTTTGGTCGGGTCGGTTAAGGACATAATCCGCAACGGTTTGGTTAAAAAAGTTTTGGGTTCCGGAAAAGTTTTGCCGAATTTGTGGTTAAACTTCCTGGCTACTACCCTTGCCAGCTCCACGTGCTGGACCTGGTCATCGCCCACGGGTACCGCATCTGCTTTATACATTAAAATATCCGCGGCCATTAAGGCGGGGTAAGTCAAAAGTCCGGCGTTAACTTTGTAAGTATCTGAGAGTTCGTCATAAAGAGTTTTTATAAATCCTGAAGCAATTTTATTTTCTGAACGATTTCCTTCTTTGTCGATAAACTCTACAAAATATTTTTCTGATAATTTTTCGAAATAGCCAGAATTATCAACAATTTGATTACCTATAGTTTCTGGTTTGGAAAGCGAAGGAGTACGATCAGAGATTTTTGTTTTTAGGTTCCCTTTAACTTTAAACTGTGTCATCCGATAAAGTTCTCCAAGCGGCGTGATGCAATTAAAAATCCAGGCCAGCTGGGCATGTTCCAAAACCTGGCTTTGCAAAAAGAAAGTTGTTTTTTCTGGATTAATCCCGGCGGCTAAGTAACTGGCCGTAACGTCCAAAATCGTATTGGCCAGCTCTTTTGGCTCAAAAGGGGTGGTTAGGCCGTGCAAATCAGCGATAAAAAAATAACAGTTTTTGGTTTCGTCGTTTTGCAGCTCTACAAACTGCTTAAGCGCGCCCAGGTAATTGCCAACGTGTAATTTGCCGCTGGCCCTGATTCCGGAGACAATGGTTTGTTTTTTATCCATATTAATCAGGATTTCCGCATCGCCGCTTTTTGGGCGGGCGGAGCCCTACCTTCAAAGCGGCTTTGGCCAATTTCTTCGTTATTTTGCTGCGGTTTTATTCGTCGTACCTAAAGTACGCCTCATAAAATCCTCGCAAAATGCCTCGAACTTGGTCAATGCGTAAATTCTGATATTAGTATAGCAAATAAATGAAATAAAAAAAGGGAACCGCGGGCGAAGGTCGTTCGTCCGCGGCAGACAGATGAGGACGTTAGTCCAAATCTCGGTCGCCGGGAAGTGCGGTTTCAGTCTTTGGCGGCTTGCGGGGTGGGGGAGCGTGTCGTGGCCCTCCTTGTCCAATCCGCGTGCTCCAGTCCAGAATGTCGCCCACTGACCTATCAGCATCCTGGATTATCGGTTCGTTGAGTTGGCTAGTCGGCGAAGAATCTTGGCGCTGGGGGCCCTTCCGATTGTGAATACACATCTTCTATCGTTCCTCCTGTCTGATGATTTTAGCATTATAAAAATTTTAGTCAAATTAAACCCCGCCCTTTGCGGACAAAGGGCGGGATATTTCGGATTTATTATACTTCAATCACGACCGGAAGGACCATTGGTCTTCTCTCTGTTTTTTGATAAAGGTATTCGCCAATTTCGTCGCGGACAATGTTGCGGAGGTAGGCGTAGTTGGGCTCCAGCTTTTCCTTGCCTTTGCTTTCCACCAGCTTGCGCACCTCGTGCTTGACCTCGCGGATTAAATCGTCGTTGCCTTTCATATAAATAAAGCCGCGGGAAATAATATCCGGCTGGTTTACCAGTTTGCCGCTCCTTCTATCTAATGTCATGATAATCACGAACATGCCGTCCTGCGCCATAACCTGCCGGTCGCGGATAACCACTTCACCCACGTCGCCGATGCCAAGCCCGTCTATAAACACATAGCCCGAAGCGATTTTCGGGTCTTCCACAATTTTGGCTTCCTTGGCGGAAGTGATTTCCAAAATTTGTCCGTTGTCCAGGACAAAAATATTGGCTTCCGGAATGCCCATGCCTTTGGCCAGTTCCGCGTGCGCCACAATCATGTGGTGTTCGCCGTGGATGGGCATAAAGTATTTGGGTTTGACTAGGGCAATCATTAGTTTTAATTCTTCCTGGTGCGCGTGGCCGGAGGTGTGGATGTCCAAAGTCTTGTTGTAAATCACGTGGGAGCCAAGCCTGGTTAGGTTGGACAGCATGGCGGCAATGGCCCGTTCGTTGCCCGGAATGGGGGAGGCGGAAACAATGGTGGTGTCTCCCTTTTTAATCCTTACGGTTTTGTGGTCGCCGCGGGCAATGCGCGCCAAGCCGGCGGCTTCTTCGCCCTGCGCCCCGGTAGTTAAAATGACAATCTGGTTATCCGGGAATTTTTTGGCGGCTTCGGACTTTATAATAATTTTGGGTTGGATTTTTAAGTAGCCCAAAGACAGCGCGATTTCTATGTTATTAACCATGCTCCGGCCGGTGACAATGACTTTGCGGTTATATTTGGCCGCGGCGTCAAAGACCTGCTGGATGCGCGAAATGCTGCTGCTGAAATTGGCAAAAATAATCCGGCCTTTAATGTCGCTAAAGGTGCGGTCTATGGTGTTGCCGATTTCTTTTTCCGAAATACAGTAGCCGGGTTTTTCCGCGTTGGTGGAATCGGACATCAGTAGCATTACGCCTTCGGCGCCGAATTTGGCGATTTTGTCAAATTCCGTGGGCCTGCTGTCTACCGGCGTGTGGTCAAATTTCCAGTCCGTAACATAGACAATCTGGCCGACCGGCGTGGTAATGCACAAACCGATGGAGTTGGGGATGCTGTGGTTGATCCTAAAAAACCTGATTTTAAAATTGCCCAGAGCCAAAACGTCGTCTTTGGTTAAGCTGTTAATTTTGGAGCGGCCCAAAAGGCCGAATTCTTCCAGGCGCTTTTTTATAAAAGCGGCCGTGAGCGCCAAAGTATAAACCGGCGGGTCGCCGAGCTTGGGCAAAATGTAAGGCACGGCGCCAATGTGGTCCAAGTGCCCGTGGGTAATAATAACGCCGCGGATCCTTTTTTTATTTTCTTCCAGCCATTTGGTGTCGGGAATAATATAGTCTATGCCCGGCATGGTTTCGTCGGGGAAGGCCAAACCCATGTCTATAATAATAATATCGTCGCCATATTCCAGCGCGGTCATGTTTTCTCCGACTTCTTCTACGCCGCCCATGGGAATAATTCTTAAATTTTGGCGCGAGGCAGTGTAGCGGCTGGTCGCTTTAGACCCTGAAGGGTCAGACCCTGAACGGGTGCTAAAACCGTGCTGGGCACCCAAATTCAAACCGCCCATTTTGTTTATGAGCGCATCTAAACGGTCAGTTTTAGGCTGATTTTGATTTTGCCCTTGCGGCCGGCTTTGCTGCCCGTGCCTGTGCGGCTGGGGCTGATGTCTTTTCATCATCATTTTTTAAAATTGTCCTGCCTATTTGCGTCTAGGCAAAAATTATTAATGTTTATAGGCGGATTAAAATCCACCTACAACCTTTTGGTAGTGGCCTGCTCAGCCGACCGCCTTTAGGTTTGCTCGCAATTAGCAAATTACAAAACAAAATTTATTGATAACACTGGCGTTATCCCGCTACTTAAATTTTATATTATAATCTGATAATTCCTTTTATTTCAGACAGATTTTTAATTTGTATTCTAATTATATCACGCCCTGGTTTTTTTGTCAACAAAAATTTAGAGGTCTCATGGATTTACGGAAATAACAAAATCATTTTGGTTTCTGGCTTGTGCCGGGTTTAAGAAAGAAAAAGTATAAAGCCAATCTTGGTTTGAAAAACCTATTGTCTCGGAACCTTGGCGATAGCCTTGGTTCATTGCCGAGTAAAGCTGGGTTATATTTGACCTTGTTTGGGCGTCTAAAGCCAAGTATAAATCTTTATCAACTTTTGAAGAACCATCGGATTGCACGGACAACATAAAGGCTATATCGTTTTTGCTTACATCCGCAGCAGTTTGGGGGTTGGCGATTTTTTGTGTACAGGTTACCTCTAATTCGGATTTTGGCATTGCACCTCCGACTGCTAAGCTGGTCCAAATGACACCGCCTTGGCTCCCCGAACTAATATTTCCGGGCAAGCCATCTCTTACAACCACATTGACTCCACACTGTGGCAATGAATAGCTTTGCCCGCTTGTTGGAGTTGGGGCAGGCTGCGTAGTTTGAGTTGGTGTTAGGCTAGGGGTTGGAGTTGTATTTTGAACAACCGGAGCCTGAACAGGGGCTTGATTTGAAGCCTGCTGGATTGAATTGCATCCGGCGGCTAACAAGGCAGCAATAGGCAGTACAAGTAACAGTTTTTTCATAAATTTGGATTATTTGATTATTTGTATTAATTCGTGGTGCCGCGGGAGGGAGTTGAACCCTCATGACCGTGAGGTCGTACGCACCTGAAGCGTATGCGTCTGCCAATTTCGCCACCGCGGCGCGCTCATTTAAACATTTTAACATCTAAACATTTAAACAAGCAAACCTAAGATGTTTAAATGCTTGTATGCTTATATGCTTGAATGGCTACTACTTCCATACCCTCTTGGTCGCCATATACCATTGGCTAATTTCATTAAACCTTTGGCTGGGGTCATAAAGTACATTAAGCCGGATATTTTTTACGTTGCTGTCTACGGCGTAAATATATTCGGTTTGGTCCAAAAAGATTATCGGGACTTTTGACATTATTATACTGTTAAACTGTTGGTAATCCTGGGCTTGGGCGTTTTTATCGGTAGTCGTGCGCGCGTTAATAATCAGGCTGTCGGCGGCGGCATCGGCAAAACCGGTTAAATTAAAGCCCGGATCTTTAACCTGGCTGGAATGCCAAAAGGGAAACGGGTCGGGATCCGCGCTGAATTTTTGTGGGAAAAGTAACACGTCAAAAGTTCTGGGTTTAATTAACGTGTCCGTAAGTTGTTTGCTCGGCAAAATGTTTAAATTAACGGTTATGTTTAGGGCTTTCCACTGGTCGGCCAAAATTTCCGCAGCCTTGGAATTAACCAAGGAGTCGTTGGTAGAGACAGTGAACGCCAAAGCTTGGCCTTGCTTGTTGGCCCTTATTCCGGTTGCCGGGTTGATTTCCCAGCCGCCGTTGTCCAAAAGGTTTTTGGCTTGGTTTAAATCTACGGTTGATGTGGCGGCGATCTGTCCTTGCCCCAGCCAAGGGGACACAGGCAAAAACGCGTTGCCGGCAAAAACTTGGTTAATAATTTGTTGTTTGTCCGTTGCCAAAGAAAGCGCCAGCCTGACGTTTTGGTCGCTTAAAATTTTATTGTTCAGGTTAAAAAATACAATTTGATACTGCGGCAGCGGCACGGTTAGAATTTGCGCCTGCGGCTGGTTTTTATCCACGTACAAATCGCTGCCCAGCGGCACGAAGCCAAACCCGTCAATCTCCCGGCTATGGAAGGCGTTTAAAATGTCATCTTCGTCATCGTAAAATTTAAAAATCAGCTGGTCAATTTTCGGCCTGCCGCCGTAATAGTCCGGGTTTGACTGCAGGGATATTTCTTCCACTTTTCCGCTGGGCAATTTTTTAATCTGTTTAATGGCGTAAGGCCCGCTGCCTATAGCTTCCAAATTATACTTGGACTGCAAAAAGTTTTGTGCGTCCACACCGCCCCAAATGGCTTTGGGCAAAATGGGCAGGGTAAGGTTGTTTATAAATGGTCCGGAAATGTCTTTGGTGGTAAACTGGACACTGTAATCCGAAAGCTTGCTGACGGAGGTAGCCTGCCACAGCGGCCACAGCGGGCTTTTGTAGTCCGGATCCTTAAGCAGCCCGATGGTAAAAATAACATCATCGGCGGTTAGGGGTTTGCCGTTCTGCCATTTCGCGTTGCGTTTTAAATTTATAGTGTATTGTTTTTGGTCCTGGGAAACTGTGGGCATGCCGTCCGCCAGGTCGGGAGCCAGCCGGCCTGCAGAGTCATATTTATAGAGTCCGGAAAAAACCAAATTGGTTAAAGACAAATCCGGCTCTTCATTGGTTAAAAGCGGATTTATGTAAGTCGGCTGGCCAAGCAGTCCTTCGCTGTAACTGCCGCCAAAGTCCGGAGAAGGAGTGGTATGGGCGTTATAAATATTGCGCAAAGATACAAACAGGCTAATCAGCGCTAAGACAGCCAGCACCCCTACGGCGATTTTTTCGTTTTTGCCCATTAAAGAAAAAACTTTCCGCAAGCGGGAAAGGCTTAAATGTTTGAGCCCCTTTATGCCAAGAGAAATTTGTTTGGCGCTAGAGGTTAAGTTTTCGGGGAAACCGTTCATCGTAAAGCGATCCCGATATACGGATGCATCCGGATCTGCTGATGTCTACGGATTTTTGCATCCGCAGTTATCCGTTGATCCGGATTTTATCTGGATATCCGGATCGGAATGCTATTTACTAAACAGGAAGCTTATATTAATAGCCATAAAAATAATGCCTAAAACAATGGTGGCGTAAAACAGCCATTTTTCAAAGCCGCGGCGGGTTTGGACAATGTTGCCGCCGCCACCGAAGACGTTGGAAAGCCCGGAAGATTTGTTTTGTAGGGAAACTACGATTATTAACAGAAGCATGACCAGGATATTCAGGAAGCGGAAAACAATGGAATTCATAGGATTCTTGTCCTGTTAAATGGCACAAAGTGCCAATTTGCTGGGCAAATTATTTAACAGGATGAAGTTAGGCCAAAAAATATTTTGCCCAACCATTATACAAGGAAAGGGCGGGCGGTGTCAATGTATGGCGGAAAAATCGGAGAGTCAGAAAATCGGATAAATCGGATGGAAAACCATAGGTTCTGACATTCCGATTAGTCCGTCCTTGTCATTCGACAGGGCGGCATGTCGGATGATAGTGCCGACTTCCGATTTTATAAATTTTGTTTAATCGTTTGTGCCAACTTTACCCCGACAACTTTTGTCAATTCATCAGAGCTGGCTTTTCTGACATCCGCCACGGTTCCGAATTTGGTTTTTAAAAGTTTTTTGGTTTTGGGGCCTAGCCCCGGGATGTCGTCCAGCGCGGATTTTATCGCTTCTTTGGAACGGAGTTTGCGGTGAAAGATTATGCCAAAACGATGAGCTTCGTCGCGCAATCTTTGCAGGAGCTGGAGAGCGGGGTCGTCGTGCGATAAAATTATCGGATCCGATTTGCCCGGCACAAAGATTTCTTCAATGCGTTTGGCAAGGCCGATTATTGGAGTTGTGTGTTGTGTGTTGTATGTTGTAAGTACTTCAATCGCTGCAGACAACTGGCCTTTGCCGCCGTCGATTACGATGAGCTCTGGAAGAGGCCAGCTTCCTTTGTCATTGCGAGCCCCGAGTGCATCCGAGGGGCGCGGCAATCCTTTCTCCGATAAGATTGCTTCGTCGGATGCACTCCTCGCAATAACAGATCGGGCGAATCTCCTCCCTAGCATTTCCTTCATCATCGCAAAATCGTCCGGCGTGGACTTGGAACGGATTTTAAATTTGCGGTATTCGCTTTTAGCCGGCAGGCCTTTATTAAACACCACCATGCTACCCACCGCGTTGGTCCCTTGGATATTGGAAATGTCGTAGCACTCAATCCGTTGGGGAATTTTTTCCAACTTCAAAATATCTTTTAAGCCCTGTAATGCGCGGTTGATTTTGTCCCCGCCCGACTTCGCTACGACGAAGTCGTTGCGGGCGGGCAAATTTCCGGCCTGGTCCGAAAGCCATTTGGTCAAATATTCCTGCGCGTTGACAACCCCAAGCTTTACCAGTTTTTTGGCTTTGCCTCTTTGGGGCGTAATAATTTTGGTTGCGCGGCCGCACCGCGAGCGTATTAGTTTTTCTATCAGCCGATATCCTTGGGCTGGGTACTGGGCGTAAATAATTTTGGGAATGCTGGAAGTTTCCAAATAGTATTGCTCCAAAAATTTTTGCAAAATTTCGTCTTGTTGATTATTTGCGCGGCCGCGCAAATAATCAACATTAGTTTCGTATACAAAATTTTCCTTATCCTGCAGCTTGCCGCTGCGGACTTTAAATAAATTTATGCAGGTATAGCCATCGGAAGATGCCAAAGACACAATATCCCAATCCACTTTTTTGGCTAAAATTACCGTTTGGTGTTCTTCCAAAAGTTTTAAGGAGTTTAACTGGTCGCGAAGCCTTGCGGCTTTTTCAAACTGTTTTTTTATGGCCGCTTGGCGCATCTCGCTTTGCAGTTGTTTGCCGATTTTGCCCGTGTTGCCGGCCAAAAAGTCTTCAATTTTTTTGAGCTGGAGTTTGTATTCATTAAGCGAAATTTTGCCTATGCACACGCCCGGGCAGCGGTGCAGGTGATAGTAGAAGCACGGCTTGCCGGAAACTTTTTGCGCCGAGCAGTAAGGAAAAATTTTGCGCATTAAATGCAAAGTGTTGCGGATTTTGTATGCGGCGCTATACGGACCGAAGAACTTATCTTCCGGTGTCATTCCGAGTGCAGCCGAGGAATCTCTTTTCACCGATTGTTTAAGAGATCCTTCCCCTTCGCTTCGCTCAGGGTCAGGATGACGCCGATAACTATCAATTTTTCTCGCATATCCAATTTGGGGAATCTCCGTTGAGTAGTCAATTTTTATAAAAGCGTAATTTTTGTCGTCGCGCAGTAAAATATTATACTTGGGCAAATACTGCTTAATAAGCGTGTTTTCCAAAAATAGGCTTTCCAGTTCGTTATTTACGACCGTGTAATCAACATCAACGGCCTCTTCCATCAAATAGGGGATTTGCTCGCGTTCGTCATGCCCGCTTAAGTATTGGCTGACGCGCGCTTTTAAATTTTTGGCTTTGCCCACGTATAAAACAACCCCGTGCTTATCTTTAAAAAGGTAGACGCCTGGTTTTTGGGGAATATTTTTAAGCTTTTGTTTGAGGTCGGGCATAAAATATGATACTGATATACGGATATGAATACCGATGATACGGACAATACTGATGCGTATTGAAAAAGGTATCTGTATTATCAGTATCATCCGAATGAATCTGTATATCGGTATCTCAAATAATTATAATCGCACCTTGACCGGATGTCTATTATCTGGTAGTTTCTGGTTATTGGATTTGTATCAGTTGGGCCGGCAATCCCGGCCAGAAGGAGGATGTTTTGTCTACAAGGATTTCGTTGGTAGAAGGCGAGCTGGTGCATCAGCCAGCTATTCGTCCCGGGATTCAGTGGGTGGTTGTAAAGCCCGCTGAGGGCGTCTCCGAGGATGCCTTGGCAACATTTTTGATTCGCGATACCCGGGTGAGGACTTACAGGCGGCGGGCCAACGGAACGTATGAGGTTAAGTTTTACCGTCAGCTCACCGAGAACGACCTCAAGCAATTCTTGGAGGTCGCCAACTGCGTCAAGGTGGCCTGCTAGGAGGAGCCATGCAGGCAATGATGACGCCGGAGAGAGCAAAAGACCTCGGTTGCGAGCGGAGCCGGCCGATGGAGAAGAAGTGGAAGCGGGATGATAGCGAAACCGACATCTTCTTCGACGACTTCCTCCTCGTAGTAGCACTTCTCGTAGTTACGATTCTCGTTACCGTCGGAATCGTCAGAGATGGCGCAAAGTGGGCGTATCGCGCAACCGTTCGTGCGCCGATGAAAGCCTTCTGCATCATCGTTCTGGCTTTGGCTCTCGGGGCTCTCGTCTTCGCGGCCGTTACACTTCCTGCACCGGAGTGGAAGCAACTGCTAAATGAGATCCTCAGGAATATCACATCGCCATGACCCGGAATCGCAATACCCGGATCCGCATCTAAATTATCTCTTTGAGATAAATTAGGTATGGATCCGGTTTCGTTTTGGCTTAAATAACATCTTTATCTTAAGAGGGGGAATATTAGCCCTTAGGGGTATTCCTAGTCAAATGGAACAGATTTCAGCGTTTTAGATAAGTAAACATTAGGCGAACTAAAGATTTCCGGTGAGGAAAACCTGAGGCAAAATTCACTCACATATTCCGGCAGGTATTCTGGGGTAGTATGGTGGTACATCCGTCGGATAAAAGTCCTGAGGTTGCCAAACATGCCTTCAATTTCAGAGGTTAATCCAAACTCAAATTTTTTGTGTATATCAACTTTATGCTTCACCTGCCACCACTGCTCAATCTTTTTGTAGATGCCTGAGCCGTCGGTTTGCAGCTTAGTGTTAGGCTCTATGCTTTGAAAAATGAATTGCGAGGCTTCAGTCTTGTTAACAGAATTTTTAAAAATAACTTGATGCGCCAGTTTTTTACTCCCGACTTGCTTAGCCAATAGTAATGAAAGTTGTTTAAAGTAAGCTTCATCCATTTGGACACAGCCTGTTAAAATGGGCTGTAAATCGGGCAAATGCAATCGAAATTGCCTAAACCAGTGGTAAACCGCTTCTTCCCCCACATGGCAGAGTTTCTGGGACTGAAGTACGGGAATCCTTTGAGTCCAGCACCAGAGTAGAGCGTAGAAAGTTCTGAGGTTTAATTTCATCCCTGAAAGCCAAGTGCCAGTCAGCAGGCCAAAGGGTTTGCGGCATCTCTGGCAGCGATAACGGTTTTCTGATGAATACACTTTTCTGCTGCGGCACCTGGGACAGGCCAAATTCTTTCCGAAAACGATTTTCCTTAATTGTTGCTTAATTTTGGCTTCCGACGGTATTTGGTTTAAGAGAGCTATCATAAAACAAGAGTGTTAATTATCATAAACTGTATATTACTCTTGTTCCAACTGCCCTAGTATACCCGCCCTTAGGCTCTTGCCCTCTCTTGACATATGTGGTAAAATTGCTACCAGTCTATCTCATTTATTTATCGACCCGAATTTACGAATTATACCCGAATGACCCGAATTGGGCCCATTCGGATAATTCGGATGACATTCGGGTAATTAGGGTCGCTACATGTACGACAAAATTTCCATCCGCGGGGCGCGGCAGCACAATTTAAAAAATTTGGACGTAGATTTGCCACGGAACAAGCTGGTGGTGTTAACCGGCCTGTCAGGATCCGGCAAGTCGTCTTTGGCTTTTGACACCATTTACGCCGAAGGCCAGCGCCGCTATGTGGAATCGCTTTCCGCCTACGCGCGGCAGTTTATTGGCCTGATGGACAAACCGGACGTGGACAAAATAGAAGGCCTTAGCCCGGCAATATCCATAGACCAAAAATCCGCTTCGCATAACCCCAGGTCAACCGTGGGCACGGTTACGGAAATTTACGACTACATGCGCCTGCTTTGGGCGCGCATCGGCCAGCCGCACTGTCCGGTTTGCGGCAAAAAAATCCAGGGGCAAACCATTGCCGCCATGGTGGAGCAACTGTTGAGTTTTAAGCCCGGCACGAAAATTATTTTGCTGGCGCCGTTTATTAAAGACCAAAAAGGCGAACACCGCGTGATTTTTGAACAAATCAAGAAAGCCGGTTTTGCCCGCGTCCGCGTGGACAAGACGGTTATGGATTTAAACGAGGCCGAGCGGCTGAATTTGGATAAGCAAAAAAAGCACAACATAGACGTGGTGGTGGACCGTTTGAGCATCAATCCTCAAGACAAGGGCAGACTTTCGGAATCACTGGAGAAAGCTTTGGACCTTGGGGATGGGATTGCGATGGTGGTAAAAGTCGAAGATTTTAATAACCCTCTCTCCCCCTCACTTCGTTCGGGGCACTCTCTCCCATCCGCCTTCGCTTCCGACTCCGCCAAGGCTACGTTGGACAAGAAAGCTTCGGCGGACAAGAAGGGAGAGAGTAATAAGGTACAATCTCCGCAGGAGATTGTACTGTCGCAAAAATTCGCCTGTCCGGAAGGCCACGTGCAGTTCTCCGAACTTGATCCGCGGGATTTTAGTTTTAACAACCCGCATGGCGCCTGCCCGGAATGCAAAGGCCTGGGCAATAAGCTGACCGTGGAGCCGGATTTGGTTATGCCCAACCAGCGTTTGACTTTGGCCGAAGGCGCCATCCGCCCCTGGAGCAAAACCACGTCGCGCCTGTCCTGGTATAGCCGCATCCTGCAGGCCGTAGCCAGAGAGTACGGTTTTTCCGTGAATACGCCCGTTAAAGATTTGCCCAAAAAATTTATAGACATAATCCTTTACGGTACCGGCGGGCAAAAAGTTAAAGTCATGGGCGAATTTTCCACCCGCGACGGCGAGTTTGAGATGAACACCGCTTTTGAAGGCGTTATCCCGAATTTGGAGCGCCGCTACGGCGAAACCGATTCCGAATACATGCGCAGCGAAATAGAAAATTATATGCGCGTGCGCCGATGCCCGTCCTGCCAGGGCAAACGCCTTAAGCCCGAAGTTTTGGCCGTGCTGGTGGGCGGAGTGGGAATTGTGGACGCCTCGGCCATGAACATCCAGGCCGCCTTTAATTTTTTTCGGGATTTAAACAAGACCTTAAACCAAAAAGATTTGGCCATTGCCAAACAGGTGCTAAAGGAGGTCAGCGGCCGTTTGGCTTTTTTGCTTAACGTCGGGTTGGCGTATTTGTCTTTGGACCGCGCCGCCGACAGCCTCTCCGGCGGGGAAGCCCAGCGCATCCGTTTGGCCACGCAAATCGGCTCGGGCCTAACCGGCGTTCTTTATATATTAGACGAGCCTTCCATCGGTTTGCACCAGCGCGACAACCGCAAACTTTTGCAGACCCTAAAAGATTTGCGCGACTTGGGGAACACGGTAATTGTGGTGGAGCACGACGAAGAAACCATCCGCGAAGCCGACTGGGTGGTGGACATCGGCCCGGGCGCCGGCAAGCACGGCGGGGAATTGGTGGCCGAGGGTACGCCCAGGGATATACAAAAAAGCGCTAAAAGCCTGACCGGCCAGTATTTGGCCGGCAGGGAATTTATAGAAGTGCCCAAAAGAAGGCGGCCGGGCAACGGGCGCAAACTTTCCATTTTTGGCGCCGCGGAGTTTAATTTAAAGGAAATTAACGTGGACCTCCCGTTGGGAAAATTTATCTGCGTGACCGGCGTTTCCGGCAGCGGCAAATCCACGCTGTTCCACGATATTTTGGCCCGCGCGCTTTACAAGTATTTTTACAACAGCAAGGAAGAGCCGGGCAAACACAAAAAAATCCTTGGCGTGGAGCATATAGACAAAATCATCAACATAGACCAAAGCCCCATTGGCCGCACCCCCCGCAGCAACCCGGCCACCTATACCGGCCTGTTTACCCCGATCCGCGATATTTTTGCCGACACCAGGGAAGCCCGCATGCGCGGCTACAAGGCCGGCCGGTTCAGCTTTAACGTTAAAGGCGGCCGCTGTGAAAAGTGCGCCGGCGACGGGGTCATTATGGTGGAAATGAATTTTTTGCCCGACGTTTACATTACCTGCGAAGAATGCGGCGGTAAGCGCTACAACCAGCAGGCTTTGGAAATCCATTACAAAGACAAAACCATTGCCGATGTTTTGGAAATGACCGTGGACGAGGCCAAAATCTTTTTCGCCAATCTGCCGCAAATCCACAAAAAACTGGAAACCTTAAGCCAGGTCGGTTTGGGCTATATGTGCCTGGGGCAAAACGCCACTACGCTTTCCGGCGGCGAGGCGCAGCGGATTAAGCTGGCCACGGAACTTTCGCGCGCCTCCACTGGGCGGACTCTGTATTTGCTGGATGAGCCGACCACGGGTTTGCATTTTGCCGACGTCAAGCGCTTAATCAGCGTGCTAAATAAACTGGTGGACAAAGGCAACACCGTGGTGGTTATTGAACACAATTTGGATATGATAAAAACCGCGGACTGGGTTGTGGACTTAGGCCCGGAAGGCGGAGACAAAGGCGGCCAGGTTGTGGCCATTGGCACGCCCGAAGATTTAGCAAAAGTTAAGGCTTCTTACACCGGCCAATATCTGAAAAAAGTATTGTAGGGCAGCTTGCCCCGTACCTGAGTCAGACGAATGGTGCGGGGTATTTGAAAAAAGTATTATAACTTTTGTTTTGGGTTTTAAGACAAAATTTTAATAAGGGATCCGTGGATTGGGGATCTTGTCAAAGACAGCCTATGAAGGCTGTTTTTTGTCCATTTACCCCGCACCACGCAGAAAGCCCCATCTGTAAAGATGGGGATGAATGCTATAAAAACGCGCAGCGTAATTCCCTAAGGCCACGCCTGTAAAGGCGTGGTGCCGGGGTTTACTTGTCAAAACGGTATATGGTATAATTATTTACCCTGCGGGCTGCTGTAAGAGCCTGTTGGGAGACGACAAGGAGGATCTCTCTATCAATGAGACGATGCCTGCTGTACCTCATGTTGTTGATCATCGCTTTGGTCCCGGCTACTGCAGCCGCGGATACCCTAACCTTCGTTAATTACCCCGCAGGGTTTACCGACGGGACGTACTATGTCGCAGACGCTGCCGGGAAACTTAACGAGTTACTCATTACGATGTGGTGCATTGACGCGAAAGACCACATTACGCAAAACCAATGGAACGTCATCGTGGTGTCGTTGGCCGACCCGACCGGCTTGGCCGGTGTGCTCGGCTTAACTGTGGATCAGTTCAAGGCCATGTTCCTGCTTGGTCAGGGGTTCAGCCCTACCGATCAAGCGCTGGACGTGTCCTTGCAGCATGAGATCTGGAATTTCACAGATCCGGCTGATTTTCCACTGACTCCGGCCCAAAAGGCGCAAGTGGCGGCGGTTTTGGCTTCGGTCGGCAATTACGACTGGAGCCACGCCTACGTCTTGCTTGAGACAGGCAATCAGTGCAGCTGGGTAGGCCAGCTCTTTAATGAGGGTTCGGCACCCCCCAAAATTCCCGAACCTGGCACCTTGGTCCTGCTCGGCCTCGGCCTGTTGATTGTTGGGCCTCTTTACCGCCGCCTTCAGCGGTGGTAAAGGAAGCCAGCCTTTAGCCGCCCTTGGACTGCACACCGCCCGCTCTCCTGGTCTGACTGGGAGAGAGGGCGGTCTTTTTTATGCGCGAACAAGATAATGCAAATATTGACACGCAAAAAGGTTTAGACTATTATACGCTTGACCCGCAAAAAATTTAAACCGGATTTTTAAAGATGGACGACATAGATTTAAAATCTTTACCAGAGTATCGCTGCCCGGACTGCAACAAGCTCTTATGCAAGGGCTTTTTGCAGGGCGCGCAAAGCGCGTTGGAAGTCAAGTGCCGCGGTTGCGGCAGAATTTGTCTTTTCCGCGGAAAAGACGCGGAAATTATCATGCAGCGCTCGGCGTTAATCAGGCAGGGTTTAATACCCGATACCGACCGGAAGTAACGGTAGGACCAAGTTATTTTCGGAAACGGGGAAAAAATCTCGCCGAAGAAATAAAATAAAAAATCCTCCCAGCCTAAAGTTAGGGGGATTTTTTGGTATTTAAAGCAGCCATAGGGGGCTTTACGGAATTTAAGCTTTGTGGTATAGTCAGTTTTACTGACAAACGCTTATGCGAGGCTTAAATTTAACGCCCGTTTATCAGGATTTATTTGACTAAGCCAAAAAATTATGTTTTTTGGATTAAAAGGTATAAATTTAGGTTTTGGCAAAGACCAGCGGAAGCAAGAACAAGGCTCAATTAAGGTTAAAATTAAAGGTAAGGCTTTTTCCGCCGCGCCGCAGATTAAGGTTGACAGCCAAGACCATACCGCCGGCCACAATCCGGCTGCGGCCGCAATAGAAGCGGTTTCCGAAGCCGCCCAGCCGATTATCAAAGCGGCCGGGCACGCGGCCCGCGCCATTGCCGAGGGCGCGGCTTTGGTCACGCCCAAACTTTCCATTGTAAGTATAGTAAACCAGATTATAGAGAACGCTTACAACCACCGGGCTTCGGATATCCACATAGATCCCGGTAAGCAGGGAGTCAACGTGCGCCTGCGCGTGGACGGCGTCTTGCAGGACGCGGAAAGTTTCCCCAAAGGCCTCCACGCGGAAATTATTTCCCGCATAAAAATTTTGGCCGGCCTGCGCATTGACGAGCACCAGGCGGCCCAGGACGGCCGTTTCCGCTGGGACGAGAATTTGCCGGCTCCCGTTGACGTCCGCGTGTCCGTGGTGCCGACCTATTACGGCGAGAACGCGGTTTTGCGCCTGCTTTCCGACCAGGCCGCGGAATTTAATCTGGACGCCTTGGGTTTTTCCAAATTAAACCAGGAAAAAATCCTGCGTGCCATAAAAAAACCTTATGGCATGATTTTGGCCACCGGTCCCACCGGAAGTGGTAAGACCACCACTTTATATACGCTGATTAAAATGATCAGCAACAAAGAAGTTTCCATTGTCACCGTGGAAGACCCCATAGAATATTCTTTGGAAGGCATCCATCAAATACAGGTCAATTCCCGCACCGGCCTAACTTTTGCCAACGGCCTGCGCAGTATTTTGCGGCAGGACCCCAACATTATTATGGTGGGCGAAATCCGCGACCAGGAAACCGCGGGGTTGGCCGTAAACACCGCGCTGACCGGCCACTTGCTATTTTCCACCCTGCATACCAACGATGCCGCCACCACTTTGCCCCGGCTTTTGGATTTGCACATAGAACCTTATTTAATTGCTTCCACCGTCAACGTGGCTATTGGTCAGCGCCTGTTGCGGAAAATTTGCGGATTTTGCCGTACGGAAAAAAAGTTGTCACTGGAAGAGTCAAAGAGGCTTATTGAAGCCTTTGGTTTAAAAAATAAGTCCGAGTTGCCAGTTTTCTACTATGGTCGGGGTTGCGAGAAGTGCAGCCAAAGCGGTTATCGCGGCCGGATAGGCGTGCATGAAGTATTATTGCTTGACCAGACTATCCGTGATGCCATTTTGCGTAAAGCCACGGCCGGCGAGATCCAAAAACTGGCGGTGGGGCAGGGGATGGTAACCATGTTTCAGGACGGCGCGGGGAAAGCCGCGGCCGGCATAACCACCATTGAAGAAGTGTTTAGGATGCTGTACGAATAGAATTTGGAAAGACAAAACTTACCAGTTTTTTCTTTCCAACCATTTCTGCCGAAGGCAGAAATCCTATCTTTTTGGAAGCCCTTAATTTCTTTCAGAAATTTAGGGAACCCAAATTTTTCGGAGAAGTTTTTCTTCGGCCCGAAGTAAATTCGATGCCGAAGAAAGCTATAAATTATGAATCCACGAACCAAAAAATCAGCCGCTGCGCCGCTTTACGCGGCAACGGAAGCCGCAGTTCCCAAGCAATATTTCTTGCGATTGTCGGCCAAAGAAAAAATTATGATTGTCAAACGGCTGTCCATTTTGCTGAAATCCGGCATGCCGATTTTAAAGTGCGTGAATTTGCTAAAGTCCCAGGCCGGCAGCAAATCCACCGCGCAAATTTTGGAGGTGTTGGCTAAAGACGTGGAAAACGGACAGTATCTACACGTCAGCCTGGAGCGTTTCCGCAAGATTTTTGGCGCTTTCGCGTTAAATTTAATCCGCATCGGCGAATTGTCCGGCACCTTGCAGGAAAATTTGAATTACTTGGCCGAGGAGCTGCAAAAGCAGCAGGCTCTGCGCCGCAAAGTCATCGGCGCCCTGGTTTACCCGATTTTTATAGTCTTCGCGACTTTTGGCATTACCGGTATGCTGACTTTTTATGTCTTTCCGAAAATCTTGCCGGTGTTCCAGAGTTTCAAATTCCAACTGCCCTGGACTACGCGCGTCCTTATTTTTGTCAGCAGTTTTATGCTCAACCACGGTTTGGCGATTCTTTTAGCGCTTGTGGTTTTGGTTTTCGCCGTGTTTGTTGCCATGCGCCAGCCGAAAATCCGGCTGTGGGTAGACAGGCAAATTTTGCGCCTGCCGCTTTTTGGCCAGATGTTTTTGAGTTACCATTTGGTCAGTTTTACCAGGACTTTGGGGATACTGCTTAAGGGCGAGGCGCTGATAGTGGAAGCGGTAAGAATCACGGCCGATACTTCCACCAGCACGGTTTATCGGCGCGAGTTTAACATCATGAGCGAAAAATTGACCCACGGGGAGAAACTTTCCGAGCATTTGGCCACTAATCCGAAGCTGTTTCCGCCCGCGTTTACCCAAATGATAAGCGTGGGCGAGACGGCGGGCAATTTAAGCGACACGCTGCTGTTTTTGGCGGAAATGTACGAGGCCGAACTGGAGGAAATCACCAAAAATATGTCCAGCCTGATTGAGCCGGTGTTGATGATTTTTATGGGCGTGCTCGTGGGCTTCATTGCGCTGTCCATAATCACCCCGATTTATTCCCTCACGCAAAGCCTTAGCAACAGCATCCATTAGCTATGAACGTTCTCCGGAATCATAAATCTGAAATCATAAATCTGAAATCTCAAAAAGGATTTACCCTTATTGAAATTGTTACTGTTATGGCGATGATTGTCATAATCAGCAGCCTGTCAATAATAGTAGGGTTGGATGCCTACCGCAGTTTTGTTTTCCGCACGGAACGCAATACGCTGGTTATGGTTTTACAGGTTGCGCGCAGCCAGGCAATCAACAATGTCTGTTTGGGCTCCGGCTGCAGTGACGGCAAGCCGCACGGCGTGGAAATCCAGCCCAGTCAATACGTGATTTTTCAGGGTTCGCCTTATAATCAAAACGATCCTTTAAATCAGGCATTTCCGGCCACCAGCCTAGTAACCCATTCCGGCGCTACAGAAGTTGATTTTACCCGGTTAAGCGGTACCAGCACGGCCCAAAGCATTGCGCTTTCCGACGGCACACATTCCGACACCATTACCGTTAACAGCGAGGGGCGCATAGACTGGTAGGAACTAGAATCATGAAGCATGAAGCTTGAAGCATGAATCGTAAATCAGGAATTATGAATAGAGAAATCCAACAAAACGGATTTTCCACGCTGGAGATGCTTATTGCCATGGCAATATTGATTACCGCTTTAACGGCGGTAATGCTGGTGTCTTTCGGCAACCAGTCCTTGCTTTCCGACAGCCAGACCAGCGCCGAAGCCTTAAGTTTGGCGCAAGGACTTTTGGAAAACGAGCAAGCGTTGGCGCGGCAGGATTTTAAACTGGTTGTGCCGACTTCCACTACCGTTACGCTCGGTCCCCTTACCTATACGGAAAATGTTTCCGTGCAGACCCAGCCCGACTATTTTACCAAAAATGTTAAGGCCACAATAACCTGGTCCGGCGACCATAACCGCGTTGAGACCACTGCATTGTCCGCCGTAGTCACCAACTTCAACAACGCGGTGGGCGGGGACACCTGCGATTCGGTGTTAACGCCCAGCGCCGACGCCTGGAAAAATCCGCAAATAAAGAATTCCGTTACCAGCCTGGCCTCTTTGGCCAATATAAGCGGGACATATCCGATTAACGATTTGGACGCTTATCAGGGCAGGCTTTATGTCGCAGTGGGGAGCACGGCCAACAAAACCGACCCGACTTTTTTTGTGTTTGACACTAATAAGCTGATTAATAATTTGGCTAATTCTTTAATTGGCAGTTTGGATAATAATGGCAGCAGTGTCGGTACGGGCGGTCTGGCCGCGGTAGCCGTTGCCACCTCCACTTCCCAAAATTATGCCTATGTTGCCAGCGCTTATGGCGCAAGTTTTAATACCGCAACTGGCGCTTGCAGCAACAATAATGGCGCCAATTTGGCTTGCGGCCAGCTGCAGGTTATTGATGTCAGCGGTCCCACGCCGCAGGTCAAATACACTTTTGAAATGCCCGTGGCTTCCGGCGTGGTTGGCTCCAGCGGCAGCGCCGTCGGCAACAGTATTTTTTACAGTAACGGTTATGTCTATTTAGGCCTTACCAAAACCAGCAGCGGGCCGGAGTTCAATATTATAGACGTGCATAATCCGCTTAACCCGCAATGGGTGGGCAGCTATCAGGTTGGTTATAATATTAATGCCATTTACGTAAGTAACGGTTACGCTTATTTGGCCCATCCGACCGACAGCAGCGCTTCCAATCAGGAACAGGTTACGGTTTTGGATGTCAGCACTCCTTCTTCGCCCAAGAGAATCGGGGATTACCACGCGCCGGATAACCAGGGCAACGGCAAGAGCTTGGATTTAGTCGGCAACACGCTGTATTTAGGCAGAACCGTTACCACTACTAACCCTCCAACCTACGAATTTTATATTTTAAATGATAGTTCGCCTTCCGGACTCGCCGCCAATAATCCCAACAGCCTCCAGCCTCCCGGCGCGAAAATCAGCAGCACGGTGGAGGGGGTGTCGGTCCGGTTTGGTTTGGATAGCTCCAAGGCTTTTCACACTCTGGCTTTTTTGCTCACCAAAACCCAATTTCAGGTTTGGGACGCTTCCAATCCATTGTCCGTCTCCGCCTGGGGCTTGCCTGTGAATTTGCCGGCCAGCGGCGGTTTAGAAGAGCCGAGTTTTGATTGCGAAGGAAATTATTTTTATGTCGGTTCCAACGACAGCGGCAATAACGGTTACTTGTCGGTTATCTCCCCGTAAAAATTATGGCATTAACCAACAATAAAAAAAATGGGATACAAAATAGCGCAGGTTTTACCTTGATTGAAGTTATAGTTTATCTGGCGCTGTTTGCCATTTTGATGACCGGAGCGATTGTTACCGCTTACAGCGTGTTTGAGTCCGCCGGCCGCAACCAGGCCAGGGCAACACTGCAGCAGGAAGGCGATTTTTTGGAAGGTAAAATTGACTGGGTGCTGTCCGGAGCTTCGTATATAGACGCGGTTTCCTTGCCGGCCGACGGGGTTGCCCGCGCCTGCGATTTAAACCGGCCGCTGTGCCTTTCCGTGACCAAATATAATTCCACCGTCGTCAACCTAAGCCTGGTCGCGCCAAGTTCCTGCTTGCAAAGTTATAACGGCAGTTTATTGCTGTGGTACGGGACGGCCTGCCCGGTCCCCGTAAATACTTCCAATGTCCAAATCAGCAACTTACAGTTTACCCATACCGCGGCTTCCGGCACTAGCATTGAGCCGGAAAGCGTTTCGGCCAGTTTTTCCTTGACCGACCGGACGGACAACGGTATGCTGTTGTCATCAACTTTTTCCATTACCAAGTACTTAAGAAAATGAAGCATTTAAACAACAAATTGCCCACCGCAAGCCAAGACGAAGCCGGGTTTATTGCCCTGATTTCCGCGATTGTCATTTCTTTGATTTTATTGGGTTTGGTGTTTTTGCTTTCCAGCGGCGGCTATTTTGTCCGCGCCGCCTCCTCCAGCGGGGAATACAAGCGCGTGTCTTTGGGTTTGGCGGAATCCTGCTCCAACATTGCTTTGCTTAAATTAGGCCAAAATTACAATTATACCGGAGGCGGACCACCCATAACCATAGGCACAGATGCCCAAGGGCGGCTGGAGACCTGCAGCATTGCCGCCCTTACGCCGTCTGCGCCACGCTCGGGAAATTCCACGGTCGTGGCAATTTCCACCCAGGCCAGCTACCAGGGCTCGTTTACCAATATTAATGTTTCTTCCACGGTGCAGAACCCGGCGGTGACCCAAACCCAGCCGGCATATTTAACCGTGGTGGTTGTGGTCAGCAACAGCCACGGCGGTACGGCCAGCGCCAACAATTTTACGGTCAACGTTACGGCAAGTCCTGCCGTAACCCCGTTCCCGGATCTGGCGGCAACGGGCACCGCCATGCAAATTACGCCGGGCAGCAACTTTAATGTTACCGAATGCACGCCCAGCGGCCCTTGCCCGAGCAGCGGTTATCAAACGCCTGTCTATTCTTTGTCCCTCAATGGTGTGGTAATCAATTCTACCGGTTGCAATTTTTCTTCCGCGGCTTCAGGCCAGGATTACGTTTGTACCATAACCAATATTGACCAGCCCACTACGGCTACCCTCACGGTTACCGCCAACATTACCAACGGTTACGGCGGCAGTCTTGCCCCAAGCGGAGTTACTTTAAAACTTGACGGCAATACGGTGACTTCCGGCGTACCCAAAAGCGGGCTGACTGTGGGTTCTCATACCGCCAGCATTTCCGGCGTTCCGGCCGGCTACACGGCTTCGGTGTGGGGGCAGGATTGTTCGTCCGGCGGCACCGTGAGCTTAAGCGCCGGCGACAGCAAAACCTGCGTCATTAACGTGGCTCAAAACGCGCCGCCAACTCCGGCCTGCGCCGATACGGTGATGATTTTTGACCGCACGGGCAGTATGAGTTCCACCGACCTTGCCAATGAAAACTCGGCGGCCAAAGCCCTGCTTGCGTTATACGGCCAGGTTGCCATACCGTCCAAAGTCGGTATGGGAAGCTTTGGCGGTTTGGACGGCAGCAGCGGCTCGGTGCCGACCAACGGCCAGCTGACTACAGTTTATGGGAGCGACAGCTCCAGCGCTACAATAGGGCCCAACCTTCCGGCCAGCACCGCATCGCCGAACGGCCAGTGGTCAAATCCGGGCAATGCTTTTACCAAGGACACTACGTTTACCACCAGCGCGACCTTAAACCAGCAGCAGGGTTATTCCAAATTTAGCTTATCCGGCATCCCCTCCGGCGCAACCGTCAGTGGCGTAGAAGTTGTGGTGGACGGCAAGGTTACCGCCAATCCGCAAACTTCCAGCTTAAATTTGGTTCCAAATAATGTGGCGGATTATAATCCAACTTCCTGGGCTACCAACACCGGTTCAACCAGCAACGGCAATAAAATTAGCGCCGTGAACGATTCCAACAACAATACTTACATTACCAACACAACAAGCGCCGCGGAAACTTATAAAGTAGATACTTCCGCAATTCCTGCGGGGGCTACTATCAATTCGGTAACTTTGTATGTGGTTGCCGAAAAAAGCGGCGCCAGCACGCCAACCCTTTCCATGCGCATAGAAAAAGGTACCGGTACCGGCAACCAAAAAGATTATGCGATTTCCAGTTTGGGCAGCTCCTTTGCCACTTACAATACCGGGGCGCTAACTGTGGATCCTTTTACCAACGCGCAATGGACCATAGCTGAACTGAATTCCTGGGGTCTTGGCGTTATCAAAACCAACACCTCGGGTACTGCCAGAGTTTCTGAAGTCTATTTAACCGTCAGCTATACCTATACTCCGGCCGCAAGCAACGGGCAGGTTGGTTTGAATCTTTCCTGGAACAACGGCAGCAGCTGGACTTCCGCCAAAACCCAAACCTTAACTACCACCGAAACGGCTTACACTATGGGAGGCTCTACGGACACTTGGGGCAGGACTTGGGCGATAGGGGATTTTTCCGATACGAATTTTATTTTGCGCCTGCAAAACAATTCCGCCAGCACCTTAACCACGTACGTAAATTACGTCACCATAAAAGTTTATTATACCGCGCCGGCCACTGGTTTGTACGCCGCCATTAACACCATTACCGGCTCCAACAGCGACGTGGGCACTAACTTGCAAAGCGCCATAACCGTCGGGAGCGCGGAACTCAATAGCTCCAGGCATACAGCCAGCAACCCGAAGGTTTTAATTCTGGTTTCCGACGGTGAACCCACCAAGCCGACCGGTAACCTAACCACAGATACCAACGACGCCTTGTCCGCGGCCAGTACCGCCAAGGCCAGCGGGGCAGTTATTTTTACCGTGCGCTATAGTTCAGACAGCAATTCCGCCGCCATAACTTTGCTCAAGAACATAGCCAGCGCCAGCGGGGATTATTTTAATTCTCCCCCGTCCAGCCAGATGTCCAACGTGTTCCAGACCATTGGCGCCACGGTCTGTCCGGCCGCGGTCACTCCGCCGCCGCCGACTCCGACCACTGCTGGCGTGGTGGTTATTACCCACGTCATAAACGATAACGGCGCCAGCGCCGCGGCTTCCAGCTTTACCATTTACGTAACCGGCGGGAACCCTTCCCCGGCCAGCGCCTTAGGCTCGGAAAGCGGGGTAACTTTTACGGTTACGCCGAGCGTGAGCAGCCAATATAACGTTACCGAAAGCAGCAACGCCAGTTACTCCGAAAGTTTTGGCTCGCTTTGCCAAAACGGCACCATCAGCGCCGGCCAGACCATAACTTGCACAATTATTAATGACGATTTGCCGCCGCCGCCCCCGCCGCCGCCCCCGCCGCCGCCCCCGCCGCCGTCAATTACCGTCGGCTCTTGGCAGGAAAATCCTTAAGATAAGCCATTTTTTTGTCAAATTTTCATATTGACTGGAAAAAGCTTTCCTGCTAAAATGAGTTATTAATAAAACAAATATTTAGCAATACTGGTCGATTATGCTAAAAATAACTAAATAAAAAATTGCAATATTAATTATTAATTCACCCTGTTAAATCCCCAGTTAAATAGTCTCCGCTAGGGGCGGATAATTTAACGGGGTAAAATTTAACAGGGTAAACAAATTTATGATTAAAAATGAGAATCAAAAAGGGCTTGCCTCGAATATCGCAAGACAAGGCGGGTTTACCCTTATTGAAATTTTGGTGGTTATTGGTTTGATTGCCATTTTGGCGGCAATTGTGATTATTGCCATCAACCCTGCCCGCCAGTTTGCGCAAGGCAGAAATACCCAGCGCACCAGCAACGTTAACGCAATATTAAATGGCGTTGGTCAATATCTTGCTGATAATAAAGGTACCATGCCGCCAGCCTTATCACTTTCCATGACTGCTGAGGATATTGCAAGTGGTAATGCCGATCTTTGTTCCTCCTTAGTACCTACCTATCTTCCTTCACTGCCGGTTGATCCCAGCATAACCAGTGGGGCCGTTACTAATTGCTCATCTTCTTATGATACTAAGTATACTGTTGCGGTTGATGCAAATGGGCGCGTAACGGTTTGTGCTCCTAATGGTGTTGAGGGCGCTATCCCTGGTAGCACTGCCATTTGTGTCACCCGCTAAAAAATCCAAAATCAAAAAACTCCCTTTATAGCTTTTCATTTTTCCCTCTCCCGCAAAGCGGGAGAGGGCAGGGTGAGGGTAATAGGGGAGTTTTTTATGTTGCTTTGACCCCGCTTTTAAAAAATGATAACATATTTGTATGACCTTTGAAGAAGCCAAGGAAAAAATCATGCCGGTTATCAAAGAAAATCCGGTGGAATACATCGGCGTTTTTGGCAGTGTGGCCAGAGGCCAGGCCAGGCCGGACAGCGACGTGGATATTTTGGTAAAGTTTACGGGACCGGCGACTTTTGCGGCCTATCTTAATCTTGACAAAAGTTTGCGCCAATCTTTAGGCCGGGACATTGATCTGGTCACCGAAGGCGCGGTTAACAAATTTTTACGCCCGCAGATTGAGCGGGATTTAAAACTGATTTATGGAAAAAGACCAAATATATTTGGCAGAGATTAAGGAATTTTGCCAAAAGGTTATTGAGTTTACCCAAAGCCAAAAATACGAAGATTTTGCCGCTGACGAAAAATTGCAATTGGCCGTGGTTAAGCTCATAGAAAATATCGGCGAAGCTTCCAAGCGGCTTTCCCCGGAAACCCGTCAGCGTTTTTCCTCCATTGACTGGAACAAAGCCATGGCCATGCGCAATCGCCTGGTTCATGATTACATGGACGTTGATTTGGCCATTGTTTTTGATGTAGCTGTTAACGAGGTGCCGCTTTTATTAAAACAGCTGGCTTAAAAGCTTTAAAAATATACGCCGAACTTAGTCAACCTATTTCCGTCACCCGCTAAAAAAATCCAGATTTAAAAAACTCCCTAAAAACGGGAGTTTTTTGTTTTTTGCCATAATTATTTACGCTGGGGTTTAGGAGTTTTTAGTTTTGGTAATTACACAGCGGCGTTTGCTTTGAACCTTTTTTAAACCAGTTTTTTGATCCGCCCGCGGTCTGGAATTGGCAGCTGCTGCTGCCGTCGTCGGAAAACGGCACAAAAATGCCGTAGTCTTTGCCTCCGTTTTTCCAGACATATTGGTAGTTGTATGGGTTGTTTTTGGGGTCATTGGGTAAAAACAACACATATTTGGGTGCCAAAAAGCCGGACAATTTTTGGATGTCGCTCTCGTTGTTGGCGGTGCCGAGCGCGCCGCTATGGGGGTAAGTATCCTGGTTGTCGCTGTAGTACAGTTCCAAAGCCGTGCGGACTTCCCTGATATCGGCTTTTCTTTTGGCGTTTCTGGCCTGCAGTCTGGAGTTATTTAAAGCGACCAGGACAATGGAAGCCATGAGCCCGATTATAGAAATTACCACCAACAGCTCAATTAGCGTAAACCCCGCGCTACTTTTTAAATTTAATTTTAATAAATGGTGCCATGTAAATCCGGTAGTTGGTTTTTTTGTCATTGCAATATAATTATAGCAACTTTTGGCAAAAATGGGGTTTTGTGTTGAAAGGATTCCGCCGGGGGGAGTCTGTAACAAAAAACCCGCTCTTTTACGAGCGGGTAAAAGTTGGAACTCATTTGGCTATCCTATTCTTTTTTCTCCTTCAATTCCAAATCTTTTACTACAAATTTTGTGCCGCAATTTTCAACCTCACAGGTATATGTGCCGGCAGGCAAAGTCCCTTTATCTGTTTGACATTTCGGGCAGTGGTGGTGCCCGTGGTGGTCGGCTTCCGCGACCGGCAAATTAAAAATTTTTTCCCTATTTTCTAGTTCCGGCATAAAAATAAGCTTAATTTTATTGTTCCTGTTGGTTATAGTATAACGTTTGGGCGGGGGATTGCAAGCCGGTTAGCCATAATTATTATATTTTAGGCTTTTAAGTTTTGTTTCTAAAAAACCGTCCAATCAATAAGACGGCAAGGGAGATTGTTTTACAGTACCATGCCGCTGGGTTTTATGCTAAAATATTCACACCAAATCCAAGGAGGCAGTTACCGATGTCGAGCCAAAAAAGATCCTTTTAATTAAGGATTTTTTTGTTACAGGGAGATGGGATATTCGAACCTGTCTGGACTTTTCCGGGGTTTTGGCAATAAAAAAAGAAGTGGATTTCCCAACGGTTGGCCGGGAAACCCACTGTAAAGGCTACGATGTCAAACCCAAATCCATTTGGACTGGAGGCTGTGTTCCTTGGATCGCCTGTTCGGCGGCCTCTTTTTGAAGTTCGCGCCTGAGCAACCAGAACGTGCAATCCGGGCTCTGGCTAGCCACCAGGTTGGTGATAAAGCTCATTTCGTCGCTGGGGCCGCGGGCACTGCGGGCCTCTTTGGAACCCTTCGTGTGCGGGAGGGTGTAGCAGATTATCCCCCCTGCTTCTAATTCAGGGAAGGCTTTTTCCGATTCCAGCACAGAAGTGCAGATAAGGACATCCGCCTGGCCGCCTAGAAACTTCTGCACCGCCTGTTCGTGCCTACGCTGGTTTCCTGAGCGCGCACCCATGAGTGTTACTGCGCGGATTCCGCTCGCCCAAAGCTTGTCTGCCAGCGTTTCCCCCAGCAGCTTATTACCCACAAACACCAAACAGCGGCGCTTAAGAAGCGCGAGATTCCGGCACTGCGTGATTAGAGCTTCAACCTTGGGGTGTTTGTAACCGCCTGCGCCGAGGCCGCCCAACGCCACCTCTTCCATCCTCAAGAAGCCAAAGTCGGCGGTGATTTCTTCGGCCACCGAGATGCTGTTTTGGTCACGGGCGCCATCCCGTTTGGTTTCTTGGCGAGCTTCTCGCGCACACTCAGCTTGCCGACGAAGTTCGGCCGCGTAATAGACGAGCGATTCGTAGCTCTCGCTAAGGCCCGCCTGAAGCAGCCGGTGGATTTTGTAGAATTTCGCAATTCGCCGGAGCACATACTCACGCCGCGGCGCATCTTCGCTCGCCCGCAGCTCTGCCTCAAACTCGGCCATCCGCTTCACAGGCCGAAGTTCTTTGGTGGAAATCCTTCTGTAGCCGCAGCCGTTAATCTCCCGCTGGACTTCCAGCATCATCTGTGTGAGATGGTGGTGGATTGTCCTCAACGGGAGGGTGAGCTTGATAGCTAAAGTCTGTTCCAACTGCAAAACCTTCCCGTTTCCGGGCTTACAGTTTGACACCTTTCTCCTCCTTTGGTTTGTAAATTGTATGTATTAATTCTGGATATGTCAATAAGACCGTTCAAGATTGTAGTGATGCTCCCCGGCCGGGAGGCCGGGGCCTCTCGGGGGCTCCGACGCTCGCTTCGCGAGGTCGGCACTCCGACCCAGAAAGCCATTCATCCCCGGGCAGGAGCCCGGGGCTTTCTGGCGTCGGAGTAATGAGATAATGTAAGCTTTTTCTTATTTATGCCAGGCAGGTACGAATGTCGTTTATGAGGCCGAGTGAGAAGCAAGAGAAAGAGAAAGAGTTGTACGCAGTTTTTGATACTAACGGGAAGAAAAGAAAGTTCGTCGCTTACACTAAAGCTGAGTCGCCGGAGCAGGCGGTCGCTTTTGTTGGCCGGAGATTCGGGCCTGCCTCTTTTTTTTGGATTTTTGTAGTCGCCAGAAAAGGAATTCGGGGAAGAGTCCGTTACATGTTTGTTGATAGATGGTGGAGAAATAAAGGGGAATTTGTTTACTAGTGCTCAAATAAGTGTTATATTTAAATAGATGAATGACAGGTACCCCAAATTCTAGACACTTAGTCTGAGGTATAATAAGGCTAGAAAGGAATCTAACTTTATGCCCAAAGGCAAATACAAAGTCAGTCCGGAAGTTAAAACTCAAATTCTAAAACGAATTAAGGAAGAAGGTGTCAGCGTCACCCAGGCGGCCGAGGAGCACGGCCTGTCCACCCAAACCATTTACGGCTGGATAGCCAAAGGGGTTACAGCTCCGCCGTCCGTGCTTGAACTCTCCCGCCTGAAGCGGGAAAATCAAACCCTCCACGAGATTATCGGCCGGCTGACAGTCAAACTGTCATTGGCGGAAAAAAAGGACATTGGTTGAAGACCTGTCCGCCGCTATGCACCTTGAAAATCCGACTAAGACCGAGTTGGCCAGGAGCTTGGGAGTCAGCAGAGCCAGTCTGTATTACGAACCTACCCTGCCGCAAAAAGACTGGCTCCTTAAAATCCGCATTGAACAAACCCTGCATGACCACCCCAGCTACGGCCACAAACGGCTGGCTCCGGCGCTACATGTTAACAAGAAAAGAATCCGGCGCACCATGAGGCTGTTTGGTATTAAGCCTTACCGCAGGACAGGCAGAAAGCTAAGAAAAGCAAGGGATTTGGGACAAATTTCCGCTCCTTACCAAAACTGGCTGATGCTGATTCCGTTTCCAGAAGAGCCGGGAATTGTCTGGGTCAGTGACTTTACCTACATATCATTCCACGGCCGGTTTGTTTACCTGGCGACGATAATAGATTTATTCACCAGGGAGGTTGTCGGCTGGTCAGTCTGGACCGCGCATAGCAGCCAGCTAGTTCTACTGGCTTTAATTGACGCACTGGAAAAACATCCGGCGGCCAAATATCTCCATTCCGACCAGGGGCAAGAATACAAATCCCGAACCTACTGTAGGCTGGCCGAACAGGCCGGTATTACAATTTCCATGAGCCACAAATCATCACCGTGGGAGAACGGCTACCAAGAATCCTTTTATGGCAAGCTCAAGACTGACTTAGGTGATCCGGGGAGGTTTAAGACCTTGGGAGAGCTAACGGCCGAAATTTACCTCCTCATCTACAGCTACAACCACGACAGAATCCATACATCATTAAAAATGCCGCCGTCAGCATTTGCCGACCGGCAGCGGAATCAAGTATCATTAACTTAACCTTAAAAAACCGCAGAGAAGGTGCCTAAAGAAATGGGTACCTTACACTTCTTCAGTTACCGCTCCGTCCGGAGCAGCTGAAGCCACGGATCCGGAAGTGACCGTTGGTTCAGACCGCGGTGGTACATCTTCTGCCCTAGCCGTCAGCAAGAACTTTGCTGGTGTTTCCAATGCTAACGGTTCTGAGGTGCTTAATGGTGTTGTTGCAGGCTCCTCTACCGGCCTCAACCATGCCGGCTCAATGATGGGCGACGTTAGTCACACTGGCATTATTGCCGGCGCGACTGTTGCCAATAGCACAGTAGCCACTACCGGCAATACTATTATGACTACTGTTTTGCGCTAGCTAGTTAGAATATTTGGAAAAAAGTTAGTTTTTTGCCAAATAAATGGGCGATGGGCATCCCGATATATCGGGATGCCCATCGCAAAGAGCTTTAGTGATGCCTGTCCTCTTAAAAAACTACACGAGTGTATTTCAAAACTAAATAGTTGTTGACTGAATCTGTTAGAAGGCCATAAATTTAGGACAAAATTTGACCCGTTCGACAAGCTCAGGGATCAAATTTTGGCGTTTGGGAAGGAGATCAACATAAATCCACTTTTGTCCGCCGTATTTTGGCGGATGGGAGCGAATTTAGGTTTATTAACAAATCGTTATTTATATGCCCGAAACCGTAATTAAAATTTCATCAAAACCATCGCACAAATTTAATTTGCCCGTTTTTAAGCTTGCCGCGATTGCGGTTTTGTCCGTTATGCTGGTCCGGCCTCTGGCAGCTTTGGCGGATGATCCGACAATAATCAACGACGCCAACAACACCAATAATCCCGCCGAGCAGCAAGCCACCGGCGGCAGTCCTGACAATTCAGTGCCTGTGGATACCCAAGCCGCTTACTCCACCAGCACCCCTGATGCTACCACCCAAACGCCAGACCCATCTGCCACCTCCACCGATCCTAGTTTAACCGACGCCTCATCCACTCCGGATACCACCTCCACCAGCACCCCTGACACGTCAGTTCTGCCGCCAACCGATCCGTCGAATGCCTCCTCAACCAGCGACAGCACTACCACTCTTGAGATTCTCAATATTAATAATCTTAACGCAACAACCACCGCTACTTCCACGGCCAATACTGGTTTAAATCTTACCCAAACCGACGGCGATATTAAAAACGCGACCACCACCACGGGGGATGTAAATGTTTACGCCAACGTGCTAACCGTGGCCAACATCAATCTGGTTAATTCCCAGATCGTGGAGATGAATGACACCTTTAACAAGCTGGCGGCCGACCTCTATATGAACCAGCCGGAATTAAGCGCCGGGGAGCGTACGCAGGACTTGGTCAGCCCCATCTGCAGTAGCGGCAACGTGAGCTGCCAGAGTATTACCACTTTTAAGCTGACCAACCAGAATATCGCCAATATTGATAACGACGTGGCTTTAAACGGCAACACCGGCGGCAACCAGATGAACTCCAATGGCGGCGACATAAAGAACGATTCAATCACCACTGGCAATGTGAATGCCGTGGTCAACGTGCTGAACATTGTAAACGCGAACGCGGTCAATTCCACCTGGACGATTGTGACTTTTAACGTTTTTGGCGGCTGGACCGGCGATTTAATCATGCCTTCGGAGCTGTATTTTACCGACGTTATGTCCCTGGGCGCGAATGGCAACAGCGACGTCAGCCAGGTAGAAAAAGTCATATTAAATATTAACAACAGCAATGATTCCAGCATTAGCAACAATGTCGTAGTGCAGACCGACACAGGCGATAATATCGTACAAGCCGTGCCGGACGCCAGGGGAACTTCGGGCGACGTGAAAAACGTAGCCGTCAACACCGGCGCCAGTTCAGCCGTATCCAATGTCCAAAACGTAACCAATCTTACGGTGTATAACAGCGAATGGTTTTTGGGATTGATAAATATTATGGGTAACTGGTCAGGGCATATTTATTCTTTGCCTTCATCCGTGACCTTAAACTATGAACCGACAGGCTTTACATTTGTGTCCAGTTCCGACCCCGCGTTGCAATCCCAGCTGATGTCTCAATTACAGACACCAGTTGATTCGCCCACGTCAACCCCCGCAGATACTGCGCCGGCTGATTCGCAAAATCAGCAAAATATAACCGCGCCCACCTCGACAGACCCGGGATCTTCGTCGGATGGCGGCGGCGCTTCCGCTTCCAGCACCGACATAACCACGGTGGATATAAATAATAGCAATCAGGCTACCATAAATAATAATATTACGGTTAATGCCACTACCGGCCAAAACGGTATTACCTCGGCTGGGGGCGACATTAAGTATGATAGCATTACCACCGGCAATGCCACGGCCTTAGCCAACGTGTTGAATTTTGCCAATGCCAATTTAGTAAACTCCGATTTGTATGTGGGGCTGGTTAATATTTACGGGGACTGGCAGGGCAACATTGTGTTTGGCTATCCCGACTTGTCGATCAGCCAAACCGTAGACCAGAATCCTATTCCGGACGCGGCCAATTCGCCGGTAAATATTAATGCCGGTTTTGCCAACCAGGGGCAGGCTTCCATGGCCGACTCCCGGCTGGAATGGAAATATGACCCCACGCTGTTTGCTTTAAATGCCGCGCAGGCTTCTCTGTCGGACGGTTCGCAGGCGACTTCCACTTATCAAACGCTTGCTCCCGGAGACATTGAGTTTTATTTAGGCAAGCTCGCGCCAAACGCGGCCGGCAATGTGGATCTCCAACTGACGACTTTGCAGGATCAAAACGGCGGTACGCCGGACAACTTTTTTGCTCATATCTTTGGCAACGGGCCGGAAACCAATCTGGATAATAATCAAAATACTTTAACTGTTTTGACAGCCACAAATACGCCGGATTCAACTGGTTTAGCGGGCGACAATCCCAATTCCGGAGATTCGGGAAACACAGGCGGACAAAATAACAACCCAGCCGATACTAACTCCGGCGGTGGTGGAGGCGGTGGAGGCGGAAGTTCATCTGGCGGCGGAGTTCCTCAAGGACAGGTTTTGAGCACCAGTACGAGCGCTTCTAATTTGCAAATGCCCAAAGTTTTAGGCGCAAGCACTCATTTACCCCGCACGGGAATGCCAATTGGCTTTACCTTCCTGATTTTTGGGGCAGTCTTAGCCTTGCTGGATAAAAAGTTTAAACTGGTTTAACCAGAAATTTAAAAAGCCCGATTCTTATCCCGCGATTTTATTGGAACAAAGGACGGGCTTTTTAAATGTTATAATGTGAATATGCCGTTATCTACTCCCAAAAAAGTCTTGATTGTCGTCGGTGCCTTGCTGGCGGTGTTTTTGATTTTGGATTTTGGCTATTTATGGGCAAATGTTAAATTTTATTTCCATCGCCCGTCCGTCACGCCAACCCATTTAGTTGGTGTCCCTGCCGCCAATCCGAAAATGCAGCCGAATTTGTTGATTGTAGACAGCCTTGGCATACAGGTGCCAATCCAGTATCCTACCACGACGGGCGAAACCGCTTTTCAGGCGGCATTAATAAACGGCGTGGCCCACTATCCCGGCACGGCCGACCCAGGGCAATTTGGCAATTGTTATATTTTTGGCCACAGCTCCGACTATATTTGGAGCAAGGGGCATTATAAAAATGTATTCGCGGTTTTGCCAAAAATCAGCATCGGGGCGGAAATTGTAATCAGTGACTGGCAAGGCAACAAGTTTACCTATGTAGTAACCGGCAGCTATAAAGTCGCGGCTAACGACACTTCGGTTTTGGATCAGGCCGGCTTTGCTAAAAAATTACTGACTTTGCAGACTTCTTATCCCGTAGGCACGGCTTTGGCTAGGTGGGTGGTGGTAGCGGAAATAAAATAAAAAGATAAAAAGGGGCATCCTTTTGCAACAAAAGGATGCCCCTTTTTATTAAGCTAATCAAGAAAAAGATGGCTTAAATCCTTGCGCTGTTTAATTTTTTCATAATTTCCTAATACAAATTGCTCATAGTTTTTGCGGTCGTTGCTCGCCATGCTTAAAATTAAAAAAGTGTCCGTAATATTTCCTACGCGTAAACCTAGGTAGTCCGGATAACTGCTGTAAGGGTAATCTTTTATATCCTTAACTAAACCGGCTACAGCGGGGTTTTGATGAATATAGGCCGACAGCCACAAGAGGTATTGATCGTTATCTATAAGAATAGACTTAAATTGGTCTTGAAATAACCCACCAACATGGTCGTATTTTTTGTTAAAATACATGCTATAACTTGTGCACAATTTTGAAATCAGGCTACTGATCGGGGTGTCAGAGTTTTGCCGGATTAGGAAGTGGAAGTGGTTTGGCATTAAACAATGGCAAAGTATGCTAAAGGCTTTTTTTGGCAGCGGATGAATGTGCAATGAATTCCCAACAAGGGGCATCCTTTTGCAACAAAAGGATGCCCCTTGTTCTTGTTGGGTTCCAAGAACTAAATTTAGGCGTTTGTAAAAATTAAAAAAATCCTGCTCATCTTTAAAAATATCCATTTTACCATTGCCACGATTGTAAACGTGATGGAATGTGTTAGGGGCAAAGATTTTATAATCTCGATTTTTCATAAGCGTGATTTTTTAAAATGCTCCGGTGCCGTTGGGGCTGCCCAAACCTGTGGGGCCGTCGTATTTGGTTTTGCCGGCGCATAAATAAGCAGGTGAGCAGTCACCGTTGCTGCCGCCGACCACGTCGTGCAAATTTGAGCGTGAGCCTAAATTATAGGGCAGGGAATTGGCGTTGGCATTAGCCGGTAAATTCCCCGACAGCGCGTACACCGCCGCAAGCAGCGGTGAGGATAAAGAAGTTCCGCCCACGGTGAACCAGCCTTTTTGTCCTTTGGAGCTGGTTGTAGTGTATATGGCTACGCCTGTGGCCGGATCGGCGACCGCGGAGACATCGGCCACGGTCCTTCCGCCGCATTTAACATCTGTTTGCCAGGAAGGTTTTGCTTCAAATTGGCTGCAGCCGGAGCCGGCGCCGCTCCAGGCGTCTTCGTTTTTGTATTTGCCGCCGTTGCCCAAATACAGCGAGGTCCCGCCCACGGCAGTAACATAAGGCGAAGCCGCCGGATACTCCACGCCATAGCCGCTGTCGCCGCTGCTTACGGTAAAGGCAACGCCCGGATGGTTGAAATGGGAATCAAAAGCCGCTTCTCCGGAAAATTCCGGCCCGCCGTAAGAATTGGAAACCGCAGCGGCTCCATTTTTTACCGCTGTATCCACGGACATCATCAAATTTTTCATATTGGGTGAAGTTGCTTCCACTAATAAGATAGAGCAGTTTTGGCAAATGCCGTGCACAGTTTCTACATCTAAAGCAATTTCCACTGACCAGCCGCCGTTTGCTTTGGGCAAGGCCGAACTGCCACGCTGGTTGAGTTTGGCAAAGCAGGGGGCTGATGATTTAGCGACATTACTTTTGCACGCCGGCAACATTGGCAAGCCAAACTGTTTGCTAAAAACGTCAAGGTCGTTTTTTATAGTTGGGTCGTCGTAGGAATCCACGATCGCCACTATCGGATTTCCCGAAGCGCGCCCGGGTAAATTATAGGCAGTTTTTAAATCATTCGGGCTAAAACCGGCGGGTGATTGGCTGACCAGAAAATGGCCTTTGGCATCGGTCAGCACGTGGGCGCTGCAGCTCGCCAGCCCCTGCTTTTTAGTCATGGTGCAGACGCGGCCGTTATGGGTGGTGTCGGCTTTGGATATTAGCGGCAGAATAAGCATTGCCGCCGCGAGAACAAATATTTTTATTTTCACCCCGTTAGACATATTTTTTGTTTTTAGATTTTTCATAATTTTGACCGTGGTTAATTCTATAAAAATGTAATTTTAAGTTAAATGTCTAACGGGGCCATATTCTTGATTTTGGTTTCCAGTGGAAACCGATGAGATTAATTTTTGGAGGATTTTTAAATTTTTTTAACACCTTCAACAACGGCAGACAAAACTTGGTCATGGAACCTTATAACTTTTTCGGCTCTTTGTAATCTTTTGGAAAGTTCTTTTTGTTCAATTAGTATTTTACGGAACTGGATAAATGCGCGAATGATAAAAATGTTCATTTGGATTGCCCGTTTGCTTTTAAGGACGGAAGATAGCATTGCCACCCCATGTTCGGTAAAGGCGTGGGGAAGGTAGCGGCGTCCCCCATAACTTGATATTCCAGATTGGAATCTCAAACTTGAACTTGCAATTTGAGATGTCAAACTTGAGGTTTCAAATTGAAACCTCAAGTTTTTGACTTCATCAGCCGTTAATTGAAACATAAAATCTTGTGGAAAACGTTCAGAATTTCTTTTAACAGCCAAATTTAAAGACTTTGTTGGAACCTGATATAGCTCCGCCAAATCGCTGTCCAGCATAACTTCCTGTCCGCGGATAATATAGATTCGGCGTTTAATTAGCTCCGGCGGCAATGGCAAATTGGCGGAAACGGATTTTGATTTTTGTGTCATAAAGATAGTAAAGCAGTAATTTATTTATATAGTAAACAATCGTTCACCTAATGTCAATTTAGTTAAAAAAGCCCATATTTACTATGTTTGTGCGGGTCTTTAGAAAAGTTTTCCACAGCCATTATTAAAACCCCGCCCCGAGCGAAGTCGAGGGGCGGGGTTTAATCAACGATTTTAGAATGCTCCGGTGCCATTGGGCGTGCCAAGGCCGGTGGGCCCGTCATAGCCGGCGGCGGCGCTGCAAAACAGCGGGGTGCTGCGGCAACGGCCATTGCTGCCGAAAGTCACGTCGTGAAAATAAGATTTGGATATAATGTATTGAGCGTACGGGATGGTATTGGCTTGGACAGAAGCCGGGATGTCGCCAGCCAGCGCATAGGTGGCGGCAACAATCGGCGAGGCTAAGCTGGTGCCGCCAACTTGGAACCAGCCGGATTGGCCGGAATAAGGAGTACTGTCATAAATTGCGGCGCCGGTGTTGGGGTCGGCATCGGCCGAAACATCAACCACCATTCTTTTATTGCATCCAATGTTTGGCTGGTTTGCGGGTTTTTTCGATTCATAGGCGCTGCAGCCGCTGCCACCTTCGCTCCAAGCAGTTTCGCCGTTATAGGCGCCGCTTGACATTTTTAGGGTAGTTCCGCCTACGGCCGTAACATAAGGCGAGGCCGCCGGATACGCAACCCCATAGCCGCTGTCACCGCTGCTAAAAGTAAACGCCGTGCCGGGATGGTTAAAATGGCTGTCATAAGCGGTTTCGCCGGAGAACTCCCCGCTGCCGTAAGAATTAGAAACCACATAGGCTCCGCTGTGGACCGCCAAGTCAACCGCGGCCATCAAATCGGAATAACTGCTGGATTTGGCTTCCACCAGCAAGATGCTGCACTGCGGGCACACGGCATGCGCTATCTGGACATCCAACGAACTTTCCAAAGCCCAGCCGCTATTAACGGCCGGAGCGCTGCCGGTTTGATAGATTTTTTGAAAGCAAGGAACTGTGGCGGAAGAACCGGCAGTACATAGCGATAGATCGGCCAAACCAAATTGGTTGTCATATACCGAAAGATCGCTATAAACTTTCGGGTTATCGTAAGCGTCTACGACGGCAATAATCTGGCTGGGACTACCGGTGACACCGTTATGATTGTAAGCCGCTTGAAATTGGCTTGGCCCGTAGCCGGCCGGAGAAGTGAGAGTTCGGGGTTTCCCGTTTTGGTCTACGACTACATGAGCGTCGCAGGCCGCGGCGTTTGGATTGTTATTGTCGCGATTGCAAACCCGCTGGTGGCTGACCGGGTGTTGGAAATCCGGCTGCCAGAAATAATTATGGCCGTTTTGGGCCGAGCTTGCCGCGGGCCAGGCCGAAAAAGAGAACAACAGGGCCAAAATGCTTAGGCCTGCCGTCAGTTGTGTGTGTTTGGGTTTCATAGAAGTTATGGTTAATGTTTTTATTGCTATCATATTATAGCAAAAAGGAAAGGTTTTTTTAAGCCATAGATTATCACTTGACAAGGCAGAGTGATAATAGTATTATCAATACATATCTTTAAGTGATAAAGCAGATATGGACCAAACATCGGAAATAACCCCAAGACAAGCCAAAATACTGGCCGCGATTGTCAAAGAGAATTGCGAAAACGGCCAGCCCGTGGCCAGCGGGGATTTGGCGGAAAAGTACAATTTTAACGTAAGCAGCCCGACCATCCGCAACGAAATGCAGGCGCTGGAAAAAATGGGCTATATTTCCCAGCCGCACACTTCGGCCGGCCGCGTGCCAACCGACAAGGGCTTTCGGTATTTTGTCAACCAGCTTATGGACCGCGTCAAACTTTCGGTAAAGGAGCAGGATTTTTTGAAAAGGGAACTGCTGAAACTGCAAATGGCGCACGTGGAAATGAGCAGGCGTTTGGCCAAGTTATTATCAGAATACTCAAATCAAGCCAGCTTTGCGATATTTCCGGAAGAAGTTTCCACTGTCGGGCTTTCCCACATATTAAATAATCCCGCCCTGCCGGCCGAGGACGCCAAAGAAATTGCCCAGTTTTTTGACAATATAGACGAGCACGCGGAACAAATAATGAGCGATTACGGCGGCAAGGGCGGGCCGCAAACGTTTATCGGCAAAGAAATCCCGCTTTCCAAAAAATCAGATTATTCGATGATCGTAAGCGGTCTGCAATTGCCCAGCGGCAAAAAAGGCGTTATCGGACTTGTCGGCCCCAAGAGCATGAAGTACGAAAAGAATTTAACGTTGATGGAATATATAGCCAAACTGTTGGGCGGGGGAGCGGCGGTAATGCTAGTTTATATCATCAGATAATTTAAGCATTTAAACATACAAACATTTAAACAATCCGAGTATGTTTACATGCTTAGATGCTTAAATGTTTAAATGATTATGTCTGACGAACAACAACAAGACGACCAAAACCAGAACGGCGAAATAACGCTGGAAAAGCTCCAAACCGATTTTGAAAGCGCCATGGCGGGATGGAAGCGCACGGCCGCGGATTTTGAAAATTACAAGCGCCGCAAGGAAGGGGAGAATAAGGAATTGGTGGAGTTCGCGCGCGAAGTCACGGTGATTAAACTTTTACCGACAATAGACAGCCTGGAGCTGGCGCTAAGGCATATGCCGGTTTTGGAAGAGGTGTCCCCTCTGGAAGAGGGGACACCTCTTCCCTATCGAGAATTTGCCAAGCAATACCAAAACTGGCAAGACGGCATCAATGTTTTGTTGAAGCAACTGGATAAAACTTTGGAAGATTTAGGCGTCAAAAAAATCGAATCCATCGGAAAAAAATTCGACCCGCATTTTCACGAAGCCGTGCGCGAGGTTGAAACGGAAAAAGATGACGGAATTATTATCGATGAATTGCAAACAGGGTTTGAACTGAACGGGAAAGTTATTAGGCCAAGCCAAGTGATTATCAGTAAGAAAGCCACCAAAGGTGGCGAATAATAGTAATCATCCCGAGTGCATCCGAGGGATCTTTAATTAGTAAGAAAAAATCAACCTAAGCGCCATCTCGAGCGCAGCGAGAGATCTGTTAATGAATAGATTTCTCCCTCCGGTCGAAATGGTAATAAGATTCCCGCTTTCCTGCCTACCGCAGGTAGGCGCGGGAATGACAAAATAAATTTATGTGGCATTTTATTAAGCAATTTTTAATTGGATTATCTATAGCGGTTGTGGCGATTATTGTGGGAGCAATTTTTGGCGCGATTTTTCATATAGGATATGGTGGCACTCAATATATAGTAGGATTTTTTGTAGGGATGATTGTTGCCGATATGGATAAGGATGATGAAAGGGAAGATCTAGAAGAAAAAATAAGACAATTAGAAAATAGATAATTAAAAGATTCCCGCTTTCGCGGGAATGATAAATAATTAAAAAATAAAGTTATGTGGATAATCATTATTACGCTTATTGGGGCTGTGGTTGGAATAATATGGGATGGTATAAGAACAGATAACAGAGTTGATAAATTAGAAGAAAGAATTAAAGAATTAGAAAATAAGTAATAGAACGGATCGCCGCTTTTAAGGGAATTACAGAATATATGAAAAAGTATTATAATAAAAAAATTATCAGTTTCATATTTATTATTTTGTTGGTGACCGTTTTAGGTAGTAATAGTATTTTTTTAGAACATATCCCAGAAAAAAATAATTCTCCAGTATTAATAATAAAAGTTTCCGATCAAGGATGCCCTATTGCGAACATATCAAGTAATATTGCGTCCGGAGCATTACATAGTCCAAATTATGTTTATGTTGATTTTGAAAAAAATAATTTATAATTTATTTCTAATTTAATTATCAAGAATCATTTACCCTCGCCTTAATCCTCTCCCATCCGCCGAAGCTCAAAGCTATGGCGGACAAGTAGGGAGAGGAGGGCTGCAGGCGACAAGGAGAAATATATGTCAAAAATTATAGGGATAGACTTAGGGACAAGCAACAGCGCGGCTAGTGTTATGGAAGCCGGCAAACCGGTAATTATTCCTTCGGCCGAGGGCGCGTCTGTGGGCGGGAAAGCTTTTCCATCGTATGTGGCTTTTACCAAGGAAGGCCAGCTTTTGGTTGGCGAGCCGGCCAGAAGGCAGGCCGTGACCAATCCGGACGGCACGGTGTTTGAAGCCAAAAGAAAAATGGGAACCAGTTTTAAATATAACGTTAACGGCAAGGAATACACTCCGGAGCAAATTAGCGCGTTTATTTTGCAAAAAATCAAAAAAGACGCGGAAACCTTTTTGGGCGCTCCGGTAACCAAAGCCGTGGTCACCGTGCCGGCTTATTTTGACGACGCGCAAAGGCAAGCTACCAAAAATGCCGGGGAAATTGCCGGTCTGGAAGTTGTGCGCGTAATTAATGAGCCCACGGCTGCGGCTTTTGCTTACGGCCTTGATAAGACATCGGCTAAAGATCAGAAAATTTTAGTGTTTGATTTGGGCGGCGGCACGCTGGACGTTACGATTATGGATTTTTCCGAAGTGGACAATCAGGCGACTTTTGAAGTTAAATCCACTTCCGGCGACACGGCTTTGGGCGGCAAAGATATGGACAAAGTTTTGATAGATTATTTGGTCGCGGCTTTTAAAAACGAAAGCGGCGTGGACATCACCAAAGACAAAATGGCCATAAACCGCGTCAGGGAAGCCGCGGAAAAAGCCAAAATTGAACTGTCCACCACAATGGAAACCGACATTAATCTTCCTTTTATAACCGCGGACGCCAACGGACCAAAACATTTTCAGCTTAAAGTGACGCGCGCCAAACTGGAAGAGCTGATTAAGCCGCTCATTGAAAAAATGCGGAAGCCGCTAGAGCAGGCACTTAGCGATGCCAAACTGACGCCCCAGCAAATAGATAAAATTATTTTAATTGGCGGCCCGACCAGAATGCCCAGCGTGAGAAAGTTTGTGGAAACTTACATTGGCAAGCAGGTGGAAGGCGGCATAGACCCCATGGAAGCCGTGGCCAAGGGCGCGGCTATCCAGGGCGGCATTTTGGGCGGCGATGTCCAGAGCAAGGAAATTTTGCTTTTGGACGTAACGCCTTTGACCTTGGGCCTTGAAACTTTGGGCGGGGTGCGCACGCCACTAATCGATCGCAACACCACTATTCCAACATCCAAGTCGCAGACTTTTTCCACCGCGGCCGACAACCAGACATCGGTGGAAATCCATATTTTGCAGGGCGAACGGGAATTCGCGCGCGACAATAAATCTTTGGGCCAGTTTATTTTGGACGGCATCCCGCCGGCGCCGCGCGGCATCCCGCAAGTGGAAGTGACCTTTGATATAGATGCCAACGGAATTTTGACCGTAAAAGCCAAGGACAAAGCTACGGGTAAAGAACAGCATATTACCATCCAGGGCTCTTCTAATTTAAAGAAGGATGAGATTGAGCGCATGAAAAAAGAAGCCGAAGCCCATGCCGAGGAAGACCGCAAGCGCAAAGAAACCGTGGATATGAGGAACCAGGCCGACACGTTAATTTCGATTTCCGAAAAAACTTTAAAAGATGCCGCCTCGGCAGGATCGGGGTCTGCGACCGGCTCAAAGCTCAAAGCGGAAGACAAAACCGCGGTGGAAGAAAAAATTAAAGCGCTTAAAGAGGTCAAAGACAAAGACGATATAGACGACATTAAAAAAGCCATGGACGCGCTTTCCGAAGCCATCCAAAAGGTTGGCGCGGCAATGTACAGAGTCCGGAAAGTCGTCCGCCGAAGGCGGATCCGCCTCTGGCGGAGAAAATCAGAACGCCGGAGCGGCCGGCCCATCATCGGACAACCCTTCGGCAGGTTCAGGGTCTAACCCAGGCCCGGTGGACGCGGAATTTAAGGAAGTTCACCCTGATAAATAAATGATAAAAATTAAAAAAACGACAAAATTGACATAAATGACAAACGACTGTTTATAATATAGTTGTCATCCCGAGCGAGTGCAGCCGAGAGAGGGATCCCTCACTTCGTTCGGGACGGCAGCAGCCTGCCGTTTTTGCTCATTTTTGCTCATTTTTGTCATTTTTGCTCATTACTTCTTATGTCTCTCAAAGCCATCTTCCTGATTGTTTTGGTTTTGTTTCTCGGGGTCTTCATTTACTTGAAGCTGGAAGCCGGTGGCGACCCAAACAGCCATTTTAACCAGACTACGCGTTTTGTGTTGGCCAGGCATCCTGTTATAAGGACATTGCTCGGCCTCCACAATAAAGGCGATGCCAGGGCAGAATATTTGGAAGGCACCTCACCTTTGGTTATTGAATGGTTCCAGCCGGTTAGCGAAAATGTAGACAGTACAGTGCTTCAGAAATTTGCGGATTTGGCCGGCAAATACACCGGCAGGCCGACTGAGGTGATTTTTGGCGCTGCCGTTTCGGAAGGTGTAATTCCACTAGCCACAGTAAATAATTTAGCCTTTAAGGCATCGTCCCCGCCTTCCGGATCAAGCGTCATCTATGCGGTATTTGCCACCGATTATCAGCCGAAAGGCAGCGGGGAGCTTTCCACCACCCACGGTGAAACAGCCATAGTAGTTTCTTTAAACGCCAACCGGCAGTTTTTGGCAAGCTATTCGCAAGACTTGGATAATTATTTGCTTTCCGACTTGCTTCATGAGTTTGGCAATCAAATTGGCTTACCCGAGCAGGGGACCGACACTTCTTGTATTATGAACCTACATGCCGGACTTAACGGCCAGCCTTTGGAGAGCTTTGGCCGCCTTGAGCCGCAGGATTTTTGCCCGGCGGAAGTTAATGAGATAAATAATATTAAAGCGAGCTTACAATAATTAATTTCTACGAAATATGAAAGTCACTAAATACCAAATCTGCATTTTTCGTATTTCGTTTATTTAGTATTTCGTAGAAGCTTTTGGAAAATTTATGGCTCAAGAACAAGCCCCACAAGGGCAACAGATACAAGTTAAAATCCCCGATGACGTCTTAAGAGGTGTTTATGCCAATATGGTTCAGGTTGGCCACGGGCCGGAAGAATTTGTCTTGGATTTTATGAATATATTTCCGCCTTCGGGTATTGTTTCGGCGCGCGTAATCCTGTCGCCTTCTCATATGAAGCGCGTGGTTGCGGCCATGCAGGATAATTTAAAAAGTTTTGAGCAACAATACGGCGCGATAAAATCCTCCGACCAGCCGGAACACAAAATTGGGTTTAGGACAGAGTAAGGTCATTTAAACATGGAAGCATCTAAGCATTTAAACATGCTGGAATTGCTTATATGTTTAAATGTTTGTATGTTTAAATGATTTATGGCTAAAGACTACTACGACATTTTAGGAATCCCAAAGTCCGCTTCGGCTGATGAAATAAAAAAGGCTTTCCGCAGAAAGGCGCACGAATACCACCCCGACAAAGGCAGCGGCAACGCGGATAAATTTAAGGAAGTCAACCAGGCTTATCAGGTGCTTTCGGATTCGCAAAAACGCCAGCAGTACGACCAGTACGGCCAGACTTTTGAAGACGCCGCCAGAAATGGCGGCGGAGGTTTTTCCGCCGGAGGCGGACCCGCCTATGGCGGGAATCCTTTTGGGGGGTTTGATTTTGGCGGTTTTGATTTTGGTGGGTTTTCCGCCGAAGGCGGATCCGCCTTCGGCGGAGACTTGGGAGATATTTTTGGCGACATGTTCGGCAGCCGTTCCGCCGAAAGACAAAGCCGGCGTATGCGCGGCATAGATTTGGAAATGGGCATCAACATCACCTTTGAGCAAGCGGTTTTCGGTGTGGAAAAAACTCTGACTTTGGAAAAACAAGATGCCTGTAAAACCTGCGGAGGCAACGGCGCGGCTCCGGGAAGCAAAGTTATTACTTGTCCCCAATGCCACGGCCAGGGGCAAATCCGTCAGCAGCGGCGCACCATTTTTGGCACCGTGGCTTCTTCTGTCAGTTGCGACCGCTGCCAGGGTATGGGCAAAATACCCGAAGTGCCCTGTGCAACTTGTAGAGGCAACGGCGTGTTGCGCCAGGAAAAAACCATTATGGTAAAAATCCCCGCCGGTATAGACAACGGCCAGCGCGTGCGGATTGCCGGCGAGGGCGAGGCCGGCTACCGCGGCAGTAGCCACGGGGATTTATATTTAGTGGTTAAAGTTTCGCCCTCCAAAGAGTTTGGACGCGACGGCTCTACTTTGCTTAAAGAATTGCCGGTAAGTTTTACCCAAGCGGCTTTGGGTGCAAAAATTATTTTAAAAACTCTGGATGGCAACATAGAACTTAAAATTCCGTCCGGTATCCAAAGCGGCACAGTCTTAAAAGTTAAAGGCAAGGGCGTGCCACATATAAACGAGCCCTCCCGCCGCGGCGATCTTTTGGTCACCGTGCGCGTTGTCGTGCCGCAAAGACTTTCCAAAAAAGAAAAAGAACTCCTAAAACAGCTCGCTTCCGAGCGCGGTGAAGCGGTAAATGTTGATGAAAGTTTGTGGGAGAATATCAAAGGCAGTTTTTAGTACCAGGAAAAGGACTGTCCTTTGGGCAGTTTGTTGAGCGAGCGGGAAATATCGATCCGCGCGATGGATTTGATGAAGAATAAAAGTAAGGAAAGTCCTTTGTCTAAAAATTCTCTGGTTAAAGGACAGTCCTTTTTTTTGATGGCAAAGTGATTTTGTGCTATAATATAAGAAGAATAGCAATTTTAAACCCTCATCCGTCACCCTGCGGGTGACACCTTCCCCCAGAGGGGGAAGGTAATAAAGAGTGTTGCTTTTGAAACAAAAAACTTCAAGATAATGCTTGCCGGCATAGATATAAATCAAGCCAATATTTTAGTGCATAATTTTAATTGGCACAGCCCCAGCTGGGATTTGTTTATTTTTTTGTTTTGGGCTATAGCTTCGGTTTTTTACGCTTTTGCCGCCGGACGGGGAAGAATTATTGCCCTGCTGATGAGTTTGTATATTACCAAGCTTTTGGTTCTGCAAGCGCCATGGCTGACATCCGCAATCCATCAACAGCTGCCCAGCGGGCTTTCCGGCCTGCAGCAACTGGTAAGTTTCCTTATCATCTTTATAATTTTATTTGTGCTGCTTTCGCGCTACGCCTTTCGCACCTCGGCTGACGGCCGGCATTTTGGCTCCATTATTTTTACGCTCGCCTTCGCGATTTTACAAATCGGCCTGTTGATTAACACCATTTTAGGTTATTGGTCGCCTAGTCCTGGGACATTTTCCCCGCTTATTAGCCTGATATTTATTTCCACTACCGCTAATTTTATTTGGCTTATTTTGCCTTTGCTTTATTTAATAATTTTGGGCCGCTCAATTGCCGACCCGACGGAGGTCTAACCTATGCTCAAACATACAATTTTAATGGTAGATGATGACCAGCTGATTTTAAATACTTTAAAAGAACGTTTTGCCACCTGGGAAACCGAGGTTTATACCGCCGCAACCCCCGAACAAGCCAAGGAGATTTTGGCAAAAGTAACCCCGGAAATTGTCATATTGGATTTGCTGCTGACAAAAGAAGACGGCTCCACCGGAATTCTGGATTACATAAAAAGCCATAAGCATTTACAAAATGTTCCCATTCTGGTGCTGACAAATTTGGACAAACCGGAACTTAAGCAAATGCTTTTAAGCCAGGGCATAAAAGAGTATCTAGTTAAAGGCAGTATGACTTTGGATGATCTTTATAAAAAAGTACAGGAGTATCTTGAGCCAAACAAACGGGATTGATTATTTTGACCATCTGCTAAAAATTCCGGTGGAGATCATTCGGCCTGCGCCGACGCCGCTATGCGGGTCGGGGCCGGATTTTAGAAAGCAACAAAGGGACTCTTTGCGCTGCGCAAAGAGTCCCTTTGTCTATATTATAGCCGAATTATAGCCGACGCCAAAGTTAGTTAGACCAGCGCGCAAATATGCCGGTTGAAATGAGTTGGTTATTTTTTTGTTTTAAGCACAGTTCCCCAAATTCAATCCGCCAGCTGGCGGATCCTGGGTTGGATTTTACGGCGTCTTCCAATAAATTGTTCAGCGCCAGAGCCGAAGAGTTGGTGGCGTAGCCGTTGACAACCAGGAATTTTGCGCCAGCCGATAATAGTTGGACGCAATCGGCAAGCAATCCGGGCAAATCATCATTAAATTTCCAGGTTTTGCCCGTAGGGGAGTGGCCAAAGGCCGGCGGATCCATTATTATGCCGTCATATTTTGCGCCTCTTTTTAACTCGCGCTTTACAAATTTAGCCGCATCGTCCAAAATCCAGCGAACATTTCCCTTAGGGAAATGTTCGCTCCGAGCATAGTCGAGGGGCGGAGATTGGTTTCCAAAATTCAATTTATAGTTTTCATTGGCCCAGGTAATGGCGGGTTTGCTGGCATCCACATGCGTTACCTGGCATCCGGCTTTGACTAAAACCATGGTTGCTCCGCCGGTGTAGGCAAATAAATTTAGAATTTTGAATTTAGAATTTTGAATTTTGTTTCCATTAGACATTCCAGATTCAGAATTCGAAATTCTAGTCAACATCCATTCCCATTGCGCCGCTTGTTCGGCAAATAGCCCCGTGTGCTTAAAGGGGGAGAGCTTAAGCAGAAAGTTAACATCCCTAAATTTTATAATCCAAGGGTTGGGAAGGGGTTTTTGGACTTCCCATCGGCCTTTGTCGCTGCCTGAGGGTGAGCTGAATATCGCAGCAGCTTTTTCCCATTCTTTGTTAGGCAGGGAGCGTTGCCAAATAATTTGCGGGTCCGGCCTTTGCAGCACGGCATTTCCCCAACGTTCCAGACGGTACCCCAAGCCGCTGTCAAGTAATTCAAAGTCGTTAAATTTATCGAAAGTTTCTAAAAGCATAAATAAAAAAAATTCGAAACACGAAGCCCGAAATTCAAAACAAATTTAAATATCTAAATTATAAATTCAAAACTCAGGCCGTCCCCGCTTCAATATTAAGTATTTGAATTTAGATATTGTTTCGTATTTCGATATTAGAATTTCGAGTTTATTGTGCCGTTATATCATTAAGCACGAAACTTGTCAGGCTGCCGGTGTAGCTTACGTTAACCTGCTTGCCTACAAGGCTGCTGTAGTCGCGGTTGGTTTTTAAATAGATTTTATGTCCGCTTACCATAATTGTGTAGTTTCCGCTGGCGGCGTTATCGGATAGTTCCAATGTGCCTTGCCAGGTTGAGCCGGCAGGATTTGCCGTTTGTGTTGGGGCCGAACTGCCGTAGTTGCCTGTACTGTTTGCCGGGACTTTAGTTGGCTGCTGGCTGGCCGGAGCCGGTTGGGACGAGCCGCATCCGGCGGCTAAAAGGGCGATAACTGACACTAATAGCAAAATTTTTTTCATTGGAGTTTATGTTAATTGCCTTAATTATAGCACTATCTTAAAAAGTGCCCAAAGTTTAATTTTAGAAGTTTAAATGCCCCTCGACTCGTTCTGCTGCGCAGAACTCGCTCGCCCATTCGGCAAAAACTCAGGGCGACCTTGAGCGAAGTCGAATAGGTCGGGACAAAATTAAAAGTCCAAGCATCTTGGACTTTTAATTTTGGTGGGTCCGGCGGGGATCGGACTCTGGAACATCTGCCATAAAAACCCAATGAATCTGATAAGTAAAAGTCTGTTAAAACTTATTCAAACTTTTGTTGTTAAACAGCTTACAAGGTCATCTTATTCCAACTCCCGAAAAAAGTCAAGCGTTATTTTCTTTCAACTCCAGAAAATTATTCTACTGTCTTGCCTTTCGTCCTGCCCTAGCCATGTCTTTATCGGCCTGTTTTAGGGCTTTGGAAGTCGGTAATAAGTCGTACTTATCCATGTCGCGTTTGTAGATTTCCTCAACAGTAGAGGGGTGCATAGGCCTGTATTCTGAGCCTATTTTGGCTGGCATTAGTTCGCCCAGTATCTTGTATTTGTAGGTTTCCGGATCAAGTTTTCTAAGGATTACTATAGCCTTGTTTCTGATTTCCTTTGGGTAGTTCATAAACCTATTATACGCCAAGTCCCGAATATTGCAAGTTTTATTTTAGGCTGGCTGTAACGCAACTCCCTGTAGCGTCAAAACCCCGTGTTTATTGAGCTCCTGATGGTTCCTAGCGTTCATGTAGCAGCTGTCGCAATAGCCTCTGGCAAGGTGGGGCCGCCTGGTTTGTCCACACTCTATGCACTGATCATATCCCTTGGCCCAGCGGATAGCTGCCAGGTTGGATGTGACCGCTTCAGCCAGGCCGTAGTTCATTCTGGTGTTAACCATTGCCTTAAGCATGACTTGGTCGACGCCTACGTAACGCTCCGTTACCTGTACCGAAGAATGGCCAAGCAGGGCTTGTAGAAACCTTATGTCCACGCCATTGCCGTGCAGGAGGGTGGCAAAAGTTCTTCTTAAGGCATGCGGTCTTATCCCAAAGCCCACGGTTTTGGATATCCTCCGCAGCATTTTCCGGACGTCTTCCGGCCTTAATCTGACTAACTCGTAGCCTGCGTGGTGAACCACGAACATCGCTGGATTATTGTCAGTTCGCTGTGCCAGATATTTTTGCATCCAGTCCATTGACCATGATCTGAAAAAGACTTTCCTTTGTTTGCCGCCTTTGCCAATTATGTAAGCGCTGCCGTCCCCGTAATCTATGCTGGCGCGGTCCAGGGAAAGAAGCTCCGAGATGCGCATGCCGCTGTCCAGGAAACCGGCCACTACCGCCATCAGACGGATGCCGTGGATCGTCATGGTCTGAATCTCGGAAATAATTTTTTCCACCTGGCTGACGCTGTAGAACTCCACGTCCCGCCATTTTATTTTAGGCAGTTTGATTTTTTCCGGTGGCAATATTTCCATATCCCTTTCTTCGCGGCAATAGCGGAGGACGGAGCGAAGCATGCTCAGGATTCTATGCAGATAGCTTAAAGTACAGCCGCGTTCCAAAATGGATTTTCTCAAAAGTAGTACATCGTTGCTATCCAGTTCTTCTATCGGCTTGTCGCCAAATATTTTATTCATCAACTTCATCCCGCGCCCGTAGCCTATCAGGGTTGTTTTAGCGACCGGCGTTTCTTTTCCAAACTGGCAATACACCAGAAATTCCTGGCTGATTTGTCTGAAATAATGATGTGTCTGAATTGGATCCATAAAATCACAAAACCTCGCCGCCGAGACAAATCAACGGGAGGTTTTGAGTACGTTCCTGCGCCCGCCTTGCGGCGGACATAGGGCGTGGAAAGAGCCATGAAGCTCTCACAGCCACCATTATACTACAAAGCCGTCGTTTGTCTCAACCCTGATGGGTGACCCTTGCGGGCAACGGATGTAAGCTTTAAGTTTTCAAGGTAATAATGCGGTTTTAACCTTACATTTCACCTTACATTAGAGCGGCGTCTGGAAGAAGTCAAACGCGGTGAAGTGGATAACTTAAAAATTCGCCTATAAGCCTTTAAGCCGGCAGAGGCGAATTTTTCTTTTTGTTTCCGATTCCATTATAAACCAGGGCTGTTAAATTTTCGTCAAAGATTTGGTAAAATTTTTTCAAAGTTTTTTCTTTACATAAGCCATAAAAGATTGTGAAAAGCGATGCTTTGTGTTAAAATTTAACTGAAGGGATATTTTTTTGATGAAAATTTTACTGGTAGAAGATGATGAGTCCATATCAAAAGTTCTTAAAAACGGTCTGGAGACCGAGCTCTTTGCCGTGGACGTCGCGACTGATGGAGAGGAAGGATCTTCTATGGCGCGCAGTAACGATTATGATTTGATAATCCTGGACGTGTCCCTGCCAAAAAAGAATGGGCAGGAAGTTTTAGCCGACATCAGAGCCAAAGGCAAAACCGTTCCGGTGTTAATATTGTCCATTGAGTCGGAAACTGATTTGAAGGTTAAACTTCTGGATGGCGGAGCTGATGATTATTTAAACAAGCCTTTTTCATTCAAGGAGTTAATGGCCCGCATTAGGGCTTTGCTCCGTCGGCCGAATAAAATTGAAGCCGAAGTTCTTTCCGTAGATGATTTGAAACTTAATACAAAAACCCACGTCGTGGCCAGGGGCGGCAAGGAAATCCATTTAACCAGAAAAGAGTTTATGCTCCTTGAACTCCTCATGCATTACAAGGGAGACGTGCTCTCCCGCGGCATGATAAACGAGCACGTTTGGGATAACGAGGCCGACCCTTTTTCCAAAACCATTGAGTCCCATATTTTGAGCTTACGCCGCAAAATTAGCATAAACGGGAAAAATAAATTGATAGAAACAGTCTCCGGACGGGGCTATAAAATATAACATATAGGAAAGGTTGCGGTTGCTTGCAACCTTTTTAATTTTTTGCTACTATATCAATATAAATTGATATAGTATGAAGCCCAAGTGCTGTATAGACAATAAAATTCTAAGCCAAGTTGGCCAGACAGCTGGCCTTTTAAAGGTAATTGCCGAGGACAACCGCCTGAAGATTCTCTGTATCCTTAAGAAGGGAGAACGCTGCGTCTGCGACATCTGGCAGGATGTCGGCCTTCCCCAGAACCTGGCTTCCCACCATCTTAAAGTACTCAAGGACGCTGGTCTACTTAACTCCCGCAAGGAAGGCCTGAATGTTCTCTATTCCATCAATAAAAAAGGAATGGGTAAGTTTAATCTGCTTTTAAATAACTTCTTACGATCCTATGGAGAATAACGCACCAAAGTTGCAGGTTTTAGGCGCGGGCTGTCCCACTTGCAAGAGACTTTTGGAAATAACCAAGACCGCGGCAAAGGAGATGGGGCTTGGCGGCGAAGTCGGCTATATAACCGACATGCATGAGATCTTAAAACTGGGCCTTATGTCCAGTCCGGTGTTGACCGTAAACGGCAAAGTCGCCCTGGTGGGTTACGTGCCAAATGTGGAAGAAATCAAAAAAGCCATCAGTAAAAATCTTTAAAATAATATGCTTTCCAAATTCATTGACTGGCTGACTTTTAGCTTATTTCACTTAAACCAACATTCCAAACTTGGCGGTACAGTCAACTTTTTCATTTACGATACCGTCAAAATATTACTGCTACTGACGGTGATTGTCTTTGCCGTTTCCATTATCCGCTCGTTCCTACCGCCGGAGAAGATCCGCTTTATCCTTTCCGGCAAAGGAAAATATACCGGCAACGTGCTGGCCTCGCTGCTGGGCATTATTACCCCCTTTTGTTCCTGTAGCGCCGTTCCATTATTCCTGGGCTTTGTCCAGGCCGGGGTGCCGCTTGGAGTAACCTTTTCTTTTCTGGTGGCTTCGCCGATGATTAACGAGGTTGCTTTAGTATTACTGTTTGGTTTGTTTGGCTGGAAGATAGCCTTAATTTACATTTTCAGCGGTCTTGTTATATCAATCCTGTCCGGCATTGTGATCGGCAAAATGAACGTTGAAAGCCTGCTTGAACCATTCGTGCTCCAGGCAGGGCAGGGACAACAAACAGCCTTGCCGCAAATGGACTGGCAGAATCGCATAGATTACGCTTTGGGCTATACCAGGGACATTGTAAAGAAAGTTTGGTTATATATTATAATTGGTATAGGCATCGGAGCCTTTATCCACGGCTATATTCCCACTGACCTGTTAGCCCGATACGCGGGCAGGGGCAGCTGGTATGCCGTGCCTTTGGCCGTACTGGTGGGTATCCCGCTTTATTCCAATGCCGCGGGCGTTATTCCCTTAGTCGGCGTTTTGACGGAAAAAGGTGTTAGCATGGGAACCGCTCTGGCCTTTATGATGTCAGTTACCGCCCTGTCCCTGCCAGAGTTTATGATTTTAAAGAAGGTAATGAAAGTCAAACTCATCTTAATTTTTGCCGGTATTGTAGGACTCGGCATTATGTTCACAGGTTATCTGTTTAACTGGATTTTGTAAAAATTAAATTTTGGCAATAGAAAGACAGCCGCGGGTAAAAACCAATTACCCGCGGCTTTTCTGGTTGCTCTTCAGTCTATGTCGAAGAATGCCCAGCGGCGCTGGTGCTTTGGCGGAGGGTGATATGGCCTGAACAGGCTTCTCAACCCTTCACCGGCTAAGAGAATTAAGAATAACAGCAATCTCATCTCCTGTTCCTCCTTTTTGTTTAATCTGTGGTCAATAGCTTGATAAAAAATCCCGCATCTTTTTAGCTTCTTCCAATGCCTGTCTGGCGGCCGCTTCCGGTCTGTTCAGCAGGTTCAAAAGCGAATCCGGTTTCTCAATAATTCCAATATGTGCTAATGCCAGCCTGGCTAATTTAGTGTGTTTAAAAATGTTTTGCGCAACATGCGGCAGTACCTCATTCCAGAACAGCTTTTGCAGTTTTCGTTCGTCGCGCTGGAAATTAAAAGTTTTTTTGTCAAAGTTCGCCAGCACCTCCACGCCAATGCTGTTGATTCTGCCCGCACGCAAATCTTCCAGCCAGTCGTGCGCATCGTCATTCAGCTGGCGGGCAATGAGATAGTGGGTAAAAAATGAAATGAGGTTTTTGATTTGCCGGGAGTTGTGTTTAAAATTCAGCAGTATTAAAATTGCGATTGGCCCCAAGGCGTGGCCAAGACTTTTGTCCGCCAGTTGCCGCAAGTTCTTAAAATCCGGCAAATGTTTGGGAACCACCAGCCGACCATTTGCGGCCTCGCCCCTGCAATGGCGGCTTTCCCATGCGTTTGCGGCTTCAATGTTATCTAAAATTCTTTGGACAATTTTATAGTTATCTTTGTTATGTCCCAGCAGTTGCGAGTAAAAAGTTGTCACTTCCCTGAGGCTAATGTTGGCTGCTGGCAGGAGTTCTATTTTACCCTCGCCATCAAAAAAATCGTCATAAATACTGTAAGCAATCCAGCCATATAAGTTTGCCAGGCCTAAATCGGCGATTTGTTCGTCCGTAACGGGTTTTCCATTTTCTCCCATAGCCTGCCTGAACCAAAAAGGCAAAAGTATAATCTGTCGGTCAGTATCTTTTGCAATGGTCTGTTCAAAAATTTGTAGCGCGGAATTTTTGACTTCAGGCGATAGGGCGGAGAATCTATTTTTTGCCAGACTGACGACTTTCCGATAAAGTATGCCTTCCTGCGGGCTAAACACCCTCCCTGTTACTGCTTGTCGATGAGATTGTTTTTGTAAAAATAAATATTTATGCATTGCCTCAAGGCAGAAAGCCGTTGTCAGGGCTGGCGAACCGGCAAAATGCGCCCGGCCTTTACGGGCAGGGTCAAGACAGAAAGCGTTGGTTTGCCAGGATTTACCATTAAAATTATCAAGCAGGTACCCGATACTTTTTTCCAACTCGTGAGATTTATGGAAGCCTAAATTTACTAGGGAAGAAACAGCCAACGCCGTGTTTAACGGATTGCCCCAGGAAAAATTTGGCAGGCGTCTGGATCGCAAATAACTGGATAGTCTTTTGTTTTGACACCCTTTGTAGTTACGTGAAATAAAATAAACAACCGGAAAAATATCGGGGTAATAGGAAGATTCAAATTTGTTAGCTTTGATCGCGTTATCGAAAAGTCCTGTTAAATTTGGCAGTTCGGTTTTTTGCATGGACAGAAAATGCGCGATATTAGCGTTTACCGCAAGGTCCACGTCCTGCCAGACTTTTTTGGCTTTTCCATCCGTCAGCCAGGTCTTATAGGGTCCGCCGGGTTTTGTTTCCGCAGCAGTCAGAATTTTGACAACATTGGACAGAGCTTTGCCTGTAATGAGCTTTGGATTAAAGTCCGCCAAAGCCGCCAGCGCGCAGGCGGTATCGTCCAGGTCATCGGGATAAGGCATAAGTTTTGCTTCCGCGGAATTGCGTTGCCAGTAATTGAACGACCAGAACTTACCTTTTTCAAACAACAAAAATCTGGCGGCTTTTTTCCTGACCGAGTCTGCAAGCGATGAACCGGGCAGCGAGTTTAAGCAATTTAAAATATTGGCCGTAAAAAAAGTGGTTGGGTAAGTTTTGGCGTTTCCGAACCCGTTTTTGTCAGCCGATGTTAAGTTCAAAAACCCGCCGTTGCGTTTTTGCTGTCCGGCCAGGAATAACAATGCCTGATAAGTAGTTTTTTCTATTTTGTTTTGCATGTTTTTTATACAACGAATTCCACAATGAACGTAGATCCATAGCCGGGCTTGCTCGCCACAGTAATGGTTCCGGCAAAATCTTTTTCCGTAATATTTTTTGTGGTGGTAAGGCCGATGCCTGTGCCTTTTTCTGTATCTTTAGTGGTAAAGAACGGGTCAAAGATTTTCCCTAAAATTTCAGGCTTGATGCCCTGTCCCGATCCTGGACTTCCAAACGCGCAATGTCCCGATGCTGGGCAAGGCGAATTTCCACCACATGTTCCTTGTTTGTTTCCGGCGGGATGCCGTCATAAGCGTCGATGCCGTTGGAAACCAGATTGGACACGATCTGATGGAATTTTAACGGATCGCCAAAAGTCTGGACGTCATGCTGGCGGACAAAATGCAAGGTGACTTTGGCGTGGCGGGCTTTATATTCAAACAGTTGCACAACACCGTGGGCTTCTTCATTCAGCGAAAAAGAAACTTTGGTTTCCTGGTGGGAAAGTTGTTTTCGGATAGTCTGGATAAAACTTTCCATCCGTCTGGCCGCTACCAAACCATTTTCGAGATTCTGCTCAGCCTGTTCCAGGTCCTGATTTTTAGTGTCCTGCAATTGTTTAAAGCTAATGGCCAGTGCCGTTAAAGGATTTATCAAATCGTGAAATATTCCGGAAGACAGTCGGCCAAATTCCGAAAAACGATAAAGCTGTGACATTTTTTCAGCCTGCGTTTTTTTAAGCTCCTGCGTGCGCTCTTCCACTTTGACTTCCAGTAAATCCCTTTCTTTTTTTAACTCGGCTTCGGACTTTCGCGCCCGGTGTAATGACTTTTCTATCTCCCGGTTGGAAAGCCAGGAGACAATCATGATGACGAAAAAAATAACACAGAACGTTATCACCTGAATAAATTTAAAGTCAGTCTTCCAATACCAGCTAGCGGTTACCTGGCTGGTAATTTGCAGATACCATAAAGGAATACAATATGCGCTAATTAACGTGGTTAGCAAGAATCCAAAAAGAGTACTAATCAGTACGCTGGATATTACAATCAGCAGAGCGTAGCCAAGCAGCACTGCCTGCAAGTCAACTCCCCAATGGTATGCGGCATAGCTATTGGCTAAAAAATAAACCGCGATAAACAGATAAGCGGCCAATATAAATTTTCCGAAACGGGACAAAGCATAAAGCGTAATAAAACCCAGCAAAATCAAAGAGAAAGCGCTAAAAGAAATTCCTTTATCCTGGTTTCCCAATTTTAACCTGTAATAAAGTACAAAAGCATCCAGAACAAACAGCATAACAACAGAGCCAAACAATATGATATTTAAAATAAACTCCCTGCGCTTGGAATCTTCATGTCGCGTTTTGGGTTCAAGTAATTTGACAAACAAAAAATGGACGCTCTTTTTAAAGAGGTTATAAACGGGGGCTAGTTTGCTCCCAAACCAATTGTTTAAATGAGCGTCCATTTTTGCGCAAAAACTAAACTGACTCCCAAGCCAAAAAAGCTTCTTGGTTGGTAGCCAGCAACTGAATTTTAGCTTTGTTTCTAGAAGATTTTTCAGTTAGCAATTCTTCTAAAATTTTCTCTAAGCCTCTTGTCATTTCGTTCTCCTGTAGTAGATATTTTTGTTTCGGATTCCTCGACCTTAGATCCTTCAAAATCGTGCCTGTAAGAATTATATCAAGAGCAGGTAAAATTAAATCAAAGAAAAGGTAAGAAAAAAGCAAAGTTTAGGTTTTTACTATGTAAAGCCCTATTTTCATATTACCATTTAGGCACAATAAAAACCATTCTGTAATAAAGAAACGCCCACCCGATCCGAATCCGAATTAGGCAGGCGTCATAGATTAACTCATATCCCTTTCAAACATAATTTGGCACATAAAACAAATACTCATTACGTAATCGTCTCAAAGACGGATGCAAATAGATCATGGTAGTTTCCATGTAAGCATGGCCAAGTTGCTGTTGGATGGAGTGAATGGCAGCGCCCCAATCCAGCATATTAGTGGCCAAAGAATGCCGAAACAGGTGAGGATAGACCCGCTTGCTAAAATTCATACGTTTGGCCACTACCTTGACCAGTTTTCTTAAATCACCAGCGGCATAAAATTTTTGTTTTACTAGCGTGGTAAATAAGCGATCAGTCTGTGCCCTTGGGTAAGCCTGTAAATATTCCATTAGGATAGCTAAGCACTCCGGAGGGATGCAAGCAATTCTATCCTTACTGCCTTTGCCCCCTTTGATATAAATGCTTTGGTTAGAAAAATTAATATCAGAAACAGTCAAATTACATAACTCCTTGTTCCTGATGCCGGAATAGGCCAATACCACTAAAATAGCCCGCTCCCGAATATTTTTGCACATTCCGATTAAACGGGCTATTTCAGCCTCGCTGAGAGTTTCTTTAATGGTACGCTTGGGTTTTTTGGGGCGGCCTAATTTAAAAGGAGTCCCAAGAAAATCCATATATCGTTCTATGGCCAGCGAAGTGTTAACCACATGACTGTAGGAACTGCCCTGCTGCCTCATTTGGGCGATATAACCCTCGACTTGGCTGACATTGGGATTGATTGTTGTCACTTGCCGCAAAAACCTACTAACACCTCCTTGGTAGCCAAATATAGTATAGGGTTGCAGGCCTCTTTGCACTAATAAGTATATTCCAAACTTTTCAAGTTGCTGTTGCATTTTATTTTTTAGTGAATGATAAAACATTAATAAACCGGCGGAAAGGCAATGATTATGGATGATAATAAAAACAGCGCGGGGTCCTCCATGTCCCGCGCTGTTCGCATTGTGCGCAAAATGCGCGTTGCAGATTCAGGTTATGCAGCGGCCAATGTTATTTTTTAGAACCGCTACTAATTGACAGATTGCCCTAGAATTTTTAAAATAAGCTTAATCCTGCTCATGCAGTTTGAGCTACAGTTCAAACTCGCGGGGTTTCCAATCTTTGGAGCGCCAGAGTATTGCATCTTACGGGATGCAGTAGCGTGCGAATATTGATTGCGGTGATACTTCTTGTCTGTTTCTAGCGGAGATGCCCCGGCGTTAGGTTGGGGCTACTCCCAAGTTAAATACAGGAAAGGAAAGGGTATAGGCCCCTCAAAAGGCAGTAAGCCTTACATTTTCCAGTGATCACGGACGGAAACAGGCAATTTCTCAACTCCAACGGGTATCGCGTCTGCGTCAAGCTCAACTCGGATGGGCTCAACGTCAACAACGATCATCCGTCCTACGGCGACAACGACAACTTGTACGTCTGCGTTGCCCGGAAGTCTCATCGTTTTTTTACCAGACCTACCTCTTAAGAGGTAGGTCTGGTTGTTGTAAAACCTGAACAGATTTTTTCCAGCCGCCCAGCATCCTGCCTATTTCGTCTACCGAGTCCTGAAAGAAAATATATCTTTTGTTATCCATAGCCTTAATGTCTTTGGCCAGACGCATATAAATCCGTAAAATATTGAGCTTGCCACTGGCCTTATCCAAGTAAGGTAACTTTTCCGCTTTGGGCAGGCCGGTGGCTGTCAGCAAGCACTCTAAAATTTCCGTTAAAACAGTTTCACTTTTCTGGCCTAAAGAATATCTGTCCTGCTTTGGGAAAGTTTTTAAACAAATATAAAACTCTTTGTATAAATCATACGACTTTTTAAAAATTGGAACATCGAATTCGTTCATATATGAAAATCTATAAAGATATTTTTAGCAAAATAACCAGTGCGGAAAATCTGTTTAACTCCTGGCAGGCATTTCGCAAGGGAAAGACCAAACGCAGCGATGTAATGGCTTTTGAGTTTTCATTGGAGCAGAACATTTTTGATTTGCGTGACGAATTAAAGTCAAAAAGATACAAGCATGCGCCTTATTCTTCCTTTTTTATCCAGGATCCCAAACAAAGGAACATCCACAAAGCCAGAGTGCGCGACCGGCTTATCCATCATGCCATTTTTGCTGTTTTGAATCCCATTTTTGAAGAGACCTTTATTCCCAATTCTTTTTCCTGTCAAAAGGGCAAAGGCACGCACAAGGGCGTGGAAGCGCTTAAAAGCATATTGCGTAAAGCCAGCAAAAATAATACTAAGCCCTGCTTTGTGCTTAAGTGTGATGTTAGACAGTTTTTTCGTTCGGTTGATCATGATATTTTGATTTCTATTATTGGCCAAAAAATTAAAGATGTCGATGCCATGTGGCTAATCCGTGAAGTCGTGGACAGTTTTCCTTATGGCGTACCCATAGGCAATCTGACTAGCCAGGTCTTTGCCAATATTTATTTGAATGAACTGGACAGATTTGTTAAACACAAACTGAAAGTCCCTTTTTATGTTCGCTATACCGATGATTTTGTTCTGGTTTCAGATTCGCCTGAAAAACTTTTGTCCTTGTTAGAATGGATAAAGCTGTTTTTACGGGAGCGGCTCAAGCTTGATATCCACCCTCATAAACTAACGTTACGAAAATACCATCAGGGAGTTGATTTTCTTGGCTATATTCAGTTTCCCAAATTCAGGATTTTGAGGAACAAAACTAAGCAAAGAATTTTTAATAAATCAGCTAAAGGGATTAATGAGCAATCTCTACAATCGTATTTAGGGGTGCTATCTCATTGCAATGCCCATGATTTTGGAGAAAGTTTAAAGAATGAGTTTTGGTTGCAAAGTGAAATGCCGAAAAAATAAAAATTTCGGGAGGCTTCACGTAGGACGTGAAGCCTCCCCTCAAGGGTTCAAGGCTCAAAATACAAGAGCCTCTAGTCCTCAAGCTATCAAGGCACGATCGCGGGACTTCCGGGCAACGCAGACGTACAAGAGGTCGCGGTCGCCGTAGGACGGAGGAACGTCGAAGACGAGGAGCCCAACCGAGTGGAGCTCGACGCAGACGCGAAACCCGCGGGAGTCGAGAATGCGACCCCAGTGCCACTTGTCGTTAAACAGCCGCTGGCCGGTAGTCTTCTGGTGCGCCAGCACCGCTTGGGCAAACACGCGCTCGTCGGCGCGCTCGTAGTCTTCACCCAATGCGGCGATGTTGTCCTCCTGCTGTTGCCAGTTGGTGAGATTCCACCGCGGGGTCATGTCGAGCAGGTAGTACCCGGCTTCCGGCTTGCTGTCGCCCACTTCCTTATAGTTGGGCTTCAGGAACCAGTCGACGCCGGGGTAGTAGTTCGGCTTGTGATTGGTGTCGGTGCCGAGCGTGGAATGCTGGCTGCGGAACGACTGGGTCGACCCATAGGCGAGGATCCACTTGTGCTTTCCGGCCTTGTTCTGGCCAGCGCACTCCTGAATCTGCGCCATGTTCGGGCAAGCCACAATCTGTCCTTTGGGGGACGGCTGGCTGAAGGTGGCCGAATTCTGCTCGTGCGTCACCAGATTGGTCTGGCCGAGCAGAGTGAGCGCACCAGCGAGGTCGAACGTCGGAGTCATCATTCGCAGAGCGAAAGCGTGGGCGAATTCCTGATAGGCCGGGATGTACAGATCGCCGTGCGAATGGATTGCGTGGAGTTCGGGTTTGAAAAACTTCCCTTTTTCCAGCGCAACCTCGGTTGTGTTACGGACGTCGCGAATTTGCTCCGGGGATGCCGGAACATTGAGATCGGATGGGAGCGATGAGGTAGTCATCGTCAGCATCCTCCTTTCGAATTGTGTAGGTTCTGTAAGACATCCTTGGGCCGCAAGGACACGGTCTCATCTTTTTCAAAACAAGACAAGCACTTTATTATCCTTTGATTAGTGAAGGATTGTAAAGCGCAAGTCTCGTTATTTTTGAGACCTTACATTATATCAAAGTTTTATTGGTTTGTCAAGGAACGAGTTTTCGCCCATTTTTATTGATCTTTTTCTACTTTCCCTACCATCCAGTGCTCAGTTTTTAGGCATGCAATTTTATAGGCCTCTTCTTCATTTTTCGCCTCAACAGCAACAGACCCTAAGTGTATTTTTTTGGGTTTTTGATCAAACCAGATGTCGATTTTATATTTGGGCATAGCTTCTAATAATTAATTTTGGATACAAAAAAGCCCCCGCCAGGAGCTCGACCCTTTCGGGCCGAACGCGCGAGTTTCCCCGCACGACCAATACAGGAACCCTGACGAGGGTTTCTTTACCTGTATTGGTTTGCTACCGGAGTAGCTTTGCCATGCCCGGATATTCTCAAGGTTTAGGCGCAGATTGTACCTTTATTTTACCAAAAAACCGCTATTAAGGAAAGTTTTACATCAAATTAAACAGCGCAGGGTACCTCCAGGTCCTGCGCTGTTTGCGTTGTGGCGCGTGATGCGTGTTGTAGATTAGTGGAGATGGTGGCCGTACATCGGCGACCTGCCACTGTGGAGAGGGAGCTTGGCAACCGGCTGTGCGCCCGGATTGCGTGTCGGAGCCATTAGCCTCCAGCCAGACTGCGATCGGTCTTGAACAACCACGTGGTCGTCCGGCACTGAGGGCGGAACCTTGAAACGGTCTTTTAGGACTTCGGGGCTAATCTGCACCGTCTGCTCCTTTTTAGTTCTTGACTGTTGACGGTTGGCCGATGCTGGCTTGCGCACGCACGGCGTTGAGCAAGGCTTCGGAGGCTTCGTACGACTCGTCCGATTCCGCTGGCGTATCGAGCGAGTCTTTCTGCCCCATGCAACCTTGTTGCGTTCTGATTTCGAATACATCCGGTAAGTGGGGAACGCTACTCATCTGGTCTCCTTTAGCAACAGGCGAGGGCGTTGACGGCGAAGGCCGGGATGGCCTGCGGCTGTCTCGAGTGCAGTCGCAAGTGTTCCGGCATCTTTTCCGGCGGCGTCCAGTCATCAGGAACCGAGATTGCATTGGCGTCCATGTCCGGCTCCAGTACGGCTTTTGATACTCTCGGCCGATGGTTGGCAGCGCGTTCCAGAGCGGAATCGTTTGCCGTCATTTGCCGCACTTCCTCGTTGAATCTCCTTTTCTCCGCCTTAAGATTGGCGGTTATCTGCGCTTGGGTCAGGCTCGCATGATCTTGCGAGCTATTCAGGAATGCCCGTACACGGCACACTCCTTGAATCACGCCTGCGCGGTATCCGGGCTCGCTAAGTAAGCCCAGATCAACTGATTTAGTGATTACATCACTAAGCCCTTGTTCGACAGTTGCCACTATCTACTTCCTCCTACATGAATGGGATTACATACAGCAAACCGGACACAAACATTTACGTCCGAGTTACTGTATGTATTAATAGCCAAATTATAACACAGGCTATCACAGCCATGGCTATAACTGCCCATTTTACTCTCTGTTTACGGTCTTGTCCAGAGGCCTGGGTCACAAGTAAGTGGTTGTAATCCCTTTGGTTTTCGGGCATTGTATTTATTCTTTTTCTGCCAATTTAGGCTTGGAGGCGGGACTGATTTCCTTGGCATTATACTCCCTGCTCCAGTTGGCGCGTTTGCGCTCGTGCTCTTCGGCTTCGGCCATGTCGTCGTCAATTACGCTTCTGGCGACCTCGGAAGAGGGGGCTGCATCCGGGTGCTGCTTTAGCCATTCTTCATATTCGGCCATTTGTTAATGCGTGGGTTTGGGCATATGTAAAAGTTAAGCTATCTTAATTTTACCGCTTCTTTAAAGGCTTCGCCAGCCTTAAACTTCGGCGTATTAAGTTCCGGGATGGTTATTTTCTGTTCGGGGGAACGGGGGTTGATGCCTATTCGGGATGCGCGATGGGAAACGCTGAACTTGCCAAAGCCGGACAGGTTGACCATTTCACCCTGGTGCAGGTGGGTATAAATCATTTTTATAAAAGTGTTGACAATGTGTTCGGTTTCGCTGGCGGTAAGCCGAATCACAGCCGCAAGTTCCTCGACGAATTCCGCCTTGTTAATCTGATTTGAGCGCTTCATATTATTCCTTTCGTTGTATTAGTCTGGTTAATTGACATTGAATTTTTTGCTAAAAACTTTTGTTTGATGGCATTTAGTTTATTTATGCCTTCATAATTTTTTGGGATTTGCCCTAGGGATTTAGTAGTCTGGTCAGTAGTAATATGATTAGTTTCGTTTGCGAAACGGCCCTGTTTTGTTTTCCGAATGGGACTGTTCTGATTTCTGAACAGTAGGTCGGCCTTATCCACAAGATGCACATGCTTTCTTCCACTGGCTATCTGATGGGTTTTAATAAAGCCCCATTTTTCGAGCCGCTTGAACACCGGAGTCAGGGTTGATTTGCTTTTCCCTTTTAACAAAGGCATATCCTGAATCAGCCAGTCGTAATTTACCCAGGTATACTTTTCGCCGTTAAATATAATCCGGCAATTTTCCACTTCCTGACTGGGGCTGGAACATAGCCAATAAACGTAGTCCATGACTGCTCCGTCAGTGAGCCTCGCTTCCGGCGCCAGTTCAATGAGTTTTTCTTGGTTTATGTTTATAAAAAATTTCATAGAACTGACTTAGCCCCCGATCCCTGCCTGCCTGGATGCAGGCGTGCAGGGTCGGGAGCGAAGTATTAAAGGATTGTTTAGGCGAGCACTGGCTGTCTGGCGGCAGGGGACATGGCGCGGCTGTGCGTCGTAACCGGAAGTTTTTCTTCTTCCACGCCTTCCAGCCATTCCCTAATCTCCAGGCCGGTTTCTTTGGAAAGCATTACTACATTTTTTCCGTCCGGCGTGTCGAAGATGGAGGTGCGATCCTTACTCGGCATGGCCATGTGGGTGGCCTGGTCAAGGTCTAAGGCTACGGTGAATTCGTAGTCGATACCGTCGCGCTGCACAAGATCCATACCGACTTTTTTAACCGTAACTTTGCCGTTGCCGTCCGTGTCCATCGCCATGCCGGTTTTGGTTCTGATAGTGGCTATAATGTGCATGTTGCTTTGCAATATAGTTTCTATCAGCCTATTGTGGAGAGGTGTAATTTCGCGCCATGCGGTAAAAGAATTCTTTTTTATTTTTTCCAGGATGTCTTTTTTTTCCAGCAGCCCGCCGCTACCGGCCCAGGCGTGGGACAGGGAGTCGATAATCAGCACCTCGTAGCCCGCCGCATCGGCCGCTTTGATCGCGGCGATGTATTTCAGCGGATCAAAAGGCGCGTGCATCACGACTACGTTGAACGGAGGGATTCCCGGCTTGCCGGCTTCCATCTCAGCCGAGCTATTCTCCGTATCAATTACCGCTATCCTGCCTGTCTTTGCCAGACCCTCCGCTACCCTTAAAGCTGAATGCGTCTTGCCGGAACCACTTGGTCCGCACAGGGCGATTCTGGCTTTCGCCCGCCTGCGTTCAGCTTTGATAAACTCAATGTTGTTGTTTGTCATACTCGTTCGGATTAATCGGATTAATTGAGAAATCTTTGGAACTCTTTTTCGAAGCGCTCATTCTGTTTGCTATAAATCAGGTAAAGAAAATATTTATATTTTCCTACCGAGATGGTCGCTTCGTCAGCAGGGAAAAGTTTGCTAAAAATCTCCTCGCTTTCAGGACTGTAACTTTCAACTAGTCGGCCTTTATAGCGCAGGCTGTGGCTGATAATCTCCTGAAGAAGCTGGCTGACTTCGTTCAGGCCAGCTTTGGTGGCCATGTTCCAGTCCTTTCCTTGACAGTTCCCGGAGGGTGTGCAAGAATATTATTGCTTTGATTCGTAACTCCCTCCGGGGAGTTACTTTTTTTAAATGGATTGTATACATTTTTGTCTCGTTAATAACTTCATGGCTTTGTCCGGTTTAATTAATTTGGGCTGCCGGCGCCCCCGACCTTTAGGGGTTCTTGTCCCCAGTCCAGCCCTCAATGTTTTGAAGGCTGAGTGGGATTGGAACTTCTTTTAAATTTTTTGACTGAACACCGCCTGTACCCATTCCCTGATTAATTCCCGGTCTCCCTTGCCGCCGATGTGCCAGCGGGTTTCGTAAGCGACTTCATCCTTGCTCTTGTAGTTGTAAATCGTTACGACCGTTTCCTTGTCCAGGCGGTAGCCCCATTCGGCATCGACCTTGTTGTCGCCGCTACCGATCTTGTGCGGTTTTCCGAGCTTGCCGGTTAGGTCGATGTACCTGATCGTTATCAGCCCGAGGTAACTGCTGCCCATCCTGTCCTTCTCGCTTGTTTTGTTGGCTGTCAAAAGTTTGAGTAATTTCATATGCTTATCGGTTAATCTTTAGCAGGTCTTTAATTTCCCGGGAGCTTCTGGTCCCCAGGTAAATTGTGGTTTTTTGTTTTGATCTGTCCGGATCGTATATTGCCTCCCTAGCCGTATCTTCCAGTTCATGCAACAGCTGCCGGAAAGTCCTTTTAGGATTTTTCGCCGCCTCCTCGCGCTTGATAAAAACTTTGATGTTCAGCTCCAAAAAGTTTTGTTCCACCATGGCTTTTATGTTCTTGTTCATATTCTGTCCTGGGTTAATTGTCTGATGGTTTCGTCGACCAGAGCGTTGAAAATCATGTCATGCGCGCCGCTTATGTTCTGGTCGATTTTGGCCTGCGGGTTGTCGCGGGATACCTCCACGTCAAGCGTGGTCAGCTTGCCCATCAGGTCACCCGTCTGTTCGGCTATGTCCTCTACGGCTCCTCCCACGATCCGTTCGTCGACTACGTGGTAGATCCGGCTTTTCCCGGTCTGCGGCAACTTTGCGCCGAGAAGGTTTTTTATTTCTTTTTTGAGTTTGGCGTTCATAGGCCTCATACTCCTTTCTTGGTTAGTTGTTAATTTTGTCCTCCGCGCCGGCGACCTGTCCGGGAGACCCAGGCAGGCGTGGCGGATTCCGGTTCCCACCGGCGCGCAGGATAAAATATTTATTTGGGCATACGAAAACCCCGCTAGTCTTAACAGACTAGCGGGGTGTAACTCCCGAAAAATTTACTTGGTGGGACGGCCGGGGATCGAACCCGGGACAAACGGCTTAAAAGGCCGCTGCTCTACCAGCTGAGCTACCGTCCCTCAAATTTATTAAGTTTTTTTAAGGCGAGATGTAGCGAGTAGGGATCGAACCCGCGACAAACGGCTTAAAAGGCCGCTGCTCTACCAACTGAGCTACAGACCCACGAAGATTAAATTACACTTTGAGCTTAATTAATATATCTCTAATTTGCTGTTTTAACAACCTTTTTCCTTCGGTGGTTTTTAAAAATTTTTCTCTTCTCACGGCATCTGTTTTTAATAAATATGCTTCGTAATGAATTAGTTTTAATGGCCTTTTATGCTTTGTTGATGTTACTAGTCCGTCCGTGTGTTGTTTATATCTGCGTTTTAAATTATCAGTAAAACCAGTATATGGCAGGTTGTTATTTTGTAGGAGTATATAAATATAGAACATACCGGCTTAAGGATTACCCTTATCAAACGGCCCTATCATTCGATAGGGTAAACTTAAAAGGCCGCTGCGATACCTGCCCCATCGAATGATGGGGCCAACTGAGCTACAGACCCGGGTAGAATTACAATTAACTATTAACAATTGACAATTAACCCAAACACGGATTAGTTAATTGTTAATAGTAAATCGTTAATAGTTTTGATAGTATCTACGATATTTTACAACATTTTGCCGATTTTATCAACCCCGTTAGAAGTCAATAGCCAAAGGCCATTGCCGATTTGCCAGACATCGGACTTCTAGCGGGGTCAAGGGCTTTTAAGTTTTTTACTTTATCCACTTTGAAGATGTAAGAATTTGTGTTAGAATGAATTATCTAAGTTTTAATAGAAAATGAGAGACAAAAATCAAAATTTAAGAATCCGTAATAAAAACGGGTTCACCTTAATAGAGCTCATGGTGGTTATTGCTATTATTGCTTTATTAACATCAATTGCTTTAATTGCTTTTATGTCCGCGCGGCAAAAAGCCAGGGATGTCAAACGTCTTGCGGATATGACCCAGATGAATACGGGGCTTGAGCTGTATTTTGCCACATATAGAGGTTATCCTTCAGGTCCTTCCGGAATTCCGTCGCCTTTGGTTCCGAATTACGCTTCCAGCTTACCCAGCGCCCCCCTGCCGGCCGACGGCAGCTGTTCTGTCATGACCTATAGTCCGCCGGTTCCCGCCAATACCTATGGAAGTAGATATTATTATTACCCAAGCGGCACGGCTTTCTTGGGATCCGACGGTACTACCACGGTTTATCCCGATTACGGTTATTATTTTTGTTTAGGCAACAAGACTGGTATTTTTTCTCCCGGGACTCACATTTTAACCCCCACAGGCGTGAAGTAACCATTAAATTAGGCCTCCGATACCAATTGGGGGTTTTTAATTTTGTCCAGAGGCAGCTATAATATAGGATATGAATAATTTTGCCGAGCTTAAAAATGAGATTTTTGCCAAGCAGAAAACTTTAGCCAAGATTTATGCCCAGGCTGGAACCCAAAGCCTGTCTGGTTATGTCCGCGGTTGGGCCGTTTCCAGTCCTTCGGAGGGCACCCGGGCTTTTTTTAGCCAAGCCCAGAGGTTGCTTTTGCGGGTTTATCCGGCGGATTTGGCAGGCGATGTTGTAAAGCAAACCGGCCAAAGCCCGCTGGTCTCTACCATAGATCACCACGGCATTTTAAATCATCCGTTTTTCATTAATTCCAATTTAATTTACAGCCAGCGCCAGGGGTTAAAATATTTGCTCTGCCTTTCCACCGCCGGCGTGTCCCTGAACAATTCTTCCTGGCCGGGCTGCTTGCTGCTTAGCCGGCCGGACGGCCGGACAGAGCGGTTCTCTTTTTTCCGCGATAAAATTAAAACCCAGACAGTCTTGGCGGTCAAAGAGTTTAGTCCGGAAGACGCAGCGCGCGTTGAAAGCCGTATTGAAACCGCGGATTTTTTATCTAAAAATAATAAGCAGCGGCTACTTGGGCTTATGGGGGAAATTTTTCAGGATCCCAAGCTTTTTGCATTCAGTGATTTTTCCGAACAAGCTGCCATTATTTCAACAGCGCTTTGGGGAAAGGCTTTTCCAGAGGCACCTAAACTTTTATACTTGCCTCTGGAAAAATTGGTCAATGAATTGATTATTAATGAAATTGCGCCACGAAAAGGCCATATTTTACACAAGTTATTTTTTACTTTCCCTGGATGGGACAGCATAGAACAACATTTTCAAGCCAGCCTTGGCGCCTTTACCCAGCCCCATTTTTCACAATCAACCGACGCGCCTCATTTGGAAAATAAGCTTGGTATTAATAAACCAAACGGATATTATGGTGAAAAAAATGGAGCTGGGTTTAGCGGTGGCCATAAAGGCAGTTTTTTATTTTGGGGGATTGGCGACAAAGGAAAGAGAATACGTTTGGCGCGCCAAAAAGACCAATTGTCTAATGGCAATTTTGTTATAGCCGCAAACGTAGAAACTGTTATTAATGGTCTGCAAAACGGTAGCCTTTATCCCACTTCTTTGGTATGTTTTTTGGTTTTGTTGTATTATGGTATAACTTGCTTGGGCGGCTTTAATCAGGTTAATTGGCTGGCCGGAATTAAAGAAATATTTGTTAATTTATTGAAAGAGTGGGGGGAAACGGATATGGCCGCCCGTGTGGCCTCAATCCCGACGGAAAATTTTGCGGAAAGCTGTTTGGCTTTTGGCCTAAATCAAGAGGGGCAGATTTATAAACCTACTATTTTGGATTTGTTTTTGCAAAGCGGTCCGGGAATTTACGAAAAATATCGGCAACTGGCCTCTAAAATTACGTTGGGAGAGAGCATAGACGTTGCTTTGCCGGAGATTTATAAGGTCATTACTCCGGCCAAAGGCAGGGATAATAGATTTTTGGATATAACCGAAAACGATATCCTAAACCATAATGGCTTGGCAGAAAAAATTAAATTCGTCCTCAGTGTCTAAATTAGGTCCAGCGGGCTATTGACAACAGTTTTTAGCCATGATATGATAAGTATGAAATATCATACTTTTTTTATCAGCCTTAATCCGGAAGGAATTTTATGAACCCCGTTAGAAGCAGTATTTCTAACTAGGGGTCGGTAAAATTTTAAAAGGACATTTAAAATGGCTACTTCTAACGGGGTGAAAAGCAATCTACATTTAAAAATCCACAAAAAAATGACCAGCCAGGACAGGCTCTATGGAACTACGACCATGGGGGCCAGGGGGCAGGTGGTTATCCCGGCCGACGCCCGCAAAGACCTTGGCCTCAGTCCCGGCGACCAGCTTATGGTTATGGGCAAGTTCGGCAAGGTCCTTGGGTTTATAAAGACCGACCAAATGGAGAGCTTTGTCAAAATAATTATGCAAAATTTTTCCGGCAGCGGCGCGAATAAAGAAGTTAGGGAATATGTTGAAAAAAATATGGGGAAAATGTTTTCCCAATTTAAAAATAAGTAATTATTAATCTAAATTATTTACTATTCACCCCGTTAGACATTATTGATTATTTAATGCCGACGGGAAATTCAATTAAAATTAATAAGTTAACAATTTAGGAGTACAAAATTATGTCTAACGGGGTAAAAATTCGCGGATTTTTTACAAAAAAGAAAATTATCTGGACGGTGATTATTTTGCTTGTCGTTGGGTTTATTGGCTATCGCATCCACGCAAGTAAAAATACTGCCGGTAATATTCAAACCGCCGTCGCGACAAAACAGGATTTACAGCAAACCGTGCTCAGCACCGGACAGGTTGTCAGCAGTACCGATTTGAATCTGGGTTTCCAGTCAAGCGGCGTGGTAACTCAAGTTTTGGTAAAAGAAGGGGACATGGTTAAAGCCGGGCAGACTTTGGCTACCTTAAATCAATCTTCGGCGGCGGCCGCTTTAACTACCGCCGAAGGAGGTTTGGCGCAGGCGCAGGCAAATTATGAAAAGGTCTTGCAGGGCAGCACCGACACCCAAATTGCGGTAACCCAGCAAGCGGTTTATACCGCCCAAGTGGCATTGGGTAATGCGACCACAAGCCTGGCCACCACGCAGGCCCAGCAGGCGACGGCGGTAAAAAATGCCTATAATACCCTTTTAAATACTTCCATTACCGCCGTCGCGTCTTCGGGCAATAGCGACACGGTAACCCCAATAATTACCGGTACCTATATCGGATCCAATGTCGGCATCTATAATATAAGCTTATACTCCACCGGCAGCGGTTTACAGTTCCAGGTTTCTGGTCTGGAAACCGTTTCCGGCAATGTGCGCAATCTGCCCACCCAAATGGGGACATTCGGGCTTTATATCCAATTTAACACCACGCCTGCGGTGGGCGATACCTGGACGGTTAGTATTCCCAATACTTATGCCCCCGCTTATGTTGCCAATTATAACGCTTACCAGACCGCTTTGCAGGCCCAGGCCAGCGCCGTTTCGGCCGCGCAAGGCCAGGTGCAAAGCGCGCAAAGCGCGCTGGCCCAGGCGCAGGCTACTTTAGATAACGAACTTGCCCAGGCCAGTTCCGCGGATATTGACGTGGCCAAGGCCCAGATTCTTTCCGCGCAAGGCCAGGTGGATTCCGCCCAGGTAAATTTAAACAATACGGTGCTTAAAGCCCCGTTAGACGGCACGATTACCCAGGTTGATATAAAAATTGGGGAGCAGGCTGTGGCGCTTCAGGAAGTTATGATTCTTCAGGACGTGGCCGATTTGCACGCCGAAGCCGACGTAGCCGAAGCGGATATCGCCTCGCTCCAACCCGGGCAATCGGTTGATTATACTTTTGACGCGCTTGGCCCGGACCGCCATTTTTCGGGCAGCGTTTTGACTATCAACCCCGCTTCCACGGTTATCTCCGGCGTGGTTAACTACCTTGTTAAAGCCGCTTTGCCTAACATCCCGGATATCAAGCCGGGCATGACGGCGAATATGACTATTTTGGTCGCCAAAAAATCAAATGTTTTGGCCGTGCCGAGCAGCGCCGTTATAAACCAAAACAACAACCAATATGTAAGGGTCGTCGATGATATAAAAAAGGGAACTTACCATCAGGTTCAGGTGCAGACTGGCCTTTCCGCCGACGGCGGATTGGTAGAAATTACCTCCGGCCTAAGCGAAGGCCAGACAGTGGTGACGTATATTAAGCAATAATCATTTAAACATTAAAGCATATAAGCATCTAAACATGCTGCCATATGCTTAAATGTTTACATGCTTAAATGTTTACATGAACCTAATCAAAGTCCAAAACTTAAAAAAAGATTACACCAACGAAGGTGTTGTCACTCCCGTTCTCCACGGTCTGAGTTTTACCATAGACTCCGGCGAATTTGTGGCGATTATGGGCCCCTCGGGCTCCGGCAAATCCACCTTGATGCATATTTTAAGTTTTTTGGACCGTCCGACCAGCGGTCTGTACGAATTTGAAGGCCGTAACACCAAAGACTTTTCCGACGATTATCTGGCGGAGTTAAGGAATGAGCGCGTTGGTTTTGTGTTCCAGTCGTTTAACCTCTTGGCGCGCACCAGCGTTTTGGATAACGTAAAACTGCCTTTAATTTACAGCAAGAAGAAAGACCAGGAAGAATTGGCAAAAAAGGCCTTGGAGTCCGTGGGGCTTTCCCATCGCCTTGACTACTTTACCAACCAAATTTCCGGCGGGGAAAAACAGCGCGTGGCCATTGCCCGCGCCTTGGTTTGCGAGCCGGCTGTTATTTTTGCCGATGAACCGACCGGGAACCTGGATTCCAGGTCCGGAAACATTGTCATGGAAATTCTGCAAAGGCTAAATAACGACGGGCACACCATTATTTTGGTTACGCACGAAATGGATACCGCCAACCACGCCAGGCGCATTATCCGCATTAAAGACGGGAATATTATTGACGATGAATCCGTTGTTAAGCGCACCATTGCCACACCGGATAAGGAACTGGTAAAGTAGTCATTTTATCATACTAACATTTTATCATTTTAACATGTAATACCGCTGTTTTGTTAAAATGATAATATGATAAAATGTTAAAATGATTTATGAATTTCCTTTCCACCTTCAAACTCATCTTCCGCACGCTGCAGGCCCGCAAAGGCCGGTCGTTTTTGACTATCTTGGGAATTGTTATCGGTGTGGCCGGAGTCATAATCATAATAGCGCTGGGTGCCGGCGCCCAGTCTTTGGTTTTAGGGCAGATTACCAAACTTGGATCTAACTTACTTAGCGTGCAGCCGGGCAAGAGCAACGACAAAGGCCCGCCCGCCCAGCTGTTTGGCATCGTGGTTACAACCCTGACCGCCAACGACGCCGCAGCCTTGCGCGATTCCACCAGGGTGCCGCATGCCGCTGCCGTCAACACCATGGTGCGCGGCAGCGTTACCGTAACCTGGGAAAGCCAGAGCGTGGATACCAACTTTACGGGCACCGACTATAACTATCCCAGTGTCATAAGTTTTACCATGCAGGAAGGCCAGTTTTTTAGCCAGCAGCAGGACCAGGGCAACGCCAACGTTGTGGTTTTGGGCTCAACCGTGGCCAATGAGCTATTTGGGGGCAGCGGCGTTGACCCAATCGGCCAGGTAGTTAAAGTCCGCAGCTCTTCCCAAACCCAGCCCGGCGGCATACCCTTGCGCGTTATCGGCGTAATCACCCCGCGCGGCAGCTCATTTTTCCAGGACCAGGATGATGCAATATTTTTACCGTTGGTCATTGGCCAGCAGCAAATTTTAGGGATAAATTATTTGCAGGCCATAAATATAAAAGTTGACTCTGCCGATAATGTTAATCAGACCGTAAATGATGTCACTGCGGTTTTAACCGAAGCGCACCATATAAAATCCGATGCGGATATTGATTTCACCGTGCGCAACATTGCCGACGCCGTGAGCATTCTGAGCACTATTACCAACGCCTTAACGCTGTTTTTAACCGCCATGGCCGCAGTCGCCTTAATTGTCGGCGGGATTGGCATTTTAAATATTATGATGGCCACGGTCGGCGAGCGCACCAGGGAAATTGGTTTGCGCAAAGCCGTGGGGGCGACAAACGGGGCCATCCGCAACCAATTTTTACTGGAAGCCGGAACCTTAACCAGCCTTGGCGGAGTGGTGGGGATTATTATCGGCGTGGTTGTTTCCTATCTTATTTCATTGTTAATGCACTCTTTAGGCTACGATTGGGCGTTTGTGGTTTCCATAACCTCGGTAGTTCTGGCTGTCGGCGTTTCCATATTAACCGGCGTGGTATTTGGGCTATACCCGGCTTTTAAGGCAAGTAATTTAGATCCGATAGAAGCGCTGAGATACGAATAATCATACAAGCATTTAAGCATTTAAACATATAAGTAAAGTCTATGATGTTTAAATGTTTGTATGTTTAAATGTTTATATGATGATAGCATTACGACAATCCATTAAAGCCCTGTCCGCCAACTTGGTACGGACTGTGTTGACGACTTTAGGAATTATGATCGGCATTTCCACGGTTATTTTAGTGCTGTCCGCCGGCGCGGGTTTTAGAAGTTTGATAAATGCGCAAGTCAATGCTTTAGGCAGCAACACTTTATTTATCGAGACGCGCGTGCCGCCGACCACCAAAAACCGCGCGGCCAGTTCTGTTGCTGGCCCGAATACCGCGGCTTTTTCCGGCATAAAGATTACCAGTTTTAAGCAACGGGATTTGGATGATATCGCAAAACTAAATAATGTCGTAGGCGTATACGGCGAGGTCATTGGCCAGGCGGTTGTAAGCTACGGCAATGTAGACAAAAATGCACTGTACTACGGCGCTTCTGCCAGCAAATTCCAGATTGACGAGCACACTTTAAAGGAAGGCCGTTTTTACACCAAGGCCGAAGACGACGGCGCGGCCCAGGTGGCGATTTTAGGCACAAGCTTGGCCCAGGATTTGTTTAACCAAACCGATCCGGTGGGCCAATTCATCCACGTGGGCACTTTAAATTTTCAGGTCATAGGAGTTTACAATTCTTTGGGTTTTGCCGGCGGTGGCACGGCCGATGACAGTTTATACATTCCCTTGGGCACCGCGCAAAAAAAACTTCTCGGTATAGACTACTTGGTCATCGGCGTTGTCCAGGTGCAAAATATCAATTTGTCCGATGTAACCGTCAGCCAGATAAAAAATTTGATGGAGTATAACCATAACATTACCGATCCGGTCAAAGACGACTTCATAGTAGAGTCTCAGGCCCAGGCACTGGCTACCTTTAATGTAATTTTTAACGGTATTACCATTTTACTGATTGCCATTGCCGCTATTTCTTTAATCGTCGGCGGCGTGGGCATTATGAATATTATGTATGTGGTGGTGACCGAACGCACCGCGGAAATCGGGCTGAAAAAAGCTTTAGGCGCAAAAACTCCGACATCTTAAACGAGTTTTTAATTGAATCAATTTTGGTTACCGTCATTGGAGGAGTTATCGGCATTGTGTTTGGCGCGCTTTTGGGTTGGGTAATTTCTTTAATCGCCGTTTCCTCCGGGCTCGCTTGGACATTTTCCGTGCCGATGTATGCCATTTTACTCGCTGTGGGAGTATCGGCGGCCATCGGCATTTCCTTTGGCGTGCTTCCAGCCCGCTCGGCTTCCATGCTGGATCCGGTAGAAGCGATGAGATACGAATAGGTTTTATCAAAATCACATTATTTGACGGCCGTCAAATAATGTGATAATGTTTATTTATGCCCAACAAAACTTATTCTCTTAGCGATTTAATTTTAGAAAATTTATTCGATCTGCGCGGTTTACTAAATAATCCCTATGCCATTTCTTATAAACTGGCTTTAAAACAAAGAGAGTTATCAGCAAGGGAGTTTGGTCAGGCGATTGGGCGGTTGTCTGAAAGAAAATTATTAGCTGTCACAGAAAAAAATAATAGGAAATTTATTAAACTGACAAGCAAAGGACAGTTGGAAGTTCTGATGTCCAAATCGATATTAAAAAAGCCCTTGCAGTGGGATGGCAGGTGGCGTTTGTTTATATTTGATATTCCGGAAAACAGTAAAGAAAAACGCAATATTTTAAGAAAGCTCCTAAAACAAAATCAATTTTGCAAGCTCCAAGCCAGCGTTTACATTAGCCCGTATCCGTTAAACAAAGAGGCGATTATTTATCTTAACCAAAGTGGCTTGAGAGATTATGTTAGAATTTTGAAAGTCGAAGAGGTGGATAGTGACGCAGAATTGTTAAGAAAATTCAACTTGCAAAAATCACATTAAATTACGGCCGTTTAATTTTGTGATTTTATTTATCGGTGTTATTATTTAAGTGTCCAAGTTAGACAATTGAAACAAAAATGACAAATATTGTTATCGTGGGAGGCGGGTTTGGCGGGCTGGGGGCGGCTTTGGGTTTGGAAAAAAAATTCAAGGGCAACAAAAACATCGCTATAACCTTAATAGACAAGCGCGATTACCATTTATTCACGCCAAATTTATTTGAGGTTGCTTCGGCGGAAGAAGAGCTTGCCACAATCAGCCAGATGAAAAAAAGCATAAGCTTGCCTTTTGCGGAAATTTTAAGAGGCAAGAATGTCAGATTTTTTAAAAGCTGTTTAAAGCATATCGATCCGGCAAAAAAACAGTTGGAGCTTGACCATAAACAAATCAATTACGATTATTTAATTTTAGCTTTGGGCTCGGAGAGTAATTTTTTTAACATTGAAGGCGCGCAAAAATACGCGCTGGCCCTAAAAGATTTGCCCGATGCCTTAAGGATCCGCAACCAAATAGAATTTGCCATCCAGGCGCATAAGTTTGACGTCAGCAAAAAAACTGTCCGCCTGGTAATGGCCGGCGGGGGATACACGGCCGTGGAGCTGGTGGGGGAGCTAAAGGGTTTGGCGGATTTTTTGGCCTGGAAGAACCAGTACCCGCGGGAAAAAATTGAAATAGAAATTATTGAGGCGGCAAATATTTTGATGCCGGGTTTAAGCAGCCGTTTAAGCCGGGATGCCCTCGGCCGTTTGCAGGAACTTGGCGTCCGGGTCCGTTTGTCGTCCAGAATTTCGGAGGTTGACGAACATTTTGTCGGGCTAATGTCCGGAGACAGAATCGCTTACGATGTCCTGATTTGGAGCACGGGCATTAAGGCTTGCGATTGCCATATGGAAGTTGCCGGGCTGGATAAAAATGGCCGTTTGCCGGTAAACGAATTTTTCCAGGTCGTGAGCAATGGAAAGATCCCTCACTTTGTTCGGGACGGCACTGGTGCCGTTTTTGCCTTGGGAGACATGGCCGCCGTGTTAGACGGCAAAGGCAGGCCGGTTCCCGCTTCGGCCCAAGACGCGCAAGATCAAGCCAAATATTTAGCTTACGCTTTGCCGTATATTATAAAAAACCAAAAACCGCCGTTGCCGTATAAAAATATTAAGCACGGTTTTATTGTTAACGTGGGCGGCAAGTGGGCGATAATGAGTTATAACGGGATATACTTAACCGGCTGGCTGGCTTATTTTATAGACAAGCTGGCGCACTTGCGGTATTACGCTTCGTTGATAGGATTTTATAAAGCTCTAAAGTGCGTAATTTTTGAGATGGAAATTTACGGCAGGAATGATTAATTAAAATAAATCTAACGGCGTCATTCTGAGCCCGAATGCATCTGAGGGCGAAGAATCTCTAACCACGATGAGATCCCTCGGCCACCTAGAACATTCTTAGTTCGGCCTCGGATCCTGCCCTGAGCGTAGCGAAGGGATGACGCCATGTTTATTGTGATTGACACTCGCAGAAAGAATGGGTATTATAAGGGCAAGAATAAACTAAGTTCTGAAAGGAAAATTTATGAGTGATTTTGGTAACGGACCAATAATAGACATGGCGGCAGAAGATCAGAGACAAAGTGAATTGGATCAGAGAGCCGTTAGATTAAGTGGTGCAAGGAATAAACCGCTGTCAGAGATGACCGACGAAGAAGTATTATATAATTTTAACCCAGATGGATTTGGATGGTCTGAGGCACCAAATCCAGACAATGATCCAAAAGTTGAGGAACATAATAAGCAGGCTGGTAAAATTCGTGAAAGATCGGAACAAATTCGGGCACAAGGTACAAAATAGGAATTTAAAAACCTCGGATTATTCCGAGGTTTTTTTCTTGTAAACTTTTTTTGGTTTTGGCGGATTAGTCTTCCAGTTAGCGTAGGCTCCGTCAAGTTGTTGTTGCGACTCGGGTTTAACATTCATCACGAACGTGCAATCGGGGAAGCGGGTGCAGGCAAAAAATGGCTTGCCGCGGCCGCGGGCTTTTTTTTCCACAATGTCGCCAATCAGCTTTGCTGATTGTCCCGAGCGAACTTCGGCTTCAGCCGAAGGAGTTGAGGGACGGGTTTCATCGTTAGGGGTTCGACTTCGCTCACCCTCTTGCTTCGCAAGACACGCCGGGCATTTATAACCGGTCTTATTCCAAATTTTGCTGATGCCTTTGCATTTGGGATAATCACTGCAGCCCAAAAAGAAGCCAAACCGCCCGCGCCGCACATTCATCGGTTTGCCGCAAATCGGGCAAACTTCGCCCTTGGTTTTTTCTTCCAGCTCTTTAATTTTGGCCGCTTCTTCCGGCATGGGCATGGTGACTTTGCTTTCGGGGTCGGGGCAGGCCAAAAATTTGCCCATGCGCCCGTATTTTATAATCATCATTTTGCCGCAGTGCGGGCACGGCGTGGCGGAAACTTCCACTTGTTTTTCCACGCTGGCCTCTTTTTCCGTCAGGTGTTTTTTGAATGGGCCGTAAAATTCACGCATGACTTCTACCCATTTGATTTTGCCTTCGGCTATGTCGTCAAATTCTTCTTCAATGTGGGAGGTAAAATTAATATCCACAATCTCGGGGAAATTTTCCACCAGCATGTCGTTGACCAAAAAGCCTTCTTCCGTGGGGCTATATTTTTTATCAAGTTTATGGACGTAGCCACGGTCTTGGATGGTGGAAAGCGTCGGCGCGTAAGTGGAAGGGCGTCCGACGCCGGCGGCTTCCAGGGCTTTAATTAGCGTTGCGTCCGTGTAGCGGGGAGCGGCTTCCGTAAAATGCTGCAGAGGCAGAAGTTCGTGGAGCTTAAGCTTTTCGTCAAGTAAAAGTTCCGGCAACACGCCTTCTATTTCATCTTCGGCCTTTTCGTCCCGGCCTTCGGTATAGGCGCGGATGAAGCCGTCAAATTTTATGGTTTGGCCATTGGCACGAAAAAGGTAGTGGGTAGTGGGTAGTGGGTAGTGGGTAGCCGATATATCCACCGATGTCTGTTCCAAAATCGCCTGTTGCATTTGGCAGGCAACGGTGCGCTTCCAAATTAGATCGTAAATTTTATACTGGCCTCTGTCTAAAAATTGCTTGATGTCGGCGGGCTTGCGGGTAATGTCGCTCGGGCGGATGGCCTCGTGCGCTTCCTGTGCGCCTTTGCTCTTGTTGGCGTAAAATCGCGGCTGAGCCAAAGCATATTCTTTGCCAAATTCGTTTTTTATGACATCGGCAATGGCCGAAAGCGCCGACTGCGCCAAGTTCAAGCTGTCGGTTCGCATATAGGTAATTAAACCGGTCAAGCCCTGCTCGCCAATGTCCAGACCTTCATAAAGCTGTTGGGCAATGACCATTGTTTGTTTGGCGGACATGCCAAATTTCCGCGCGGCTTCCTGCTGGAGCGTGGAAGTGGTAAACGGGGGAGCGGGCGTGCGCCTGGTTTCTTTGGTGGCAATATCGGCAACTTTATATTCGGCGCCGTTTAAATCGGCGACAATTTTTTTGGCGCCGGCTTCCGCCTTTATATCCATTTTGCCGACGCTTTTGCCGTCTATCGCGTTTAATTTAGCGATGAAGGTTTTTGAACTCCCCCCGTCCCCCTCTTTAATTAAAGAGGGGGTGCCGGAGGCGGGGGAGTTTTTTGATAGCTTGGCTTCTATGCTCCAGTATTCTTCGGTTTTAAATTTTTGGATTTCCCTTTCGCGTTCCACCACCAGCCTGACCGCGACCGATTGCACGCGCCCGGCACTAAGGCCATAGCGGATTTTGCGCCACAAAAACGGCGAGAGTTCGTAGCCGACCAGCCGGTCCAAAACGCGCCGCGCCTGTTGGGCGTCAACCAGATTTAGGTCTATGTCGCGGGGATTTTTCATGGCCTCGTCTATCGCGCTTTTGGTGATTTCGTGGAAAACTATCCTTTTTATGCGCTTATCTTCCCGGCCGTGTGCGATTTGCGCTTCATCGCCCAAACCCAAAGCCTGCACCAAATGCCAGGAAATAGCCTCTCCTTCGCGGTCTTCATCAGTCGCCAATATAATAGAGGGAGCGTCTTTGGCCAGAATTTTAAGTTTAGCTACTATTTCCTTTGCTTTGGGAGGGATAATATAGACAGGCTCAAAGTTATTTTTTACATCAATAGATATTTTGCTTTTAGGCAAATCTCTAACATGACCAAAACTAGCCTCGACTTGATAGTCGGGCCCTAAAAATTTTTGGATAGTTCTAGATTTTGTGGGACTTTCTACTATAATAAGATTTTTACTCATATATTATTGCTTGACCGCCTCTTTTTCTTATTTGGATTTGGGAACATCGCATTGCCAGTTTATATTTTCTGTCTAAAAATATTTTCGCGTTACCGTATAGGAAGTTAATTAATTTAATCGCAGTATTAGTACGATAGGCAATATAGCAGAGATAAATGTTTGGCGCAAGTTTGGATTGTTTTTTTCCGATGCTGGAGTAAGCTTTAAAATTTTCAAAAAAGTAGTCGCGGACAAAATTTACAGTATTAATTCCCCCGTATAATCTTAAAGTCGGGTAGTTTTTTCAGTCAATAGATATCCCGCCGTCCCCGTCAATTAATCCTCGAATAAAATCTTTTATGTATTTATCAGGGACATCGGGGACAGTTTCTTTTAAACTCTTTTGATATGTTATGCCTAAAGCCTTAAGGCTGTCAACTATTTTTTGGCTGGTAACGCAATAATGAGCGGCGTTTCTTATAATTGATATGGCGTGTTCGGAATGCAATTCTATTTTTATTTTTTCTAAAATATCCTTGTCTTTTAGCTGAACCCCGAACTTAAGAGAATCACTATAACCTTTGTAAGTGCCTCTGATAATGCAGCCGTCCGCCGATATAAAACCAAGTATATAAGCCATATTCGGCGACCACGTGTTGAAATAATTTTCGTTTATATTCAGTCTTGGTTTTTTCCTGTTCCTTTTGAGTTTTAACCTTTCACCTTGGGCCATTATGGCCGGCCAGGTTCTGCCCGGCAGCAGTTTTAATAATTCGTCCCTTGAAGCGGAAATAAATTTTTTTCTTAAGGTTACATTCTCCTGGAAATGCCATAATTTGGCAGATGGTAAACCCAGGTTTAAAGCTTTCATTGCTATCGTGGCCTTGTTCCGTTTGGGAAAGTAAGGAACAAGCGCTTTAACCCTTAAAATAGGATAAAGTTTTTTTAACTTAGCAATTTCCTGTTTGCGCCATTGATTAAGATACATAAAACAATTCGACAATCATTAAGAATCAAATTTATTATCGCATGGGGGTACAATTTTGTCAAAATTATACCCGCAGTCCGTTGCCTTTACTAACTGACCGTTTTATGATACATTAATACATCCACGCTTAAGCCCGAAGCGTTGGAAATAGCCAGGCTGTTCGTAATGTGAGAGCGCTTAGTTTGGCTAAGTTTTGGACGGGCAAAAGGAGCAGGAGGAGGAAGAAGCGTGCGCGTAATTTGCGCATTGGTTTTGCTTTTGTTTTTAGCAGTTTCGGCGGTTCCGGCATGCGCCGGAACTATTGTGTTGGGGAGCGGAGGCTCTAACAATGGCGTCCCTTTCAACGGGTTGGCGCCAGTGCAACTGGCCTATGACCTTCCGTCCGATGCCTGCGGGTTGGCGACAGCCTGCGACATCACCAACATCGCTTTCCTGCCGGCGGGGGCTTTCGTCGGAGCGTACCAGGGTACGGTTGATATCATGCTGTCGCTCATCCCTGTCGGAACGTTCGACTCGGATTTCGCAACGAACGGGGCGGGCGCGGTGACGGTATTTGACCAAGCCGTTAACCTAACTGTCGCAAGCGGCAATTTTAACCAGTTCTCGTTTGCGGTGCCGCCGTTTGCCATTAGCAACAATTCGGGGGAGACCTTGGTCGTTTACGTTTCCGTCACCGGAGCGGCTGGATCTGCACCGTGGTCGGCTTTCGTTGGCAGTAACATTGCCAACCCTGCGAGGTTGATAGTCGGCTACCCGCCGATTGACAACTTCCAACTGGAGATGCAGTTGACGACTGCCCCAGTCCCGGAACCGTCCACGCTGCCACTTCTGGCGGGCGGAATCGGCGTTGCGATTTTCTTTCGCAAACGCCGCGCAAGACCATGAAGTACCGCAAATGCCGAAGGCCGGGCATTGGCGCTCAGTGCATCAAAAAAACGGGGCAGGGAGATTGGCCGTCTCCCGCAATGCCCCGTTTTTCCTTTGGCATACTATTGTATACCGGTAGGGGTTAACGTGTGCACGCCGGGGATATAAGAGCCGGTTTGTCCGCCCAAACAGAAAGTAATTTGGTAAGTGCTTGTGGTAGTATTTGCGTTAGTCGACAGGAATTGGTAATCGTTGGCGGTTGAGATGCCGCTGCCGTAAGCTTGGCCGCAAATGCCGTCTGCCGGCAGTGGGGCAACTGGAATTTTGGTTAAATAAGTTGGGACCATATAGTTTACGCAGCCGGCCGTGCCGTTGGCACAGGGCGTGCCCGCGGAAAAAGCCCCGGTAGTGCCGGCAGCAACCAAAGACGTAGTCGTCGGATAGGAATAGAAATCGCCATAGAATAATTCCATAGCAGAGCTTAACTGCTTAATGTCGGCAATGCGTCTGGCATCCCTGGCTTTGGCCCGGGAATTGCTTAGGGCCACCAAAACTATGGACGCCAAAAGGGCAATAATGGAAATAACCACCAAAAGTTCAATAAGGGTAAACCCCCGTTCCGACTTAAAGTCGGAACTCACACCAAAATTTGGTGTGGGGGTAAACCCGCTTTTTGGCCGTCGATTTAAGACTGGTCCTTTTTGTTTCTTTTCCATATACTTTTACTTTAATACTTTGCCCTTATATTTTAGCACAATTTAAGGCTTAAGTATAGGGTTTAAAAGGTTGATTTTTTTTAAGATGTTTGCGCTTTCTTCCGCCGTAGCCGGGCGGGGCTGGGAGTTGGCGATAATAATGGGGATAAGTTCTATGGATTCCAGTTTTGCGGGTGTGCGCGTGCCTTGTAGGCTATCACCACATGTCATTCCGGCCTCCGAGCCGGAATCTATTGTTCTGGATCCCGAAACAAGTTCGGGATGACAATCAGCTTTGCTGATTGTCATTTTTAAGGTTAAGCCTTCCTGTGTTTCTTGGCTCCAGGCTTGGTCAAATATAAAGTTGCCAAGGCTGTAAAAGATATATTTATTGTTGTATTTTTCTACGGGCTGCACCCAGTGCGGGTGGCTGCCGATTACTAAATCCGCGCCGTCGTCAATCGCGGCGTGGGCAAAAGTTATTTGCGCCTGGTTTGGCGTGCGGGTATACTCTGTCCCCGCGTGCATGGTTGCTACAGTAAAATCGCATTCAGATTTGGCGGTAGTTATCGCGGCTTGCAAACGCGCCGTATCTTCAATCCGTGCCACGTAATTGTTGGTGGTTTTCCCGCCGTCATTTACGGAAGCGTATGAAGCGCCGACAAAACAAATCTTAATGCCGTTGGCAGTTGCAATTGCCGGCGTCCAGGCTTCATCAAGATTGTCTCCGGTGCCCTCGTGGGTAAGACCTAAATCATCTAGAGTTGATCGGGTGATATCCACGCCCGCTAGGCCTTGGTCAAAAGCATGGTTATTGGCAAGATTTAAAATTTTAAAATTAAAATCAACTAGGCCATGGACCATATTGCATGGCGCTCCAAATATCATAGAATGTCCGCCGACGATTCCTTCGGTGCCGCTCGCAATGCACGGATGTTCAGCCGGGTAAAACGGACTTTCCAAATTGGCAAAATTAAAATTCGTAGACTGAAGAGCGTCTGCCATCTGCCGGAATGGCAGATCGACATCCAGAGCTTTAAAACTTGTCATGGCTACGTTTCGGCTAAGCATAATGTCGCCCACGGCCAAAAAGGTCACGGAAGTGGTGGCATTGGTGCCGCGCGGGTTTAAACTTTGCGCCAAGTCTAAGTAACTTTGCAGGCTGCCGCCGGAGGTATCGGGCATTTTGGTCAGGGAGGTGCGCCGGCCAAACAAGCTAGGGGATTTGTAGTATGCCACAGCCGTGATTACCACGATGATTGCAAAAACGGGAGCTGCGATTTTCCAGTGTTTAGGCATAGTATCATTTTAACATCTTAACATCCTATCATTTTATCATCTTATCATGCCTGTATCTGCTTTCGCTATGCATGTTAAAATGTTAGAATGTTAGTATGATAAAATGGTAATATGACTTTTGCTATCTTGCCAGCACATACTGCTGCCCTCCCAAATTCCTTACTTTACCCTTCATTTCCAAAAAAGTCAAAGCCGAAGTCACGGCCGAGGCTTCCAGCCCCGATTGTTTTATCAGCTCGTTGATGATAATTGGTTCAAAATTTAGAAGTTTTAATAACACGGATTCTTCTTTGGTATCGCCAAACGTTGCCTTGGCCGCTTGCTGCTCGGGCAGGGCTTTTAAGTTTAAATCGTCCAGAATATCGTTGGCTTCGGTTATCAGCTTGGCTCCCATTTTAATTAAATTGTTCGGGCCTTGGCTGGTTGTCGCGTAAATCGGGCCCGGTACGGCGTACACGCTGCGGTTTTGGTCCAGCGCGTGTTTGGCGGTAATCAGTGTGCCGCTTTGCAAATCACACTCCACGATTAACGTTGCCACGCACAAGCCGGAAATAATCCGGTTACGCGCCACAAAGTTTTGTTTAAAATTCGGCGTGCCGGTTGGATATTCGGAAATCAAGGCGCCGCCGTTGTCTATAATTTCTTTTGCCAATAAGGCGTGGTGTTTGGGATATAAACTTCTTTCATCCAAACCGCCGCCCAAAACCGCAATGGTGCGCCGGCCTTTTTTTACCGCTACTTCGTGGGCGCATGAGTCCACGCCAAAAGCCATGCCGGAAACTATGACGCAGCCTAAATCTACCAGCGGTTCCACCAAAAAGGGAGTGACCGTCCGGCCGTAATTGCTCATCATCCTGGTGCCGACTACGGCCACGCACAGCTCATCGGCCGAGTCCATTTGTCCTTTATAGTAAAGGATGGGCGGGGATTTTGGAATTTCCAAAAGTAGTTTGGGATAATTTTTATCCCGAAAGGTTAAAATTTTTATTTGCTCTTTGTCCAGCTTTTCCGCTTCTCCCTCAAGATTTATTTTTTCGCGCAAAGCCAAAAAGTTTTTGGCTATTTCCGGATCTATGCCGGCTAAAACAAGCTGATTTTCCGTTGCCAAAAAAGCGTCCTTAAAACTATCAAAATGTGTGGACAAAATGGCAAGCCGCGCGGGCCCGAACTGGGGCAATAGATTTAAACCATGTAGATAAAAGGAATCGCTGATTTCCTGCATAAAATGGGTAAAAGAGCTTGTTCTATGCCAGTTGCTTTGCTCCCTGAACTAGTCATCAAATTCCAGTTTAGGGCGAGCTGACATAAAGCTTGACAAAATCCAGAGAAAGGAGTACAATAATACATAAATCAAAAATAAAAAAAAGGGGAGGTTTTTTTGTATCTACTATCCTATTTGCAAGTCGCGAGAGCCGGTATCATCCCTCCTATTATCGGTTCAAACATTAAGTAAAGGTTTGTAGACGATTGTTTGCGGCCTTTCACTTGCAGGTAGGGTAGTGGGTGCAAAAACATTTTGGAAAGACAAAACTTACCAGTTTTTTCTTTCCAACCATTTCTGCCTTCGGCAGAAATCCTATCTATTTGGGACCCTTTAATTTCTTTCAGAAATTTAGGGAACCCAAATTTTTCGGAGAAGTTTCCTCGCGGCCTGGCAAAGCCAGATCCGCTCGGAACTATAAAGTAAGCGCCTTCGGGCGTTTTTTGTTATTATTATCCTCGGATAAATTTTTTAATTTCAGTTTCAACTTTCGGCAGCACTTCTTCCCGGAGTTTTTTTTGCTCAATGTCCGTAAAATTTTGCAGGACATAAGCTTCGGTCGGCATATCGTCCCGCGATTGCCTGGTGTCTACGCCTATGCGTACGCGGTTAAAGTCCTGCGTGCCGATGTTATCTATAATGCTTTGGACGCCGTTGTGTCCGGCGGATGAGGACGAATTGGTTATCCGGATTTCGCCAAGGGGCAAATCGGTATCGTCGTGGATAACCAATAGGTCCTTGCTTAAATCCAATTTATAAAAATTGCAAATAACTTTTAACGCCTGGCCGCTGTCGTTCATGTAAGTCTGCGGTTTAACGAATAATATTTTTTCGCCGCTGGAATTTTGTCCCTCGACTCCGCTCGGGATCTTATTAGACCAGGAGAAAATATCCGACTTGAATTCGTGGCCGGGTTTGGCGTCCATAAAGCCGTCAAAGCTTAAGAGGTAATCTAAAGCCATAAACCCCGCGTTGTGGCGGGTATTTTTATATTTCTCCCCGGGATTTCCCAAACCGACAATTAGTTTCATATGCCGCCGATCTTAACGCGGATCAGCTACGCGGATCTTAACGCTAATTAGTTTGTTCAGAAAGCCTAATATCAATTTGTGCGAAAGCCGATTGGCCGTTGTTTAGAAGGAAGAGGGATTAGCTTTGGTTTACGGGGCGTAAGAAGCGCCTCTATAATCTTGAAAATTTTTTTAATATCCCCGCGCTGATATCGTTGTTCCTTTTTAAGTTTATTTATTTCCGTGACAATATCTTTGTGCGTTGACAATATCTGCCTAAGTCGGACAAAGGCTCGTATAATCGCGATATTAACCTGCACCGCGCGTTCGCTGTTTAAGACGGACGAAAGCATGGCCACGCCTTGTTCGGTAAAAGCCAGCGGGGCATATTTGGAGTATCGGCCGCGGCCTTTTTCTAAGGTCACAGATTGTGACCTTAGAAATAAAGCCTCTTTAGCAGTTAGCTGAAACATAAAATCACCGGGAAACCGGCTAAGGTTTCGCCTAACTCCTTGATTGAAAACTTTAGTTGGAACCTGATATAACCCCGCTAAATCGCTGTCAAGCATTATTTTTTGCCCGCGGATTAAGTATATCCGCCGTTCTACAAATCCGGCAGTCAAAGGCAGGGAAGGCAAATGAGGGCTTTTCTTCATAGTGGGAATTATAGCAGATATTTAAAAATCACAAAAAAGTGCTATAATATAAGTAAAATTAAAATAATTAATAAAATGACCTCAATTAAAATGCCTATTTGGTTTACAATCGCTATAATTATAACATTGATAATGTGGATGTATTTTGCTGTTTTAACACCTTTGTTCGGCGGCTTGGCAGGAACCAATAATTTACAAAAAGGATTTATATACCCTTTATTTAGTTATCCGATAGTTGCTATTTTAGCAATTGTTTTTATTTGGATAAAACGGAATGTAGGATGGGGAATTTCACCTTTACTGCTATTATTGTGCTTGTGTATAGTTTTTGCTTTATTTGGGTTATGGAAAGATTTACGGAGTAGCGAGTTAGTTGCTCAAGATGATAAAATTTTTAATTCTTATAATCTTGATGGCTTGGCAGATATTAAAGTTCCCAAGTCTTTTGTCTGGGACTCGGAAAAATCTATTGCTAATTTTTATGGAGTGGAACCCATAAAAGACAAATTTGTGTATTCTTTTTATCTCCAGAGGGCTATGTTTAATGATGCGGGAGGATATAAACAGGCACCGGTTATTCTTTCCTTGTCAGTATATAATTCACAAGCTTCTTTTGATGATTGGAACGATTATGTATATAGTGTCCAAACAGGCGATTCAAGCAAGGCAATATGGGATACTGTTATACAAGGTACTGAAACATTACAAAAAACCGATACAACCGAACTTGATAAGTTAAATTTTATCGGGATGGGAGCTAATAACCCCAATGTAACATTGTTGGTTTATTCTTATCGGAATCAAAATCAGAAATACCGTCTTGGTTTATTATATTGGAAAAACTATCTTACCGATGATGCTGCAAGCCAATTGTTAAATAATATAATTCCAAGCATAGCTATTAAAGACAGTCTTAGTTCAAGAGTACAAATGATTGAAAATGAATTCTATAAAAAGTATCCTGAAAAGAAACCTTAATAACTTAGAAGGATGATTACAAAATTTTTTGTGCTAAATTGTTTCAATCTACTGTTCCAAGTACGTCTGATAATGGGAGGGAAATAAAATAACCGCTTTGCCTGATGACAGAGCGGCTATTTTTATAAAGTTTATGTTTTGTCTTTGCCGCGGAGCCTTAGAGTTATCGGCGTGCCGTAGAAGTCCAGATATTTGGTTATAGAGTTTTCTAAAAATTTGCGGAATTGGTTGGAAATGGCTGCGGGGTGGTTGACGAGGAGTTCAAACATCGGGGGGTTGGTGGCGATTTGCCTGAGGCCAATGACTTTTGGTTTTTTTTGGTCGCGCAAAAGTTTGGGCGGATTTTTTTCTAGAACCGTTTTCAAAAATGATTTTAACGCTTCGGCGTCAACTGTTTTATGGCGGCGCTCCCAAATCGGTTTGATGGTATCAACAGCTTCTTTTAAGCCTTCTCCCGTGAGGCCGGAAACAAAAAACAAAGGGCACATCCATAAGAACGGGAAGTGGTGGCTTATGTAGTCGCGGATATTTTGGTATTGATTATCGTTGGGTTTGCCGATCACATCTTTTTTTTGTACCCCCTCCCTAACCCTCCCCCCAGGGGGGAGGGAAGGAGACAGCAGGTCGCATTTATTGGCTAAGATTATACAGCCTTTTTGCATAGCGATAATTTCTTGGGCCACGCGCTGGTCCTGTTTGGTAATTTCCTCGGAGGTGTCAATAACAAAAAAACAAATATCGCTGCGCCGTATGGATTTAAAGCTTTGGAAGCCGGCAAAAATGTCCGGCTGCTCCTGCCGGAACTCTTTTTTCTTTAGGCCCGCGGTGTCTATAAAAGTATAATCAACCCCGCCAATTTTTATTTGGCTGTCTATGGCCGTGCGGGTAGTACCCGGGAGGGGAGAGACCACAACGCGCTCTTCTTTTAGAATTTTGTTAAAGATGCTGGATTTGCCCACGTTGGGTTTGCCGACAATGGAGACGGCGATCGACTTTTCTGGCAGAGGTGTCCCCTCTGCAGCAGAGGGGACACCTCTGCTTTCAGGCGCGTGGGTTTTTAAAAGATCGGTTAGACAATCCAGCAAATCGCCGACCCCCCGGCCGTTAAGTGCGCTTACCGGAAAAAGATTTTTTATGCCCAAAGAGCTGAATTCCGCGATTTTTTCATTCCACAAAGCAGAGCCGTCCAGTTTGTTTATTGCCAGCATAACCGGTTTTTTTATCTGCCGGAATTTTTTTAAAATATTCTGGTCAATTGCCCTGGCCGGTTGCTTACCATCGGCAACCAAAATTATGGCGTCGGCCTCATCCAACGCGATTTGAATTTGTTTGAGCAAGCTTAATTCCAGCTCGCTGCCCGGGTTTAAAGACAGGCCCGCGGTATCCACCAAAGTAAAATCAACGCCGTTCCACGAAGTGTCCGCGTATTGGCGGTCACGCGTGGTTCCGGCCACGTCGGAAGTTATGGCCAGCGGCCGCTTAGCGATTTTATTCAGCAGGCTGGATTTTCCGGCGTTCGGCTGGCCGACAATTGCCACGATAGGTAAAGTTTTATTCATTTCGTTAACGTTTTAAATAAAAAGTTTTTTGCGATTTTTGATAAAAAATTAAACACTAAAATCTAAATGCTAAACAAAGTTTAAATCTCCAAATTTTTAAACGGTTTAAACTTTTGGTATTTTAGATTTTGGGTATTTGTTTAGTTTTTAGAGGTTTAGAATTTAGACTTTACTTTTTTAAGGCATTGTTGTGGAAGCCTTCGTGGTTGTTGAAGCAGTACTGTCCAAGGTGCTTGTGGTCGTGCTCGGCTCTTTTGCCGGCGGCGCAACGTAAGGAGCGGGCGCGGGCTCAACTGGCGCGTTTTGGCCCAGCACTATAATTACGTCTACTTTTGTTTTGGTGACCGTTACGTCGGGCGGCGGCAAAGTTACCTCGGTCGCGTTTAGGGTATTTTTTATGAACTCCGTAGTGGCGGGTTTGGGGTTAACCTGATAGACAATAGTTTGCGGCAAATTGTCATTACTGTAAGAAAGCTGGTAAACCATTAGCCCTGCGTCGGTGAGCTGCCGAAAAGCCGTATTGTAAGCCTCCTTGTTGCCGGTCGAGCTGGCCAGCCAGACGGTGCTTTGTTCCGATTTCAGCTTTCCGATGCTGAAACTGTTCTTGAAAAAGTTTTGGACATCCTCTATGCTTTTGCCCGGGCAGGGGGTAAGCACATAGGCTCCGTTGCTTGCCAAAATTTCGGGGCAAATAAGGCCCGTATCCGGATCCAAACTTAAAGACAGCGTTTGCATATTTTTGTCTTTGGTTAAGGTGTAAACCCGGTAAATTTCCGAAGGCGTCATATTGATGTGGAAGTGGTCGGCAAAAATCCCCAGCAAAGAATTTAAATTACTGGCGTTGCTTATAAGGTTGCCGCTTAAGGCTTTTTGCTTGAAGGCGTCTATAATTTTTTGCTGGCGCAGGCTGCGGGCAAAATCACCGCCTTCAATTCCCGCGGCGTGGCGCGAGCGCACAAACTCCAGCGCCCGGGTGCCATCCATATGCTGGGGGCCGGCGGTAAAAGTAATCGGGGGCAGATAGCCGGTGCCGCTGTCGGGGTACTGCGAGTCGGTAAAGGTGCGGTCAACGGTAACATCCAAACCACCCACCTGGTCCACGGCTTTTTCAAACCCCGAAAAATCCATAACGGCAAAATAGGGGATTTGCAATCCGGTAAGGTTTTGCGCCACCTCGCGGGAATATAAGCCTGCCTGGTCCCAGTCCATATTCTCACCAAGCCCGTAAGCAAAGGCGGAGTTAATTTTATCCTGGCCGCCTTGGGGCATGTCGGACCAATAGTCGCGGGGGATGGAGGTCAGGGTAACTTCACCGATGTCCGGGCGGATTTGCGCCAGAATCATCGTGTCCGTTAAGTAAGGGCCGTCGTGCCCTTCTCCGCCTATACCCAAAAGCAAAACATTAATCTGCCCCAAATCTTCGCCGATAAGCTGGCCGTTGTCCCCGCCACCCCTAATCAAATCTACAATTTTGCCAAAAAAAGTGGTTTTTTGGCCGACAAAAATTTTTTGCGATAAATTGCCCGCCCTTACCAGTACGATTGCGCTTAAAATTACAATCAAACAGACCACGGACAAAAGAACCTTTTTTAAAATTCTTCTACCGGATTTTTTTTGCCCCCGCCCAAGCAGGCTGGCCTGCCTGGGTTTGTTGGGAACCGCGGAAATTATAATTTTGGGCGGCAGGGAAGGTTTTTTTGGGTTAATGGAATCGAGATTCGGCATAGTATGATGGAGCCTGTTGCCGAATGGCATTTTGACCGCAATTCTAAAATTTTGGTCATTCGCCCAAAAAAATTTTTCAGTTTACCTTTCAGGTAAACATCAAAATTTATTTTGCCCGACTGCCTCAAAATTTTCAAATTTCGTTTTAAAAGCCCATTCGGCAACAGGCTTTTATTGCAGGATTACTTGTAATTATAGCTGAAAAACCTCAAATAGTTAAGCCTTGTGGCCAAAGAGTGGCCAAAAAGACTCTTTGTGTTGCACAAAAAGTCTTTTTGGCTTTGCAAGGGCTTGCAATTAAGCCTAAAATGGTGGTATATTTTACGCAGCATACGGAAAATATCTGAATTTTGGGCATTTAGCTCAGCCTTGCCCCGTCCCAATTCCCATAAATTATTTTTTTGCGACAAGATTATCTTTGTAGCAATTTATATCATTTGAAGACTGGTTAGTTAAGGGAATTGGGACGGGGTGAAGTTAGAGCGTTTGATTCACACCCGCCCCGTCACCTATGCATGGACAATTAGCTCAGCTGGTTAGAGCGCTGCATTCACATTGCAGAGGTCACTGGTTCGAGTCCAGTATTGTCCACCATAGGTGACGGGGTGAAAAAGGTCACCGGTCCGAGTCCTGTCGCGTCCACCAGAAATCCGAATAATAATTTAACGGGGCAAGCATTGCAAAGGTCGCAGGTTCGCCCTATCATTCGATAGGGCGCCCCGTCGGATGACGGGGCGAGTTCCATACTATCGGCATGCCCCTTGACCAATCTTAAAATATCCCTACACCCCCACACAAAAACGAGGGTTTGCATAATTTTTACCGCTCATTTATAATCATCCTGCTCATCATTATTGAACAATTTTGACTTTACATATTTTGGTGTGGGGGTAAAATAACCTTATATAATCTCTAAATTAATTTTTTATGAACCTCGTTAGAAGTTAAAGCAAAAAGGTTTTAGTGGATGGGATGTCTATCATAAACAATCAAGTTATCAAAAAATATGGTAAATTTTAACGGGGCAGGCGAAAGTCAAAACAAAAATCAGGAAGGCCAAAACAACGGTTCTTCTTGGCATGCCATTGGGGCTTTTATTTGGGATTTGGTCAAAATCTTAGTTATTGCCTTGGTAATTATCATCCCGTTCCGAACTTTTGTAGCTGAACCTTTTGTGGTTTCCGGCTCTTCCATGCTTCCGAATTTCCATGACGATGATTACTTAATAGTTAATCGGTTGACTTACGCGTTCGGCAATCCCCAGCGGGGCGATGTCATAGTTTTGCGTTTTCCCAAAGACCCGTCACAGTTTTTTATAAAAAGAGTCATCGGCCTCCCGGGGGAGAAGGTGTGTTTTAACCAGAATTGTGATCCGAAGGCACAATCCGATGGCAGTGTATATATTTTTAATAGCCAGTACCCGCAGGGCTTGAAATTGCGCGAACCATATATTCTTGCCGGCGTGGAAACTTTGGGGCAGTCAATGCAAAATCCCCTCGGCAGCGATGAATATTTTGTTTTGGGCGATAACCGCACGGCCAGCTCGGACTCTAGGGTCTGGGGGATTTTGCCGCGCGACCTAATAATCGGCAAAGTTTGGTTGAAAGTTTTCCCTTTCAGCGATTTTGGGATTTCCCGCACGCCGACATATTAGCCAATAAGTATCATTTATCCTTTATCTTTTATCCTTGATGGTATAGAGGTAAAGGATGAAGGATTAAAGATAGCAGATATTTCTTATGGGCAGACCAAAAAAAAATCAGAGTACGGCGGCCGGGTATTCTCCCAAAAAAGTCCAAAGTTTGGATTTTCTGGAAGACATAGTCGGCGAAACCGACATTTTGTGGGACGCGATTTTAAGGCGTTTTACCAAGCTTTCCAGAATTTATGGCTTTGAAAAAGTGGAAACGCCTTTATTAGAAGACCTCCGGCTCTATGAAAATTTTTATAAGACCAACCCCAAACTCCTTAAGAATTTCCTTTCGGTACAAATCAGAAAACAGGATCAGGCCGTTATCCGCGGCGACTTTTTGCCTGGGCTGCTTCGGGCTTATTATCAGCGCAAGGTTTATGAAAAATCCCCGTTAAGCAAATGGGCTGCTTCGGGATTTACGGTCAAGCGCGATGAAAACGAAAATTTAGTTTCCGATTACCAGTTCAATTTCGAGGTTTTTGGCCAGTTTAACCACTTAACTGAAGCCCAGGTTATCGGTTCGGTTTGGGAATTTTTGCTAGGCTTAGGCTTAAAAGACAGCGTGTTGGAAATTAATTCTCTTGGCAAGGAGGACTGCCAGTTGGCTTACAGCCAAACTTTGCAGGATTATTTGGTGGCTAAAAAGTATCAGCTTTGCGATAATTGCAACGAGCATTTGCAGGGCAGGGTGTTAAATGTGTTCCGCTGCGGCAATTTAGATTGTCAGGCCTTATTTTCGGAAGCGCCAACAGTTTTGGATTTTTTGGATGAGGAATCGCGCAAACATTTTACCAATATTTTGGAGGCTTTAGACGAACTGGGCGTGCCTTACCAGTTGAACCCGCTTTACGTCGGTCCTGATGGATCGGGCAAAACCAATTTGGTTATTAAATCCAAGCTCAAAGGCGAGACCATAATTTTGGGCGAGGGAGGCTATCACGATAGCTTGATGCAAAATTTGTGCGGCAAAAATTACTGCTGTTTTGGTTTTGTGGGCAGTTTGTCCAAAATCCATGAACTTTTGGAAAACTCCAGGACCGTTGTCAGCCAAAAACAGAGTAATGATGTTTTTTTGGTCCCGCTCGGCGAGTTGGCCGCGAAAAAGGCTTTGCGCCTCTTCCGTGATTTAACAGCGGAAAAAATTTCCGTTTACGACCACTTCGGCAACGTCGGAAGTCAAGAACCAGTTAAAGCAGGCGGAAAGTTTTCATGCTCCCATAGCCTTAATTATGGGGCAGAAGGAGGCCATGGAAGAAATGGTGATATTGCGGGATGTAAAGAGCGGGATGCAGGAAATCATATCTTATGATAAAATAGTATCAGAGGTCAAGAAGAGGCTGGGAAGATAGCTTAAATAATGAGCAAAAATGACAAAATTGAGCAAAAATAATAAAAACGATAAACCTTATTTTTATATTAATAGCTATCGTCCCGAAACGAAGTTGAGGGATCCCTCACTCCGTTCGGGACGGCAGCAAACTGCCGTTTTTGTCATTTATTTAATTTTTTAATTTTTGTCATTAAATTTATGGACGATTGCGTATTTTGTAACATTATTAACCGCACCATTGAATCCCAAATCCTTTTTGAGAATGAGCGTTTAATTGTCATTAAGGACATCTTGCCTAAAGCGCCGGTGCATTTGCTGATTGTGCCCAAAAAGCATATTTTAAGCATTACCCACACCGAAGCTGTGGACGAGCCTTTAGTTGGCGAAATGGTGGTAGTGGCCAAAAATATGGCTATAAAGTATGGCGTTGGCGAAACAGGCTATAAGCTGATTTTTAACGTTGGCAGAGATGGCGGCCAGGTAATTCCGCACCTGCATCTGCATCTTTTGGGCGGCAAGCTGATGGAAGAGTAGGGGAAGATAACAATAATTCATAATTAATAACTATAACAAAACAAGGTTATAGTAATTTTTATTGTATTATATTAATAGTTGGTTTAATTATCAGTTAACCATCAGCGTCATCCTGAGGGAGTGCATCCGACCGAAGGATCTCTTAACCTTTGATGAGATCCTTCGCCCTCACCCATTCGGCTACGCTCAGGGTGTCTTGAGCAAAGTCGAAAGGCAGATGCATTCGGGCTCAGGATGGCGCCAATTTGTTTGCCAAAAATAATTAATCTTGTTATAATCAAAATAACTTAAAGTGCGAAAGGAGAGTGAACGCATTGGTAGAAGTTAAGAAAAAAGACAACGAATCTTTTGATAGTTTATTGCGCCGATTTAACCGCAAAATCCAACAAAGCGGCGTGCTTATTCGCGCCCGCAAAATCCGTTTTTTTGAGCCGCCCAAGTCCAGAAATTTGCAAAAAGTGGCGGCGCGCAGGCGCAGCCAGATAAAAGCCCAAAAGGAAGAGTTAAAGAAAATGGGCAAATTAGTTCCGACTAAGAGATATGGACGGAGGTAAAAAATAATTTAAAATGTAAATATCAAAATTAACAACGGCATTTATGCCGTCCCGAGCGAAGCGAGGGATCCTTCACTAACGTTCGGGACGATGCTGAAGCATCGTTTTGCACTTTGATTTTTAAATTTTTATTTCTTCATGCTTTCTTTATCCCAAATAGAATCCGATTTAACCGCGGCAATGAAGGCAAGAAACCAGCTTGCCACAGACACTTTGCGCGGTTTAAAGACTCGGTTGCAAAACGAAAAAACGGCCGCAGGCCGTCCCAAGCGAAGTGAAGGATCCCAAACAAGTCCCGGCAAGAAAGAATTAACAGAAAATGAGATTATCGCTTTGGTGAAATCGGAAATCAAGCGCCGCAAAGAAGCCGTGGAAGGTTTTATGGCCGGCGGGCGGAGCGAGATGGCGGAAAAAGAGTTGGCCGAAGCCAAAATTTTGGAAGGCTATTTGCCCCAGCAGATGTCGGAAGCGGATATTTTAAAAACAATAGATGAAATAATCGCGCGAAACAGTTTTACCGCCGCGGATTTCGGCAAGGCTATGGGGCAGTTAAAAGGCAAAGTCGGCCAAAATGCGGACGGTGCTTTAATGGCAAAGCTACTCAAGGAGCGGCTCAAGTAAATACTAAATTCTAAAAACTAAACTCTAAACAAATTCTAAATTATAAACTGGGGCTAAAATTTTAAACGGGGCAAGTTTATATTTTAAGATTTGCGATTTGTTTAGTATTTAGAGGTTTAGATTTTAGGGTTTTGCAAATAGGTACTTATTTTTTACTAAACTTTCGAAACAAAAAGTTATGGCGAAGGAACGATATATCGTTGGAGTGGACGTAGGTACGGCCAGTGTGCGCGTGGTGCAGGCCAAGCTGGATAGGGAAACTGGCAGTTTTAGCATTATCGGCGCCGGCGAAGCGCCCAGTTTTGGCATGCGCCGCGGCGTAATTGTGGACATAGAAGAAGCGGTCTCGGCAATATCCTCGGGCCTGGAAAAAGTTGAGCGCATGACCGGAGTGCCAGTGGTTTCGGCCAATGTTTCGGTGGGCGGCAACCATATTTCCTCGCTGCAGTCCCACGGCGTAATTGCCGTTTCCCGCGCCGACGGGGAAATTTCCGAGAACGACATTATCCGCTGCATAGACGCCAGCCAGGCCATCTCCATTCCCAGCAATAAGGAAGTCCTGCATGTTTTCCCCAAAAGCTTTACCTTAGACGGCCAAACCGGCATTAAAGATCCTTTAGGCATGAGCGGTATCCGCTTGGAAGTGGACACGATTATCGTCCAAGCCGGCGTGCCGTTTGTAAAAAATCTGACCAAAGCCATTATGCAGGCCGGTTTGGAAATAGAAGATTTAGTCTTGGCTCCTTGCGCCGCGGCCGAGAGCGTGTTAAAAAAACGCCAAAAAGATTTGGGCGTCTGCGTAGTGGATTTGGGCGCCGGCACCACCGGAATGGCGGTTTATGAGGAAGGGGATTTGCTGCACACCGCGGTTTTGCCCTTGGGCTGCAGCCACATTACCAACGATATTGCCATTGGCCTGCGGTGCAGTATTGAAACCGCGGAAAAAGTTAAACTGCAATTTGGCCACTGCGACCTTAAAGCCGTGGATAAAAACGAGGAAATAGATTTGTCCCGCCTGGACAAAAACGAGGACCAGGCAACAATACGCGGATATGTGGTGGAAATTATTGAAGCGCGGCTGGAGGAAATTTTTGCTTATGTTAACAGCGAGCTAAAAAAAATCCAGCGCGACGGCAAACTGCCGGCTGGCATTGTCTTAACCGGCGGCGGCGCCAATTTGCCGGGCGTGGTGGAGTTTTCCAAAAAGCATCTGCGCCTGCCTTCTGTTTTGGGCCGGCCGGAAAATGTCACGACAATTATTGACCGGGTCAACGATCCCTGTTTTGCCACGGCCGCGGGATTGGTTTTATGGGGCAACAAATATGCTTCCCCTTCCGGCGCGAGCTTGGGAGACGCGATTAAAAGAATCTTAAGCAACCAAAGCGTGGCTAAGGTAAGAAAGTGGTTTAAATCGTTTTTGCCGTAAAAAAGTTTTAAATAAGACAAATATAAGAATCCGTTTCTCTTGACTAGAAGCGGGTTTTTTGATATGGTGTAAAGTTAGCCTAGATTAGAAAGGAGGGGTTATGCATACTCCACCCCATGAAAAGAATGGAGTACGGGAAAGGGTAGAGCCACCCGGAAATTTCAGCGACTGGGCTTCCAACCGGTTTAAGAGACCCTTGGCCTTGGCGCTAACCAGACAATTGCCGTCAGACATCAGGCAACTGTTGCTGGACCACGAGGAAGACTTGGAATTCGCCAGACAAGTGCTTTCCAGGTTTACTCTCAAATTCAGAGGGCACTCAGCCTTCCAACAATTCCAGGATTTAGTAATACAGGAAGTCCTGGTTGTCCTCCGTGAGGAACAGAAGTCGGAATCCACGAGGAAACAACGCAATACCCAGATTCTGGCCCAAGACCTGCAGCAAATCCAGCGAGTCCAGGCAGTGCTACAAAACGTCCAGGACGCGCAGAAACGTCAACAATTTCTGGCATGGTACACTGCTCTGACCCTAGAACAGAGGAGCTCCTTCCACCAGGTCGTTGCCAGCATCGGTGACGGCATGCTGGAAGAAATGGTGAAAGGCGATTCTCGAGAATTAGACCTTCTCGCTAACATCGTTCCGGCAAATACGGACAAAGCCAAGCGGCCAGAGCCTGATCCCTTGCTGATTTCGCAGGTCGCTCAAGACCCGGAGCTGAACCCGAAAGTCCAGGCCTACCTCAAGCATCTTGGCCCAGTCAAAGCCCCGCAGTTCTGGCAAGCGGTGCAGGACAAACTGCAAGGCGACGTCCGGCAGTTGGACTTCTTGCTGAATCTGCCGCACGACCAAGTAGACAACTACTTGGGACTGGTAGGTTTCAGCCCATTGTCACGGTGGGTGGACAGCCTGCCGAGCTGGCTCCGTGGCTTGTTCAAGTAGGTAGGGGTTTTTCACCTTCATGTTTCGTACAAAATTGGAACACCGATGGGGGGAGTCTTTTAAACAGCAGGTGCGTGAAGTGTATTTACCTTCACCGTCCTGCTGTTTTTCTTTTGACCATTCTTTTTTATTTGAAAATAGTTCGGTTTTTTTTGATTTTAGGATTGATAATTGTCCAATAATCGTTATTGACAAGAGCTATTTTCTGGCATACTATAATTAGTCCACTAAAGGTTGCCATATTTTTGACATTTAGGGCTTACTATGTTCGGATTCCATCGGAATACGGGCAGAGCCGGCCTTAAAGCCGGTACGTTCAGAAAGAGAAAGAGGATAAACTCAATGCCAAGTACTTACGCATTGTACGTGGTTACCTGCATCCTGTTCGGCGTAGTCGCCGCCTGGGTTGCGAAAACCAAAGGACGGGACCCGGTGGGGTGGTTTTTCATCGGCGTCGTCCTCAACCTCATCGGCCTGGTGCTGGTCTTCGCCGTCCAGCGAAAGTTGGTCACGGCCAAGGTGCGCTGACTGTCTTCCGGCCGATGCGATGAAACTCTATCGCGCCCGGTCACCAACCACAGCCCTCCGCATGGAGGCTCAACCGTGGGGGAAGGGGGTTGTTTCTTAGCCTCTCTTCCCTCACCACCATTTAATTTTTACAACGAAGCTCAATATGAACATTTTCCCAAAAGGAAAGTGGACAGATCCGGCTTCGGCTGGACAACCTTGAAAAGTGGAAAGAGGAACCTTAAATGAACAACTACGCATGGATTGTCCTTGTCGTGGTTTTGTTAGGCGCTTTTTACGGTGCCGTCAGGCTCGTAAGGCGTCTTGGCCGTGTGGGTTTTTGGGGTGCTGTTGTTATCGGCATCCTTTGCGTCCCCATCGTGTTCTGGCTCAGCCGCCTGATCATGGTCGGCTGGATGTTCAGCACAATCTTCCAGAAGGTTCAGGAAATTGCCGGGTTGGGCGACCTGCTTACCGGTGCGATCAGCATTTGGCTGACCGTGGCCGCTGTCCTGCTCCTGCCCGTGGCAATTTCGCTGATCTTCTTCCGGTACACCTTTAAGAAGGCGCTGGTTCTTTGCGCCTCACTCTCGGTTGTTATGGTTGGGATGTACTTTTTGTCCCAACCCAGGGAAGGGGAGCACTTTTCCCGTCTTGGCCAGCCTATGTACCGTTACTACAAGGCTGACAACGGTAGGATTGAGCTATTCCCCTTGGCCCAGAAGTATCACCGGCGCTATGGCGTGGAGCTTCCCCTGCTTACCACGGTGATCTCCAAGGAGCTGGACAAGCAAGAGGCCAAGGACAAGGAAGAACAAAAAGCCAGGGAACTAATGGAACAGAAAGCCAGAGAACAAGAGCTGGAACGGCAACGGCAGAGGTCTGAGCTGGAGCAGAAAAACAAGGACCTGGAACAACAAAAAGCCGAGCTGGAACAGAAAGCCAAGGAGCTGGCTGACCAGAAAGCCAAAGAATCAGAACAGCTACGGTCAGAGCTGCAGCAGAAGACTAGGGACCTAGAACGCAAGGCTGATGAAATAAGTAGTGGAGCAAAGGTTGTCACTCTGATGTGTCTTGGCGCTGTAGTTTTCTGTGGTCTAGGCGCGATTTACCTTTACGGGCTTATGCATGATATTTGGCCTCGAGGCTGGCCATTTGTAAAAAAGCCTCAGGCGACACCTTCCTACTTGATGAGACCCAAAGATTACCATCTGTCTGACCAGTTGGTTTCCATCACTTACGGCCAAGCCAGCGACCAAGTAAGCTCTCAAGACGACGACATCCTGATGCAGGTAGAGAGTGTGGAAGCCAGTAAGTCCCAGACGATTGTAACAGCCTGGTTCATTTCGCATCAATTTGGGAACGGATATCGTACCGATGGTAACTATCTCTTCTCGACAACCGGCGACCCCAACAAACGGACCAAATTGTTTGGCAGTGACGGTAAGTATTACCCGGTAGTTGCCGACAGCGGATACTACGACGAAGTCGTTGTAAAAAATGGTAAACGATTTCCCTGCCGGAAACTTAAGAACCGTTACACTGTCCAATACACTTTCGGTCCGCTTAGCCCGGGACTAACTGGCCTGACCTTCCACCATTGCCAGTTTGAGCCAGTGCGCATCAGCCTTAGGGGGACGTGGTCATGAACTCCAAGACTATGACAAACTCTATTAGCCTGTCTGGTATGGCCGGAAAAGCTAACGATCTGATCGCCTGTTTACAAACCGTTCAACCGTGGGGGAAGAAAGACCTGCTGTTCCTTCTTCCCTCATCACCATTTTAAATCTTTACAACGAAGCTCAATATGCCCAGTTTCCCAAAAGGAAAGTGGACAGATCCGGCTTCGGCTGGACAACCTTGATTGAAAATAGAGAAAGAGGAACATTTAATAAACCGTACAGTCAAGCCTCATTTTTATAGAGGATATGGCTATTGACAAGAGACGGATTTTTTGTTATAATATATATCCAAAAATCAAACGCAACTTTTGGCCTCGTTTGTGGCTGTTATATAAATAATAGTAGCCGTTAACGAGACTGGCAGTACATTCCAGAGCTTGGGTGGGGGTCTCGCCACTCATGCACGCTCTAGGAGGAGTGAGATGATTCTTCAGATGATGTTAAGGCGCTTCGGGCAGCCGTTCGCGGTTTTTTTTGCGACGATGCTTGCGGTGGCACCTGTAATGGCCACGGACCTGCTCACGGTTCCGACGGCCAACTGCGGACCCGGTGCGGCTCTCAAAGCCGCCGGGCACTCGCATTTCCTTGTGCCGCAGCTGCAGCACAAGAACGGTTCCGTCATCCGCCCCGATGAGGTGCGGACTATGACGGACAAGACGCTCTATCTGCCGTCTGACGCGCGGCCTGACCGCGCCGCCTACGTCGCGTTCATCGCGGCGGAGCAGGCGAAGTTTGGCCCGTCCAAAGGCTGCACCCCGGGGGCTATCTCCCGGTCAGCCACGACCAATGGCCCGCCGTGTATTGACCAGCAAGGCAGGATTGATGAGCTCAACAAGGCCCTCATTGCTGCCAGCGCTCGCGCGGACAGAGCCGAAGCCGCTCTCAAGACGGCGCAGGACGACCTGAAGAAAGAGCAGGACAAGAATCACTTCCCGCTCTGGGCGCTCCTGTTCCTACTTGTCGGCCCTATCGGTTATTTCATCGGCTGGCGCCGTAGGCAGCTCCCAGATGATGGAAGTCTTGGCCTAGAAGTGCCGCCCGTCCCTCCGGCTGAAGAGGTTTCCGCTGCAGAAGAACACCATGAAGACCCGGCTCCCGCGCCCGACCTGACCGATTTGGCTGTAGAGCACGTTGAAGTCCCCGCTGCCGCTCCCGCGGCTGAAGAAGCTCACGTTGAAGAAGCCAATGCTGCGCCAGCCGCGGCCGAACCGAAACCCACCACCGAACTGCCGGACACGCCGGAAAACATTTCGGCCAATCAGGCATTGGCCCGTGTGCTTTTGAAGGCACGGAAGCGGAATGGTGGCGGAACTCCCGAACCTCCGGCCCCTGTGGCCGAGGAACCGGCTCCCGAACCGGCTCCCGCGGTTGAACAGCCGCCCCAAGAGGGCGAGCTGCCTGCGGAAGTGGCCGCTGAGCCGGCTGCCGCCATCGAGCATCCCGAAGGGGAGCCGCCGGTGGTGACTAGCTAGAGCAGTAACTCCCGGCCGAAGGTATTGACCGGGTGGCAGTGCCCTTGTCCAAGCGTAGCAAGATAGCATATGCTGCGCGGGAAGAGGTTGTTGTAACCAGTTGTAACGGATGATGTGGAAGTCCCGAAAGGGGCCGAATGAAACCCACTGCTGCGGAGTATGGCGGCACGCGAAGCTAACACATCAAACGCATCAAATGAAGTAAAGCTTTTGCGCAATTGGGCGCAAAGGTTCGCAAAGCCGAAAGTTTATCTTTCGGTTTTTTGCATTTTTAAGGGAAAAATACTATAATATATGCGAAATATTTTATTTGATTTTATGGCAGAAAGACATCATAACGGGCTTACCGAAACAGCTCCTGATGCCAACGCCGCATTGCGCAGAGATTTGGATTCTTTACCGTCGGAAAACGGCCAAGCGCCCGCTGCGGCAACTCCTGAATCCGCCGCACCCGCGGTAGCAGCTGGGGGAGTGCGCGCACAAGAACAGGGGCAGGCCGGACAGAATCATGAAGCAGGTCCCGAAAGACAAACCGAAGCCCAAGCCGGGGATCCGGTTGAGCAGGCGGTTGATACCGCTACGCAGCAATTACCACCCGAGCAGCAAAGGGTGGTGAGGCAAAATGCGGGAGAAATAACCAGACGGGTGAAAGAAGAAAAAGTTTTTGGGAAAAAAGTCAGGTTTTGGCAGTCGGCCAAATGGGGATCCGGCGCCGGTTTGGCGGCGGGAGGAGTGGCGGCCAAAATCGTAGCCGGATATGTGGTGCGTGAGGGGGCAAAAAGACTTCTTGATTTTGGTACTATTGGTGCGGGCGCTTTGGCCGGTGCCGCGGTTGGAGGAACTTGGGAATATGCCAGAGAAAGCCATAGACAAAAGAAACGTTTTACATCTTTGGATACCTATAAGCAGCTTTTGGCAGATGCCAGTAATTTAACGCCGTTGGCGCAGGTGGAACGGTATATCGCAATCACCGAGGCTTTGCACCAGCACGGTTTGGAAACCAAGGTTAATGAGGAAGTTGATTTATACCGGCAGTTGCAGGATTTGGCGGTTTTGGTAAAAAAGAAAGAATGGCTGAATTTGGAAGGCGCAAATCGTTTACAAAAAGTTTTGGCTTTGCGCGATAGTTTTTGGTTGCAGCCTCCTTCGCAGTCTACGGAAACGGCAACTCACGCGACCGCACCAGTGTCTGTCGCTCAGACGCATGAGGCTCATGGCCATACAGCTGCGCCTGCTCATGGCGCTACTTTTTCGGGTACGGAAACACGGACAAACCAGGAAACCTTTTTGGAACTGGAAAAAATCTTAAAGCGATACGGTTTAACTAAGGATAAAAGCAAGATTGCCAAAGCCGCTTTGTATGGGGCTTTGGCCGGAGCGGTTGGCGGAGCGATAGCTGGCGCTATTGTGGATTTGGCCACTGGCGCGCATCATGCCGCCGGAGCGGCTCAAGAAATCATAAGCAGGCATGCGGAAGTTGTTGCCGCCAACCATGGAGCGATTGGCGAAGCCGTCAAATCCGCGCACGAATCTGTGCAGCAAGCGGCGGTGGATTTGAAAATCCAGATGAAAAAGACAGTTTGGGATTCGGTCAAAGAATGGTATGTGGCTCATGGCGTCCAGCATCCCAGTAACCAATTAATAAATGAAGGTACAAAACAGCTGTCCGCGCTTAACAGTGTTGAAATTACGGCGCATCACGGTTTGGCCGATTTTCCGGGATTTCATCATATCCATGGAAACATTCCGGATATCCATATGCAGTCGGGCTTTGAACTTCATCATGCCGAGGCATTGTATAAAATTGCCGAAGCCAACGGCGTGCATGTACCGGTTTTAGAGGAAACCTTAAAACAGGCTGCTGCCGTTGCCCATGAGGCAACAGGGCAGGTAATAAAAGCCGCGGCCCAGACCGGAGCGCAGCACGCGGCGGAAACCGGCGCTAATGCCGCTGCCGTTGCGGCCCATGAAGCCGTTAAGCCGACTGCGGAGCAGTTGGCTGCCGATGAGCAAGAGCGTAAAGTAATAGCGACTGGGGCGGCAATTCTTGCACTTTCATCGCTTGGCGCGGCTTATGTTTTGCATAAAAAAAGAAATTCATCCGTAGAAACTTTAATGACCGCCGGCGGGGGAGGATCGGGCGGGGGCGGTGGAGGCGGTGGAGGCGGTGGCGGAGGTGTGGTTGAACGTATTAGGCGTACTGCCGAGAAAGCAGCCAAACCCATTGCCAAAGTCATTAATACGCCGGTAGAGGAAACGGCAAAATTGTACGGCAAAATTTGGTCGCATCGTCAAAAGTCTAAAGCTCCTATATCTTTAAATATAGGGGAAATAAATCTTGGGATAAATATTTCTAAGCCAGAACCAGTCGTCGTTTTGTCCGATGAAGCGCGGACAAGGGAAGCGGCCAACAAAATTCCCAATCTGGAAGGTTGGCAGAGGGATTTGTGCGCATTGGCTTTCAGGCTAAAAATTGTTACACCCGAAAAAGTTGAAGAGAACGGCAACAAGCCGACCCAGAGGTTGAATAAATGGTTTTTGATAATGGAAAAATCAGGCGGTCCGGTTAATGCGCTTTTTGGCGAAAGAGATGCGGAAAAGTTCAGACGCAGTTTAATTATAGGTTTTGAGAAGTATAACGCATCTGGCAGCATAGAAATATTGAAAGAGTTATATAAAACTGTTTTGTCTAGTAGGGAAAAAGATAAGGCAGGTAGTTTGTTGGACGAGCTTGGACAATTAGCACCGGGCTTGTTTCTCAAAATCCAGACCGAGGTTAAACTGGAAACTCCGGCAAAAGAGCAAAACCCCTTGGAAACCGAGGCCGGAGCTTTGGGCGTCAACAAAGAAGCCTGGGCGAAATATCTAAATCCGACTAGCCAGGTTTGGCAGGAAATAAGAGCCAAAAATTTGCTGTCCGATTCGCAAATTGACGAGATTTTGGAATTATTGTCACGACAAGATTATAAAAAAACAAAACCCGAAATTGACAAAGATCCAGCCGCAGCTCTTGGCCCGCTAGTTCAAATTTATAAAATTTTTATTACGGCTGTCAGGCAGGCAAAAAAAGAGGGCGGGCAAAAAGAGCAGGACGCGGAACATCTGAAAACAGTTATGGAAGGCTTAAAGCGGATAAAGCCAAAATATTTTGAAAAAGCCAGCAACATTGCCAGCGCGGAATTAAGGACGGAAGCGAGAGCAAAATAAAATAACTAACTTAACTTATGGACACGCAAAAAAATAGGAAACCCGATGCGCAAGGCGAAGTCAAAGAGCTTTTGGCGGATTTGAATTTGGACAACTTGCCGGAACAAGAAAAACAAAAAGCTCTTGTCATGCTTTCGGAACGTTACCAAAATGTGGTTTTGGATACCATGATAATGATGGCAACGCCGGAACAAAAATTACAAATTCAGGAAGCATTAAAAGATCCAAAAACTGCGGAAGAGAAGATTACCCGGATTACGGCGGAGATTCCCGGTTTTGCGGAAGCATTGGAAGACGCATTTTTAAAGGAGCATGAGTTTTTAAAGACAGTTATGAGCCGAAAAAATAATAAGGTTTGAAATTTAATAAATAGGTATAAAAAAAGCGTTTTTTTGTTTTGAGGTCATTGGCAGCTCTTTTTTGTTGGAATATGATATTAAGTCAAGCGAAAGCTTGATGTAGCACATTCCACAAACAGAAAGAGGAACGCTCAATGAACCGCATAGTCAAGCGCGGGTTGTTTTACGGTACCTTGGCAGCCGGTGCTTTCCTGACTTTCCGGCTGCTGGACCTGCTGATGGCCTGGGGTATCTACTCCTGGTTCTTCGGAAACCTCCAAAACATGGCTGGTCTGCCCGACACCTTAAACGGGGCAATCAGCCTCTGGCTGACCGTGGTCACCATGCTGCTCATCCCCACCTTCCTGTCCGCGCTGTTTTTTAGGCGGACCACCAAGAAGGTAATAATCATCGCCTCGGCCGTTTCCAGCTGGCTGGTGATTATGTACTTCCTCGCTCAGCCCAAACAAGGCCACTACTTCAACCCCATGACCGGCCAAGCGATGTACCGCTACTACAAAGCCCAGGACGACAGGATTGAACTGCTGCCCTTGGGTTACAAGTTTCACCCTCGCTACGGCACCCAGCTTCTTCCACTCACGCCGGAGGTCATCCAACAAATGGATGAACAAAAGGCGAAAGAGCTGGAGCAACAGAAGCTCAAAGATGAGGAGCAACAAAGAATCAGGGAACAAGAGGAACAAAAAGCCAGAGAGAAAGAACTGGAACAGCAACGGCAAAGGTCGGAGCTGGAGCAAAGAACCAAGGACCTGGAACGCCAGAAGGCCGAACTGGAGCAGAGAAATAGTGAAGCGGAGCAAAAGGCCAGAGAACTGGCGGAACGACTGGCTGCCGAACAGGCGAGAGCTCGGGAACAAGGGAAACAAGTCAACAGCACAGAAAGACAAGGCGGCAACATCGTCAGACCGCTTCGTGCCCAAGACACCGGTCTCCTAGCAAAGGGGCATCAGATCTTAACTGATGACCTAGAAAGTAGTGTTAATCTCGCCAATCTTGACTTTTCATACTGCCCGGTGCGGGGAGATGAAAACTCGATTGACAGCGATACAATGTTTAAACGAGCAAAAGAGGTAGGAGCCATCGGGAGTCTTGGCCTCGGTAAATTAGTGCTTGATGCCGAAAAAGAGGGTAAGAACATTATACCGCCAGACCTTAGAACAGACATTGATAAGGGCGGAGTTGTTATCCTCCTGCCACGCACCATTGCGTTGAGCGAGGACAGCGGACGTGAAGTGTATGTCCTTGGTTGGTATTATGGGGGATGGTTTGTCGGCTACCACGGAGCTGGCTTTAGCCACTTCAACCGATCTTTCCGATTCATCCGTCTTCGCAAGTAGTTCTTAGGCTCTAGATGATTTGGTCTAGGAGGAACCAAATGCCTATCTTTCCCGAGAACACAACCAATAGAACGACCCGCTGCAGGGCTCCAACGAGGAGAGTCAGACTGCCCATGTCTGCTCTCCCCGTCAATTTAAAAACCCGGTTCAACGGAACGGGGTTTTTAAATTTGTTTTTTTCTTCGCCCCATCAACCGAATTTTGACCTAAAAAGGTCTTTTTTATTTATAGATTATTTGTCTTATAACGTGGTTATGCTATAATCATTTTGAAGCAAAAACCACCGCCAAAACAGCGGTTAAAACAAAAATCAATCGCAAAAGGCAGTATAAGTTGTCCGGCGCTTGATTTTATTTTTTTTATCTATTATTCTGAAGTCAGAGACTATGAAAAAATTTATGGAAGTCAAACCCAAAATTGAGACTTTCGCCAGGATTAAGGTTTTGGGCATCGGCGGCTCGGGCACTAACGCCGTTAACCGCATGACCCAGCTGGGCATAAAGGGTGTGGAATTCATTTCAATAAATACCGATGCCCAGGCTTTGCACAACAACCAGGCCGACCGCAAAGTCCATATTGGCAAAGGCACAACCAAAGGCTTAGGTAGCGGTATGAACCCGGATTTGGGCAGGCAGGCGGCCGAAGAGAGCGTGGAAGATCTGGAAGAGGTTATAGACAACGCGGATATGATTTTTATTACCTGCGGTCTAGGCGGCGGCACCGGCACGGGAGCCGCGCCAATTGTGGCGGAGCTGGCCAAGAACAAATCTGTTCTAACCGTAGCGGTGGTTACCAAGCCTTTTACTTTTGAAGGCAGCAAGAGAAAAGAAATTGCCGAGACCGGCTATGATAACTTAAAAGATAAGGTAGATGCCATAATTTCCATTCACAATGATCGGATTTTACAGATTATAGATAAAAAAACTTCTTTGGTGGATGCTTTCAAAACCGTGGACGAGGTTCTTCGCCAAGGGATTGCCGGGATTTCCGATTTAATTACCACTCATGGCATTGTTAATGCCGACTTTGCCGACGTCAAAAGCATTATGATGGATGCTGGTACCGCCTTAATGGGTATTGGGCGTGCCTCGGGCGAAAACCGCGCCCAGGAAGCGGCCAGAGCGGCCATTAGTTCTCCTTTGCTGGAGATGACCATAGACGGTGCCAAAGGTGTATTGTTTAACATTACGGGTGGCAGTTCCTTGGGCATGTTTGAAATAGACGAAGCCGCCAAGGTTATTACCAAGAATATAGATCCTGACGCCAAAGTCAAATTCGGCGCGGTTATAGACGAATCCATGAGCGACGAAGTGCGCATTACGGTTATTGCCACGGGCTTTGACGAAAGTAGCAAAAGGGTTACGCCAGCGGCTATGGTTTTAAACGATGAATCCAGGAAGCCGAAAATCCAGGAGCCAAAAGCCGCTACCCCCCCGGTAATGTCTCCGCCGGAATTCCGCAAGCCGATGTTTAATCCCAAACCCGTCCCGCCTATAGAAATCGTCAATCCCCAGCCCCAGCCTTCGGAAAATAATGAAGACGAGCTGGACATCCCTGCGTTTATTAGAAAGAAAATGAAGTAGCTTGTAAAAAAATTCCGCCCCTTGCGGAATTTTTTATTTTGTGCTATAATATATCAGTAAGGTGTTTCATGGTCGATCGCCTCTGAAACAGAGGCGGAAATACTTGACTCAAAAGAAACAAAAGTTAGAACTAAAACAAAAAACAATTTCCGCCGAAAGCGGATCCGCCTCTGGCAGAAAATAACAGGGAATTCCATTAACATCGGCTCTTTCAATTGGGGAGCGGATTAACCCAGCACCACTTTTTGACACAAAATGCCTACTTATATAATAAAAAAGAAACGGCATATTGTTGTTTTAGTAAAAAACAGTGCGTTAAAAAGTGGTGCTGGGTAAACTAGAGAATGGAATTTCAAAATTAATCATTATGACTGAAGAAACACCGGCAAAAGTTTTAAGCCTGCTTGGGGTGGCGCTCGTTTCAATGTCGTTTATGTTTGCCATAACCGTAAGCAACGCCAGTTTCACGCAGGTCTACAGCCCTATTCCGGATACCTTAGGGCCGGCAAAGGTTATGGCTGTTTTAGATAAAGTCTCAAATAGCTATAGCAAGTTTGTTTACGCCCAGCTAATTCGGCCGGAAGCCCCGGGATATGCTTTAGCTGCGGATAACTTGGCCTTCATTGGCCAGGGAGCTGGCTCGCAGATATCAAACTATCTGGGCTTGGGAACGCAAAACGTCTATACAGCTCGGCCGCAAGTAGCAGGAGCTTCTACGGAAGTGATAATCAGCAAATATTACCCGGCCGCATCGGGAGGGGGTTTAGGGCTTTTCTCATTGCTAATGGGATCAAATAATTAGGAAACGGGAATTAGGAAAATACAATTTCATTTTAAAAAGCTTCCGGATGTGCCCCCGGAAGCTTTTTTTAGATGATAGAGAAAATTTTGAAAAAATTTGTGGATATCTCCCCGGCCTGCGCCTGACTTTTTAAAAATGTTAGGCTTTTTGGGGTATTGAAAAAAACTATATATGGTATTATAATAATAAAGGTAGCCACTATATATAGTGGAAAACGCCTAATCGGGGAAATACAAATAAAAACACAAAAAAGCCAAAAATCAAAAAACGTACAAAATAAAGGCTTTTGCATAGTTTCCAAAGATACCTGCTTTGCAGGAGTTGTTAAAGCTTCGCTAAATTCCAATAAATTAGTAGATTTCCATTTTTAATTTAAGTTTATCGTTAAGATTAAAAAGTATGCGTTGTCCCAATTGCCAATTTGAAGACACAAAAGTTTTGGACAGCCGTCCGGTGGACGACGACGACGCCAACGCTATCCGCAGACGGCGGGAGTGCGAGAAATGCAATTTTAGGTTTTCCACTTACGAAGAAATAGAGATTTTGGATTTAACGGTTATTAAGAAAGACGGCAGCAAGCAAATGTTTTCCAAAGAAAAGCTAGAGACCGCTATAAGAAGGCCGTTTGAGAAGCTCCCTCATACCGACGAAACTTTGCATAAGTTACTGTCATCCATAGAAATAGAAATCCAGAAAAAGGCCAAAGACGGGGAAATAAGCAGCTTGGAAATTGGTGAAATAGTCATGAAGAAAATTAAAAAAGTCAATAAGGTTGCCTATATCCGTTTTGCCGCAGTCTACAGGCAGTTTGAAGATGTGGATGAATTTAAGGAAGAGCTTAAGAAACTCTAAAGCCTAAATTCTAAAAACTAAACAAATCCTAAATTATAAAAAATAAATTTTAAATAGATTAGTGTCTGGTTTATATTTTGTATTTTAGAATTTATTATTTGTTTAGATTTTAGGTTTTAGAATTTAGAATTTTGAACAATATTAAAATCAAATAACTAATAACAGCTAAAATTATGCAATCCAAGGTCAATCTCCAGGAGAGGGAAAAAAATGCTTTGTCAGAATTGGGCGAAAAAATATTTTTGGACCGTTATGCGGTTAAGGATATTAAGCGCGAAACTTTGGCTGTGGGCGACACGGTGGTAGTTCTGGTTAACCCCAAAACCGGCCAGCGGGAAATCGGAGTTATTGAAAGTCTGAGCCCGGAAACCCGCGAGGTCAGCGTGCGCATGCGCGATGGCCAAATTGAATACCGGACTATTGAGCATGTGGACAAGCCGCTGGAGCTTATGCCGGAACAAATGTTTGATAGGATTGCCAAACATATTTCCAGTGTGGAAAAAACAGCGGAGAAAAAAATTGAATGGGAAGAAAAATTTCGCCGACTTATGGATGATTGGAAGTATGTCCCGGCCGGAAGAATTTTTACCGGCGCGGGGACCGGGCAGAACCTGACTTTTTATAACTGCTACGTTATTCCTTCGCCCAAAGACAGCCGCCAGGGGATTTTTGAAACGCTGGGGCAAATGGCGGAAATTATGTCGCGCGGCGGCGGAGTGGGTATTAATGTTTCTTCTTTGCGTCCCCGCTATGCTTATGTCAGAGGCGTCAACGGTAGGAGCAGCGGTTCCGTATCCTGGGCATCCCTTTATAGTTTTGTGACCGGCTTGATTGAGCAGGGCGGCAGCCGCCGGGGAGCGCTGATGCTTATTTTAAATTGCTGGCACCCGGATGTGATAGATTTTATCAATTCCAAAAAAGAAGCCGGGAAAATCACCAACGCCAATATTTCCGTCGCTATTACCGATGATTTTATGGATGCGGTTAAAAACGACAAGCCTTGGGATTTAATTTTCCCCGACACCACCGATCCGCTTTACGCGGAGCATTGGGACGGCAACATTAAGCGCTGGCAGGAGTTGGGCGGAAAAGTCATTAAGCACAAAACTGTGCGCGCCGCAGATATTTGGGACAACATTATCGCTTCGGCCCACTCAAGCGCCGAACCGGGAATGTATTTCATAGACCGCGCCAATTACTATAGCAATTCCCATTATTACGCCGATTTGCCCTGTACCAACCCCTGCGGCGAACAGCCTTTGCCGGCCTGGGGCGTATGCAATTTGGGTCATGTGAATTTATCTAAGCATATCGACAAAGACACGGGCGAGGTATTATGGAATGAATTAAAACAGACCGTGCAATATGCCGTGCGCTTCCAGGACAACGTTATAGACGCCACGCCGTACTTTTTTGATGAGAATAAAAATCAGCAAATATCCGAGCGCCGGGTCGGCATGGGCACCATTGGCTTGGCCGAGATGATGATCCACAAAGGCATAAAATATGGCAGTGCCGAGGCCGTGGAATTTATAGACAAACTTTACCAGTTTATTGCCGTTACGGCTTACGAAACTTCCGTGGAGCTGGCGCGCGAAAAAGGCGCCTTTGAAAAGTTTGACGCCGAAAAATTTTTACAATCCGGCTACATGCAGGCTATGCCCGCTTACATCCGCGATTTGGTTTTAAAATACGGCATCCGCAACGTGACCATTTTGACCCAGGCGCCGACGGGAACCGTGGGGACAATGGTTGGTACCTCAACCGGCATTGAACCGTTTTTTTCCTGGACGTATTTCCGCAAGAGCCGTCTTGGCGTGCACGAGGAAAAAATCAAGCTGGCCGCAGACTTTTTGAACAAGCATCCCGGACAGGATTTGCCGGAATATTTTACCACCGCCATGGAGCTGATGCCCGAAGAGCACGTAAAGGTCCAGGCCGCGGTCCAGCGCTGGACGGACAGCGCCATTTCCAAAACCTGCAACGCGCCTTCCGATTACACTATTGAACAAACCAAACAGCTTTATACTTTAATGTACGATTTGGGTTGCAAGGGCGGAACTATTTATCGCGATGGCTCGCGCGATGAGCAGATTTTGGCAACCGACCATACCAAGCTTGGAAAAGATGCTTCAGATCAGGTTGTGGCAAAACAGGATGCCGCCGCTGCCGGTAAGGCAGCGCAAGTTGCCTTAAGTCCCAAAGAAGTTATGTCGGTTTCCGGTGACAACGTGCAGATTAAATTGGCCCCCAGAACACGTCCGGATGCTATGCAGGGGATTACCTATAAAATGAATACCGCTTATGGCAATTTGTATGTAACCGTAAATGAAGACGGCCAGGGCCCGTTTGAGGTTTTCGCGGCCATGGGCAAAGCCGGCGGCTTTTTTAGCGCCCAAACCGAGGCCATTACCAGGATGATATCTCTGGCGCTTAGGTCTAACGTGGCTATAGAAGAAATTATTTCTCAGCTAAAAGGTATTCGCGGGCCGGATGTTTCTTTTTCCGACGGCGGCGTGGTCTTTAGTTTGCCTGACGCGATTGCGAAGATTCTGGAAAAGCACATTAAAAGGAATGATAAGCAGCTTACTTTAGATCTACCAGTCACTCCATCGGACTTACCCGCAGTGGCTAAAGAAGAAATTGTAATAAAGACTGATGAAAAGATAGTAGAAACCATCAGTGAAGACAAAATAAAAACCAACGGGCACCTAACCTACAAAAAAACGCAAAAAGTTTCCATCGCCAATCTAGGCAATGCTCCGGTCTGCCCTTCCTGCTCGAGCATGATGCTTTTGGCCGAAGGCTGCATGAAGTGTGAGGTTTGCGGGTACTCTAAGTGTGGTTAGCAAAATTTGATCCCTGAGCTTGTCGAAGGGTCAAATTTTGCTGGAAATTAATGGAAATATGCTCGTCACCCTTCGGTTGACTCGCGAAATTAATAGAAATTTATCGTAAAGGCGGCGGCACAACAGCTGCCGCCTGAAAAGTATGAGTAATATTAGGGAGTTTAATATAGCCAGTCGGGAATATTCTAACTTTATCGTTAAGGATTCGCTTAGGAATTATTTGCAATATCCCAGTTTGATGCGCGAACTCGGAGACGTAAACGGTAGGCGCATTTTGGATATTGGATGCGGTGATGGGATCTTTGCCGAATTGTTGGCAAAAAGTGGGGCTGCCGAAGTGGTCGGTTTTGATAAATCGGAGAATTTAATAGCACACGCCAAGCAATCTAGCCTTAAAGCGTGTCTGGGCGACAAGTTACACTTTGTGGTATCAGAGCCGGAAGATTTTGGCGCTGGGCCATTTGATGTCGCAGTATCAAATATGGTTTTGCCTTACGCGGAAAATGAAGGGCACTTAAAAGTATTTTTTGAAACTGCCAATAGGAACCTGGCGCCGCAGGGGAAGTTTGTTTCCGTTACCTTGAATCCTGTGGGAGAATTTGTAGCAGGGGGAGTGCCAAATCGCAGGATAACCCGTTTAGATGATGGTGGAATTCAGATAGAATTTTTGGATCCTGCCACGCAAAAAACTCAAATTACCGCAGTAGTGAATCAATTTTCCAAGGTCGTTTATGAGCGGGCTATCAGCGATTCGGGATTTACCAAGGTTACTTGGAAAGATTTATCCCCGACACCAGAAGGCGTTCAAAAACTAGGGCAGGAGTTTTGGCAAAAGATAGCCGAGTATAAAGCTTTTACTTTATTGGTAGTGGAAAGGTAATATGGGTAAAGGTAAAAAGCAAAAATTAAAAATACCCACTTCATTCTCCGACGAGCCTAAGGGGCTGGTGATTTGCTACATAGGCGCGGGCAAAGGCAAGACTACGGCGGCAATGGGTATGGCGGTGCGGGCGGCGGGGGACGGAAAAAATGTTTTTATTTTGCAATTCGTTAAAGCTGCCAATCGGTCGGATGACAGGGTTAAAGAAGGCGAATGGCCGGTATCTTCGGAAATAAATTTTTTTGATAGCATCAGCTATCCGTCGTCTATCGGTAATATAGAAAACGAACAAGTCGGCCTTGGCTTTGTGGGCATTTTGGGCGACAAAAAAGAAAAAGACAGCCATATCCGCCAGGCGCTAAAAGGAATAGAACGGGCGCGGGAGATTATTGCTTCGGGCGATTATGATCTAGTTATCCTTGATGAAATTATTTTCGCCTTGGAAGTCGGACTAATAGAAGAGCGGGATATTATAGATTTAATAAACATCAAGCCGAAATTAATGCATCTGGTTTTGACCGGCCACAACAAGTTCCCGAAAATCTTAAAACTCTGCGATTTGGTAACCGAAATGAAAATGATTCAGCATCCGTATTATAAGGGCATACTTGCCCAAAAGGGGATAGACTATTGATGTCATTGCGAGGAGACCTGACTTATCGGGACGACGAAGCAATCTATCAAACAAAGTAAAGTAAAGTAAAGATTGCTTCGCTCCGCTCGCAATGACAGAAACAAACGATTGACGATTAACAATTAACTCGGTAAAATCAGAAGGTATGAAAAAATCAGTAAAAACTATTTTATTGCCAGCGGCGTTTTTTTTGTTAGCAGCGGCATGCAACCAGACCCAGCCGCAAGTAAATAATCAGCCGGCCGCTTTGCAGCAAACTACCCAGTCGACGATTATCAATCCGCCAGCCACTCCGCAAACCCAAAGCTTGACCGTAACCCAAACAGTAGACGGTTCTAATTTAAACAAGCCCAGCGATGTTATTGTTACAGGCGAAACGGCCATCCAGCTTTTGAAAAATGACCATAAAGTTGAAACCAAAAGTTATTCCGGCATCGGCGAAATGGTTTTATCAATTGACGGTGTAAAACCTGACAGCAAACATTACTGGGAATTTTTCGTAAGCGGCAAATCCAGCAATGTGGGCGCGTCGTCATATATTTTAAAAGCTGGCGATAAAATTGAATGGAAATTAAATTTAATTAGCGCTTCAGGAGAATAAAGATGATTATCTACTTTTTGATTATAGCGGCAATAGCCGCCAGATTTATCCCCCATATGCCCAACGCCGCCCCCATAACGGCTTTGGCGATTTTTAGCGCGGCGAATTTGGGCTGGAAAAAATCAGTCGGCCTGACTTTAGCCGTGAGATTTATTAGCGATATATTTTTGGGGTTTTTTGCCTGGCCGCTAATGGTTGCGGTTTACGCTTCGCATTTGGTTGGTGTGTTGTTTGGGCTGTGGATTAAAAAGTCTGCTACCAATGGCGTCATTCTGAAGCCGAATGCATCTGAGGCTGAAGAATCTCAATCTAAGAAAGAGTTCCTTCGCCCGCTGGGAATTTTCTTTGGATGGGCTCAGGATGACGCCGTTGTGAAGTGGGCAAAAATCATCGGCTCGTCCTTGCTTTCATCGGCCATATTCTTTTTGGTTACCAACTTTGCCTTTTTTTACGGCTCATATAGCCATAATTTAATCGGGATTATGGCGGCGTACGTTAACGGCCTGCCGTTTTTCCGCGGCACCTTGTTTGGGGATTTAGGATATACGGTTGCGCTTTTTGGCGCATATCAATTTGTCTTATATGCAAAATCAAACAAACAGCGCGCCCTTGCAGCCACTACGTAAAGGCGTAGATTTCATCGGCGTTTCCGTAGTTTATTTTTGCCACGACGGCAAAGGAAATTTTTTAATGCAAAAGAGAGGCAAACAAGCCCGGGATGAACACGGAGCCTGGGATTGCGGCGCCGGCGGTTTGGAGTTTGGCGACACGGCGGAAAATACTTTGCGCAAGGAAATCAAGGAAGAATATTGCGCGGATGTCTTAAGTTTTGAGTTTTTGGGGTTCCGTGACGTGCACCGTAGCCACCTAGGTCGGCCGACCCATTGGGTGAGCCTAGATTTTAAAGTCTTGGTTGACCCAAGGCAGGCCAAAAACGGCGAGCCGCATAAGTTTGACGAAATTGGCTGGTTTAAGTTAGATAATTTGCCGGAGTTGAAACATTCCCAATTGCCGTTCTTTTTAGAAAAATATAAGGACAAATTACGATGAAAATCAGCGTAATTGTTCATCCAAGTTCCAAAAAGCACAGGGTTGAAAAAGATCTATCTGGCACCCTGCACGTTTATGTTAGCCAGCCGCCGCTTGAAGGCAAGGCCAACAAAACGGTAGTGGAAGCTCTGGCGGAGTATTTTAGAGTAAGCAAATCCAAAGTCATTTTAGTTCGCGGCGGGAAATCCAAACAAAAAGTGTTAAAAATAAGAATTTAATTTTGTTGATTTTTTGCGCGGCCGCGCAAAAAATCAACAACCCACGAAATGTACAAGAGCAGAGTGTTTATTGGCATAGCCATAAGTTTTGCGGCAGGCGTATTAATTGCCTCAAAATTTAATATTCCGGCTGACGCCTTAGATATCTTTTTGGCTGTTTGCGCGGCGGGCTTTGCCGTTTTCTTTTTCGGCCAAAATAACAAAAGCGCACTTGCGGCGCTGTTTTTATTTTGCGCGGGGCTTGGCGCTTTAAGGCTCGGGGCATCCATGGCGCCAAATGAATATCAAAATCTTTTGGACAATAAACAACAGATGGAAGGATATATAACCGAGGACGTGGACGTAAGAAGCAGTGAGCAGTTAATAACTTTTACGCCCAACGGCTTTAGCCAAAATATTTTGATTACCGCGCCTTTGACGCAGAAATTTTTTTACGGCGATTGGGTGGTGGTGGAAGGCAAACCCGGGCAGCCCAAAAATTACGGCGATTTTGACTATCAAAAATATTTGGAGCGTTTTAATATTTACGCGGTTATGAGCTATCCAAAAATTTTGATTTTAAAAAGCCGGCGGCTTAATCCGGTAAAATATTTTTTGTTAAAAATCAAAGACGATTTTAGCGGCAAAATAGCCGAATTGTTAGAGGAGCCGCAGCGCAGCCTGCTTTTGGCCATCTTGACCGGACAAAAGGGTATGTTGCCGCAGTCGGTGGTCAGCGATTTTAGCGAAACCGGCGCCTCGCACATTATTGCCGTAGACGGATATAAGGTGACAATTATTGTTTCGCTTTTAACCGCTCTCGCGTTTTATTTGGGCAGGCGCGCGGTTTTTTGGTTGACAATTGCCGCGGTCTTTGCTTTCGTGATTATTACCGGCGCTCCGTCCTCGGTAGTGCGCGCCGCCATAATGGGCTTTTTGCTCTTGATTGCCTTAAATATTGGCCGGCAGTATTCCATAGTGCCGGCGCTGTTTTTTGCCGCTTTGGTTATGTTGGTTATTAACCCAAAAATTCTGTTTTGGGACGTGGGCTTCCAGCTGTCATTTGCCGCGACTTTGGGCATTGTTTATTTTTTACCGGTTTTTAACCAGTTGACGCCAAAAATACCGGAAATTTTCGGCGCCAAAAAATTGTTCCTTATTACCCTGGCCGCCGTGCTTTCCACTTTGCCCATAATTTTGCTGGACTTCGGCGTGTTGAGCTTTTCGGCGCCGATAGTCAATGTTTTAATTATGCCGGTTTTGCCTTTGGCCATGCTGTTTGGCTTTTTATCCGCTTTGCCTTTTGCTGGTCCTGGCTTTGCCGTGGTGGCCAACTGGCTACTGCTTTACATTTTAAAAGTCACATCATTTTTTGCCGGCTTGCCTTTAAGCTTCCTGAATTTCCAAATTTCGGCCTGGATATTCTGGGCCTTAATCGGGGGAGTTTTTGGGATTTATTTTGTGTTAAGATACCTCGCAAACAAAAAATCCGCGCCGGTTGAATTAAATGCCGCGGTATGATAAAATAATCAAAGAATTAACTAATCATATAAAGAATGAGCAATAAAACCTTAGTTTTAGTTATCGTCTTAATAATCGCAGTCGGCGCCGCTTTATCATGGTATTTTTACTGGCAGCAGACAAAGCCTTTGGTAATTCCGGCTCCCGTGGCCCAAAACAATACCCAGCAGCAGCCGGCAGTAGCCCAAAGCAGCCAGCCGGCCGAAACGGTCGCTTCAACCACGCCCGCCCAGCCGCCGGCAACTTCCGGATGCATCAGGGATTTTAGCCAAAGCAAATTAACGTCAAACGCCAAAATAAACATCGCCAATAGGGAAGTACAAATTAACGTAAAAGATTTCGGCAGCATTACCGTGCAGCTCTACGATAAAGACGCGCCTTTGGCGGCGCAGAATTTTTTGCGTTTAACCGATTCCGGATATTATGACTGCCTGACTTTCCACCGCGTGGCAGCGGGCTTTGTTATCCAAGGCGGAGACCCAAACGGCAACGGCACCGGCGGACAAAGCGCTTTTGGCAAGCCGTTTGCGGACGAGCTGAATCCAGACACGCCGTCTTACCAAGCAGGATATCTTAAAGGAGTCCTGGCTATGGCCAACAGCGGTCCTAATACCAACGGCAGCCAGTTCTTTATTATGCTGGCCGACAACAATCTGCCCCACAACTATACAATTTTTGGAAAAGTTATTGCCGGGCAGGATGTGGTTGATGAAATCGGCCAGGTCCCAATTACTCCGGTAATGGGCCCGACTGACGGTACTCCCAAAACGCCTGTGGTTATGGAGTCAGTTAAAATCATAAAATAATTAACCAGTTGTAAGTTGTAGAGTTGTAAGTTCCAAGTTACTTACTGCTTACTAACTTGCAACTTACAACCATTCTTATGGAACGAACACTAGTGCTTTTAAAACCCGATGCCGTTGACCGCGGCTTGGTGGGTGAAATAACAGCGCGTTTTGAGCGCGTGGGTTTAAAAATTGCCGGCCTTAAAATGCTTTTGCCGGGAAAAGAGCATGCAGCAAAACATTATACCGAAGACTTGGCCAAAAGACGCGGCCAGCATGTGAGGGACTTAATGATAGAAATGCTCATGTCCGGTCCGGTTGTCGCGCTTTGTTTGGAAGGCGTGGAAGCCGTGGAAATTGTGCGCAAAATGGTGGGGCCAACGGAGCCAAAGGCCGCCGCTCCCGGAACCATCCGCGGCGACTTTTCCCATGTTTCGTTTAAGCACGCCGACAGCAAAAAAATGGGCGTGTATAATTTAGTTCACGCCTCCGGCAGCCCTGAAGAAGCCGCGGCCGAGATTGCCGTCTGGTTTGCTCCATCGGAGTTACTTGATCACAAGCCTGGCTATACCAAGCATACAATAGCGTATTAAACCGCGGATTACACGCGGATATTTACGCGGATTACACGCTGTAAACTCCATACCTCGGCGTCATCCTGAGCGAGTGCATCCGAGCGAAGGATCTCTTAACTGAGCAATAATGACCTTAACAGAAACTTCCCAAATGGGGAGTTTTTTTAATTTTTGACAAGCATAGAGAGAGTAATATAGTATAAAGGCGATAAAAAAGTAAATTTAGAAAGGAAAATTTATGGAACCCGGAGAGCAGGAATATATTGACAGAAAATGGAGGGGCTAAAACAGCCACGAGAAACTAAATTTGGCGACCCGGAGATCACAAATGATGAACAGGCAATAGAAATTATTAAATTGCTAAGGTTAGCTACTGACGCTAATCCTGAGGCATGGCAACAATTGGCGAGAGTGGAGGCCTATTTAAACAAAAGAATGAAATCTAGGATGGAAGATCCGGAAAAGAAACCGGAATAGATTGCTATTATACAAAGATGCCCATTGCGCAACGCAATGGGCATCTTTGTATTCGTGTCATTCGTGTGCAATTCGTGTATTAGTGTCGCTATTTCTTCCTAAAAAACTTCGGCAGAGAGAAATCTTTGAGTTTTAATTCCTTAATCCGGTCAAAAATGCCTTTGTCGTGCTCGTGCAGGTAGTGGCGGATGCGGTTGCGCGCGCTGTGGGTCTTGGCGGCTTTGAGCCAGTCGCGGGAAATGACCGCTTCTTTTTTGGTCTTGATAATTTCCACGGTGTCTTCGTTATCCAGCTCGTCATAAATACTTTTCATTTTGCCGTTAATTTTAGCGCCCATCATGTGGTAGCCCAAGTCGGTGTGCACGGCAAAGGCAAAATCTATGACGCTGGCGCCGGCCGGCAAATCTTTAATGTCGCCTTTGGGGGTAAAGACAAAAATCCGGTCGCGGAAAAAATCGATTTTCAGGCTTTCCAAAAATTCTTCGGGATTTTGGGTTTCTTCCTGCCAGCTTTGCAGCTCTTTAATCCAGTTGGCCTGCACCCTGCCTATGGCTTCTGGTTTGCCCTCTTCGGCGTAAAACCAGTGCGCGGCTACCCCGCGCTCGGCCTCCTCGTGCATTAGGTCGGTTCGGATTTGGATTTCAAAAGTCTTGCCTTCCTTATTGAATACGGTGGTGTGCAGGCTTTGGTAGCCGTTGGGCTTGGGGGTGGCAATGTAATCTTTAATCCGTCCGGGCAGCGGCTGGAAGTGTTTGTGGATTATGCCCAAAGCCGCGTAGCAGTCGGCGGTGGATTTGGTGATAATCCTCAGCGCGATTATATCGTGGATTTTGGTTATGTCGTTTTGATATTTTTGCATTTTCCTGAACAGCGAATATAGGCGTTTTACGCGTCCGTTAATTTCTAAATATTTAATGCCCTCGGTGCGCAAAGTATGGTTAAGCATTTTTTCCATTTCTTTGACGCTTTCTTCGCGGCTCTTTAGCTCCTCGGCCAGAAGCTTTTTGGTATCCTCGTACTCTTTGGGGTAAACAATTTTAAAGGACAAATCTTCCAGTTCGTCTTTCCAATTGCCAATGCCCAGGCGGGCGGCAATGGGCGCGTAAATTTCCAGAGTTTCACCCGCAACCTTGAGTTGTTTTTCCGGAGGAATAAATTCAATGGTGCGCATGTTGTGGATGCGGTCGGCCAGCTTGATTAGTATAACGCGGATGTCCTGGCTGGTGGCGATAAACAATTTGCGCAGATTTTCCACGTAAAATTTGTCTTTGCTGTCCTTCATCCGTACCTGTCCTAGCTGGGTGACGCCGTCAATTAGGTGCGCGATTTCCGGGCCGAATTCCTCTTCCAGTTTATCCAAAGAAATACTGGTATCTTCGGGCACGTCGTGCAAAAGGGTTGCGGCTAAAGTGGAGGGATCTGGGAAAATTTGCCCTAAAATTACTGCTGCTTCCCGGGGATGTAAAAAATATGTGTCGCCGTTTTTGCGCTTTTGTCCCTCGTGGGCTTTGTAGGCAAATTCATAGGCATGCTTTAAAATCTGCTCTTCTTTAGGGCTGAATTTATGCGGGATTGATTTTAGGAAATCGGGGAATTGTTTCATGGTTTATTAATTATATCATGCCTGGGTTTTTGATGGTATAATGGAAATGAACAAAAATGACAAAAATGAGCAAAAATAATAAAAATAGCTCCGCGGTTTAATTTAAAATTTTGTCATTTATGTCATTTTTTTAATTTTTGTCATTAACCTTATGCCTGAACTTCCCGAAGTCCAAACTATCGCCGGCGAGCTTAACCGCAAATTAAAAAACCGGACAATAAAATCGGTTGTGGTTAACGCGCCAAAAATGGTTGCCGTCGGCCCGGGAGTCGCCAGTAATATCAGGAAAGCCGATAAGCGGTCGGCTGATAAGTTTATAAGTTTACTAAAAGGAAAAAAAATTATATCGGTTAAGCGTCGGGCGAAGTTGTTGATATTCAATCTTTCGGGTCCGTTTTTTATGCTGGCCCACCTTAAAATGACCGGGCAGTTTATTTTTGAGGACAAAGCTTTACGGAAAAGAACTGGCGGAAAGTTTCGATTACTAAATAAGCTGACGGCGCCGCTGGAACTTTTGCCTTCCAAACATACGCACGTGGTTTTTACATTTACAGACGGTAGCCATCTTTATTTCAACGACATTCGGAAATTCGGCTACTTAAAGTTAGTGCGCGAGAGCGAGCTTGATCGAGTCAGAGAATTGCAGGAATACGGTCCCGAGCCGTTGGATAAAAAATATACCTTGTTGACTTTTCGCGCGGCCGCGCGAAAAGTCAACAAGAGAAAAATTTCCATTAAGCAACTGCTTATGGACAGCCATTTTGTGGCGGGCATCGGCAATATTTACTCCGATGAAATTTTATTCCACGCCGGCGTCAGGCCAACGCGTAAGGTTTCATCGTTGAGCGGCAAAGAATTATTAGCCATATATAAATGGATAAAGCTTGTGCTTATTAAAGCTATAAAAGCCAAAGGATCCAGTGTCGGCGACTTTGTGCGCACTGACGGCAGCTGGGGGCAAATGGGGAAGTTCCATTTTGTTTACGGCCGCAAAGGGCAGAAGTGCAAAAAATGTGGCAGTATCATCGAGGCAACTAAAATAGGCGGAAGGACAGGGAGTTTTTGTCCCAAGTGCCAAGTGTAGTGTGCCGATTTATCGGCTTTTTAAGAAGCCCATAAATGGGCAAGCTACAATATGCTACAATAATCTTAGAAAGGAATTATAATGAAAAAATCAATAATTATTTTGCCTGTCTTGGTGGTACTGATATGTTGGTACTTTTTTGCCCCTATCCGATGGACTTTTGGTTTAAGAACGCCAAACAGTTATAAAGAATGTGTTGAAATGGGTGGGAAAATTACCCAAGGTCAAACGAAAAGTTTACCCCCAGAACTATATTGCACTTATAAAAATCAATTTTTTGAAAAAGATACATTTCGTTTTGGAGTAGCATCCCCAAAAAATTAAAAAATCTATATGGAAAACAACACAACTCCAGTGCCCGCGCCAACAACAAGTGAAGTTCCAAAACCCACCACCGACGAAATGCTGCTCGCAATTTATGAGAACACCCGCAAGACCAAGAATTACATGAAATGGCAGTTATACATTACTCTTATTTTGGTAGTGTTGCCGCTCTTGGCTGCTTTGTTTATTTTGCCTTTTGCTTTAAGTAGTTTAAACAGCGCTTATATTGCGCCGCTTCAGGGTTTACAGTAATCATTTAGACTTTTAAGTATCTAAACATTTTAACAGTGCGAAAAAAGGTAGTTTTTTCCGTTTTACTTTTGTTTGTTGTTGCCGGTTTTTTATTTTGGCATTTTAGTTCTCATCAGCCAGCCATAAAAAATAATTACACGGCGGACATTCTTATCACCAACGCCGAAGTTTTAACCATGGACGCGCACTCCGATATTTATAATCCGGGATGGGTTGAAATAAAAGACGGGAAAATCATCGCTTTGGGAGAGGGCACGGCTCCGGCCGGCATCAGGGCGTCAAAAATCATTAATGTGAGTGGCAAGTTAGTTATGCCCGGCCTGGTAAACACCCACGCGCATTCCGCTATGACTTTGCTAACCGGCTTGGGCAGCGGGGAAGCGCTGGAGCCGTGGCTAAACACTATGTCGGTATTAGAGTCGCGTATAACTCCCGACGACGTGTATTGGGGGACGCTTTTGGCCGAAGACAAAATGATTAAAAGCGGTACCACCGTTTTTAACGATATGTATTTTTCCCCAGAACAGGCCGCTTCGGCCACGGAGGTTTCCGGGATGCGGACCGTGTTAAGGATCCCAACCACCGAGCAAAATGGCCAAATTACCTTTAACGATGGTATTGTAAAGCAAAACCAAAACAATTCGCTTATCGGTTTTTCCCTGGCGCCGAACCCGCTTTTGGATTATACCGCGGCTGAATTGCGTCAAATTTCCGATTACGCCTTAGCCAAAAATTTTCTTATTCACATCCATTTTGAGGAAGATGCTCAGGCGAGGGCGGATTCTTTGGCCAAATATAATCTTACTCCGCTTGGGTTAATAACACAGGCCGGGCTACTGCGCAATAAAATTGTTTTAGCCCACGCCGTGGACCTGACCGATGACGAAATCAGCGAGCTAGCGCAGTATCCCAACGTCGGCGTATCGTTTAACCCAATAAGCGAATATAATTTATCTACACCGCTGACACCGGCCCCGGCTATGCTGGACAAAAATATTACGGTGGCTTTTGGTACCGACGGCGAGCCGAGCAGTAACTTGGACATGTTTGCGCAAATGCGTTTTGCCGCAAACGGGCATTTGAATTGCCCGCCTCGCGCCCGCCTCGGTTCGGATGTAGGTTTTGACGAGGCGAGACAGGTCGAACTCGGCCACGGCTACAACGACGCAGAGTCGAGGCGGGCACGGCCGGACAAAAATTTTGTGCTGACGGCAAAACCATAGACCCCGAGGAAATTGTCCGTATGGCTACCATCAATGGAGCCAAAATTTTGGGGCTGGATAGCCAAATCGGTTCCCTGGAGACCGGCAAACAGGCGGACATGATTGTTGTTGATTTACAAAAAGCCGGCTACGACATTTATTCCACTTTGGTCTATAATACCAGCGGGGGAGATGTGGTTGATTCAATAATTAACGGGCAATTGGTTATGGAGGACGGGAAGCTATTAACAATTGATGAAGATGAAGTTCTAAAAAAAGTCCAAAGCATAGCGGATGCATTAAAAGTTCTGCCCGCTAATAAAGGAGCAAGCCAATGATAGAAGAAAAATGGCAACAATTAGTGGAAATAGCGCAAAAAAATTTTAAAAACGTGAAGCTAACCCACGAAGATCTAATTATGGACACCCAGGACGGACCCATAAAGCAGGGCACTCAGGATATCTTAATTTTTGAAAATCCTTCCGGGAAATTTAAGCTGGTCCGGGAAAACCGCCCCGTGGTTTTGGAAAAAAAGGAAATGTACAGCCACCGCGCCGGGCAATCCGCCCAAACGCAGTATAAATTTTCCGAAACAGAATTTTTCCATAAGCTTCGGGTATATAGAGCAGAAGGGTTTGACGATTGGGAAGAAATTACTTTAGACAAGTTGGGTCTATAGTGTAAGCATAAAATGCGATAGCATTTTATCTCAACATATGCTAAAACAGAGAATTTTATCTACCTTAAAATTTTTTGATTTGCAGGACTATCCTGTAACGCTTTTGGAATTGCACAAATTTTTATTGGCCGATGCCCAATTTTTAAAAAGTCAAATTAATACCAGTTGGGAATTAATTAGTGAATCGGCGGATGATAATCAAAAAATTAGTATTGATGAGGTCTTAAGGTGTTTTGACGAAGAATGCCAAAATGAAACGGAGCAAAAAAGCGGCTTTTATTGCTTAAAAGGGCGAAGCGGCATTATAGAACAACGTCTGGCAAATTACATTTATGGCATCGGGCGGGAAAGACGCATCAGGAAATTTATCGGCGGCCTAAGATATTTGCCTTTTATGCGCGGAGTGGCGCTGGCCGGCAGCCAGGCACAGGGAGTCCAAAAACCCGATTCCGATATTGATTTGTTAATTATAATAGAACCGAAATTTTTATGGCTCGGGCGCACCGCGGCTACGGCTTATTTCCAAATTTTAGGCCTGCGCCGCCACGGCAAAAAAATTGCCGGCCGGTTTTGCTTAAATCATTATTTGGCCGGGGTAAAAACCGTAACGGAGCTGCGGAATTTGTATACGGCTTGGGAGTACGCCAAACTGCGGCCCTTGGTTTACGGCCGCACCGTCGCCGAATTCCAGCAAATAAACCGTGCGTGGGTACAAACGTTTTTTCCTAATTTTGAACCCATGCCGTCGGAAATAAAAAATTCCTCCCGACTGCAGCGGGCGTTGGAACAAAGCTTAAGCGGGGGATTTGGCCGTTGGTTGGAAAAGGTCTTGCGTTCCTGGCAGCTGCCCAAAATCCGCCGGGAAGAGTTTATTTTGGTTTTGGAAGACGAACTTTCGTTCCATCCGCAAAGCAAACAGCGGGAACTTTTGGCTAAGTTTTTTGTGGGATAGCTATTGTTAAGCCAGTTGATAATTAAGTTCAAATAATGCTATTATATCTTGGCACGAGCCATGGTTTTTTATTTATCACTCCCCTTGACCCCGTTAGAAGTCCGACGCCAAGGGCATCGGCAAGCGCCTTTGGCGCTTGACTTCTAACGGGGTTGACAGAGGCCTTATTATTGATATAAAATGCTTTTAGCACTCAAAGTCTAAGAGTGATAATCTAAACAATCGAAAATAATTAATTTTTATCGCGCGTTATGTAGCGCGCCGATTTATCGGCAACCTATCTAAGAGGCCCATAAATGGGCACGCTACAACATGACGATAGATATAGAGGTAATCTATGAAAGTAAAACCTTTAGGAAACCGTGTACTGGTAAAACAGCTTTCCAGCGAGGAAGTAACCAAGTCCGGAATTGTCTTGCCGGATACGGCGGACAAAGAAAAAAAAGCCCAAGGCAAAATTGTGGAGTTAGGCAACGGCAGTGAAATAGCCGCGCTCGGGTTAAAAGTGGGCGATACCGTGGTCTTTGGCAAATACGCCGGCGAAGAAGTGGAGATTGATGAAAAAGGAAAAAAAGAGGAATATAAAATTTTATACGTCGGGAAAGAAAAGGACGATTCCGACATTTTAGCATTAATTGAATAATTATTTTCTACTAAATACTAAAATATACGAAATATACTAAATTAGGTTTTGTCAGTTTTAGTATCTTTAATACTCTTTCGTATTTAGTAGAGATTTTACGGAGTAAAATATGAGCAAAATTATCAAGTATGGTTTTGACGCCAAGCAGGCCATTAAAGCCGGCGTAGACAAGGCCGCTAACGCGGTTAGGGTTACGCTTGGCCCAACCGGCAAGGCGGTTATTTTAGACAAAGGCTTTGGCAGCCCCACCATTACCGACGACGGCGTCACGGTTGCCAAGGAAATTGAGCTGGAAGACAAGTTTGAGAACCTAGGCGCATCCTTAATTCAGGAAGTGGCCAATAAGACCAACGAAGCTGCTGGTGACGGCACGACCACGGCCACGGTTTTGGCCCAGACAATGATTCAGGAGGCCTTTGAAGCCGCGGCTTTGGCCAGCACCCAGGCCAACGAAATTAAGAAAGGCATGGACAACGCGGTTAAATTCGTTGTCAGCGAGCTTTCCAAAGTCAAAAAGGACGTCAAAAACAAAGAAGAAATCCAGCAGGTCGCAACCATTGCTTCTTTGGACGCGGAAGTCGGCAAACTGATAGCCGAAGCCATGGAAGAGGTCGGACACGAAGGGGTTATTACCGTGGAAGAAGGCCAGACCACGGGTTTGGAAAAAGAAGTGGTTAAAGGCATGCGTTTTGACAAAGGTTTTGTAAATCCTTACATGGTCACCAACGCCGAACGTATGGAAGCCGTCTGGGAAGATTCCTATATTTTAATTACGGACGAAAAGGTTTCCTCTGTCCAGGACGTTTTGCCGATTTTGGAAAAGGTCGCACAAAGCGGCAAAAAAGATTTGGTCATAATTGCTGATGAAGTTGAAGGCGAAGCTCTGGCCACTTTTGTGGTCAATAAAATCCGCGGCACCTTTAACGTTTTGGCGGTCAAGGCTCCGGGTTTTGGCGACAGGCGCAAAGAAATGCTTCAGGATATTGCCGTATTAACCGGCGGCAATGTTATAACCAAAGATTTAGGTTTGAAATTGGATAAAACCGAATTGGTGGATTTGGGCAAGGCCAGAAAAGTTATTGCCACCAAGGAGTTTACCACCATTGTCGGCGGCGCAGGCGACAAGAGAAAAATAGACGACCGCGTCAACCAAATAAAAGCTGAATATAAGGCTTCTACTTCGGATTACGACAAGGAAAAGCTGCAGGAACGCATGGCCCGTTTGGCCGGCGGCGTGGGCGTAATTAAAGTCGGCGCGTTTACGGAAACCGAAATGAAAGTCAAGAAGTTTAAAATTGAAGACGCGCTTAATGCCACCAAAGCGGCGGTAGAAGAGGGAATTGTGGCCGGTGGCGGCGCGGCTTTAGTAAAAATTGTCCCGTTGTTGGAAAAAGAAATGAATAAAGTCAGCGGCGCTCACCGAATGGGTTATAAAATCGTCCGCGCCGCGCTGGAAGCGCCGTTAAGGCAAATTGCCCAAAACAGCGGTGTTGAGCCGACCGGTATTATTACTTTTATCCAGACCGGCGGTCCTCATGCTGGTTATGATTTTGCCAAATATGACGAGGCGAACTGGCAGACCGGAATGGTAGAAAACATGATGAAAGCCGGGATTGTTGACCCGTTAAAGGTTACTCGTTTGGCTTTGGAAAACGCCGTATCCATCGCTTCTACTTTAGTTACCACCGAGGCCATTGTGGTAGACAAGCCCGAGCCCAAGACTTCGGCTCCTGCCGGCGGTATGCCGGGCGGCATGGGAGGCATGGGCGGGATGGATTACTAAATAGGTTTTTACGTTTTGTGGTAGAATGTAGGAAATAATAAACATAATCTTTATATATGGCTAATTATGACAAAGTCCCCCCGGAGACAAAGAGGTTAGGAAACCTATATTTATTTATAGACAGAATCGCGGGAAACAAGCTTTCCGGTGACGAAAGGGAGCTATATCGTCAAATATTATTTTCCGAGCCAACTTTTGTAGAAGAATGGGAAAGAAAAAACCAAGAGCTGGGTTTAAGGGATACGCAAGAATTAGAGGGTTGGTTTTTATCAACAATGAAGGGTTTGATTGATAAGTACATTGCTAAATTTTTGGATATGGAGGGCGAAAGATTTGATACACGCAACAGGCCTAAATTAGAATCATATCTTAAACTTCCCGGTATAAGACAGAGAACTATAGAGATGCTTTTATTTTGGCAACGTGGTGATACTCAAGGTGCCCATAACAGGTTTGTTGTTTTGAGCAACGAATTTACAAAGAAAAATAAATAAAACAAAGTCTTAAATAAGCCAAAAATTGGCTTTTTTATCTTTTACTCTTGACAAAGCAGCTAAAAAGGCGTATAGTATTAGGTCATCATCGTAACAGGTGGTGACCTTTAAAAATTCCATAGCTATCTGTTTGTTTTAACAGGAGACAAATGGGTATACGCTCCGGTGCTAATTTTCTTGAGTAAGCTTTGTGCAATATGTTCCCAGAAAATTAGGCATTTAAATGGATAGGGTTTATTTGAGAAAATTAGCGCCGGATATACATGCTCCTGATTTCGTTAAACCGGATCGGGAGCGCGATAAAATCGTATACTGCATACAAGAATAATTTTTTATTGATTCTCCTGTATTGAGTGTACGGTTTTTTGTTGTTTTTTGGGCTTAGCCCAAAAAACAACCCGCCGAAGCTTTAGCGAAGGCGGGTGGCGTTGTTATCGTATAATCGTCTTGATAAAACCCAAAGCGCTTTGCCGTAAAACTTTATTGTAAAAATTGGTGCTGGGGTAGTTAGTAAGTTTCATAAATTGTTTTCACCATCGTGGGCCTTAGGAGGGCAAAACATTTTGTCCCGCTGAGCGGGATTAGGCCTATTTCCTTAAGACCCACAATGGTGGAAGTAAAAATCACATTAAATAACGGCCGTTATTTAATGTGACCGAAGTTTTGAACAAATAATGGGGGAAGAAATTTGGTCGTTAAATGAGTTATCTTATTTTAATGACCAGTTTTATTCCCCCATTTTTTTGTAGGAGGAAAATGGTGGTTGACCCCGTTAGAAACTTCCTAAACTTTGGTTTACTGAAAACAAATGCTTTGCCGATAAAAATAATGAATAAAATAAAACCGAACTTTTATAAAGTTTCTAATGGGGTTGAAAAAAGATAAAAACAGAAGTAAAATATACAACACAATTGCCTCTCGGGGAATCAGTATCTTGATTTTAGGGTTTTGATTCCCCGAGAGAAAGGAGGGGACATGAAGGAATTTGATGTCTGGTCGTTGCCGGTTCGGCCGGCAATGACGGAAGAGCAACTCGCGGCCGAAGCGGCTGCGAGAAAGGCGGCAGAAGATCGCCGCCAAAAGAACATGGCGATGGCGCTGCTTGCCATCGTCGGCGGCTTCCTGGTGGGAGCTGCAATAATGTTCTTAGTCAAGTAACCTTTTGGGGCGGCAAGACATTCATAGTGCATTTATATCCGCCGCCCCTTACTTCTACTCCCAAACCTGCAAATTTTTAAATAGTGTTAGCCCTAAACCACTCATCCGCCCCAGGCGGATTCGGGTTCAGGGTAAATTTATAGGTTCGGAGGTGGTAAGAATGCAACGAGACTATGACACGGTAGATACGGTCACCGAGTTCATCGGCGACCTCTGTCGGGTTATCTACCGGCTCTTCGTCATCATTGGCTTGGCGTTGCAATACGCCGGTGCCACGCTTGGCGTATGGTATTGGGCCATGCGAAGGAGGATCGGATGATAGACGTAGGCACGCCAGGTTTTGCCACCGAGCCGGAGCGGCTCGGGTTGATTTTAGCATTCGCCCTTGCGGCGGTGCTTTACGGCATATTTGTGTTTCCGGCGTGGTGGGACAAAAGAAGGCTTCAGGAAGCGGTCCCGCCGCTGCGCAACAGGGTCAGCTTGTACGGCTGGCTCAAGCGGGTAATCGAAGTGACGTTAGTCGTGTGGTTTTGGACCGCGCGGCGAAGGAGGGCGGGATGAACAATCTTCCCGTGTTGTTTCTCATGGTGGCCTGTGTGGCCATCATTCTCGGTTGGGCGATTGTCAAACTCGCCAACCAAATCCGCGACGCTGTTCGCTGGGGAGCTTTGGTAAATGCCGTCATCAAGTTGTTCGACGGCGAGAAGAGCGGGAAGTTTTTCGGCGGCATCGGCAGGCTTCGCCTGCTCTTGCTCCTCTCCTGGCCGATTCCGGCGGGGGCGATCTCGGCGTGTTATCTCTTCCATCTGATTGACCAGGAAGAGGCCCGGGAAAAACTCCGGGCGGTCCCCAGAATGCTGGCGGGGAAAGACAACCTAAGATTTCTTTGCATCCTCCGCTTGCGCCTCCGAAGGCGGCTCAAGCTGTGGCGCATCCTGCGGTTCGTAGTTAGCCATCGTCCGATGGCTTACGTGGTTTGGGTGCTACTGTTTGTCTGGCCACGTCATCTGGAGATACGTCACTAAGGAGGAGGGAAATTCCATGCCTGAGGCGTGGGCACAGAACATCAAGCCACTGCTAGTGGCCGCCGCCGGACTGCTGATAGTAATTATCTTTGTAGTCTGGTGTGTGGCCAAGAGTGGAAAGGAGGAGTGAGATGAAAGTTGCCGAGTTAGTGGCACTCGTAGTTTGGGTGCTATATGGGGAGCCGCTCTTTGAAGACTTCCTGAACTACTGGCAACATCGGCGAGGCAGGGGCGGATAGGAATAGGATCAGAGCATCGATCCACCGCCCCTCGCCATACCTTAAATTTAACCCCCTCATCCGCCCTTCGGGCACCTTCTCCCTTAAGGGAGAAGGGGATAGTGAGAAATTTCTTTTCTGCAATCCGCCCACGAGGCTGATTTGGATAACAATCTTACGATTTTTATCCAAGCCAGCATTCCTGTCTCGTAGGCGGGTTGGAGAAAAGAAGCGACACTAATATACGAATGGCACACGAACCAGCCTCGACTAGACGTCGAGTCTAGGCGGGTGACACGAATACGGGGGAGTTATCCACTTTTATTAAAAGCAATTTTAAAATAGAATAGAGAAAACTGCAGACAGTAAATTGCCCGTAAGGTTTTGTGGGCAGATTAGTGTTTGTAGTTCAATCCAAGTTGAAAGAGGGTATAGAAATGTTTGAGTTTCAGATCATCAGGATTCTGCTCCTGCTGAACCGGCTTCGTTCAAAAGGCATCGCTGACGGTGCCAATGGTACACCGGATACGAATATCAAGAGCCCGGTTTACTGGGAAGGAGTCCTTGAAGGCTACAGCCTTAGAGATAGGCTTAACTCAGTCACGAAGACTGAGGTAGCCGCTGACGCTTCGGACTTACGTCCGTTGGAGAAGCATCCGGATGAGGAATTTCTCCGTCGTTTGCGGGCAGCAGCCTCTGAGATGCTGTTCGACGAGGAAGTTTGGCCGTCGATTCGGCCCTCGGGGTTTCTCGACCCCGCTCATTACGAAGGCAGGCCGCTTCACGACCAGGGATTCGAAATCCCCCAAGGACAACGATATCCTGGTTGGTTGACGAGATCGGCCAAGAGGTCGCGTCCGCATTCTCGTCTCCGAGATCTGGATTAGAAATTGCATCCCGGGTAGAGTTCGCACGCGCCGTCGTCGCGGCTTCGTCAGATTCATCTCAGGCAAGGTCGTGCGCGCCATCGCCACGACCTTGCCACCCCCTTCAAGGGTTGGAAGGGATTTTTTGTTGGCTGATTGACGAGAGTCAGCGCTGTTATTGCGAGTCCCGGCTTGTCGGGACGCGGCAATCTAATTAAAAGATCCCTCGGATGCACTCGGGATGACGCCATTGGCGTCAGATTGCTTCGTCGTCTGACTCCTCGCAATGACAAAAGAACAGGAATTGACGAAAACCGCGATTTTGGTTATAATTACCCCACTTTAACATTAATTAATCAGAAGTTTAAAAGTAGAGATCCTTCGTCCGCCGGAGGCGGACTCAGGATGACGCCGAAAGGGCATTAATTTTACATTTTGACTTTTGCATTTTGAAAAAATTATTATGGGAGTCCCAAAGAAACATAAAACCCGCAGTGGCCGCAACCAAAGGCGCAGCCACCACGCTTTAAAAAAGATTTTTTTTGCCGCGTGCAAAAATTGCGGAAGCAGCACAATGCCGCACTTGCCGTGCAAGAATTGCGGATATTACAAAGGCAGGAAAGTTACAAAATAATGCAAAATTTAAAAATCAAAATGTAAAATTTAGGTGTTTTTGCCCCGCAGAAACTCTATTATTTTTAACTTTGAATTTTAAACTTTTAATTTCCTATGGCTAATCGGCATTTATCCAGAACAATCGCTTTGCAGTCGCTGTTTGAGTGGGATTTTAACGGCCAAAGTGGCGAGCTAAAAGGCATTGTTAAAACCCACATAAAAGAATTTGCGGATGCCGGCGACGATGCCGTTTTTATTTTTGAATTGGCCAACGGCGTGGCGCAGAACCTTTCGGCCATAGACGAAATTATTACCAAGCACGCGCCTGAATGGCCCATGGAGCAAATCCCGCCGGTGGACCGCAACGTTTTGCGCCTGGGCGTTTTTGAGCTCATGATATTAAAGCAGGTGCCGCCTAAAGTGGCCATAAACGAGGCCGTGGAGCTGGCCAAGACTTTTGGCGGGGAAAGCTCTGGCAAGTTTGTTAACGGGGTTTTAGGCACGCTGTATAAAGAAATTGAGGCCACAGATATACAGACGGGTACTGATGACGCAGATAAGAAATAGAACATCGCGTTTGAAGACGGTCTTCTGGGGCAGCCCCAGAAGACCGTCTTCATAGGAAAACTTATGGCAAAAATGGCAAAAACAAAAATATATTTGGTTATTATCCTAATATTTCTGCCGCAATTTTGCCTGGCCAATGCGGTTGTCCCAATATCCGTTTTTATCTCCCAAGTCCAAATTACCGGCGGGAAAAATAATACCGACAATGATTTTATTGAATTTTTTAACGCCAGTTCTTCGCCGGTTAGTTTAAAAGGTTGCCGTTTGGTCAAACGCCCGGGCAGCGCCAACAGCGACACTTTGGTAAAATCCTGGAGCAAGGATACTTTTATTCCGGCCAAGAGTTTTTATTTGTGGGCCAATTCCGGATTTGTAACAATTGCCGTAAAGCCCGATGTGGTAAGCTCGGCCACCATTTCCGACAACACGGGCATCGCTTTGCGTTTTGGCGCGGACAATACGGGCAAAATTATTGATAAGATTTCCTGGGGGAAAACCGGCAACGGTTTTAGAAATGTCTCCATTGTTAATCCCGGAGCCAACCAATCGCTCACCAGAAAAGATTTATACCAGCCTTCATCGGATTATTCAATTGCCGCTTCAAACCCGCACAACTCTTTGATGAACGATTTAACCGCGGCTTTCCAGGCCAGCCAGGAAACGGATGCCGTAATAAAAAATAATCCAGGAGCGCAACAGACAGCGGCGGCAAATAAAAATTTGCCAGTCGCGACAACCGCGCCGGCTGTTGCCGCGGCTGCCTCCGACGCCGGGCAGGTGGAGGGGGAGGCGACAGCCGTTGCCGTATCGTTATCATCTGATAATCAAAACTTGGAGCCTGCTTACCCAACGCAAAGCGACCCGGGCCAAAACGCCAAACAGGGGGCGGTAAAGTATTTAATTTTATCTGGGGCGGCGCTTTTAGCGCTTTTGTTTATTGCCAAAAAGTATTTGTTTTCCAAGGCGAAAAAGTAATTTTAACTGAACAGAAACTTGGCAGAGGACTGTCCTTAACCAGGGGTTGCCCGGAAAAGGACAGTCCTCATTTTTATTGGCATAACTGGAATTTTTGTTGAAATTAGTCTATAATATGATTAGATTTGGTAAATAATGCCGATTTAAGCATAAAGCACCAAATTTTGGCTAACTAACGTATAATTAGTTAGCTAACATCAATAAATAATTAAAACAGTCCCGCAAAGCGGGATCCGCCTCCCGTTCAGGGTCTGAGAACCCTTCAGGGTCTCGAACGACTGGCGGAAAAGGAAGGAAAATTTATGAATAAGCTTCAATTAACGGAGCAATTGGCCGCTAAATTGGGCATTACCCATACCGAGGCGGAGAGGTTTACCAATACCTTAATTAGCATGATTTACGACGTGCTCCGCGGCGGCGATAAAGTCAATATTTCCGGGTTCGGGCAGTTTAGCGTAAGCCATCGCGCTTCCAGAATTGGCGTTAACCCCCGCAACCCGTCCCAGAAGATAACTATTCCCGAGCTCAATACCCCGAAGTTCAAAGCCGGCGAGGCCTTTAAGGAAGCGGTTAAGCTTAGGCAGTAACACGGATTTACGGATTGAACGCGGATCTACCGATGCCTACGGATGCCAAAAAGCCCCCACTTGGGGGCTTTTAAACTTTTTTTGGAGCGGGTTATAGGGGGAATTTTACCCCGTTAAACCTGGAGCGGGCTATGGAATGATGTTCGGACGGAAATTGCCAAAAACTTATTACGGTGTGACAGTAAAGTTTGCTGTATTGGTTGTGGCGTTTGTTACCCCTGCTTCAATTGATAAGATATCGCCAGGCGTAACATTTATTGAACCACAGCCATCACCTAAAGTACTAGACGCGGGGCAAGGCCTGCTAAGAGTTTGTGGAATGGTAAATTTTAAGGTCTGCCCGTCGGGAGAACTTTGCTCATAAAGATTATAGGAATAACCATTAAAATTAATAAGAATGTTATTTTTTGGAGTAAATGTAAATCCGGTACCAGTAATGGTTACTTCCGTACCCACAGGACCAGACGAGGGATAAATTTTCGTTATAGCAACATGGCCGATTACTGTAACACTAAATTCTTGGGTTGCGCTATTGCCGTATTGGTCGGTCGCCGTAATAGTAAAAGGAAATACGCCTGTTGTGCTCGGAATCCCATCCAGCACCAAACTGTAAGCGTTGCTGGGATCATTTTTATAGGTTGACAAACAGGAAGCCTGGCCACCTTGATTATTCCAAGCAGGGTTGTTATTACAGGCGTTGGCTTCAAAAATCATTCCGGGAACGCTGCCCATTTCAACGAAGGCATATTTTGTATTTGCTGTTACCGGTTGCATGTCAAAACTTATTTCAGCATAGGAATCTTGATTCATAGTTAACGGTTGCCTAGTGGAAATAGTTACTTTGAGGTTGGAGCCGGAATTGTTTTTTTGAATGGACGTTGGTGCGACATTCTTAACAACAGGGACTTTTGAGGGAGTTTGGCTGGAAGGCTGTTGGGACGAATTACATCCAGCGGCTAACAAAACGACAATGGGTAGAAACAAAAATATTTTCTTCATGTCTTTAAATTAATTTTACTTATAAAGTCAAAAGTCATTGGAGCGGGATACCGGAATCGAACCGGCGTATGCACCTTGGAAGGGTGCCGTACTACCATTATACTAATCCCGCACAAAGTTTAACGGGGCAAGCCCTCGGCATCAGCTTGGAAAGCTCCAGATTTGCCATTATACGATACCCGCATAATCTCTAATGAATATTATCTTGTTTTGACAAAAATTTCAAGATAGTTTAATATGTCTTTACAATTCACCCTGTTAAATCCTCGCCTTTGGCGAGGGCCGTAACGGCATTTAACAGGGTAAAATAATTTATCAAGAGTGCAGTGAGGGATCTAGCCCAATGACCTGCCAGCAACCTCGTCGCAACTTGCTTCGAGCTTTCGTTCCGATAAAAATCGGAAACTTAGCTCTCCGCAGTTGCTCCTCTCCCCAAAAATCCGTGCTCATTTCCGTAAAGCATTACGGAAATTGCGCTCCTAATTTTTGGGGACCCCCATACGAAAGGTGCTACTTCTAGCCCCGAGCGGGGAAGATAATTTTACAACCCGCCGATAGGCGGTTTTTTATTGCACTAGCGTGCAATTTCTACGAAATACTAAAATTAACGAAATACGAAAAAAGACAGATTTAGTATTTAGTCTCTTTCGTATTTAGTAGAGGATCAAATGATCAAAAAGAGCTACGTTTTTACCTCCGAGTCCGTAACCGAAGGGCATCCGGATAAAGTTTGCGACCAAATTTCCGACGCCGTGTACGATGAAATGCTTAGGCAGGACAAAAAGGCGCACGCCGGCATAGAATGTTTTGCCACCACTGGTTTGGTAGTTGTGGGCGGCGAGGCGCGCACCAAGGCTTATGTGGACATCCAAAGCGTGGTTAGGCGGACGCTTAAAAAAATCGGTTACGACAAGCCGGAATACGGTTTTTGTTTTTCCGATGTCGGTGTCATTAGCACGCTTCATGAACAGTCGCCTGATATCGCGCAAGGAGTAGACGAAGGCAAGGGTGAGTTTAAGGAACAGGGCGCGGGTGACCAGGGGTTAATGTTCGGTTTTGCCTGCGACGAAACCAAGGAGCTGATGCCGCTGCCAATCTCTTTGGCCCATGGCTTAACCCGCAAGCTGGCCGAGGTACGCAAGAATAAAAAATTGCCGTATTTGCGGCCGGACGGCAAATCGCAAGTCAGCATTGAGTATGTTAATGGAAAACCAAGAAGAGTTACCACGGTCGTCATCGCCGCGCATCATTCCGAAGAAGTAACCACAGAAAAATTGCGCGGCGAAATTACCCAATATGTTATAAAGCCCGTGCTCGGCAAGTGGTTTAACAAAAATATCAGGATTTTTATTAATTCCACCGGCAGGTTTGTGCTGGGCGGGCCGCCAGCGGACGCGGGGCTCACCGGGCGCAAAATTATTGTGGATACTTACGGCGGCTATGCGCCGCACGGGGGTGGATGTTTTAGCGGCAAGTGCGTGACCAAAGTTGACCGCAGCGCCGCTTATGCCGCGCGCTATATTGCCAAAAATGTGGTGGCGTCGGGTTTAGCGAAAAAATGTCTGGTGCAGCTGGCTTACGCCATTGGCGTGGCCAAACCGGTTTCCGCCATGGTGGATACTTACGGTACCGGCAGGATTAGCGATGACCGTTTGGAAAAAATCGTGGAAGAAATCTTTCCGCTAAAACCGGCCGACATTATCAAACAATTAAATCTGGAGCGTCCGATTTACGAACAAACCGCGTCCTACGGGCATTTTGGCCGTACTGACGTAAAATTCCCGTGGGAGAAAACGGATAAAATCAGAGAACTAAAAAAAATGGCGAAAGCCAGGAAATAAACAGCTTAAAATCACATTATTTAACGGCCGTTAAATAATGTGATTTTTGTTTTTGGCGTTTTGGAAAATTTTGGGATTTAGGGTAAAATAAGTTATAAGGCATTTAAAGCAATCATTGATATAATAAAACCTATGGACAGAAATTTAGCGTTAGAATTTGTGCGGGTAACCGAGGCGGCGGCGATTGCCGCTTCCAAGTGGGTGGGCAAGGGCGAGGCTAAAAAGGCCGATGCCGCGGCCGTGGACGAAATGCGCGACCGGTTTAACCAAATAGATTTTGCCGGTACCGTGGTAATCGGCGAAGGCAGCAAAGACGAATCGGCCGAGCTTTATAACGGGGAAAAAGTCGGGCGCGGATGGAAAGCCACCCCCTCTAGCTCCCCCTCTGCAAGGGGGAGAATAACACACATGGATCTTGCCATAGACCCGCTGGAGTGTACCGATAGCGTGGCTTATGGGCGTTATAACGCCATAACCGTCATTGCCGCCGGGGCTAAGGGAACTTTGCTTAATGCCCCCGACACTTATATGGAAAAAATCGCGGCCGGTCCCAAAGCCGCGAAAGTTATTAAATTGGATGCGCCGACATCGGTTAATATAAAAAATACCGCCAAAGCGCTCGGTAAAAAGGTTGGCGACATTACCGTGTGCATTTTGGACCGGCCGCGGCATGAGCAGCTCATTAGCGAGGTTAGGAAAGCCGGCGCCCGCGTGCGCTTAATTACCGACGGCGACGTGGCCGGCGGCATTGCGCCGTGCCTGCCGGAGTCCGGAATAGATTTGCTGATGGGTATTGGTGCCAGTGCGGAAGCGGTTTTGGCGGGCGTGGCAATAAAAATCCTCGGCGGGCAATTATTATGCCGTTTTAAGCCCAAAGACGAACATCATGCATCGTTAGTTAAAAAAGCTGGCTTGACAACTACAAAAATTTACAATGTCAACGATTTAGCCAAAGGAAAAACTTTAACCTTTACCGCAACCGGCGTCATTGATGGCCCGTTGCTGCAAGGCGTCCGGTATCAAGATAGTAAAATTATCACGCATTCCATTGTCATCCGCGGACAGAGCGGGACAGTAAGATACATAATAACGTATCATCATTCAAAAAAATAATTATGGCAGAAAACAGCCATTGGCACCATCATAGAGAAGGAGGACGCGAACCGGAAGAAATTATGGAGCAAGCCCAGGCGTCCAGGGTAATAATAGAAGAGAGAAAGGAAGTTGAGTCCGCGGTTGGCAAAGCTATAGAAGACTGGGCTCGGGGAATAAAAAGCGCCGAGGTTTTGACCGATGGGCAAATAAAGGATTTAGCCGCCAGATTAAACTTAAGGAGTTTTACTTTGGAGAAAAAGAATATTTTTTTTGAACTTTCGTTTTTTTTCTTTGATAAAATAGAAAAGGCCATAAAACGCAAACTGACTAAAGGCGAAGAGGAGCTATTAATAGAAGTTATTGACGAGAGCGCATACCGAGTTAATATAAATGATTAAAGAATTATTGAAAAATTAATTCAACTTTTTATGTTAGACCGAGCGAAAATCCAAGAACTTAACAAAATCGCCAAAGCCATGGTCGCGCCGGGCAAGGGGATTTTGGCGGCGGACGAGAGCACGGGAACCATTGGCAAAAGGTTTGAGAAAATCGGTTTGCCGAACGAAGAACCCTACCGGCGGTCTTACCGGGAGATGTTATTTACCACGCCCGACATTGGCAAATACATTAGCAGTGCGATTATGTACGACGAGACCATCCGACAAGTTGCCAAAGACGGTCGGAGTTTCATCTCCATATTGCAGGCGGCCGGGGTACTGCCGGGGATTAAGGTGGATTTGGGCACGGAAAGCTTTAAAGAATCGCCCGAAGAAAAATTGACCAAAGGTTTGGATGGTTTGCCCAAGCGGCTGGCCGAATATGTGATTTTGGGCGCGAAATTCGCCAAATGGCGGGCCGTAATTACCATCGGCAAAGATTTGCCCACCAAGAGCAACATCCGCCAAAATGCCAAAATTTTGGCCGCTTACGCTTTGGCTTGCCAGCAGGCGGGCTTGGTCCCTATGGTGGAGCCGGAAGTGCTGATGGACGGCAACCACAGTACGGCCCGTTGTGCGGAAGTCAGTGAAAAAACTTTGACTTACGTGTTTGAAGAACTGCAGGCTTTACGCGTGGTTCCGGAAGGCATGATTCTAAAAACTAATATGGTTATCCCGGGAAAAGAATCGGAGGAAAAACTGTCAGCTGCGCAAATTGCCGAGGTCACGGTAGCGCTTTTTAAAAAAGTACTGCCTAACGGTTTGCCCGGGCAGGCTTTCCTTTCCGGCGGGCAGAGCGAAGTTGAGGCAACGGAAAATTTGAATGCCATGCATCTTTTAGGAGAATTGCCCTGGCAGTTGAGCTTTTCTTATGGCCGCGCGCTGCAGGATAGCGCGCTAAAAATCTGGAACGGCAAAGCGGAAAATGCCGCGGCCGCGCAACAAGCTTTTCTGCACCGCGCCAAAATGAACGGCCTAGCCACATTGGGGCAATATACGAAGGAGATGGAGGGGAAGTAACACAAGATTAATTAACCCATCATTTTATCATCTTAACATTTTATCATCTTAACATTTTATCATCTTAACAAGACGAGGAATTTTTGGGGGTGTTAATATGTTTAAATATTAATATGAACCTATGCTAACCAGAAAACCCGAATTCAAACCAAACGAACATTTTGAAAAGTTCCGGCGCGGCAAGGCGAGAAAAGTTTCGCCTAAAATGCTTGACCGTATTAACGAGGAATTTAGCGAAGGCTTCGGTTTTTTAAGCAAGTATAAAAAAGCCGTAAGCATAATGGGCAGCGCCAGAAGCGGCCTGGAATCCAAGGTTTATGAAGACGCCACAAGATTGGCTTACAAGCTTTCCAAGGCCGGTTTTGCCATAATGACCGGCGGCGGCCCGGGCATTATGGAAGCGGCCAACAAAGGCGCGTTTGAGGCCGGAGGGAAATCAGTCGGCATAAATATCCGCCTGCCTTTTGAGCAGCGCACCAACCAATATGTCAAGGAAAGCAAGGGTTTTGGTTTTTTCTTTACCAGAAAGGTCATGCTGGAATACGCCTCGCAAATTTACGTATTTTTTCCCGGCGGTTTTGGCACGATGGACGAACTGTTTGAAATGATTACGCTAATCCAGACAAAAAAAATCAGGCGCGTGCCGATTGTGCTTATCAGCGAAGAATTTTGGGGTCCTTTACTTGATTGGATTTGGGAGACAGTCTATGAGAAAAACCATGCTATTGACGAAACAGACATGGATATTTACCATCTGGTAGAGACCGCCGAAGAGGCGTATGAGTATATAAAAACCTTGCCGGAGCACCTGTTTAACTGACGAGACGTACACGTCGTATAAGGCTTATGAGACTTATTGGATTAAAAACAAAAATTTTCCTTGACAGCGGCGATCCGGCGGAGACGCGGGAGGCTTTGTCTGGCTTAGGATTTTTGGATGGGCAAACAACCAACCCTTCGCTTATTGCCAAAAATCCGCAGACTGCGGGGAAAAAATTCAGCAAACAAGAATTGCTGGATTTTTATCGAGGCGTGGTTGGTGAAATATCGTCGCTTCTTCCGCAAGGGTCGGTTTCCATAGAAGTTTATGCTGACAGACAAACCTCGGCCGAACAAATGTTGGAGCAAGGCAGGCAATTTTTTAAATGGATTCCTAACGCCCATATAAAATATCCGACTACTACGGAGGGTTTAAGGGCGGCCGAGATAAGCGTAAAAGAGGGTATGCGGGTAAATATGACGTTGGTTTTCAGCCAGGAGCAGGCCGCGGCGGTTTATGCCGCCACGCGGGGAGCGAAAAAAGGCGATGTCTTCCTTTCCCCGTTTGTCGGCCGTTTGGATGACAAAGGAGAGAATGGAATGGACTTAATAGCGAATGTTATAAAAATGTATCAACCCGGCGACAAGCACGTTGAGGTTTTGGTTGCTTCGGTAAGATCAACGGAACATTTTATGCGATCTATTGAGCTGGATGCGGATATTATTACCGCGCCGCTGAAGGTGCTAAAAAAGTGGGCGGATGCGAAATTTCCAATTTCCAATTTCCAATTTCAAAATTCCGCGTTAGCTCCAATGCCATATCAGGAAATAAATTTAAACAAACCCTGGCGGGGATATAACATCCACCATGACCTTACGGACAAAGGCACAGAAAAATTCGCTGACGATTGGAATGCGCTGATAGCCTAAAACAAACAAAGGACAGCAAGGAACAGGGGACACCTCTTCCAGAGGTGTCCCCTGTTCTGCGCTTAGTCTAAAAGTAAAGACTCTATTTCTTTTCGTTGTTTTATTAATTCTCCGCTATCTTCAACAAATTTTTTATAATCGTCCGGGCTTTTAAATTTGTCCAGGATAACATCTTTGGAACACAAGTTTTCATTTCTTTTGCCGATGTAATCCAAGTAACTGCTGTATGGGTAATCTTCAAGGTTCTTTACTAAACCGGCGACCGCAGGGTTTTGATGAATATAAGCCGAAAGCCACATTAAGTAGCTTTCATTTTCAATATGAATAGCCTTAAAAGCTCCTTGGAACAAATGGCCGGTATGGTCGTATTTTTTTTGGAAATAGACCGCGTAGCCGGTACAAAGTTTTTGAATTAACTTGCTGACTTTAACGTCCCTATCTTGTCTAATTAGTAAGTGAAAATGGTTGGGCATCAAGCAATAGCAGATAAGGGAAAAGGCATTGTCAGGCAACAATTTTCTTTTATATTTAAATTCCGATTTGGATTGGGCGGTTTTTAATTCGGTAACGGGGAAAAGATTTTCTCTCAAACGATAAATAAAAATTTTATAATCCTCGGATTTTAAATAAATATCGTTTTTGCCATTACCTCGGTTAAAGACATGGTAATAGTTCCCGGACGCAAAAGTTTTATAATCGCGGTAGCGCATGTCTATATTATGTATGATTATAACATAAATTTAAACTGGAAGAGGGGACACCTCTTCTAGTTGTGGGAAAGTCTCAGAAATGATAGAATTTCAGAGAAATACGGGCTGTAGTATACCGGTAGTACGCCTGCTTTGGGAGCAGGTAGACTGGGTTCGATTCCCAGCAGCCCGACCACCTGCGAAGTATGTCGATTAATTACCGGCTAATCTTTTTGACAAATAACACGGCTTATATTATAATACTTTAAATTAAGTCAATAATCCTTATTTATCCACAAAATGACGCACAAATGCATTACTGTTTAAGAAAGTCAGGAAAAGTTTATAAACGCAAAATTGACGCTTAAACAAAGCGGAAATTTATAAACTTTTCCTGACTTTTTGCATGTAAAGTTACTAAAGTCAGATTTAGGCGATCGGCTGTAACAATATATTTAAAATGCCGTCTGCCTTTGTGTAAGTTCGGAAAATCAGATAAACCAGAATATCGGAAAATCAGCTTCCGATTTTCCGAGTTGCTTTCTTTATTGAACCCTATGGCTTTGAGCGAGCCGTATGGGGCTATTTTATAGCTCAAGGTCGATCTTATGGCGCAAAAGTTTAAGAGCCGTAAGGCTTCAATAAACATCAATCCTCCAAAAATCACGGTGATCTCTAGAGCGCCGGAAATGTTTGAAGCGAATGATGAAAAAATTAATTTTTTTTCCGCGATACAAACCCGAACACCAATTGAGTATCAATAAAAGTATCTCTAAAGATATCCAGTTGGCGCATCAATTTAAAATTTCCACAGTTGTGTGGGAATTGGTGTACGGGTAAATTGATTGTCTCAATTGAATAATCAATCCCGCGGGAAAAAGGAGTTTTACTAAAAAATGCAAAATTCTGTCGCAAAGAAAATCTTTGCTGTAGGATCCGCGGTCGCTATGACTTTGGCCATGGCAGCTCCGTTCGCGGCTCACGCCGCGGTACACGCTGCCGGAACCAACGTCGTTGAGCTCCTCCGGAACTGTCTGGATGATTATGCCAAATGGCAACCGACAGGCCTACACTTCCGCCGGCGCGTTCCTTTCCTATGGCTTCAATTCTTGGAGCCAGGTAGTCGCCGCCAGCGCTGAAGACCTTGCTTTACCGCAGGGTTCCTTCATCCCGCCGCAGGACGGTTCCATTATCTGCTCCGACAGGGGCTCCGATAAAGGCACCTGCTACGAAATCAGCAATAGCCAAAAATTTGGCTTTACTTCAGCCGCGGTCTTTACCGGCCTTGGCTTTAGCTTTACCAACTCCATGGCAGGAGATGTCTCCTGGATGGCTTCCGGTAGCGTGCTGATTAACAACACCACCGCGGCTCATTTGCCCGGCACCTTAGTTAACAACAAAGGCACCGTGCAATTAGTCGGCAACTCCGGATTACTCGGTATTCCGGATGTCGCGACCTTCAATTCCTGGGGCTATTCCTTTGGCAAAGTCGTTCCGGCCAACGCCGCCGACCAAGCCATGACCCAAACCGGAGTTATGGCCACCCGCGTAGCCGGACAACTTAGCCCGACTGCGTTAGCCGCACAACCAGGCTGCACCTCTAACTGCGGCACCCCCGTGGTTAACGGCAACGTCACGGCCTCTTTGGCTTCCGACACCCCGGCTGCGGGAACTTTGGTTTCCAACAGCCTCAGCAACAACAGCCCCGGACAAGTCGGTGCTGACATTGCCCATTTTGCCTTTAGCGGCAGCGGCACTGTTACCCAAGTTGTGGTTAACAGAATTGGCGTTTCGGCTGACACCAGCTTAAACAACGTTTACCTTTACATGGGCAACAACCGCATCACCGATGCCGGTACGTTCTCCAACGGCAAGGTAAGCTTCTCCAATTCCAACGGTTTGTTTACCGTTATCCGGCTCCGCCGAAATTTCTGTTAGAGTTGACGTCGCGGCACAAATTTCCGGCCAGACTGTCGGAGCGCAATTGGCTTCCTTCACGGTTGCCAACGGCTCCCCGATGACTACTTCCATTTCCGGCAACCTGTTCCAGATTGCTGCGGTTAACAACTTGGCCACCGTTCAATTGAGCGGTACAAGTAACTCCAGCGTAACCGGCCCCGGTTCCACCATCAATGCCGGCACTATGAATGCCACATTATGGAGCGACACCATTAACGTCGGCCAGCGCTCGGTGTTAATGAAGTACATTGCCTTTAAGCAAATTGGTTCCGTCTCTGCCAGCGCCATCCAAAATCTCAAATTGATGATAGACGGCGCCCAGGTCGGCTCAACAGCCAGCATTAGCAACAGCGGCAGCAATTCCAATGTTGTTATCTTTGACTTAACCGGCAGCCCGGTAACTCTAAACACCGGCGGCCACACGTTGTCCTTAAACGGCGACATTGTAGCCGGCACTTCCTACAACTTTGAATTCACCTTACAGCAGGCAGCCGATGCCATCTTCTACGACACTAACTACAGCGTTAATGTCCCGATGACATGGCAGTCTGGCGCAGCTATATTCCAAGTTGCCCCGGCGAACTCGCCGACAACCATTAACAGCGGCACCATTTCCGTCCAGTCCGACCCGACCTTTACCGCGACCCAGTTCGTAAAGAACGCTTCGCAGGTAGCTTTGGGCCAATGGACTATTAAGGCTTATGGTGAAGATGTTAAAGTGCAAAATCTGGCTGTAGAGTTGGATTATACCGGCACTAACGCTGGTTCTACCACGGTAGCCAGCGGCGAAGGTTTTAACAACTTGTCCGTTTATGTAAACGGCGGCCAGGTTGGCTCTTCCCAAAGCGCTGTGTTAACCACTTCTTCAGCTGCTGGACCCGTTACCTATGTCTACAATTTCGGTTCCACCAATCTGTTCACAGTCCCGGCCGGTACAACCGTTACGGTATCTGTGAAAGGCGATTCTACCCTATCTTCCTCTTCCAACTTGGCGACTGTCGAAGCTGATTTGATAACTCCTGTAAATTCTTTGCAGGGCGTAGTTTCTTACACTCTCACTCCAGCTTGCACAGTATCCGCTCCTTGCTCGACTTATACCGGTGCTAACGGTGTAAGTGTTGTCGGTAACCAGTATGTTGGTCCTTCCCAGAGCGTTACGACCAGCACTGGCACTTTGGCTGTGAATACCGCGTATTCCAACCAGACTGTGTCTTCCAACGCCGTTAAGCAAAAGATTGGTTCTTATGTCATTCAGGCTTCCAATGCCGATGGTGTAAGAGTCAGCAGCTTGACCGTTGGTTTGACCGGTACAACTACGCCGACTAATCTTCCGAACAGCTTGGCTAACTTGTACATTGTGACTCCGGATTATCCGAACGGCACAACCCCGGTTAACCCGTCTTCAGGCAATACCTTCTCCGTGAACTTTACCGTTCCGGCGAACCAGACTGCCACTGTAGATGTCTATGCTGACATCAGCAATGTCACCAGCCCGGTTGGTATTAAAACCACCTTGTATGGCAGCGGTGTTGGTTCCACCAGCGCCCAGGCAGTAAACCTGTACAGCTCAGCTTCTCCGCTGTCTGGCCAGAACATTGTCATTGGCAATGGTACCATTAACAACCCGACCCCGCAGACTTCCTCCCCGGTGGCTTCCTTTGTCATCGGCGGCGGCACCAACCAGCCTGTCGCTACGTTTAACTTTACCGCCAGCAATGGCGGCGCGACCATCCAGGAATTGGATTTTGACACCACCAACGCCAGCGGTTCCAACGTCTCTATCACCAACGTGACAGTAGGCGGCGTAACTGCTGCAATGGTTGGCGCATCTTCCACCGTAACCGGCTTGAGCATTCCTGTCCCGGCCAATTACAGCGGTGTTGATGTCCCGGTAACCGCGAGCTTTGCCCCGGTAGGTCTGAACGGCGTTCCGACCAACCAGCAATTCCGTTTGAACCTGATCCGCGTCAAGTATCTTTCCGGCAGCACCACCACCTATCTCCCGAGCTCGGGCATAGCGGTGGAAGCTTCCTCCAACTACTTTGACCTGGTGGGTTCTTACCCGACTTTGACGCTTGCTTCTTCGGGCAACGCTTTGACCACTGGTAGTGTTACCGTGGGATCCATTACCATTGCTGCTAACGCGGCCGGTAATGTAAAGGTTACCCAAATTCCGTTCAATATTACAGGTAGCTCTGGCGTTACCGCCAGCGGCACCCTGCAATTAATTGACTCGGTCACCGGCCAGGTAGCGGGCTCCCAGAGCTTTGCTGCCATCGGTACAGTTAATGTCCCGATGAGCACCGACAACAACATTGCCGCAGGTACTTCTAAGACCTACAACATTGTTGTCCCTGTCACCAACCCTGGTTCCAACTCATCGAACTCATTGTCGGTGGGTATGGGCTATGCGACTCTGTTTACCTTCATCGATGTCAACGGCAATGCCGGTTTGGTCGGTGCGGTAAGCTCAGGCGCCGACAGCGGTACGGTATTCATAGTCAACTACCCGACGAACACTGCGAATTCGCATACGTAGTTTGGGTTGTTTGAAAAATAAACTCGCCCCGGCTTGGCAACGTCACAGCGAGTACTCCCAAAATTGTGGAAGGCGTGGCGGGTGATATAGCAAAAGGCGTGCACATCTCTTTTACCTTGCCAACCGGCTGGGAAATTTAGCTCAACTACTCCGGTGACCTTTGTAGTGAGCGGCGGAGGCACTCTGGCTATAGCCGGCGCAGGCCCACTACCACAGCTACGACGTTTTCAATTACCGTGACGGCCACGTCTACTGTTGGTCCCACGGGGACAATTGCCTTTTCCGGCCTCCAGGTCAGACCCCCCCACAGGCACGGCGACCCATACAGGAATCTACTCTCCATTCAGGAGCGGCAATAACGGGCGTGACGGACGGCTCGACTAATTTTTGGCACATTGGCCACGGTCGTGGGGACAAAAAATAAGTTGGTATGAGGGCAATAACAGCAACCGGCCTACTACCGCTACGGCCAGCCCGGACAACCTGGACTTATTTACCATTCAAATTACCGACCAGTTCGGCAACCAGACCTCACCGATACAGATGCGGTTACGGTTACGCCGAATACCGGTCTTGTAATTAATGGCACCGGTACTAATGCCGTTTCCGGTTTGGCGACGTTTAATAATGTTACCCGCACCGTAACCGGCACTACTACCATTATCGGGTCTTCAGGCTCACTGACTCCAACTCCGGCATCCAACGTGGTAACTGTTAATCCCGGAGCAATTGACCACTTTACCGTAACCGGCATTGCCAGCCCGACTGCCGCCGGCACCACCACGCCTGTGGTTATTGGTTATGACACAATAATAACATCAAGACCGATTATTTGGGGACTATCACATTTTCTTCCAGTGACGCGTCAGCCACTTTGCCTTCCGCCTATACTTTCATCGGCGGCGACAGCGGGGACCCATGCCTTTACTAATGGCTTGGTTCTGATAAAGTCGGGCACGCAGAGCGTAACCGTGACCGATTCCCCCAAGACCGGCAGTCAGAGCGGCATAACTGTCAATCCGAGCAGGAACGGCGTTTTAACCTTAAACACGCCCGCACTGCCAACACCAACGGCACAGTTGAGATACGGCTTTGCAAACCCAGCCGGTAATTTTAGTCCAGGATGTTTATGGCAATAATGTGACTGATGGTACTAGCGTGACCGCCACTACCACATCGGGCACCGGCGTTTTGCGGAATACTTCCACAACCACGGTATCCGGTTTAGCTACTTTTTCCACCTTTCTTGGGAGTATTTTAAAAATCACGGCGAAGCCAGTTTGTCGTAAAATTCCAGTCTAACGGTTACAACAGCGCCACAACTTCGGTTTTGGCTTTAAATCCCGGTGCGGCTTATGCTCTAACTATAACCCCACAGCCTGCAGGAAGCGGAACTTATACGATTTATCCGATTTCCACCCAACCGGTTGTCCAAGTCGTCGATCAGCAGGGTAATAATGTGGCCGATGGGGTGACTGTTACCGCGAGCGTAGTTTCAGAAAACGGCCCTTAACTAATGCCACGGCAAATACCGCCGGGGGAGCCGGGTTGGCTACCTTTAGCACCTTAACTTATTCTCAACCAAACGAAACGTTTACTTTGAAATTTACCGCCAACGGGCACGATAGCGCCACTTCTGCCAGTATTGGTCCTTTGGCTTATTACGGAGGCGGCGGAGGTGGAGGCGGCGGTGGGTCTTATACTGCCCGGCTCCTACAGCCTTTTTAGCACCAACTATACTACTATTACCACCGGACAGTCGGCCATTTTGACTTGGACGACCACTAACGCTACGGCTGTTAGTATTAACCAAGGGATTGGGACTGTGGCTGTTTCCGGCACAAAAACCGTGACTCCTGCGGTCACTACCACTTATATTTTAACTGTTACCGGCAGCGGCGGCACGGTTACCCAAACGGTAACTGTTGCGGTCGGATCGGCTACGGTTGTTGAATCCTCCTTCAAATGGAGGCGGCCTTCAAGCGCCCGGCACGGCAGGGGCGCACGCCCCGGGGTCGGCGGTTTTGACTTCGGACGGCACGGTGTGGTTTGTCATGCCGGACGGGACGCGCAGGGCCTTTACTTCCGGCGGAGCGTTTTGTCTTACGGTTATTTGTCGTTTAGCCAGGTAGTGCCTGCTAACGCGGCCGATGAGGCTTTTAACGTCAGGATAGCGCGTTTATTCCTCCCATGGACGGCAAAATTGTCTGCTCAGACCGACAACTCCTACGCCGTAAAAGGCACTTGCTATCTTATTACCGGCGGCAAAAGGGCGGCCTTTACTTCGGCCGCCGTGTTTACCGGTTTGGGTTTTAGCTTTAAACACACAACTACCGGCGATGTCTCGTTTTAGGCCACGAACTCCAACATCAGCGATGCCGCAAGCGCGCATCGCCCAGGCGTTTTGGTAAATAACAACGGCACAGTCCAACTGGTTGGCCCGGCTAGCTTAATGGGTATCCCTTCCATGGATGTGCTTGGTACCTGGGGCTATAAACTTGCCGATGTTGTCCCGGCCAATGCCGCGGATAAATATTCTCCAGCAATCCGGCGTTATGTCTGTCCGCGTAACCGGACAGCTTAGCCCGTAGAAGTAGAAATTGAGAAATAAGAAGAAATTGAAGAAACTAAATAAAAACCCCGCCCCGCCATAAGGCAGAGCGGGGTTTTGATTTAGGTGAGCAATTGAGGGAATCTTTGCTCACCTTTCAGTATTGCATAGGCGTGTGCTATAATTGGGAATTATAGATTGAATCTGTAAATTTACAATGCAACAAGATTCCGAAAATAAAACCAAATTTTTCCAAAATCGCCGTGTTTGGTGGTTTATTGCGTTCTGGCTTTTATCGCCGGAATATTGGTGGCTTCCGTCTGTTGGCATTTTTATACAATGGCGTCATTAAAAATATCGCCGACCAGGTTAAGCCTTCGCGCCAAAACGACAATGCTTATACAGTATATTAATCCCTTGCTGGGCTATGACCTTCCGGGCAATGTTAAGGAATTTGACGAATACCTGCTTAATAAATGAAGTACAAAACGCCGTAAGCCGAAAGAATAATTCCCAATTGCAGGGTTTTTCTTTTTATTTCCGCGATTTGACTTTGGGCCGCTGGGTGGGCATTAACGAAAATACCGCTTACGCCCCGGCCAGCATGATGAAGGTCGCCGTTATGATTACTTATTTTATAAGGAAGCGGAAACTATCCGTCGGTTTTGCAAAAAACTTTGGTATATTCCACCAGCACCGCGGATCAAATTAACGGCGTACCTTTTGAAACCCTTCAAATTTGCAAGTCGGCAAGAGTTATACCGTGGAACAATTAATAGAAGCCATGATAATCTCTTCCGACAACGGGGCAAAAAATGTGTTTTGAACAATATCAATCAGCAATGTTTTAATGAGATTTATACCGACTTGGGCTTGCCTAACCCGGACAACGACAATAATTATGCTATTTCCGCAAAGCAATATTCTTTGCTCTTGCGGGTACTTTATAACGCCACCTATTTAAGCCGGGAGTAATTCGGAAAAGGCTTTGAAAATAATGTCCCAAGCCGAATAGAGCCAAGGTTTGGTGGCAGGCGCTGCCAAAGGGACCGTGGTGGCCCAAAAATTCGGCGAAACGTGGATATCTCAAATCCGAACGGCCGGTAATTTCCTTGTCCAATTGCGGCGTTATTTATCACCTAACGCACCCTTACCTTTTATGTGTTATGACCAAAGGTACTGACTTGCATGTCCTTGCAAACGACAATATCAAATATTTCCAGTGTGGCGTGGCAAGCAGGTAAACAGTTACGCCCAAAAACAGGCTTATTAGGAGACTTAATAGCCCTATAAAAAAACCGCTTGTTTAAAGGGTGGGATTTCGATCCGCGGTTTCGGGTGTCCTCTCTGTCGAGGTGGGGTCACTTTTTAGCATTATTTTCAACCTTGCATCATTGTCTACCATTAGTGGAAGTTTGGGGAAATTAAGGTCGTAACTGTTGGCCTTGACCAGAAAACCTGCTTGGCCGCCGTTACTGAGGAATATTGCCCAGCTTGGTATCGGAATCATTCCGTTCGGGGTTAGGAAGTAAACCGTAGAACCGACTAACAGCCAGCTGCCGCGCGGGTGGCCGCCGTCGGCCGTCACTACTATTTTATTGGAAAGCGGCAAGCCGGAATTGCTGACCGCCACACATCGCTGAACTTAAAACCCAGACCCAAAAATGCCGCGGCATTGGCAAAGGGGGTTTTGGTGTTTTTGTATACGATTGATATGGTGCCGTTTTCGTTAATCAGTTGGCCGTTTGTATAAGTGCCATTGCCTGCAGCTTGTGGAGTTGTGGCAGACGGAGAAGCGGGGTTTACGGTAATGCTGAAATTCAAGTTTTGGCTGGTGCCGCCGCTGTCGGTAACCTGTAGGGTAAAACTGGTGGTACCGGTGGCAGTGGGGATGCCTTGGATTAACCCGCCAGTGGAAAGCGTAATCCCGGCCGGCAAACTTCCCGAAGGTAGGAAATAAGTGTAACTTCCCGCGCCGCCCTGGGCCTGAAGCTGGTAGCCGTAGCTTAAACCCACAGTTCCGGCTGGCAGGCCGGTGGTGGCAAAAGTAACCGGGCTGGAGGTAGCGCCGGTACCGATTGTGGCGGTCAGGGTGCCGCAAACCGAACTGCCGGTTTGGCAAACGGTGATAATAGTACTGCCGTTTTGTATGCCGGTAATGTTAATTGAAGTGCCTGTTACGCTGACGGTTGCCGCGTTTGAATTGCTGTTGCTTGTTACGGAATAATTTCCGGTCCAGCCGTTGGTGGTGTAGACGGTTACGGTCTGGCTTTGGCCGACTGCCACGGCCGGGCTGCTGTTGCTGAAGGTAATAATGTTGTTGCCGTTGCTTGAACCGCCGACAGTTACAATAACCTGGCCGCAGGCCGAAGTGTTGCCGCTTTGGCAAACCGTAATGGTGGCGCTGCCGTTATTTAAAGCGTTCAAATACAGCGTGCTGCCGGTCAATGAGGCCGCAACCACGTTCGGGCCGGTATTGCTGGTTAGCACATAGCTTCCGGTGCCGCCGGATACGGTAATGCTGGAGTTTTGGTTGAGATTCAAATTAACCGTGCTCTGGCTGAATGTCACGCCGCCGCTATAGCCGTTGACCGTGGCGTAAACATTGCCGCAGTAAGAATTATCGTTGCTGCAAACTTTAATAGTTGCCGTACCGGTGTTCTGGCCGAACATCGTTAAAGTTGAACCGCTGATTGTGGTACTGACCGCGTTACTGTTGCTGTTACTGGAAATGTAAAAGCCGTTTGAGTTGCCGTTTGGGGGATAAATGGTATCGCTCTGGCTTTGGCCGATAGTTAAAACCGGATTGGCCGTGCCGAACGACAAACTGCCGCTAATGGAGTTGTTGCTGCCGCTGACCTGCACGTACAGGCTGACGCAGCCGCTATAGCCGTTTTGGCAGATGCTCAACGTGCTTGAGCCTGCGACTATCGCGTAAACAGTCACGGTCTGGCCGCTGATGCCGGCGCTTATTACGCTGCTGTTGGAGTTATTGAAAATGTAGAGGGAGCCGTAGGTATTGGACACGGTGGCCGTGCCGCTCTGGCCGGGCGCAAAGTGAGCGTGTTGGTGCTTATGGTCATGCCGGCTTGGCCGCCGTTGCTGCCCACAGTCACTGACAGCGTACCGCAAAACGACGTGCCGGTCTGGCAGACGGAAATACTGGCCGTGCCGACCTGCTGGCCGTAAATCGTCAGCGTGCTGCCGCTTTGCGTGACGTTTACGGAGTTGGCATTGCTGTTGCTGGAAACGTAAAAGCCGTTGCTGCTGCCCGTGCTGCTGTAAATATTGACGTTCAGGCTTTGGCCGAGCGTAATGGTGGGGCTGCTGTTGTCAAAAGTGATGCCGGTGGTAGTCGCGCCGTTAACCGAAACCGTTATGGTGCCGCACTGGCTGCCGCCATTTGAGCAGACGGTAATAATGCTGCTGCCCGTGGCCACACCCGTTACGGTGATTTGGTTGCCGTTTAAGGAGTAATTTACGGCATTGGCGTTGCTGTTGCCGGAAACGTAAATGTTGCCGCTGGTCGGGTAGGCCGTAACAACATTGGTCTGGTTGGTGCTTAAATTTACCAGCATCTGGCTTAGGCTAAGCGTGCCGGTGCCGCAGTTGGTGGTACAGGTGCCGCTGGAATAAACATTGACTATAGAGGATTGCAGGCCGTCGACCATTACATACAATTGCAGGGCGTTACCGCTGCCGTCAAACGCCAAAGGCTGCGTGGCACTAAAGCTACCGCTGCTGCTTGTTTGGCCCCAACTGCTGATTACCGACCATAGCGAAGCGCTCTGTTTTTCGTATAGGCTCACCGTGGCATTGGCATCGGCATTATTGACCGTAAGCACATAGCTGTTGCCGCTTTGGGTTACCTGTAAAATCGGCGTGGCAGCTAAAGCCGTGCCTGCCGCCCCAAATACGGACAAAGCAAAGACCGCAGCCGTAAGCTTGATTGTTAAACTATTTTTTACCCTGTTAGAAGCATTCACCCCGTTAGATATGATTTTTGTTTTTAGATTTTTCATAATTTTAATGATGCTTAATTTTACAAAAATATTATTTTGAGTTAAATGTCTAACGGGGTTCATATTTTTGTGTTATTTTTTTTAACTTTAACCCCCTGTTCTAAAAGCCCCAATTTAATGGTTAAAGCTTCTAACAGGGTGAATAAATGTTGTTTGTTTCAAATGTTAATAATTATCTATTTATCCTTTATAATTATACACCCTTTTTAGGACATTGAAAATTCGGCCGGGGCACGGCCTTCCGTCTGACTATTAATACGATATTTACGGCGGTTTTGGTGCGTTTTAGGATGTAATGGTCAAAGATTCCCTTTTGAAAATTTTATGTTTGCTTGAAAAATCACCCGGTATTATGTAAAGTTATCGTATAGCTTAATTGACCCACGAACAATGAACCCCGTTAGAAGTTATTTAAAAATTTTTTCGGGGTATAAATCATTAAATTAATATCATTTTATCTAAATACCAAAACCATGGCGACTTCTAACGGGGTGAATAAAAAATTTGTTTCTTTTGTATTTATCGGTTTGGTTGCTTTGGCGATGCTGACGCCATTTATGGTATTTAAGGAATTGCTGTTTCCTTTTGTCACTTCCAAAGCTTTTTATCTCCGTATTTTGGTGGAATTGGCACTGCCGTTTTATTTGTATTTATTTTTGCGCTACCCCCAATACCGCCCGTCGTTTAAAAACCCCCTGACTATTTCCATATTGGCTTTTTTTTGTTTAACCTGATTGCCGGACTGTTCGGGGTTAATCCTTTGCGCAGCATTTGGGGCAACTTTGAGCGCATGGGCGGCGTGTTTTATTTAGCCCATCTTTGTTTGCTATATTTTTACGTTTTAATGATAGGGCAAATGAATGTCCGTTATTTGCGTCTATTTTTACAGTTTTTGGTCGGCATTGGAGTAACCCTTTCTTTGGACGGCGTTATGGTCCAGTTGACGCATAATCATTTTTTACTTAACGACCCTTCTTACCCGCAGGGTTTCCGGCACTTTTGGCAACCCGATATTCATTGCCAGTTTCATGGTAATTCCGATGTTTTTGGCCGCGTTTTTTGCCGTTTCGGAAGAGGCGGTATGGAAAAAAATTATGTATTGGGTATTTGTACTGCTCCAGGCTTGGGTAATTTTTTTGAGCGAGACCCGCGGCTGCGTGGTGGGTTTGGGTATCGGTATTTTTGTCGCGGCGGTCTTATATGTTGTTTTAAATCCTGCCAGGAAAATTAGGATATGGGGTGGCTCCTTAGTCGTGGCATTCGGAGTTATTGTTGTTTTACTGTTTACGTTTCATGCCGATCTTCCGCAAGGGGGGATGCTGCATCGCGTGTTTAACCTTAACGACGTTAATACTGAGGCCAGGCTGATACAGTGGGGGGTGGCGCTTAAGGGCTATAAAGACCATCCGATTTTGGGCGTGGGGCCGGAAAATTATTATTTTATTTCCAATAAATATTACAACCCCGCAATTTACCAGTACGACCCCAGCTGGTTTGACAAGCCGCACAATTATTTAATAGAAGTTTTGGTGACCAGCGGAATTTTTGGCTTTGCCGCTTACCTGGGTTTGCTGGTGTTTTCCCTCTGGGCGATGTGGGCGGCCTTCCGCAAACAAATTTTGCTCCTGCCGGAATTTTGTTTGTTGGTCTGCGGGCTGATAGTTTACCAAATCCAAAATTTATTCGTCTTTGATACCGTCGGCGCCAGCATGGCATTTTTTATATATATCGGCTTGATGGCTTATTTGTGGCACGAATCACGCGCGGTTGATGCGCCGAACAAAAACAGGAAATCCGGTTTGGATCCGATGTTTTCCGGCGTGGCGTTCGGCATATCGGCCGTGGTAATTTTATATGTTGTTTATTTGGGCAATATTACCGGCCTACAGGTGGCTAAGGACGTAAATTTCGGCTATGCCTATGCCGCCGTTGACCCGCAAATTGCCAAAAGTTATTTTGACAAAGGGTTAAATTCTCCGTTTGATTTTGACCCCGTCCAATTTATCTTAAAGTATGCGGATTTTGCCACGAGTTTGGCGGGCAATCCTCCTTCAGGCGTAACAGCCCAGTTCATTAGTCAAAATCTGCAGGATGCCATTAATGCTGAGCAGGAGGCTGTAAAGCGGGTGCCTAACGATCCGACCGCTTGGCAGGATCTTTCCAACCTGTATTTGGCAAATTCCATTTATAACAAAACCGCTTTGGATCCAAATGCAGTATTGGCCGCCCAAACAGCCGTGAATTTGGCGCCCAAGCGCCCGGAGCCCGAGGAAATGCTGGCCCGCCTTGACATTTCGCAAAATAATCTAACGGCAGCGGCGGCCATATATGAAAAAATCGTCGGCGATATCCCGCAGGATAACGAAGCAAAACTTCAGCTTGCGGTTATTTACTATTATTCCAACCAAAGCGATAAAGCTATGCAAACCGCCCGGGAGGTTCTAAACTCCGGCTACCAGCCCACCGCGGCCAGGCAAATTGACTGGCTTGGGGCTTTATACGATAAGCAAAATAATTTTGCCGCTGCCGCGGATGTTTACCGGCTCGCGGTAAAAATTGACCCGAGCGCTTTGCAGGATCTTTGGGCCTTGGCGCAGGATGACGCCAAGCTTGGCAACAAGCAAGAGGCCATTGCCATCGCCCAATCGTTAATTACCCAAGATGCCGCTGATGCCAAGCATTTTCAGGATTTTATAAATTCCCTTAAATAAGGTTATGCGAAATAGAGGGGACACCTCTGGAAGAGGTGTCCCCTCTATTGATTGGTTGTTATCTATTTAGCATTTTTATGTAAACTTTTTCGGTTTCCGCTAGCATTTTTTCTTCGGTAAAAAGTTTGGATTGCTCCAAGGCTTTTTGGGAAAGGGTGCTTCTCATCGGCTCGTTGCCGATTAAATTTGTGATGGCCTCGGCTAAAGCTTTGCTGTTTTCTGGCTCAACCAGAACTCCGGCATCGCCCAAAGCCTCGGCGTTGCCGCCGACTTTTGTCGCTATTATGGGCAAGCCGGCCTGCATGGCTTCCAAAAGGGCGTAAGGGAGGCCTTCGTAGCGGGAAGGCAAAACAAAAACATCCAAAGCCTTAAGCAGGGTAGAAGCCTGGGCTTGGAAGTTTTTTAGACTGACGGTTTTTTGCAGATTCAGGTCTCTAATCAGTTTTTCCAAATTTGTCCGCTCCGGCCCCTGTCCGATTAAAAAAATCTCCGTATTCTGCCTCAGCTGTTGCGGCAAAGCCGCGGCCGCCTGAATTAAAATATCAAGGCCTTTTCGGTGGTAATATTGGGCAACGCAGCCTAAGATTATTTTATCTGGGCTGGCTCCTAATTGTTTTTGGGCCTGGTCTCTTGGTAAAAAAACGATGGGCGGCAAACCGTTATAAATTGCGTTAATGTTTTTGGCCGGCAACAAGTGGTATTTTAGTGCCAAGCTGGCATCTTTTTTGCTTACGGCAATGAGCCGGTCCCAAAACAGCGCGGCAAATTTTTCGGCCAAGGCATAAGCCCATCTTTTAAGCGGCGGCGTATTGGTAAAGTAATACATGCCGTGAGCCGTAAAAATTACTTTTTTGCGGGCCAGTTTCGCGGCCACGGCGCCCAATACCCCGGCCTTGCTGGAATTGAGATGGACAATGTCGGGGTTGGTTAATTTAATAATGCGGTAAATTTCCCCAACGGCCAAAAAATCGTGCCGAGGGTGCAGGTTTCTTTTTAAATGTTTGAGCCCAAAAGTTGAAAGGCCGCGGGCTTTGGCCTGTTCAAAAAGCCGGCCGGTTTCGTTGCCCGCGGCAATCGGCGCTTTAAAGTATTCGGCTAAATCCAAGACGTATTTTTGCGCCCCGCCGCCGTCGGCCGAGGTTATAATGTATAATAAACGCATAAGGACATTATAGCTAACAATGGCTTGCTTTTAAAGCTTAGCCGTGCTATTATTTGATATTAATTAATATTAACCGCCAATTTATGAAGTTTTATTTGGATACAGCGAATTTGGAGGCCATAAAAAAATACCAAAAGTTAGTGGACGGCGTGACCAGCAATCCGGCTATTATGAGCAAAGAGGGAATAAAGCAGGAAGAGAAGTTGGCTCAAATGTGCGCCTTGGTGCCGACTTTGCCGATAAGCGCGGAAGTGGTTTACGCCAATTCCACCGAGCAAATTTGTCAGGATGCCAGGAAGCTGGCTACCATAGGGTCAAATATAATTATCAAAATCCCCGGCAATATCCACGGGATGCAGGCCATCCGTATTTTAAAAGCGGAGGGCTATAAATTAAACGTTACCGCTTTAATGACTTTTCGGCAATTGGCATTAGCGGCGCAGCAGGGTGCCGACTATGTCAGCCAGTTTTTTTGCCGCGGCCGCGACGCAGGTGTGGATTCGGTCAGGGAAATCAACCGCGCCAAGGAATTTATTGTCCAAAACGGGCTGAAGTCCGAAATTATTGTCGGTAGCCTGCGCACCCCGGCGGATTTGGAAATGGCTATGCTGACCAGGGGCGACATTTTAACTGTCAGCCCGGAGCTTTTGGAAGCCGGTTTTACCCATCCCAAAACCCAAGGCAGTATAGACGAATTCGCCCAAAGATACGAGGCGGCTTTAAAGCAAGCCCGGATTTAAAGGCCTTTGCCGGCCGTTTTTAGAGCCGCAGGTTTTTGAAAAAAACACCAACAACAATATGAAGTTGCTTAGCTTAAATTTGTGGGGCGGCAGGCAAGGCCGGGTTTTGTTTGATTATTTGCAAAGCCAGGATTTTTAAATTATTTTATTTTTTAAATTTTTAAATTTTTAAATGACTAAAATCCTCTTTTGCAGCTTTAAATACGACTATGGCAAACCCTCTTTGGGGCTGTCCATGGAGTATGCGAATTTTTTTGACGCACTAAAGCGCATGCCCGGCGTTGAGGCGGAATTTTTTGCCACAGATGAGCAAACATCGGCTCTCGGCAGGGAGGAGATGAACCGCCTGCTGATTGCAACCGTTGAGGAGACCAAGCCGGATTTGCTATTCTGTTTTTTATTTTCAGAAGAATTGGAAAAAGAAACTATTTCTTATATTACCAAAAAGACCAAAACCAAAACTTTTAACTGGTTTGCCGATGACCACTGGCGTATACCGGTTTTTTCCCGCTACTGGGCGTCGCTGTTTACCATGGTGTCCACTACGGATTCAAGCGCATTGGAAATTTACCGCCATTATGGCATTACCAATGTCATAAAAACACAATGGGCGGCTAATACATTTTTATACCAACCGGCCGGAAAATCGGAAAATCGGAAAATCGGAAGCTATAATATAACTTTCGTGGGAAAGAATTACGGCAATCGGGGAAAATATATTGATTATTTAAGGAATCATCGGTTGCCTGCCGAAAGCTATGGCAATGGTTGGCCGGCTGGCCGGGCGAGCCAGCAGAAAATGTTGGAGATTTTTTCCTACAGCAAAATAAATTTGAATTTTTCGGAAACCCACAATTACGGCCTAAGAGGGCTATTGCGCAATGCCGCTAAGTTAGTGGTCAAAAAACAACAGGGGAGCTTGCGGTTTGACGGCCACCATTTGGTTTCCAACGCCCGAGCATTTTTGTCCATGCGCAGGCGCGCTATAAAGGGCCGGACTTTTGAGATTCCGGCTTGCGGCGGATTTTTGTTGACACAAATCGTTGATGATAATTTGGCCGAGTATTACGAACTCGAAAAAGAAATAGCGGTGTTTAAGAATGCCGTGGACATGGCGGAAAAATGCCGGTACTTTTTGGTGCACGAAGAACAAAGAAAACAAATAGCCCAAGCCGGCTACCAAAGGACAATTAAAGAGCATACTTATCAGCGGCGCTTTGTGGATATCTTCTCTAAAATAATGTAATTTGGCCTCTATTGACACTTATTGACACCTAAATACACCTCTTGATATAATGGGGGTGTATTTAGATCATACGTTTGATGACGGTCTTCTGGCAAATACGTTCTTAAAAATTTTAAATTTTGGTTAAAATTGATCGTTTTAAAACATTCACGCCAGAAGACCGTCATCAACTCAGCAGTATCTGGACTTTGAAAGATTAAATATTCTAATGTAATCTTTAAATCTTTTTATATTTAAATTTTTAAATTGCCTTATGCCTGAAATAAAACCCAACGAAGTTTATACCACCGAAGAAACCCAAAAGTTGCTGAAAATCAGTAATAGTACGGTTAAGCGCATGCTAAAGTCCGGCCTGTTGCGCGCCAATAAAATCGGCAAACAGTACCGGATTATGGGGCATGAGATTTTAACTTTGCTGTCTCCGGAGCTGGACGTAAAAGCCACCGGCGCTTACCAAAAATTAAAAACGAAAACTATTTCAAAAGTAAAAGATTGGTAACATTACAATTATGAACAAACAAATTCACAACAAACAGGTTTTAGTCTGCGGCGCCGGCGGCTTTATTGGCAGTCATTTGGTTAAAAGGCTCAAACAGGATGGCGCCTGGGTCAGGGGAGTGGATTTAAAATATCCGGAGTTCGGCAAGACCGAGGCGGATGACTTTGTTATTGCCGATTTGCGTAAGCCGGAAGTCTGGCAAAAAATTTTAGACCGCGACTTTGATGAGGTTTATCAGCTGGCCGCGGATATGGGCGGCGCCGGTTATGTGTTTTCCGGGCAGCACGATGCCGACGTCATGCATAATTCCGCGCTTATAAATTTAAACGCCGCGCATTTTGGCCAAAAGGCTGGCATAAAAGAATTTTTTTATTCTTCCTCGGCCTGTATGTATCCGGCTTACAACCAGCTGGATCCCGATAATCCGAAATGTAGCGAGGATTCGGCTTATCCGGCCCAGCCTGACAGCGAATACGGCTGGGAAAAATTATTCAGCGAACGGATGTATTTGTCTTTTGTTCGCAATTATAATTTGAACGTCAAAATCGCCCGTTTCCACAACATTTTCGGCCCCCAGGGTACCTGGCAGGGCGGCCGGGAAAAGGCGCCGGCGGCCATTTGCCGCAAAGTGGCCGAGGCAAAAGACGGTGGGGAAATTGAAATTTGGGGCGACGGCCTGCAAACCCGGTCATTTTTGTATATTGACGAATGTCTGGAAGGCGTAATGAGGCTTATGGCCGCCAAAGATTTCCGCGGGCCGGTAAACATCGGCTCCGAGGAAATGGTCACAATTAACCAACTGGCGGAAATGGCCATGGAAATTGCCGGGAAAAAACTTACCATTAAGCACATAGACGGGCCGTTGGGAGTGCGGGGCAGGAATTCCGACAACCGGCTCCTTAAGGAAAAGCTCAACTGGTCGCCCAGCCAGCCTTTAAAAGTCGGGCTAAAGAAGACTTATGACTGGATAAATCAGCAGCTTCAGCATTAATTTACGCAAGGACAAATTGTGGCCGAACAATCGCTTTCCCATAAAACCTTAAAAAATTCCGCTTATACCTTTATTGGTTACACGGTGCCGATTTTATTTTCCATTTTTATTACCCCGGTAATCGTGCATAAATTAGGGGTGGCTGATTACGGCATTTATATTTTGGTCAATACCATAGCGGCCTTTATGGCTTTGTTGGATTTGGGTTTAAGTACGGCATTAATTAAATATATTTCCCAATACAATGCGGAAGGCAATTCCGACGGTGTGCAAAAGCTGATTAGTTCCGCCAATTTGCTCTATATAGGCATTGGAGCTTTGGGAATGGTAATTTATTTGGTTCTGGGAAAGTTTTTTTTGTCGCTTTTCCACATAGCCTCCCAAAATCAGCCGCACATATTTACTGTTTTCCTTTTGGGGGGAATTTTATTTTTTTTTACCAGCATCAGCACTTTATATGCTGGCGTGCCAGCGGCGTTGCAGCGCTTTGACGTTATAACCAAAATTAACTTAAGCCAGCTGTTTTTGTTTAACGTGGGCGTTTTGGTTGCCGTCCTTTTGGGTTTTAAGCTCAAAGCTATTTTAATTATTAATATTTTTACCATCTTGATAGCGCTGGTTGCGCTGCGCCACAATTTTAAAAAGCTCCTGCCCCACATTAAGCTTAATTTTGATTGGGATAAGCCTTCCATGGCAACAGCTTACCGTTTCGGTATTTTGGCCGCCGTGAGCAATTTTGCCTCTAACTCTTTAATTCAGCTGGACCGGTTCATTGTGCCGATATTTTCCGGCACGTCGTCACTGTCTTATTACAGCCTTCCGGGAAATGTCGCCCAAAAAACTTATGGTATTACCGGTAGCTTGGTTGGTGTGCTTTTCCCGGTAACCAGTGCCATTACGGGCGAAAAAAAAGCCGTACAGATTCAGTCAATTTACCGGAAGGCCATACGTAACATAAGCTTACTGGCTGCCGCTTGCACCTCGGCGATTATCGCATTTGCTTATCAGATTTTGTTTTATTGGCTGGGCAAAGACTTTGCGGATAAAGGTGCCGCCATTTTGATTATTTTGGCCGTCACTTATTTCCTATTAGCCCTGCTCGGTACGCTGAACAATTTTTTGCTCGGCTTAAACAAGGTAAAATTTTTAACCTTTGTGTCCGTGTCCTTGGCCGTGTTGAATATTATTTTGTTGCTTTTGTTGGTGCCGAGGTGGGGTATTGTCGGCGCGGCTTGGGCTTATTTGGGTGCGGTTTTGCCGGTGCCGTTGATTTTTTACTGGGTGGAAAAAAAGTATCTGGGACTGGCGGACATGGGCAGATATTATGGGGTTTTATATTCAAAAATTTTAACTGTCACCGTCCTGTATTTTTTATTAATGCATTATCTGGTGCAAAGGTTGGTGGTGAACCTCGCCAGCTTAATAGTTGTTGGTCCTTTGGCGGTGTTGGTCTACCTGGGGATTTATGTGGCTTTAGGTTTTATGGAAAAGGAAGACAGGAATTTATTTATGGCTTTTTGGCAAAAAATTAGATCGCGTTTGCTGCTGGGAAATAAGCAAGACTTATAAAGCAAATATGGAAATTATCAGTCACCGCTACTTACTTGATGGGAAAAATGAGTTGGCAGAAAATACTTTGAGCCAGCTTAGGCGAGCTGTGGGGAATTGCCGGTTTTTTGAAACCGATATTCGCCGGCTTCCTTCCGGTGAATTTTACATTTCCCACGACCCGAGGCGCAAGCCGGATGCGGAACATGATGCCCTAGAGCACACTAAAATTTGGAAAGAACAATTCTGTGAAATTGCCCTAAATATTAAAGAACTTGGCTACGAGCAGGATTTGGTTGAATTTTTAAAAATCCAAGGGGTGTTAAGCAACGTTTTTTTGTTTGATTTTGATCTTGAAGTTTTGGGCGCGGACCCCCAAAATTATATTGACCGTATTCATCAGCTCGCTCCCGAGCTGGAGTGTGCCGTTCGGGTCAGCGATCGTAACGAGACTGTTTTGAGGGCTTTAGAAGTTAAGGAATCCAGAATTATTTGGCTGGACGAGTTTGATTCTTTTTGGAGCAAGCGGCAGGACTTAAAAGAATTAAAGGAGGCCGGCAGGCTTGTTTATTGCATTTCGCCTGACTTGCATAATTTTTCTTTGGAGGATACGCAAAAGCGTTGGCAGGATTTTATCTTTTGGCAGGCTGACGGCATTTGCACGGATTACCCTTTACTGCTAAAGGGAATTTTGTCAAAATGAACATAGATTATGATAAAAGCGATACTTTTTGATTTAGACGGGGTTTTGGTGGATGCCCGAGAGTGGCACTACGAGGCTTTAAATCGGGCTTTGGAGATTTTTGGTTTTGCCATCAGCCGCAAAGAGCACGAGGCTTTTTATAACGGTTTGCCAACCTACACCAAGCTGGAGAAATTGACCCAAGACAAGGGTTTCCCGCAGGCTCTGCACAAGTTAATTTATGATCTTAAGCAACAAAATACGCGCCGTGCCCTTTTTGTCAACACCAGGCCGTCTTTTGACAAGCAGCTCATGCTAAAATGTCTTAAAAAAGCCGGCATTAAACTTGGCGTATGTTCCAACTCTATACGCGAAACCGTGGAAGTTATGCTCCAAAATGCCCTGTTAAAAGATTATTTTGATTTATTGCTTTCCAATCAGGATGTTAAGCACAATAAGCCCCATCCGGAAATATATCTTACCGCTATGAAAAAGTTGCACGTTTTACCGAAAGAAACAATCATAGTGGAAGACGCGCCGCACGGAGTTGCGGCCGCGAAAGCTTCGGGAGCAAAGGTTATTGTCGTGGATAATGCCAATGACGTGAACCTGTATATTTTTAAAAATCATCTGCCCCATTTGTTTTAATATGCAAATTAACCGTTTGGAAAATTTTACCAAAGGCTGGCTGGTCGGGAATTTTGTTCCCTCGCTTTATAAAAACGAAGGCTTTGAGGTAGCCATAAAAGATTATCGTTCCGGCGATACCGAAAAGAAACATGTCCACAAGATTGCCCGCGAAATTACGGCCATAGTCAACGGAAAATTTTTGATGAACAATAAGGAATTGGGGCAGGGTGACATTGTTGACTTGCCTCCCGGTGAGCCGGCGGATTTTAAGTGTTTGCAATCAGGGGCGACCGTGGTCATAAAAATTCCGTCGGTACCGGATGATAAACATTTAATCGGATAAATTTATGAAATTGGTTATACCCATGGCCGGTTTGGGAACCAGATTCGCCAGAGTGGCGGATAAAAACCCCGAATACAGCAAACCCAAGCCTTTTATTAATATCAGAGGTTTCCCGATGGTCAGGTGGGCTACGGGTTCTTTGCCGTTTGTAGAGCATCCCGGGCAAACCGTCAACGGCGTCTTGAAGGTGGCACCCAAAGACATAATTTTTATTATTTTAAAAGAACATAACGATAACTACCAAATAGAAAAGAGACTTAAGGAAATTTATTCGTGGGACGTAAATGTCATTGTTTTGCCGCAAGTCACCCGCGGGGCGGCGGAAACCGCCTATCAGGCAAAGCCGTTTTTGGATCCCGAGGAAGACGTGATATTTTCCGATTCGGACCATTATTTTGACGGCTCAATTCTAGGGCAGGCAATTATTAACCAGTTCAAAGAAAACGCGGGTATTATTCCCGTGTTTACTCCGCCCAACGACGGCATTGCCAGGTGGAGCTATTCTTTGCTGAAGCCCGGCACGGATGAAATTATCCAGGTGGGCGAAAAGGATCCGGAGCTGATGAAAAAAGGCGCGCCGGCCAACATTGGGGCTTATTATTTTTTTAAGGCCAAATATTTTTTGCGGGAAGCGGAACAAGTCATGGCAAAAAATGAAACCAGCGGTTCTTCCGGCAAAGGGGAATTTTACATCGCGCCGCTTTACCAGCGTTTGTTAAATAAAGGGATGCGCTTGCGGGCCGCCGTACTGCCCGAAGTCTGGGGTTTGGGAACGCCCGAAGATTTGGATTATTTTTTAGCCAATTGCCATAAACGGCAGCCATAACATTAACCTTATTTTTATGAGCAAACAAAGTGAGTTTATCAATGCCGAAAGAGCGGCCATTAATACCAGCCAAAAAATTTACGACGCGTTTAACGATTTTATTTTTAGCGACGACACAAAAGTTTTAGGCAAGCTTTTGGCCCGCGCGCTTTTAGCCGAACAAACCCGGCAAGTACCCGGGGATATAGTGGAATGCGGCGTGTTTAAAGGTTCTGGCATGCTGTCGTGGCTGAAAATAAAGAAACTTTTGTTTCCTAATTCCATGAAAAAGGTCATTGGTTTTGATTTTTTTGACACGGACAGTTTGGTAAAATCTTTGTCAGGTACCGACAAGCTTAGAATGAAGGAATTATTTGAAGACAGGAACTTTAAGCACGAGGCCGGGGCGGAATCCTGGGTCAGGGAAAAAATTGAATCTGCCGGTTTTTCCGGGGCGGATTACGAATTAGTCAGGGGGGATATTAATAAAACCGCTTCGGAATTCGTGGCAAAACGCCCGGGTTTTAAAATTTCTTTATTATATTTGGATTTGGATTTGGCCGAGCCGACCCAAAAGGCCTTGGAAGCTTTTTATTCCAGAGTCAGCCGGGGAGGGTTGGTGGTGTTCGACGAGTATGCCTATCACCAGTGGTCAGAGTCTTTGGGCGTGGACAAATTTTTTGAAAATAAAGACGTGCAAATCCGTATTTTGGATTTCAATTGCCCTACAGCTTATATAATTAAACCCTAATTTTATGGTCAACATTATTATACCCATGGCCGGCGCGGGAAAGAGATTTGCGGAAAAAGGCTATACTTTCCCCAAGCCGCTCATTGAAATCAATGGCCGCCCTATGATTGAGTGGGTGGTCAGGAACTTGACTCCCAAAGCGGAGCACCGTTTTATTTTTGTCTGCCTAAGGGATTTATACGAAAAGTATAAGCTTAACTCCATGCTCCAAATTATCGCGCCGAATTGCAAAGTTGTCGTACTGAACGCCCCAACGGCTGGCGCTGCTTGTACGGTTTTGCTGGCCAAGGAATTTATTGACGGCGAAGGTGAGCTGGTAGTTGCGGGTTCGGACCAGTATGTGGATTTTGACATAAATAAATTTTTAAAGACAGCCCAAACCCAAGTCGTTGACGGCCTGATTTTGACCTTTAAATCTACCCACCCGAAATGGTCGTTTGCCAAAGTTGGCAAAGACGGTTTGGTAATGGAGACGGCCGAGAAAGACCCTATAAGCGACAATGCTTCGGCGGGAATTTACTATTTTAGGCATGGTGGTGATTTTGTCGTTGCCGCGGAAAACATGATAAAAAAAGATATTCGTTCCAACAATGAATTTTTTATTTGCCCGGTTTACAACGAGTTAATTTTGCAGGATAAAAAAGTAAAAATTTTTGAAGTGGCGACGGAAAAAATGTTCGGCTGGGCCACTCCGGAAGACTTGGAAAGCTTTATCAAAGACCAGGCTAAAATGGCGGCTCTTAAATAATTTTTATGAAACTAGGAAGGCTTATTTTAACCCACCGGCAGGAATTGATTTTGCCGATTAAGGAATATTATTTATCCGGCGGACGCACGGATTTTTTGGTCATTGCTTACAATCAGGCCACGGTTGACGCCGGCCAGTTTTTGGAGACGGAGAATTTTAAACTTTTTCCCTATTTAGGTAAAGGGTTAAATGGAAGTATTTTAGGCCAACAATTTTTGGTCTGGAAGAATGCTGCAAAAAAATATCCGGAAATAGATTTTTGGATAGCGCACGATTACGATGTTTTAGTTAAGCCGGCCGACCATGAAATTAGCAAGCTTGTTGGTTCAGGTGAATATGCCGTTATTGGCCAGCCATTTCCTAATTGGCAAAAAGGCATGAAAAGCAAAGAGAGCGCAAGAGATCTGTTTCCGTTTTTAAGGCATTATATCTCGGAAGGGGACGTTAAAGATAAAATTTTTAAAACCTATGAGAAAGTGCTTATACAAAATTTTCCTTATTCTTTCGAGGGTGTCCCTACTATCCTGTCTGGCAATGGTGACTTTATAGCAACCAGCAGGGAAAATCTTTTATTGTTAGATGATACAAAGCTAGAACAATTTCCGGTTGGAGGTACTGAGCAAATTCCTCACACGGTTTTACGGTACTATGGGATTGAAGCTAAAGATTTAAGGTCTTATTTTTCTATTCGCATTTCTTTGGACAATACAACATATGTTCCTTTCAGGAATAAATTTGATTTTACCCATCCGGTGAAATTTTGGCCCGGCGTTTCCGATCCTGGTTTAATATTGCGTTTAAAAAAGTTTATAAAAGAGTATTGGCCAAAAAACCGGCCAGCCACAAGCATACCAAAAAAGTAGCTAAACTGAAATAATTATTAAAATTTTATTGTGATAAAGTCAAGAATTCATGCCTTTACATTCGACCCAAAGAGATAAAAGCGAAATTGTTAAGGATCTTCCGGCTGATTTTAAAATTTTAGACGTCGGCGGAGCGGCCGCTCCCTGCGCTCGCGCGGATTATATTATGGATTATGTTACCTTTGAAAAAATGAACAGAAACCAAATTTGGGGCGGGGATAAATTAAAATGTACCAAAGAAACCTGGATTGAGCATGATATTTGTGACCGCAAGCCGTTTCCTTTTGCCGACAAGTTTTTTGATTTTGTCATTTGTTCCCATGTCTTAGAAGATATTCGCGACCCAATATGGGTTTGCAGCGAAATTTTGCGCGTTGGCAAGGCCGGGTATATTGAAACCCCGTCCAGGCTTTACGAAACTTCTTATGGCATAGAAGCCAAAAAATTAGCTGGAGCGGTGCACCACCATTGGATTTTGGATTTATTTGAAGGTAAAATACGCTTTACATTTAAATATCCTTGGGTTCATTTGCCTTGGTTGGCCCATCATACCCCGCCTCAAGGCGACGCCAGGTTTTTTAAAATTTTGTGGGAAGGCGATTTTGGATTTTTTGAAAATTACCAGCATGGGGGGATTGATGTCTTGGATTATCTGACAGATAAAAAAAACAGTGAAGAGGATTTTATAAAATTTCTGGCGCGGCTGAAGGGGTATCCTCCTTCTTTGTATTTGATTTACAGAAAATATAAAAATAAGCTAAATTTTCCCGATAAAAATAAGAGCCATTAATTTTTTTAAAAAAATATGTTAGAAAAACAGGAAGTGCAGGAGCTATTGCAAAAAATCCGCGGCGAAATAGAAGGCAAGCGTTACCAAGTTCCGCTAAACCTATTGAGGCTGGCGCAAGACGATAAATTGGTTATGTCTTATATTGTCCAGGGCCAGGGTGGGTTTTATTATCAGTTTTTGCCTTTATTTGTGCGGTATTTTAAGCCCCAAAATATTTTGGAGCTGGGAAACGCTTACGGCATAAGCACGGTTATGATGTACTCCGAGCTGCCTCCGCAGGCCAAACTCACAACAGTTGATATAGATAAAGACCAACGTTATGTCCCTGAAGAGGTATTCAAGGACACGCGGGTGCGTTTTGTCTGGGGCGACGCGCTGGATTTAAATATTTATCAAGGCGACATTCCGCACGATATAGATTTTCTTTTTACCGACACCGTACATTTTTACCAGCAGGTCAAAGACGAATACGACGTTTACGAACCTTTGCTTAAAGACGGCGCTTTTATTTTAATTGACGATATTTACATAAAAGACAAGGCCAAACTCTTCCGGGAATTGCCTTTTGAAAAATGGGACCTGACTTCCTGGTGCCACGGCAACGGATTTGGCTTATTGAGGTATAAAAAAGAAAAAGTTTACGAAAACCCCATTCTTGCCGCGGCTTTGGCATCGTCCCGTATTGGGCACAGGAAATTTTATGCTTTAAAAAAAGATTTGGACAGCCAGCCATACCGGAGATTTTACGACAAAGCCCGCCAATGGGCGGATAAACACGCTAAAGCCGCTAACTTTATACGGAAAGCCTTAAGACCCATCAAAAAAATTTATACCCCCGATGACAAAGCATATTAAGGTCAGCGCCATTGTTTCCTGCTATAAGGGAGAAAAATATTTGCCGGCGTTTTTGGCGAACTGCGCCGCGCAAACCATTGCGGACCAAACGGAAATTGTGCTGGTGCACAACGAGCCTTCACAGCAGGAGCTGGAAATAGTCAGGCAGTTCCGGCAAAGACATCCGGATTTAATCAACCACATTGTTGTGCCCAAGGAGCCGTTGGCCGTTTCCACCAACCGCGCCATAAAAGCCGCTTTAGGGGAATACGTTTGCATTTGGAACGTGGATGATTTGCGCACCGCCGACTCTTTGGAAAAAATGACAAAGACTTTGGACGAAAATTCGGGTGTGGGTTTTACTTACGGTGATTTTATAGTCGTAATTAAATGGCAGGCCGCTTTAGGCAGGCAGGCCACGGTGCCGGAATTTAACAGGAAGGCTTTTGTGCAATCTATGTATGCGGGGCCGTTTTATATGTGGCGCAAAAGCCTGTGCCAAAAAATCGGCTACTGGGACGAGCAGTTTAAAAGCGGCGCGGATTTTGATTACGCCGCCAGGCTGGCGCTGGCCGCGGAGGGCAAAAAGACTCCCGGGAATTTAGGTTATTATTTGGACGAAGGCTTAGGGCTTTCCACCGGCAAAGCGCCTTGGCAGGAGATTGAAGCCGCGGTTATAGCCTTGCGCTTTGGGGTATATTATAAGCTGGATTTTTGGTATTATAATAGGGCAAAAAAATACAATTTGGAAAATGTGTTGCAAAGCGGCCAATGGGTTTTGTTGCAAAGTTTAGCCCCTCATTACAAAGAATTTATGGAAAGCCGCTGGCAACTGGTTTACACTGGTTTAAGGTACCCTTTTTGGTTATTGATGCGTGTGGCGCATTTTTTAGCAAATCAAAAAAATAATTTATGGACCTAAAAGGCAAAAAAATTATGGTGACCGGAGGGGCTGGATTCATTGGCTCGCACTTGGTGGCGGCGCTGGTTGAACGCGGGGCAAAAGTCGTCATCGTAGATAATTTAAGCACCGGCCGGCGCGAAAACGTTCATCCCAAAGCGGTGTTTTATAAAATGGACATGAATGATCCAAAATTTGAGCGGGTTTTTAAAAAGGAAAAACCGGAAATTGTTTTTATGCTTGGTTTTAACACCAACGTGCCTAAATCCGTTAAAGATCCTTTATATGACTGCGGCAGCATTACCGGCAGCCTAAAGACTTTGGAATACTGCCGGCGCTATGGCGCCAAAAAGGCCGTGTTTTCTTCTTCCAGTTTTGTTTACGGCAATGCCAGACATTTGCCGACCAAAGAAAGCGAACCCGTTTTGCCGGACAACCCTTATATTATTTCCAAAGCCACGGTAGAAAATTATGTGCAATTTTACGGCAAGACTTATGGTTTGGATTTTGTCATTTTCCGTTATTCCACGACTTACGGGCCGCGGCAGGTGGGCGGGGCCATGGCCGATTACATCCGTTCAATAAACAGCGGCCGACAGGCGGCAATTTACGGCGACGGGAAAAAAACGCGGGACTATTTATATATCGGTGATGTCGTCAGGGCTAATTTAATGGTTTTGGATTATAAACCTCAAAAAGGGGTGGTACCGATATTTAATTTAAGCACCGGCAAAGAAACAAGTTTGAATACGGTTTATAAAAAAATTGCCGCTTTGCTTGGCCGGCCGGACATTGGGCCAAAATACGAGCCCGACCGGCCGGGAGAACTAATGCGCTTGGGCTGGACAGTGGCAAGGCCAAAAAATATTTAAACTGGCGGCCGACGGTAGGGCTTGATCAAGGATTAAAGCAAACGGTGGAGTATTTTACAAACGGCAGGCACTTAATTTTTAAATTTATGAAAGTTATTATCTTGTGCGGCGGCGAAGGCACACGCCTGAAGGAAGAAACAGAATTTAAGCCAAAGCCATTGGTGGAAGTTGGCGGCAAGCCGAGTTTATGGCACATAATGAAAATTTACGCTTCTTACGGTTTTACGGATTTTATTTTGGCCCTGGGCTATAAAGGGGAAATGATTAAAGATTATTTTGACGCCAATAAAGAAGAAGGCTGGAGTGTCGCGTGCGTGGATACCGGTCAAAAAAGCTTAACAGGAGAGAGGATCAGGAGGTTGAGTGCTTTTTTGGATAAGGAAGATTTTATGGTGACCTATGGCGACGGCGTGGCAAACATTGATATCAAAAGGCTTCTGGATTTTCACCGCCGGCAAAACACCATCGGCACTCTGACGGGCGTGCATCCGGCCACCCGTTTTGGGTTAATTGAAAAGGACGACATTACCAAAAAAATTAAAGGTTTCCACCAGGTCACCATTGTTTCTATGTCGCGGAACAAGGACAATGTTAATGAGATCAGGCATATCCCTTCTCAAGATTACATTAATGGCGGATTTATGGTTTTTAAAAAGGAATTTTTTGATTACTTGAAGCCGAATTCCATGATAGAGGAAGCTTTTGTACCTTTGATTGAAAAAGGGGAATTAAGTGTTTTTGAGCATGAAGGCCCTTGGAAAGCCATGGATACTTACAAGGATATGGAAGAATTAAATATCTTTTGGCAAAAGGATCCTTTTTGGAAACTGTGGCCGTGATTGTAAGTTTGGCTTGCAATTAACAGCCTCTGCCTAAAATTTTCAAACTTAAACTAAAAGTCAAATAAAATTATTTATAATTAAAACCGGCAAAATGAGAATATTGATTACTGGCCATAGGGGTTATATCGGTGTTGAAATGGTTTCAGCCTTGCGTGCTGCGGGACACGAGATAGTAGGGCTGGACGTAGGTTATTACGACGGTTGTGATTTTATCAACCCTCCGGATAAAATTACAGAGTATAACATTGACTTGCGCGATGTAACATTTGAACATTGTAAGGGTTTTGACGCGGTAATCCATCTGGCTGCGCTGTCTAGTGACCCTTTGGGCAGGCTAAAACCGCCAATAACCACTCAGATAAATTTTGATGCTTCAATGAAGCTTGCCCGTGCAGCCAAAAAGGCCGGGGTAACGCGATTTCTTTTTGCCTCTTCCTGTAGCCTCTACGGTGCAAGTGCAGGCGGCTATGTTAACGAAGAAGCTGTTTTTAATCCGGTCACTGAGTATGGACAGTCGAAAGTCCTGGTTGAGCAGGCGCTATCCAAGCTGGCCGACAGTAAGTTTAGCCCTGTATACTTGCGCAATTCTACAGCTTACGGAGTTTCCCGCCGCTTGCGCGCCGACCTTGTTGTGAATAACCTAGTTGGATACGCCGTGACAGAAGGAAAAGTGCTCCTTAAAAGCGATGGCAGCGCCTGGCGGCCACTCGTCCATATTGCTGATATTATAGATGCCTTTAAATGTTGTCTAACAGCGCCTATCGCTCTTGTGCATAATCAGGCATTTAATGTAGGCCGTACCGGTGAGAATTTTCGTATACGAGATGTGGCCGAGATAGTAGCCGAGATAGTTCCAAATTCATCGGTGGCATTTTCACCTGGCGCTTCAGCTGATTTGCGTAATTATCGAGTAAGTTTTAAAAAAATTGAAACCACGTTACCTGGCTATAATCCTCAATGGACATTGCGTAAGGGGATTGCGGAGTTGTACGAGGCTTATATAAACCACGGCCTGACCAAGGAAGAATGGCTGAAACCGCGCTACTTCCGTTTGCAAACAATTCAAGATTTGCAAAGTAAAGGCAGGCTTGATGACAATTTCCGGTTTCATTAAAGTTTGGGCAGAGTTAAATTCTTTTGATAAGAGCAATTCATTCAACTGGGAGAGGGAAATTATATAATTGGTTAATAAGGTTGGATACAAGTCCGCCCTTTTGCTAAATAACGATAAAGTAGTTATAATAAAGACAATTAAAAATATTACTAATTAATTATATCCATGCCGAAAAAAAAATTACAAAATATGCGTGTACCGTATGCGTTATCTGTCCACGGTAAAGAGGAAATTAATGCCGTTGTGGGAGTATTAAAAGACAATACCGCTTTGGGAAACAGAACCAAGCTGTTTGAAAAAAAAATTGCCAAAATTTTTCAGAAAAATTACGGGATTATGGTCGATCGTGGTTCTTCGGCAAATTTGCTTGCATTTGAATTGCTTCAATTGCCCAAGGGCAGCGAAGTAATTACACCATTACTGACTTTTTCAACTGCAGTAGCTCCGATAATTCAAAAAGGACTGGTACCGGTTTTTGTGGATGTGGATTTAAACACCTATTTAATAAATATTGAACAATTAGAAAAGGCCATTACCAAAAAAACCCGCGCGTTGATGATACCTTCCCTGTTGGGAAACATCCCAACATGAAGCGCTTGGCTGCCATTGCAAAAAAACACAAATTGTTTTTTATTGAGGACTCCTGCGACACCCTGGGCGGTTAATTTGCCGGCCGGCCAACTGGTAGATATTCCGACATTACCACTACCAGTTTTTATGGTTCGCATATCATAAACGGGGCTGGTGGCGGGGGAATGGTCTGCGTTAACAATCCAGCTTGGGCGGATCGTTTGGTAGTATTGCGCGGCTGGGGCGGCAGTCGTCCCTTTTTGGCGAGAAACAAAATTCGGAAATTTTAGCTAATCGTTTCAGAAGCAAGATCGGCGGTGTGCCGTATGATAATAAATTTATTTTTAGCGAAATTGGCTACAATTTTTTGCCTCTGGAAATTTCTTCAGCCTTTGCCCTGGAGCAGCTGAAAAGACTGCCAAAGTTCGCTAAAATCCGAAAAGACAGCTTTAACCGGTTATACCGATTTTTCCAAAAATACGAAAAATATTTTATCTTACCCAAAACTACGGAAAACGCCGATACCGTCTGGCTGTCTTTTCCCATAATCATAAAATTTTCCGCCCCGTTTTCGCGTTTTGACTTAGTAACATTTTTGGAGAATTCCAATATCCAAACCCGCCCGATTTTTACGGGCAATATTTTAAAGCAGCCCGGCTTTAAAAAAATTCCCCGCCGGCTGGCACAGAAAGAATATCCCAATACCGAGCGAATTATGAAAACCGGCATGGTTTTGGGGTGTCATCAGGGAGTTCTGCCGATAAAATAAAATATATGACGGACAAGGTTACAGAATTTTTAAAACAATATAATAATGCAAAGTAATATCACGTTTTTTTTAGCAGCGTATAACGAAGCGTTCCGAATAGAGTATGCTATTCGCAACTTGACAAAATATGGAGAAGTTATTATTTTAGACGGCGGCAGCACGGACAATACCAAAGAAGTGGCGGAAAAATTCGGCGCCAAATTTTACTTGCGGCCTAAAAGCGACAAGCCTTATGCGGATACGGAAGAAGTTTTGGATTTTGCCAAAACTTTATGCAAGACAGAATGGATGTATTACGGCTGGGTAGACAATTTGCTGACTAAAAAATTGCTGGATAAAATGGTGGAGCTGTCGCGCCAGAGTTTTTACAAGCGGGTATTTTTGCCGGTTTATACTTATATGTGGGGAGACTTTCACCATGTCATGTTGCGGGCCAAATATCCATGCTTTTTCATCAAGGAATATGTAACCTTTAAAGGCAATTATATCCATAATTTAGGGACTTTTTTGGGCAAGCCGGAAGAGGACTTGGCGCTGCCTTATGACGAGCGGGCGGCAGTTTACCATTTTAGCCTGTATGATTTGAACCGGTTTATCCAAGGCCACATGCGCTACGCCAATGAGGCGGCCAAGTATAAATTTGAAAACGGCGTACGCAAATTCAGCCTGCGTTATACTTTTGGCAGTATGTTAAACTATTTCCGCATATTTTATTTAAAAGGCGGCTGGAGGCTAGGCAAGATTGGTTTGCTTAACGGTATGTTATTTATGTTTTTCCGGCTTATGGTGGCTACCAGGATGTATGAGTTGGAACATGGTATTACAGTTGAAAAAGAGGAAGCGGAATATCAGAAAGGTAAAAAACAAATTTTAGCCGAGATTGAAGATGCTAAAACCTAACATTTTAATTTTTGACGAGCAGGGATTTTTTTACGGTAGCACGCAAAAACTTGAGCGCCAGATAGCAAAAATTTTAGCCCCAAACTTTCGGGTATTTTTTGCCCATGGGCCAAACCGCGACGAGCAGGAGGCTAAAGAGTTGGAAGCCGCCGGAGTGATATTGGTGCCGTTTAGTTTTTCCAAAAGGCAGGAGCGCGAGCCGTTCCGCTGTTTAAATATGATGCCAACTTTGAGCCAAATCATAAAAAAATATTCAATTCAGTGCGTTCATACTCCCGTGTTCGCCCATTACCAATTTCCCATAAACAGAATCCCGGCCGGCATCCCGCTGGTTTTAGTTTCGCCGTTCGGGCATTATTTTAGCAATGGCAATGTTTACAAAGTTTATGTTTCGGGCCGGGGCAACCGAGAAAGGATAAAGAGCCGGGGAGTGGAAAATGTGGAATGGTTTTTTAACCCGCTTACCGATTATTCCCCGGAAATTTTAAATAAGCCCCTGGTTTCGGGCACGGTCGTATTTGGCCGTATTGGCCGGGGGAATGATGATATTTTTGACCCTATTGCGCTAAAGGCTTTTAAAAAACTCGAGGAAACTTATGGAGATAAGGTAAAATACATTGTGGTTTGCCCGCCGCCGGCTTGGAAAAAGTTGGCATTAGAGCTGGGCGTAAAAAATATGGAGTTCCGCCCGGCAATTACCGATTTCAACAAGCTGGCGGAGTTTTACCATGAAATAGACGTGCTGGCCCATGCCCGCAAGGACGGCGAGACCGTCGGAATAGCAATAGCCGAAGCTATGCTGGCTGGCAATCCGATTTTAACCCACAAATCGCCCGTACACAACGACCATTTGGACTTGCTTGACCCGTCGTTTGCGCGCTGGTGCGAGGCCGGCGATGTTGACGCTTATTTTGAAAATATGAAATGGGTGGTGGAGCATAAGAATCAAATTCGGTCTATGGGGCAGCTGGCGCGCTCTAGGGCGCTGGAAATTTTTGGCATGGAAAAATGGAGCAAAAAAATTAACGCGGATTTTGCGGCGGCCTGCCAAAGGTATTACCACAACACTTTTTTCGGTAAAGTTAAGGGTTATATAATTTTATATTGGCATAATTTAAAAGCCATGCCGTTTTTTTGGGGGAAATTATTTACCCTTAAATTTCCCAAGACGTATAATTTTATAAGGAAGTTTTATTATGAATAAACCCCGCCCCACTTTTTATGGAAGAGATTTCAATTTGGGAGTTTAATAAATCAAAAAAATATTTTATGGGTATAAACAAAAATTTGGGAAAAGTGGGGCGGGGTAAAGCAATTCTCTGGGATCGCGACGGCGTGCTAAACCACGTTTTGGCGTTTAGGCCCTTTGATGGTGAAAAAAACGTCGGCCCGCAAAAATTTGAGGATTTCAAGCTGGTGGCCGGCGCTGCGGAAGTTTTAAACGAGCTGAAAATGCGCGGGTGGCTGAATATTGTCCATACCAACCAGCCGGACGTGGCACGGAAAAAGATGAGCTGGGAAGAACTGATGAGAATGAATGATTTTTTAAAGACCAACATCCCGGCCATAGATGCAATTTATGTCTGTCCGCATGATAAAGCCGACAACTGCAATTGCCGCAAGCCGAAACCCGGGTTGCTTTTGGATGCGGCCAAAGATTATCATTTGGATTTGGCGGAATGCTACACGGTGGGAGATTCGGGCAAGGATATGGAAGCGGGGATTGCCGCGGGCACAAAAAATATTTTTATCCGCACAGAATATAATAAGGATTACAAATATCCCGCCGCTGATAAAAATTTTAAAAAACCGGCATTTTACGAGGCAAAAAGTTTAAAAGAAATATTGGAAATTGTAAAATAAAAACGGTCGCCTTGTTTGTGAATCCGGCTAATTTATGGTAAGATTAGTTAGTTTTCATTAGATTTATTGCTTAAATTTATGCCAAAAAAAGTATTAATTACAGGAGTGGCCGGATTCATCGGCAGCAATTTGGCAGACCGGCTTTTAAAAGAAGGCTATGAAGTTTTGGGGATAGATAATTTAGCTTACGGGCCAAAAGAGCAAATTCCCCAGGGCGTCAAGTTTTACAAATTGGATATCCGCTCCAAAGATATTTATCCGGTATTTAAAGGCGTGGATACGGTTTTCCATATGGCCGCGAAAAATTCTATTTCCGATTGCCAAAAAGATCCCGTAGAGACCGCGGACATTAACGTGACCGGTACGGTAAACATTTTTGTCGCCGCCGTAGCCGCTAAAGTCAGGAAGGTAATTTACGCGGAAAGTTCCGCCATTTACGAAGGCAGTAAAATTTTACCAACCCCGGAAGAGGACGAGCATCCGGAAAGTTTTTACGCCTGCGCCAAAATGGCTTCCAAATATTTTGCCCAAGGCTTTGAACGTTTTTCCGGGATAAAAACCACGGCCCTGCGTTATTTTAATGTATATGGGCCAAGGCAGGATTACCGCCGCAGCATTCCGCCGGTGTTTTCCGCCTTTATTATCAAACTTTTAAAGGGCGAAAGGCCGGTAATTTACGGCGACGGCAGCAAACGCCGCGATTTTATTTATGTGGACGACATAAACGACTTTCATATGTTAGCCATGGACGACGACCGAACCAACGGCCAGGTATATAATTTGGGCACCGGGAAAAATGTTTCCGTTTTGGAAATTTTCCAAATCATCCAAAGGTTAATTGGCAGTAAATTGGAACCGGAATTTAAGCCTAATTTGGAAGGCGAAGCCCAGGAAAATTTGGCGGATATTACCAAGGCCAAAGCGCTTGGCTGGGAGCCGAAAACCTCTTTGGAGCAGGGATTGCAGGAAAGTATAGATTACATTAAGCAGTACGTATCAGGAAAATGAAAGCTTTTATTTTAGCCGCTGGTTTGGGCACGCGCCTTCGGCCTCTTACTGAAAGCCAGCCCAAAGTTATGTTGGAGGTCGGGGGCAAAAAAATTTTGGAGCGGACCATTGGCCAGCTAAAAAAGGCCGGCGTCGGGGATTTGGTAATTAACACCCATTATTTTCCGGAGGCGGTGCCGAATTATTTTGGCAACGGCGGCAAGTGGGGCGTTGAAATAAAATATTCTTTTGAACCGGAAATTTTGGGCACTGCTGGAGGCTTAAAAAAAGTTGAAGACGAGTTTACGGACGAAAGAGAATTTTTAGTGGTTTACGGCGACAATGTTTTTGATCTGGATTTTTTGGGAATTGCGAATCAGCCTCTAAAGTCCGCGTGTTCCGTATTATTGTTTGATCGGACGGTTAACCCCAACAGCGGCGCGGCCGGCGGGGTAGTGGAAGTCAGCGACGGTTTAATAACCGGCTTTTACGAAGGCATCAGCCGGCCCGAAATCCCTTACGTAAACGGCGGGGTTTACAAATGCACGCCGGAAATATTTAAGCTTATTCCCGAAAATCGGTTTTATGATTTTGGCAAAGAAGTTTTTCCCGAAATGTTAAAACAGCAAATGCCACTTCAGGCCTACATTATTGACCCTAAAGAAGCATTATTTGGGGTGGATACTTTGGAATATTTAGAAAAAGCTAACCAATATTTTATCGGCAAATGATTATTACACGAACGCCTTTTAGGATCCCCCTAGGCGGCGGGGGCACGGATTTACCGGCTTTTTATCAAAAGCACGGCGGGTTTTTGTTCAGCGCCACCATAGACAAATATCTGTACATTGGGCTAAACAAGTCCGCGGTGGAAAATTTAATCCGCGTAACTCACTCCGATGCCGAAGTTGCCAATACTCTGGAGGAAGTTAAGCACGATTTAGCCAGGGAATCTTTAAAAGCCGTGCAAATCCCGGCCCAGGGAATGGAAATTGTCTCGTTTGCAGATTTGCCTCCCGGCACCGGCATGGGCTCTTCGGGCAGTTATATTGTCGGTTTGTTAAAAGCTTTGTACGCTTGGCAGGGAAAGGACATTGGGCCGCAGGATTTGGCCGAGCTGGCTTACCATATAGAAGTGGATATTTTAAATAAGCCAGTGGGCAAGCAGGACCAATATTTAGCTGCTTTTGGCGGGTTTGTGGAAATGGAAATAGAAAAAAATGGAAAAGTGGAAGTCAGGCGGCCAAATTTCAGCCAAGAGTTAATTAGCGAGTTGGAGCAAAAAACCTTAATTTTTTATACCCATCAAAAGCACGACACCGTCAGCATTCTGCAGGAGCAAAGTGAAAAAGCCAAAATCAGCGGCTCGCAGACGGAAACCGCCATGCTCAAAATTAAAGACATTGGCCGGCAGCTGAAAGCCGAAATGGAAAAAGGCAGCATAAAAAATTTCGGCAAACTGTTGCACGAGCATTGGCTGACCAAAAAAACCATCTCCGCCAAAATGTCGGACCCGTGGCTGGATGGACTGTACGATTTGGCCTTAAAAAACGGCGCCGAAGGCGGGAAGATTATGGGCAGCGGCGGTGGCGGGCTGTTTTTGTTTTTTGTCCCCAAAGAACGGGAGAGTTTTATAAAAATTATGCAACACGCGGGCATGACCCAAATGCCGTATAAATTTAGCCTTGAGGGGGCGGAGGTAATTTCCAAAATTTAAAATTATGACGGGAAAAGAATTTAAAAATAAAGTTGTGGTAATAACCGGAGGCGCCAGCGGCATCGGCTGGGCCGCGGCTTTGGCTTTTGCCAAAGCCGGTGCGTCTGTGGCCTTAGTTGGTCGCAGCCGCGCAAAATTAAACACGGCCGCAAAAATTTTATTGGCTATTTCCCCTTGTTTGACAGTGGCTGCCGATGTTTCAGATTTTCGGCAGGCCCGGGCGGCGGTAAAAAAAGTTTTATCCAAATTCAAACGGGTTGACGTTTTGGTAAATTGCGCCGGAATATTGGGGCCGGTGGGGGAGACCGCTAAAGTTTCGGCTAAGGATTGGCAAAAAACAATTGCCATAAACCTTTTAGGGACGGTGCATATGGCCATGGCGGTATTGCCGAAAATGGCCAAACAGAAAAGCGGGAAAATTATTAATATGTCGGGCGGCGGCGCAGTACAGCCGCGGCCGAATTTTAGCGCCTATGCCGTTTCCAAAGCCGCGGTAGTCAGACTGACGGAAAATTTGGCGCGGGAGTACGAGAAATACCATATTCAGGTTAACTCCATTGCGCCGGGGGCGATTAACACCAAGTTTTTAGCAGAAACTTTAAAAGCCGGCAAAAAAGCCGGGGACAGCGAATTCTACGCGGCCTTAAAACAAAAGCAAAGCGGCGGAGATTCCGCCGAACTGGCGGCGGAACTGATTTTATTTTTATGTTCCACCAAATCCCATAACCTAACCGGCAAGTTGATATCCGTCAAGTGGGACGGTTGGAAAACATTCAGCAAAAAAATAGTGGACGAAATTAATCGAAATTCGAGCTATACTTTAAGGAGAATTGATAACAAATATTTTTATGAATCCCATTAGACATTTCGTTTATCGGGGAACAAAGACAGATAAAATAAGCAGTTTGATTAATAAATCGCGCATAAAATTATATGCCTAACGGGATAAAAAACCGTAAATTAAACATCGCCATAATCGGCGCCGGCAACATTGGGGCTAAAAGGGTCCAGGCGATTTTAGATTTAAAAACTGACCGAGTGGTTGCAGTTTACGACATCAATTTCAAAAAAGCTCAAGCCCTGGCTAATGCCGCCCACGCGGCCGCCGTCCGGGATTTAGGCGCCATTTTTAACAACAGCAAAGTTGATGCCGTGGTTATTGCTGCCACTACCGATGTTAATTTGGGCTTGGCGCTAAAAGTTTTGGCGGCCAAAAAAAATGTTTTGGTGGAAAAACCTTTGGGCAGTTTATCCAAGGACGCCTTGGCCGTAAGCAAGGCCGCCCAAAAGAGCGGCAAAATTTTAAAAGTCGGCTTTAACCACCGCCACCATCCGGCCGTGGCAAAAGCTTTTGAACTTTACAAAGCCGGTAAAATCGGCAAGGCCATGTACATCCGCAGCGTTTACGGCCATGGCGCCAGGCCAGGCTACGATTTAGAGTGGCGCATGCAAAAAAAATATTCCCCCGGAGGGGAATTGTTTGACCAAGGCGTGCATATTATAGATTTGGCATTTTGGTTTTTGGGCAAGTTTAAGTCAGCTTTTGCCGTCAACAAGAATGTATATTGGCACAAAAGCCGGCTGGAGGACAATTCTTTTGCCCTTTTGGAGTCCGCCGGCGGCGCCAATGTTTTTTTCCATGCCAGCCTGACGCAGTGGAAAAACAGGTTTAATTTTGAAATTTACGGCAACAAAGGCTACTTGATTATCAACGGTCTGGGCAAAAGCTATGGGGTAGAGACTTTAACCTTAGGCACGGATGTCGGGCAGGGGCGCGCGCCTTTGGAAGAAATTTTTGAGTTTGTCGGGGAAGATGTTTCCTGGAAGGAAGAGTGGAAGGAATTCAGACAGGCAATTATTTTAAAGCGTCAGCCTTTGGCCAGCGCCCAAGACAACGTTGAAGTCGTTTTGGCTTTGGAAGCTTTATACTGCTCCGCTAAAAGTAACAAGTTGGAAAAAATTAAAAAATTAATGGTTTAAATTTATGACGCAAGATTTCATCAAACAATATTTACAGGAATCGGCAGAAATTATTTCCAAACTGGACGTGCCCAGCATTGACAGCTTGATTAATTTGCTCGCGGACACGCGTGGCAAGGGGGGGCGTCTGTTTATTTTGGGCGTGGGCGGCGGAGCGGGGCATGCTTCACACGCGTCCTGCGATTTCCGCAAGATTTGCGGCATAGAAACTTATGTGCCCACGGACAACGCTTCCGAACTTACGGCTAGAGTCAACGACGAAGGCTGGGCCAGCGTGTTTGTGGAATGGCTCAAGGGCAGCAAACTTCGGTCCCAGGATATGCTGCTGGTTTTTTCCGTCGGCGGCGGCAACAAGGAAAAAAATATCAGCCCGAATCTGGTTGAGGCTTTGGCATACGGCAAGACAGTCGGCTGCAAAATCGGCGGGATTGTCGGGCCCAAAGGCGGGTATACGGCCGAAGTCGCGGACGCCTGCGTTTTGGTGCCCGAGGCCGGAGCGGACAAAATTACCCCGCACACCGAAGGCTTTCAGGCGGTAATTTGGCATTTACTGGTTTCCGACCCGAGGTTAAAAATCCGGCAGACCAAGTGGGAGTCAATGGCAAAGTAAATACATGAAGCAATTTATTTTTACCAAATTTTTAAAAGTTTTGGAAAAGCTGACGGGCAAAAAAATTGCCTATTTCCCCAAAGCCAGCCAAAACACCCTGACCGCGGTGAAGTCGTCTTTGGGCTTTTGGTACGCGGGTTGGATATTGGACAGCTCTGACATTGCCAACGGCATTTTGTCTAATGGCGTAATAGAGGCAGACGGCAGCAAGCTGGTTACCAATTTGTTACAATACCTGCTTGCGGAAAAGCCACGCCTGACTTTTTTTGATGTCGGCGCCAACACCGGATATTTCGGCATTTTGGCGGCTTTTTTAGGGCAGGGGAAAATAAGCAGCTACGCTTTTGAACCGGTATTGGAGTTTAAACGGGTGGAGGAAGAAACCATAAAATTAAACCGGCTGGAGAATCTTTGCAAAGTTTACAATGTGGGCTTAAGCAACCAAAACGGTCAGCAGCAAATATTTTTGGCCGGCACCGGCAGCAGTTTTAACCGGGAATTTGTGGGCAAGCAGGCTGGGGCGTCCAGGACGGTAAAAATTGTAAGGCTGGATGATTTTGCCAAGGCGGAAAACTTACCTGGCCCGGATTTTATGAAAATTGACGTGGAAGGGCTGGAACTGGATGTCCTGCAGGGCTGTGCCGGTCTTTTGGGCTCGTTTAAGCCGGTAATTTGGTATGAGTCCGCCAAGACAATTAAAGCCGGCAATTTTTATAACCAAAATTTTAATAAGACTTTTGAGTTTTTAAATCAGCTGGGTTACCGGATCTTTTTGCAGGCGGGGGAGAAGTTGTCGGAAATAGCCGGCCTGCCAAAAGCCGTTCCCGACGGCGTCAGCATGTATTTGGCTCTGCACACAAAAGTCCACGCTAAATTGATCGAGACATTTATTTTATGAACCAAACCATTCCGCAAGTTTCCGTGATGATCCTTACCTACAACCGTTCAAAATTGCTGAAACGGGCGGTGTTAAGCGCGGCTGGGCAAAGCTTTGGCGATTTTGAAATCGTGGTGGGCGATAATAATTCTACCGACAACACCCGGGAAGTCATTGAACAGTTGCAGTCCCAGGGGATACCGATTACCCGCCTTTACCATAATCCGCAAGTTAGCATTACCGAAAACCGCCAGCGGGTACTAAAAGCTTGCCGCGGAGCTTTTGTAGCCGCATTGGATGACGATGATGTTTGGATTGACAAAAACAAGCTTGCCAAGCAAGCAGCCTTTTTAAACAGCCATAGCGGCGTGGTTTTGCTTGGGGCGGGTGTCAGGAAAGTAGACGACAGCGGCAAATTTTTGGGAATTAAATTCCGCGTGCAAGCCGACTGGAGCATCCGCCGCACCATGCTGCTGCGAAATAATTTTTTCACATCCACGGTTATGTTTCGGAGGGAGGCGGCTGAGCGGGCCGGCGGATTTATTTTTTTGGAAAACGATTACGCGGAAGATTATTATTGCTGGCTGCGGCTGGGACTTTTGGGCCAAATGCACAATAGCCAAGAAGTTTATACTGATTACCGCGTGCCAAGCTATTCTCCGGAAAAACTTTTGGGTTTTTACCGTAAACAGCAATTATTAATTAAGATGTTTGCCGGCCGCTATCCTTTGGCGAAATTAGCCAATGCTATTTTAGGATTCCGCTCTTGGCGCTTATCAGAAAAAATAAAAAAATTATGAAAGCTGTAATTTTAGCCGGCGGGCAGGGGAAGCGCCTTGGCCGCCTGACCAAAAAATTACCTAAGCCGCTTGTACCCGTTTTCGGCAAGCCAGTACTTGAGCACCAGCTGCGCCTTTTGGCCGGTGCCGGCATTAAAGACGTTTATATCTTGACCGGCTATTTGGCGGAAAAGATTGCTGAATATTGCGGCAGTGGCCGCCGGTTCGGCATGCGCCTGCATCTTAGCCAGGGGCCGGTGGAGATGAATACGGCCGACCGCGTGGCCGCGCTAAGCGGCAAAATTAAGGATGATTTTTTACTGCTATATGGTGACGTAATGATGAATTTTGATATTTCGCGTTTTGTTAATTTCCACCGTCAGAATCGCCGCGGGCAAATTGCCAGTTTGGTAGTCCACCCCAATAACCATCCGTTTGACAGCGATTTGGTGGAAGAGGACGACACTCATTGTATTGTGGCTTTCCATACCAAGCCACATCCACCAGGGCAAAGCTTCCAAAATTTAGTCACCACCGGCGCGCGGATTTTAAGCCCGAAAATTTTTCCCTATTTAAAAAAATATCAAGGCTCGGATTTGGGCCATACAATTTTTCCCAAGCTGCTTGCGCAAGGCAAGGTGCTGTTGGCTTATCGGTCGGCTGAATATTTTAAAGACATGGGCACGCCTAAGCGCCTGCTCCAGGTCAGGCGGGATTTCGCGCAGGGGAAATTTGCTAAAGGCAGTTTTAAATCCGCGCGGCCCGCCGTGTTTTTAGACCGCGACGGCGTCTTAAATAAAGAAGTTAACCAGTTAAGCCGTTTGGAAGATTTGCATATTTATCCTTTTGCGGCAAAAGCCGTGCGGCTGCTGAACGAGGCCGGAGTTTTGGCCGTTGTTTTAACCAACCAGCCGCAAATTGCCCGCGGGTATATTACCGAAGCAGGAGTTAGGGAAATCCACAACAAACTGGAATGGGAGTTGGGCCAAAGGGGTGCTTTTTTGGACGCCATATACGTTTGCCCGCACCATAAAGCAGACGGCACGGTGCTGCATCCGGTAAAAAAGTATGCCATTGATTGCGAATGCCGCAAGCCAAAAATCGGCCTGGTCAGGCAGGCAGCCGGGGATTTAAACATAAATTTGAAAAAAAGTTTTTTTATCGGCGACTCCTGCCGCGACGCCAAAACCGCGGAAAACTCCGGGGTCAAATTTTTGGGCGTGGCCACGGGTTACGCCTGCCACGACAACAAATTTGGCACGAAAAAACTTTTTAGAATCTATAAAAATGTTTTAAGCGCGACTCGGGAAATTACCGGTAAAAGAGATCAAAACCGCCCAAAATAGGGCGGTTTTCAAGTTTGCGGGAAAATGCTAAACTTAATAAAGTATGATTTAATTTAAAAACTATGATTATCGCGCGCGCGCCTTTACGGATAAGCTTTGTGGGAGGAGGGACCGACTTAAAAAGTTTTTACAGCCGCTATCCGGGCAGGGTAATTTCCACCACCATAGACAAGTTTGTTTACATTGTGGTAAACCCGGCGGATTTTTTGCATGAGTTCATAATGAAGTATCGGGAAACGGAAGTCGTTAAACACCCGAAAGACTTAATTCATGACCGTTTCCGGGAGTCTTTGCTGGATTTAGGCTTGGTTAGCAAGGGTATGGAAATTGCTTCGTTTATGGATTTGCCCGCAAAAACCGGGCTCGGCTCATCTTCCAGTTTTTCCGTGGCGCTAATTAAGGCTCTGAATGCTTATATGGGCAAGACCATCGGCAAAGCCCAAGCCGCGGAAGCCGCCAGCCGGTTGGAAATTGATATTTTAAAGGAACCTATAGGCAAGCAGGACCAATACGCGGCGGCTTTTGGTGGTTTTAACGTTATAACTTTTAATCCCGACGGCAGCGTTTTGGTTGAACCGGTGTTTTTGGATTTTAAAGTCCGGACCGCTTTGGAAGACCACTTACTGCTTTATTATACTGGCATAACCAGAAATGCTTCCAGCGTGCTGGGCGAACAGAGCAAAAAAGTTTCCGAAAATTTTGAAACCTATAAAAAAATGTCCGATTCCGTGCCGAAATTCCGGGATTATATCGTAGCCGGCAATTTTAAGGCGGCCGCGGAAATGCTCCACGAGGGCTGGCTTAGGAAAAAAAGCCTAGGCGTGAACGTCAGTAATACGCAGATTGACTCTTTATATGAAACCGGTATAAAGGCCGGTGCCTGGGGCGGAAAAATTTTGGGAGCTGGCGGCGGCGGCTGCCTGCTGTTTTTGGCTCCGCCAAGAAATCACGAAAAGATAAAAGCCGTTTTGGACAAGCAGGCGAAAAAAAATAAATTACGGGAAGTCTTGGGAAATCCCGTTTGGATTTTCCCAATCCGGCGTGGATATATTATTTAATTCTTCGGTTAATAATTAAATTTTTCTATGAATATTTATGCTTAACTATATTGAAAAATTCGCGGACGAAGTGGCGTTGCAGTTAAAACAATTGCCCGCGGAAGAAATAGCCAAGGCTATTAATATTATCCAATCGGTTTACGAGCGGGACGGGCGGATTTATGTTTTCGGCAATGGCGGATCGCTGGCCATGGCCACGCACTGGGTGGCGGATTTCAATAAAACGGTGTTTGACCACAATTTAAGCTCCCAAACCAAGCGCTTTCAGACTATGCGCTTGCCGAGCACGGAAGAGGAGCTGTCCGCCTGGGCCAATGACGTGGGTTATGAAATGGTTTTTGCCGGACCCCTGCAGAATTACCTGCAGGAAAGCGACTGCGTTATTGCCATCAGCAGTTCCGGTAAGTCTAAAAACATTATTAAGGCCGTGGAGCTGGCCAAAAGCCGGCATATTCCGGTTATCGGCTTGTCGGGCTTTACCGGCGGGCAGCTTAACAAACTTGCCGACGCAAAAATTTTAATCAAAACCCAAGCCGGAAAATATTCCGTGGTGGAAAGCGTACACAACGCGATACTGCATTTGATTACCAGTTACTTCCAGGATTATTTTGACCATATTGCGGCCAGGCACGGGCGCAAACCCAAATAATTAATATGGAGCAACCGTTATATATTTTTGACGAGGCTTTTACCGCGCGGGGGGCGGCGAAAAATTGGGTAAAAAAACTGATCGGCCGTAGCCGGGGAGGCCTTGGCGCCATGGAGCAAAGTTTGTACAGCGGACTGCGGGAGCTTAACGTCCCTTTTTTTCTGAATCAGCCTTTGGCTCAGCCCATAGACGTCGCATGTGTGATTAGCGGCGCTTTCACGCTTAAAGCAATCATCAAAAAGAAGCAAGCTGGTTTAATAAAAAAGATTGTTGCCGGTCCGGGGATTACTTCGTTCCCGCTTCAGCACAAGGGCCTTATTTACCATCCGGAAATTGATGTTTATTTGGTGCCCAGTCCATGGGTCGGCGAGTATTGCGATTCTTTTCACCCCGGATTCAAGCAAAAAATCCGGGTTTGGGCCGCTGGCGTGGAAACTTTGGCCGATACCGTCCTGGCTAAAGAACGGACCGGCTGTGTGGTTTATAAAAAAAATCCCGACAATAAAACTTTTTTGGCAGTACTTAAGGTTTTGGTCGCAAGAAAAATTCCTTATTTTGTGGCAGAATACGGGAAATACGCCAGGGTTGATTATTTAAAAAAGTTGGCCAAGAGTAAGTTTATGGTTTTTTTATCGGCTTCCGAAAGCCAGGGGCTGGCCCTGCATGAGGCCTGGATGTTTAATGTTCCTACTTTGGTGTACAGTGGCGGCCATTTAAAAACAAAAAATTATGAATGGCAAACCAGCAGCCCGGCGCCTTATTTAACCTCGCAGGTGGGAGTGTTTTTTTCCGGCAGCGAAGATTTCGCAGACAGGCTGGAGGGTTTCTTATCGCAAATCAATAATTTTTCTCCCCGGCAATATCATCTGCAAAATTTTACCAATGCGGTTGTTGCCCAAAAATTTTTAGACGTTATAAAAGATTGAATTTAAAGTTACCCCTCAGGAATTTTATCAACTGTAAAAGTAGCTCCGGCTTACCTTAGAGTTTATTTTACCCTTTTACCCTGTAAATTCTGAAAAGGTTATGATAAAAAAGATTTTTCGCAGAATTTGGCGCCTACTTAAGGCTTTAATTAAAGCCCCGTTTTGGTATGGACGCGACTTGTTTAAATACCGCGCCATGTTAAGGAGCGAAAATATCCGCACGCCTTTTTACGTATTGCCTTTGGTTTTTGATAAAGACCCCTCGTCACATACTTTTGACAAGCATTATGTTTATATGGACCGCTGGGCGTTTAAATTTTTGCAACATGCCCGGCCAAGCAACCATGTGGACGTGGGTTCGTCCATCCGTTTTTTGTCCATGGCCTCTACGGTTGCCCCTACCACTTTTGTGGATATCAGGCCGGTGAAGCCGGACTTTGACAATTTTGAAGTTACCCAAGGCAGTATTTTGGCCATGCCGTATCCGGATAATTCCTTAAAGTCTTTGTCCTGCCTGCACGTGGCCGAGCACATCGGTCTGGGCAGGTACGGCGACCCCTTGGATCCGCTGGGCACGCAAAAAGCCTGCTTGGAGCTGGCGCGGGTTTTGGCCCCGGGCGGCAAGCTGTATTTTGCTTTGCCGGTGGGCAAGCCCGCTACTTATTTTAACGCCCACCGCGTGCACAACCCCAAAACCATTTTGGAATATTTTTCCGGCCTTAAGCTTTTAAGTTTTTCCGCGGTCGGGGACGACGGCAGGTATTACGAAAACACCCAATGGCAAGATTACGAACAGGCTTGGTATGCCTGCGGGATGTTTGAATTCACGAAATGACATGAGTACCACGTCGCCGCTTTTAGGGACGGCGTAAACTCTGACAATTATATGTTTAAAATTGGCGATTTATACAGCCACCTGCAGCGCAAAACCGTCTCCACCGCGTTCATCCCCCAAATAGACGGTTTAAGGTTTTTAGCCTTGCTGCTGGTGATTTTTGAGCACATAAATACCTTTGTAACCAACAAGGTGGTCTTTGCCGCCTCGGTCAGGCCCCAAGCTGTCTGGCCGCTTTATTATATGTTTTATATTAACGGTCGCAAAGGAGTGCTGCTGTTTTTTGCCATCAGCGGTTTTATTTTGGCTATGCCGTTTGCCAAAGCTTTTTGGCAAAACGGCAAACCGGTCAGCATAAAAAAATATTTTTTGCGGAGACTGACCAGGCTGGAGCCGCCTTACATTTTAACGGTTTTGGCTTTGGCCGTGTTGCTGGTTTTTTTCGGCAGCCACCAGTTTGGCTCATTTTTTCCGGACAAAAGTTTTTGGGGCTTATTTCCGGTTGTCGGTTCGTCTTTAATTTACATGCACAATATTTTGTTCGTTAACCAAACGCCGCTGTCGCCGGTGCTTTGGTCGTTGGAAATAGAAATTCAATTTTATATTTTGTTGCCTGTTTTGGTGCTAATCTTAAAGCTGCCGAAAATTTACCGCAGGACAATTTTAACAAACGCAATTGTTTTGGCGATCCTGCTTCAGCATATCTTTCCGACGCCGTATTTGGCGGTCTATAATTTTATCCAATATTTTTTGCTCGGATTTTTGCTGCTGGATTTTTACCTTAATGGCTGGCAACTTAAAATTAGCCGCTCCTTAAGTTTTACGGGGGGGCTGCTGATGCTGGCCGCCATGCCTTATCTGGATTTATATTCCCATTTATACAATGAGTATATTTTTATAGTTTTGCTCTTTGGGGTTTTTATGCTGGCCTTAACGGACGGACTATGGAAACGGATTTTTAGTCTGCGCTGGCTAGCCATCATTGGCGGCATGTGCTATTCCATTTATTTGTGGCATGACACCGTAATCTCGGCCGTAGGCAACCATATTACCTTTATCCGTTTCGCCGGCTCTTACCCGCTGACTTTATTGGTCCAATCTGCTATTATGTTACCATGCGTTTTGGTGTTTTGCGGGGTGTTTTATTTGTTAATCGAGCGGCCGTGCATGGACAAAGATTGGCCGGTTAAGCTTTGGCGGTTTTTTAAGCAAACAGTTTTTGGTAAATCTAATGAGGAAGTTACATTAGCAAAATAATGTCAAAAAAAATCCTAAAATTTTTCCTAAGTCCCTGGCTGGGCAAAAAACAATTCCAGTTTTTATTCCGGAACCTTTATTTGCTTTCCTTAAAAGGCATGAATGCGGGCGGGGCGGGAAATTTCCGGACCAGCGGGGAAAAGTTCGCCGCAGAATATGTTTGCCGGTCGTTATTAAAATTCGTTTTAGGACGGCCGGCTGTCTTTTTTGACGTCGGGGCCAATGCCGGCAATTACAGCTTATTGCTGAATGAGATTTTTGAACAAAGCCGCCGTCCGTTTGTGATTTATTCCTTTGAGCCTTCCGCTTCGGGCTTTGCCAAACTAAAATCACAGGCGCAAGCCTTTAAAAATATCAAAACTTTTAATCTCGGTTTGAGCGATACCGATAAAACCGCGGTCCTGTTTGAGGATGCCGGCGGAAGCGAGCTGGCTTCGCTTTATGACCGTGACCTGGCTGAAAGTAAGATTTTTTTGAACAAGCGCGAAACCGTACAACTGGCAACTTTGGACAGTTTTTGTTCGCAGAACCCTATCGGGTTTATTGATTTTTTGAAAATTGACGTGGAAGGCCACGAACTGGCGATTTTGCGCGGAGCCGCGCAAATGCTCAAGGCCAAAAAAATCCGCTTTCTGCAGTTTGAGTTCGGCGGCACGGCTATAGATTCCAGGATTTATTTTAAGGATTTTTTCCGGCTTTTGGGCAACGATTATAATATTTACCGGATTTTAAAAAACGGGCTGTATCCTATAAAAGTGTACAGTGAAACCGAGGAGATTTTTTTGACCACCAATTATTTTGCGGAAATTAAAAAGTAAATTTATGCCTTTGATATCGGTAAATATTTTAACAAAAAACCGCGCTCCGTTATTGGTCCGGGCTTTGCGGAGCGTTGCCAGCCAAAGTTTTGGTGATTACGAGGTTGTGTTGATTAATGACAGCTCCACCGACGAAACGGCGTCCGTAATAGAGCAATTTAAAAGGCAAGGCATGCCGCTTAAAGATATTAATCATCAGCAGTCAAAAGGTAAAATTTTTAGCCGCAACGAAGCTTTGCAGGAAAGCTTGGGACAGTATATTGCCCCGCTTGACGACGACGACGAATGGGTGGACGCGCAAAAGCTGCAAAAACAAATTGACTATTTCCAAAAATATCCGGATGTCGTACTAACGGGAGGCGGCATAATGATGATAGACGCGGATAAGTCATTAGGCGCCAAATTTCGGGTAGAAACCGACAAGGATATCCGCTCCACCATGCTTTTGAGAAACAATTTTTTTACCTCCACCGTCATGTTCAAGCGGGAAGAGGCATTAAGATCGGGCGGTTTTTTGCCCGGCCGGCGTGATGAAGCCGAAGATTACGGCTTATGGCTCAGGCTGGGCAAGCTTGGTAAAGTGTATAATTTCCAAGAGGTATTTACCAACTACACCTTGCCGCACTATAATAAGGAGAGGTTCCGCAGTATTTTAAGGGAGCAGCTTGAGCAAATGCAAATTAACCGGGAGGGCTACCCGAATTATTATCCGGCCAAAATAATACTAAAATTGCGGATTATTATGGGTTTTTAGCGTTTCATTTGTAATTTATTCTTTTATGTCGCGTCCAAGCCTGCGTTTCTTATTAATAGTTTTGCCGTATATTTGCCTGCTTTATTTAAGCTTATGGCTGGCTGTGTTCCTTCGTTACGGGGGAAATTTAAGCGGCGTAGACTGGCAGGCCCACCTGAAGGCCTTTACCGTAATTTATATTTTTTGGACGTTGGTGTTTTATATCCACGGCCTGTTTGACATCCGGGCGTTTCGGCGCTACAGCAGTTTGTTTTTTAATTTGATCTCGGCCATGGCCATAAATTTGGTTTTGGCCATTATTTATTTTTATTTCCAGCCCAACTTAATTTTAACTCCCAGGCGCATTTTGCTTTTACTGGTAGGCGTGGCGTTTGTTTTACTGCTACTTTGGTATTTGCTGGTCAAGTACGCGTTTAAAAACCGGCTGACCGAATCCGTTTATCTTTTTTCTTTTAACAACGAGCTGGCCGAGTTGCAGGAGGCTATTGTGCAGCACGCATATTTGGGTTATAAAGTTTTGGGCCATTTGAACCAGCAAAGTTTGGCCACGGCGTCTTTGGATAAAAATTCCAGCGTAATTTTGCCGGACAACCTCCAGGCTAACTCGCAGATTGCCGAACAGCTTTACCAGCTGCGCACCGCCGGCGTGCGTTTTTACAACCACAAAACTTTTTACGAACAGCTGTTGCGTCGCGTTTACCTTTCGCAAATCAACGAAATTTGGTTTTTGGAAAACATCAATTACCAGGAAAAGCGGTTTTACAATCTGGTAAAAAGGACAATTGATATTCTGTTTGGCGTTGTCGGCCTGCTGGCATTTTTAATCAGTTATCCGTTTTGCGCGCTAGCGATTAAATTAACCAGCCCGGGCCCGGTGCTGTTTGTGCAGGAGCGCGTGGGCAAACAGGGGCGGCTGTTTAAAGTTTATAAATACCGCAGCATGAGCGGCGGACCCACCAATACCTGGACTTCGGTCAACGATCCCCGCATAACCAAGGTCGGCAAATTTTTGCGCATGAGCCGCATAGACGAATGGCCGCAGTTTGTTAATTTGTTGCTTGGTCACATAAGCTTAGTCGGACCGCGCCCGGAACAGCCGCACATTGTTGAGGACTTAAAAAAACAAATTCCGTTTTACGACGAAAGGCATTTGGTAAAACCCGGCATAACCGGCTGGGCCCAGCTGAACATTTACGCCGGAAGCCTGGAAGAAACCAAGCTTAAACTGCAATACGATCTCTACTATATTAAACACCGCAGTTTCCTGTTTGATTTGGAAATTATTCTCAAAACCATCTATTACATTTTTACCTGGCAGGGGAGATAATTTTATATTATAGACCGCAGTCCGCCGACTCGTCCGACGAAGCCTTGGCGAAGTCGAAAGCTTTACAAGAAGGCGGGCATGGTCGCTAGACCCTGTCTTGAGCCTGTCGCCATCTTGGTTATACTCGAGGCGACCCTGAGTTAAGTCAAATGGGTCGAAAGGCAGGATCGCTAGCCACCAATTAACATAAATTAATAACAAATAGGCACGAAAACACGAATCTCGGATTTGTGTTTATTCGTTTGCGGTATTCGTGTGAATTTGTTTATTTATTTTGAGCTATAGTTTTTTTGTGGTATAATAATTAAGCGAATTAAGGTATAAGAAACAAAAATTCACCCGCCTAAATTTTGCTATACAATACTTATAGGGATGTATTAGTAAACCAAACGGCGGATGAACAATTAAACGTGCCAAAAATGGCAAAATTTAGGCGGGCAAATGGACAAACAAGAGTTAAACACGGCTTTAAAACAAAATAAAATTTTAACCGAGGACAAGCTGGAAGTTTTGGAAAAGGATTTGTCTCAGGTAAAAATCCCAACAACTTGGGAAGATTTTTTAATTGAAAAGAAAGCGGTAACTGAACAGCAACTTTTGGCGCTTAAAAGCCAGCTGCTTAGTGCTCCGATTATAGATTTAACCACCCTGCAAATTCCCCAGGACGTGCTCAATTTGGTGCCGGAGCCTATTGCCCACCGCCATCAGGTTATTAGCTTTGCCAAAACTAAGGACGAGCTGTCTTTAGCCATGCAGGATCCGGAAGATATCCAGACCAAAGAGTTTATCCAAAAAAAGACCGGCCTGAAAATCAAGACTTTTTTAATCGGCCGCGCCAGTTTGGATTTTGGCCTTTCCAAATACCATTCCTCCCTGGAAAAGGAAATAAAACATTTGTTTTCGCCGTCATCCAAACCCTTGGCTGCTCAAGCGGAAGGGGAAAGCGCGAAGGATGATAATTTAAAAAAAATGGCCGAGGAAATTCCGGTTATCCGCGTGGTGGACACGCTGCTGGAATACGCGGTATTGGAAAAGGCCAGCGACATCCACATAGAGCCCCAGGAAAACGCCGTGACCGTGCGTTACCGCATAGACGGAGTCCTGCACGATGTTATGACATTGCCTAAAGTCATCCAGGCGGCAATTGTTGCGCGCATTAAAGTTATCTCCAACCTAAAAATAGATGAGCATCGCCTGCCGCAGGACGGAAGGTTTAAAATAGAAAAAGACGGCTATAAGTTTTCTTTGCGCGTATCCACCATTCCGATTTTTGACGGTGAAAAAGTCGTTATCCGGCTTTTGGACGAATCGGCCAAAGCCATGACTTTGGAAGAGCTGGGTTTTGAAAAAGATTCGTATGAAGTCATTAACCGCAACGTAAAAAGACCCCACGGCATGCTTTTGGTTACCGGCCCGACCGGCAGCGGAAAATCCACGACTTTGTATACTGTGCTGTCCATGCTTAATACAAAAAGCGTCAATATTTCCACCATTGAAGACCCCGTTGAATACCGGATTGTCGGCGCCAACCAGATGCAGGTTAATCCTAAAATCGGTTTGACTTTTGATGTGGGTCTGCGGGCGTTGCTTCGGCAAGACCCGAATATTATTATGATCGGCGAAATCCGCGACAAGGAAACCGCCGAAGAGGCGGTCCACGCCGCCATGACCGGGCACATTGTGTTTTCCACTTTGCATACCAACGACGCGGCCTCGGCCCTGCCCAGGCTTTTAGACATTGGCGTGGAGCCATACTTAATCGCTTCTACCATAAACGCCGTTTTGGCCCAGAGGTTAGTCAGGGTAATTTGCAAAGACTGCCAAAAACCGTTTGTTTTGGATGATGCCGCGATAGAAGCTTTGTCCAAGCAATTCCATTTGGACAAACTTTTGCCGGTCTTAACGCGCGCGGGAGTGGCTCCGGCCAAATGCAAAAGCTTAAAAGAAGTAAAGTTTTACAGAGGCGAGGGCTGTGATAAGTGTTCCAAAACCGGCTACCGGGGCCGGTTGGGCATTCACGAAATATTGGAGGTGACTCCGGCTATAGCCCAAATGATCATGGCCCATAAAAGCTCCCAGGAAATTCAGGAACAGGGGGAAAAAGAAGGTATGATTTTAATGTGGGAAGACGGTTTTATTAAGGCGGCACGGGGTATTACGACTATTGAGGAACTGGTGAGAGTATCAAAGGAATAAAAATCGAAATTCGAATATCGAAATCCGAAACAATATCTAAATACAAATATTTAATATTTAAACAGGGATATCTCGAGTTTAGAATTTATTATTTAGATATTTGAATTTGTTTCGAACTTCGGACTTAGTGCTTCGAATTTAAATTATTATGGAATTCACCTACACAGCCATAACCAAAGACGGCCGCAAAGAAAGCTCCTCAATTGAGGCGGCGAATTTGGCTACGGCCGGGCACCTGCTTAAAGAGCAGGGCCTTTTGCCTACGGAAATCCGCGAGCAGGGGGCAAAAACCACTTTTTCCTTTTTAAAAAATTTTTCCTTTGTTTCACTGTCCGAAAAAATTAACTTTGTGCAAAATTTGGGCGTTATGCTCAAAGCCGGGATATCCATAAGCCGTTGTTTGCAAATTTTGGTCAAGCAAACGCACAACAAAAAATTTAAGGACATTCTTAGTGATGTTTATAATCAGGTTCAGCAGGGGAAAAGCCTGGCCGAGGCTTTGTCAAAATATCCCAGCGTGTTTCCGAATATTGTCACGAGCATGATAAAAATCGGCGAACTTTCCGGCAACCTCGACAGGAGCCTGGAATATTTAAGCATCCAGCTTGAGCGGGAAGCCGATTTAAAGAGCAAGGTCAAGGGAGCCATGATGTATCCTTCGGTTATTGTGATAGCTATGATTGTCATTGGGGTGCTTATGTCTATTTTTGTCCTGCCGAGCTTAATGTCCATTTTTACCGAGCAGGGCGTTGCCCTCCCGCTTACCACCCGCATTGTCATCGCCATATCCAATCTTATGAGCCACCATGCCGTTTTGGCAATTGGGGGAATGATAGGTATTGCTGTTGTGTCCGTCGCTTTTTTTCGCACCGCGGCCGGCAAGCGGACTTCCAGTATTGTTGGCCTGAATCTTTTTGTGGTAAAGGGAATCGTAAAAAAAATAAATTTGGCGCGGTTTGCCAGAATTTTAAGTTCCATGCTTAAAAGCGGAGTTCCGATAGTTCAGGGATTAGAAGTAGTGGCGGAATCGTTGGATAACGTGCTTTATAAGGAACTGCTGGTGCAGGCCGCGGAAGACGTCAGGATAGGCAAGCCTCTGGCCGAGTCCTTAAGCAAAAGCGAAAAACTTTTTCCCGTATTGGTGCAGCAAATGGTAGCCGTGGGTGAGGAGAGCGGCAGTACGCAGGAAATTTTGGAACAGCTGGCCATTCACTATGAAGCCGAGGTTGATGACACCTTAAAAAATTTGGCTTCCGTAATTGAGCCGCTGCTTATTTTGACTATCGGAGCGGTTGTCGGTCTGCTGGCTTTGGCCCTAATTGCCCCTATATACAGTATTTATCAGAATGCTAGCTAAATTTATGAAGTTTAACTTCCTTTCTAAAACTTTGCCCAGTTTTGGCCTCGATGTAAGCGCCAATTCCTTAAAAATTGTGAGGCTGGAACAACAGGCCAAACAGTTTAGGTTAAAAAGTTATCATGAGGCTTTTTTGCCAAAAGGCTTAATTATTAATGATGTGATAACGGATGTTAAAACTTTTAGCTTTTTGTTAAAACAGTCCTTGGATAAGCCGCAATACGGCAAGTTTGATACTAACCATGTGATTGCCAGCCTTCCGGAATCCAAATCTTTTGTGCGTGTTATTCAAATTCCACAAATGAGCGATAGTGAAGCCAATAACGCCGTGCCGTTTGAAGCCGAGAGTTTTATTCCTTTGCCCATAGATCAGGTTTATTTGGACTGGCAAAAAATCGTCGGACAGCCAGGCGAGGCAGGCCGGGTTGAAGCAGGCCTAGCCGAAGTGGGCAAAATGAATGTTTTAATGATTGCTTCTCCTAAGGAATTCGTTGACAAGTATTTGGAGGTCTTGGATAAAGCCGGGCTAAAAACCGTGGCGATGGAAGTGGAATCGCAGAGTTGTTTAAGGGCGGCTGTAAAACCCGCTAGCCTGGAAACTTCGCTTTTGGTAGACTTGGGCAGTTTCCGCAGCAGTTTAATAATGGTAGAACAGGGCAATTTACAGTTTACTTCTACCATCCCTATTGCCGGCAATACTTTTACCGAAAGTATTGCCAGGGCCCTCGGCGTTTCCAGCAGCAAAGCCGAAGAAATTAAGAAAAAAGTCGGTATTGCTAACACCACGGAATACCCGAATATCAAGACCGAGCTTTTACCGGTATTATATAATTTGGCCGCGGAGATAAAAAATATCCTAAAATTTCATGGCGAGCATTCTTTAAACCAAGTCCAAAGGGTTATTATTGCCGGCGGCAGCGGTAAGCTTAAGAATTTGCCGGAATTTCTGGCGACCCAGCTTTCGGAAGTGGGAGTGTCCAACGTGGAATTAGCTAACCCTTTGCAAAATTTAAAAATAACCAATAGCGAACACTTAGGCGTTTTAGAAAGTTTGAGTTTTGCCACGGCAATAGGCCTTGCCGCTAGAGGCGCCGCCTACGAGGCCAATTAAAGCGATGAAGACCATCAATCTTTTACCCAAAACCAGACAGCAGGAACTGCGCTACGAAATTATACTACATAGCCTCTGGGTTGTAGTCAATCTTTCTTTGGTCAGTTTTATTTTGGTTTTTTTAGCCCAGTTTGCCACAAAATTTTATTTGCAGTATGAGGATAATGCCATTAAGCAACAGGTCGCGCAGCTGCAGAGCCAGGTAAACAAACAGCAAAATACCGAAATTAAAGCCAAAATCGCAGCGGTTAATAATTTGGTTTCAGATTACCTGAATTTAGCCAATAGCTCGCCCCATTGGTCTAAGGTAATTAAGGCTTTTGCGCCTTTGCCGCCGCCCGGTGTTAAAATCAGCACTTTTACCATTAACCCAATCCAAAAAACAATCAATATTACTGGACTTAGCCCCACTCGTGATTTGGTAATTGCGCTTTACAATAATATTTTACGGGACACCGATGATTTTTACGGCATAGATTATCCTTTGGAAAATGTGGTAAACCCGGTGAACGTGAATTACCATTTTACTTTTAAAATTCAGGATAAACTTTTACAGCAGTAATTGTAATTGGCATATGAGAAAGATATCCGCAAAAAATAAAATAATATTACTGCTACTGGTGTGGCTGATTTTAAGCGTGGTGATGTTCATGTATTTGTTCAAACTGCTTGATAACCAAAATCAAGCCACTTTGGATTCTATGGCCCAGGAGAGAAGTAACTTGGCGGCTTTGCAGGCTCAATACGCCAGCTATAAACAGGCCCAGGCCGATTTGGATAAACTGGCGAATGAAAAATCGCCGCAGCCAGAAGATTTTTTTACCAGCGATATTTCACTGGTAAATGAAATACAGACTTTGGAAAATCTGGCCGCCAAGTATAATTTAAAAATGCAGCTTTCGGGAGTTGCGGGAACCATTAACTCTTTGCAAAGCGCCAATACCGTAACCCCGATAGCCATAGTGCCGTACAGCATAAGTTTAAGCGGAGATTTTTTCCAGGTCGTAAATTTTATTGAGAGCCTCGAGCATTTAAAATTTATTACCAACCCGACCAATATTTCCATAGAGGCCGCCGACGGCGGAAACGTGACCGCAAGCATGACGGCGAATTTTTATTTAAAAAAATGATATGGCAAAAAACATAAACTTAAATTTAGTGAGCGTAAAGAATTTTTTCGGCAGCTTGGTTAAAAATTTAAGATGGCTGTTTTTTGCGGTATTTTTGCTTATAGTGGTCTTGGAGATTTTCCAGGTTAGGAATTCCTTTTCGGTGGTCTCCGACATCAACCAGGCGCCGGTTATTGGGCACGAAAAACAGGTTAAGATTAATTTTGATGCTTACAACCAGGCGGTAAGCAGGATACAGCAGGCGGACAACTTTCAGCCTACGGGAGGAATTACCAATAACCCTTTCGCTACCCAGGTTGTGTTACAGCCTACGCAGTAGCTTATAAGAAAAGAGGACTGTCCTTTCCACGGCAATATCTCTGAAAAGGACAGTCCTCACGCAACAATCATAGGATAAGATACAGGTAACCTTCCGTTGGTAAAGATTGCCTATTTTGGTTATAATGATACTTGAAACTTATGGCGAGACTCCGTAGCTTCCACCTTCGTCCGCTTGATGCGGACTTCGGCGGACAAGCATTCTTGCCCTGTCGCTCATGTTAAGCCCTCGTAGCTCAATGGATTAGAGCGCTGGTCTTCGGAACCAGTAATGTGGGTTCAATTCCTGCCGAGGGCACCATGAGCGACAGGGTGAAGTATAGAGCGCGTGGCTTCGGACCACGAGGCAGTAGGTTCAAACCCTACCGGGTGCGCCATTAAGTTTTCTGCTATAATTAACTTACTATGAAAGAAATTGGCAAAGTTACCCATTATTACGGGAAGATCGGAGTGGCCATTATTGAGCTCTCCGGCGCCTTAAAAGTGGGTGACAAAATCAAGATTCAAGACAAGCATGCCGAGTTTGAACAAGTGGTGGATTCCATGCAATTGGAGCACGCCGCTGTCTCAGTGGCTAAGGCTAAAGAAGTGATTGGGGTGAAGGTTGCCCAAAAGGTAGATGTCGGTGCTGTTGTTTCTAAACTGGAAGAGTAAAGCTTGTTAGGATAGTTATAGAATAGAAAGCATTATCTATTGCTTTTTTGGGTAGGCGATTTTTTATTGGGTCGGAATTCCTACTGAACCTGTTTTTAAAAAATCGTGAATTGCAGTTTTCCCCATAGACACAATGGGCGACGCACAGCGTCGCCCAAAAAAGTATACTGAAAATCCTGAATGTTTTGACTTGGTGGGTTGGGTGGGGATCGAACCCACGACAAGCGGCTTAAGAGGCCGCTGCTCTACCAACTGAGCTACCAACCCGTGACGATACTATCTCCGATATTTTACACTAAATTTCCAATAAACTCAAGTCTTTATGCTTATACTTCTTTTAGGTCCGGATGATTTTTCCAAAAAAGATTTTATAGACTCTTTAGTTAAAGACAAAGGAGCCGATTTGGTAATGTTTTCGGAAGGTGATCAATTGCCCAATAACGGCCAGTTTTTAGAAACGGATTTGTTTTCCAAGCCGAAGGTTTTTATGCTGCAAAACGTTATGCCAGAATTTACGAAGCCGGAAATTGAAAAAATGATCGCAACAGCCAATAATATAGTAATTTCCCTTAAAGCTTTAGACAAAAGGAAAAAGGAAAACAAAGAATTGCTATCGAATAAAAAAATCACTATAAAAGAATTTGTTTTGCCGCACGGCAGGGAGTTAAACGAATGGATAGCCAAGCGGGTTAAGTTTTATGGCGGCGCAATGAGCAAGGAAGCCGTAGATTTGCTGGCTGTCCGTTTGGGGCGCGACAACGGAAAAGAAATTAAAGTAGCAGGCAAGGTAACATCGGCAGAAGAAGTTTTTAGTTTGTGGCAGGCGGACAGCGAAATAAAAAAGCTTTTGGCTTTTGCCGGAAAGGCGGAAATAGGAACTAAAGAAGTGGAGGATTTGGTTTCGGAAAACGGGGAAGTGGACGTGTTTGATTTAACCAACGCGATTGCCGACAACCAAAAGCAAAAAGCCATGGGGCTTTTGCATCGCTTTTTAAAAGAACAGACTGGCAGTGACGAGAAAATTGGAATAATCCAGCTAAACGCTTTGCTTTCCGAGCAATTCAGGAATGTCGCGGCGGTGCAGGATTTTATGGCGGCAAAAAAATCGGAAAACCAAATTTTGGAAATCACCGGCTGGAAACCGGGCCGGCTGTTCGTAATGAAAAAAATCGCCGCGCGCTTTCCGCCCAAAAAAATCTTGGATTTCCTAAATAAGCTGGAAGCTTTGGACGAAGAGCTAAAAAGTTCCAGCGCTCCGCCAAGGTTACTTTTGGACCTGATAGTTTCGCAATTGTTGACTTAATTGCGTGCTTTATGGGGGAAGGCGATTGACAGTATGCCGGAGGCGATATAATATTAAGTTAAGCTAACAAAACCTTTTCATGTATACGGCAATTTATAAAAAATCAGGCAAATATTATTCCGCGTGGGTATTGGAAGTTCCGGGGCCAACACCCAAGGGCGGACAAAAAAAGAAGCCGAAAAGAACTTAAAAGAAGCTTTGACTTTAGTATTGTCCGCGCGCAATAAATATTTTCGCAAGGAATTGGGCAAAGCTAAAGTTACCAAAGAGACCCTTGTTTTAGCTTAGCTTTTATGAAGCGTAAAGCCCTGGTGAGGTATATTTTATCTTTTGGTTGTTTAGTTGAGCGTGAGGGCAGTTCGCACACAATATTCATTAATCCGACCTCGGGCCAAGTTTCCGCGGTACCAAGACATAAAGAAATAAACACTTTTTTAGGCAAAAAGATTTGTAAAGATTTAGGGCTGCCGACAATACATCTAAAATAACCAAAACCCCGAAGCCAAAGCCCCGGGGTTTTATGATTTTTAGCGTTCTCCTATTCGCGCGAATTAGAGCTTGGCCATAGGATGTAAAATGGAAAACGCTCCGCACATATGGTTATATGGGTATTATAACCCCCCTGCCCAAAATAGTCATTTTAGGGTTATGAAAAGCATGTGACCCTTTATATTAGGTCCAAAGTTAGTAGCTGGACATTTTTATGTGATTATTAAGATTAACAAAACTGTTTATTTTAAATTCCAAATTTAGCTTTATTTGAAAGGTTTATTTACTTTCATTGAACGTATTTAATAATTTGTTTACTTGTGTAATCATTTTAGTTTTAAATTTAGCCCTTGACAATAAGGAAGAATACGGTATATACTAATCAAGATGTAATAATTAAACATATATTTATGGATACAAACAAAAGAAACCTTGATATTATTAGCGAAATACAATCGCTTTTAACCGAATTAGCTAAGAATATGGGGGAGAGTTCTGTACTAACAGCAAAGAATAAGGAGCATCCAAAAGTGCTTAAGTTTAAAGGGCCAAAGGGTGGAATTTTGCTTTTATTAAAAGACGGTGATTTAAAAAGTCCGAAGACTTTACCCCAGGTTTTACAGAAGTTACAACAAGCCGGCTTCCATTATACGCGCCAAGTTATTTCAACAGCGTTGATACGTTTGGTTCAAAATCGAGTTTTAGTTCGAGTCCCTGCTCAAAATCCTGAAGGGAAAGAAAAATGGGCTTACGCAGAAAGAAAATAGGTCTACATATTAGCATTAATTAATTATTATGGCACACAACTTAGAGCAAATAGTTCAACAACTCAATGATCACGAGAAAAGGATCACCATACTTGAAAAGGGTGGAATTCAAACCACGGATCTTGGAACGGGCAAAGGTAAACAACCTGCCTTGGCAGAAATTATAAAGGGTAAAGATTTTAAATCGGGGCAAGAAAAAATTGGTGTTATTGTTGGGTATTACGAAAAAATTTTGAAACGGCAGCCACTCACTGAAGTAGAATTAAAAGAAGGCTGGAAGAACGGAAAATTTGATGGTAAATATGCGAATACATTATTAAGTAGAGCAATTAAGGATGGGTATGTGAGGTCGATAGATGGGAGCCTCGATCTTTCACAAACAGGGGAAAAATTTTTTAGTAAATTTCTAACCAATGAACCCACTAACCCAACACCTAAGTAATTTGCCGGGCAGTCTAGTCAATGATCTTCAAACTGAATTTCAAAAACTGCACCAGCAGTATTTTCTTGGGCGTTGGGAACCAAGTCAGTTAGACGGCGGACGATTTGCAGAAATTGTTTTTCGGATTTTAGAATATAAACATTCGAGTAAGTATACTGCAATTGGGACTCAAATTAAGCGACTTGTTATAGCTTCCGCTGTGCGGAAAAATGTAAGCCTCGATGAATCTTTACGCTTTCACATCCTCGGGTTGGCTGAGCTTATTTTGGATTTTCGCAATAAGCGGAATGTAGCACACCCAGGTGCGGTAGACGTAAATGAGGTGGATTCTATATTTGTGCTTAATGCAGCCAATTGGATTGTTGCCGAGCTGGTTCGTTTAGAAACGCAAATGACTCCCTGTGAAGCTCAGGCTGAAATTAAAAAGATTATTGAACGAAAAGTACCAATAATTGAAGAAATTGGTGGCCGGCTAAAATGTCTAAATTCAAAGTTAAATGTAAAAGAAAAAGTCCTTGTTTTTTGTTACCAGAAATATCCGGAAAATATTTCTTTGGACGATATTTTTGATTGGACAGGATATACTAACAAGGGAGTTTTGCGACGGCAGCTAAACGAATTAAATGTTGATGGTAGATTAGATTTTCGGAACGATTCCGCGCATTTAACTAAAAAAGGACTTCTGTGGGTAGAAAAAAATATTTCCTTTGATTTGGAAGTTTGACTTTAATTTAAAACCCCGCCGGTTGGCGGGGTTTTGCGTGATATGGATTCCGGCTCGGAGGCCGGAATGACAGGTAGGTTAGCGGGCGGCGCGTTTGCGTTCGGTGGCGTTCAAGATTTTTTTGCGAATGCGAATGCTCTTGGGGGTAACTTCCACCAACTCGTCAGGGCCGATGTATTCCAACGCAAAGTCCAGCTCAATGGGGCGGGGAGGGGTTAAGATTATGGCTTCGTCCGTGCCGGAGGAGCGGATGTTGGTGAGTTTTTTAGTTTTACAGACGTTTAATTCCAAGTCCGTATCTACAGAGTTTTTTCCTACTACCATGCCTTCGTAAACATCCACGGCTGGGCCGATAAACAGGATGCCGCGCTCCTGCGCGTTGTTAAGGCCGTAAGCGTTGGATACGCCGGTTTCGCTGGAAATTAAACTGCCGTGGTCATTGGCGTGGGAATCTATTTCGTGTACGGGTTTATAGCTGTCAAATAAATTGTTCATTATTACGGTGCCGCGCGTTTGGGTAAGCAATAAGCTTTTTAGGCCAATAAGCCCTCTGGTGGGGATAAGATATTCCGCGTGCATTTCGCCGCTTGAGCTGGTGTCCAGGCCTTGCATTTCCCCGCCGCGCTTGCCCAAATTTTCTATTACCGCGCCCTGATATTCGCTGGGCACATCTATGCTGACAATTTCGTAGGGCTCAAGCTTAATCATATCACCTTCCCCTGACCCCTCCACTCCAGGGAGGGAAACTTTGTTTTCCTCCCCCTTGAGGGGGGAGGCTAGGTGGGGGTGAGATTTTGGAGCATAATGGTAAATAACCTGCGGCTGGGAAACCTGCAGTTCAAAACCTTCTCTCCTCATCGTTTCAATCAAAACTCCCAAATGCAGTTCGCCGCGTCCGCTAACCAAAAAGCTTTCGGCTCCTTCTTCGGACGGGGCAACTTTAAGCGCCACGTTTATTTCCAGCTCTTTGTAAAGCCGCTGCCGCAAATTGCGGGAGGTCACAAACTTGCCCTCTTTGCCGGCAAACGGGGAAGTGTTCACGCCAAAGGTCATTTTAATTGTGGGCGGCTCTATTTCTACCGGCTCCAAATGGATGGGATTTAGGGGATCGGTTAAAGTTTCGCCAATGGAAATGTCGTCAAAGCCGCCAATGGCCACAATGTCGCCGGCTACGGCTTCTTCCACGTTCACGGGCGCCAAACCTTCATACATTTGTAAGGAAGTAATTTTGCCGTTGTCGCGCTGGCCGTCGGTCTTGATTCTGCAAATGGTTTGCGCTTTTTTAATGGAGCCGGAAATAATTTTACCAATGCCCATTTTGCCTTTGTAGTTGTCGTAAACCAAAGCCAAAACCAGCATGGCAAAAGGATCTTCAGGTTTTACGTCGGGTGCTGGAATAAATTTAATTATGGACTCAAATAGGGGAGCAACATCCGGCGCGGCATGGCTTTTGATTTTGGATCTTAAACTTTCTAAATCGGTATCGGCCAAACCCAAACTGCCCGCCGCGTAAATAATTTGGAAATCCAGTTGGTGATCTTTGGCATCCAGTTTTACAAATAAATCAAAAGTTTTATTGGTGGACTCTTCCACCTGTGCGTCTGGTTTATCTACTTTATTAATTACGACAATGGCTTTAAGACCGAGCTCCAAAGCTTTTTTAAGCACGAATTTGGTTTGCGGCATAGGGCCTTCTTTGGCGTCCACCAGTAAAAGTACGCCGTCGGCCATACGCAAAGTCCGCTCCACTTCGCCGCCAAAATCCGTGTGGCCCGGCGTATCTATGAGGTTAATTTTCACCCCGTTAAATGGCTGCGAAGCAGCCCCGCCTTCGGCGGATTTAACGGGGTGAATGCCGTTATAAATAAGCGAAGCGTTTTTCGCCCGAATGGTAATGCCGCGCTCGCGCTCCAAATCCATGCTGTCCATAATTAAATCTTTGGTCTCGGGGTTGTCCTTAACCGTATGGGTTTGCTTGAGCATGGCGTCAACCAAAGTAGTCTTGCCGTGGTCAACGTGGGCGATTATGGCGATGTTGCGGATGTTGTCGCGTTTCATAAAATTAACACGGATCTACTGATTGGATTCGGATCAACGGATGTCTACGGATATTGTTTGTTAGAATCGGTAGATATCGGTAGATCCGTTCTTTATCCGTAAATCCGTGTTCTATATTTTCAAATAAAAACCCCGCTTCTTCCGGGTTTGCGCTACAAATATAGCATAAATATTGGCGTTTTGTCAATGTTGGCAGCCATGTAGTGTAGTTAGCTGATTTATCAGCTGTCTTCATAAGAAAACATAACAGCCCATGAATGGGCTAACTACCGGTACTTTATTCAAAATGCTTTTTTCGCAAAAATTTGCTATAATATTTATAAGATACCGATATACTAATGCATGCGGATTATACTGATAATACTGATATCACACATCCGTATTATCTGTATCACCTGCCCGCCAATGCCGTCTGTGCCTGTCCGATGGATGTTGGTTATTGATTTTATTATCAATATCCATCAAAATTTGGCAGAAGGCGTAGGCAGGCGGGTCAGTATTAATCCGTATATCAGTATCAAACCTTATGTTGAAACAAAAAACCCAAACCATCAGCTTCTTTGTGCTATTGGCAATTGTCGCTTTAATTATATTAAAGATTTTTTGGCCGTTCTGGGAACTGCTGGCTTTTGCCGTGGTTTTGGCCGTGCTGTTCCATCCATTTTATAACCGCATAGTTCAGCATACAAAAATGCCTAACATGTCGGCCGGATTTGTGGTATTGCTAATCGCGGCAATTATTGCCGGGCCGGTTCTTCTAATTGGCCAACAGGTCTTTTTTGAACTGGCGAATTTTTATAAATCGCTCAACTTGGACAATTTGGCCGGGCAGTCAAATAATTTTATCCAAAATCTGCCACCGTCTTTACAGCAATTAACTTTAAGTTTTAACGTCGATCTTCACACCTGGGCTTCTCAGCTCACTGGCCAGGCTTTTACCAGCCTGTCGGGGCTGCTTTCCAGCTTGGGCTGGCTGTTTGGCTCTTTAATAGTAGTGGCCTTCAGCACTTTCTTTTTACTGCGCGACTGGGAGAAAATTAAAAAATTGTTGATAGATCTTTTACCGCTTTCCCAGGCCAACGAAAATATTTTATTTACCAAACTTACGCAAGCGGTTAGCGGCGTGGTTAAGGGACAGTTTTTGGTGGTGCTGACAATTTCCACGGCAGCTTTTATTGGTTTTACCATTTTTGACCTGCCCAACTCTTTGTTGTGGGGGTGCGCGATGTTTGTGGCGGCTTTTGTGCCGACTTTCGGAACATCTTTGGTCTGGATACCGGCAGTCTGCTATTTATATTTAACCGGCAATGTGGCTGGCGCGGTTGGCCTGGCAATTTGGGCGGGTTTTAGCGTGGCGCTAATAGACAACATTTTGGCCGCCAAGCTGGTTTCTTCCCGGGTGCGGCTGCATCCACTGTTGACCATATTCGCCATCTTGGGCGGGATTGTGAGCTTTGGCGTTTTGGGCGTATTGCTTGGGCCGATACTTATGGCAATTTTTGTGGCGCTGGTGGAAATATACCGGACGGAGATTAAGGGGAAAGAATAATAACGACTAACCATAATAAGGGGCATCCTTTTGCTACAAAAGGATGCCCCTTGTCGTGGCGCGGGCTTTTTTGCACCGGGGATTTATGGTATATTTAATGGGCAATAGCCAATTTTATGGCCAAAGAAGACATACATTCCCATAGTATTAGCCAAAACTTGCCGCCGACCATTTTAACTATTTTTGGCGCGACCGGGGATTTAAGCGCGGATTATTTAATCCCGGCTCTTTTGCATATGGACGAGCACAAATTGCTGCCAAAAACTTTTAAGTTGGTTTGCGTGGCCAGGCGCCCGTTTACGGCAAAAGCGTATTTGAATTTTATAATCAAGAAATCCCGCGTCGTAAAAAAATTGAGCGCGACCAAGAAATCCGCATTTTTAAAACATTTGATATATTATTCCGGGGATTTTGACCATGCGGAGCAGTTTACCGATTTGGCCAAAATTTTGGCCGACCACGACCAGCCCAAACACGTCTGCTTTAATCGCCTGTTTTATTTTGCCACCAACCCCCAGCAGTTTGCTCCTATCACTAAAATTTTAAAAGCTTCGGGTCTGCTGGTTTCCTGCGCCGAGCATGAGCGCAAAGTCAGGGTGTTGCTGGAAAAGCCGTTCGGGTTTAATTTAAAATCCGCGCAAAATTTAAACCAGCTGCTGCTGAAATATTTTACCGAGGACCAAATTTACCGCATTGACCACTATGTGGGCAAGGAAACCGTGCAGAACCTGATGGTGGTAAGGTTTGCCAACAGCTTGTTTGAGCCGCTATGGAATAACCGCTTTATAGACCATGTGGAAATTTCGGTTTTGGAAAAGGACGGCGCGGCCGGGCGGATTGGCTATTACGATTCCACCGGCGCCATAAAAGATTTTTTGCAAAACCATATTTTGCAGATGTTGGCGTTAATCGCCATGGACGAGCCGTATAAACTGACGGCGGAATTCATCCGCGACGAAAAAATAAAAGTCCTGCAGGCTTTAGAGCCGTTTACGCCGGAAAAATTGGCTGCGCGGTTGGTTAAGGGGCAGTATCAGGGTTACGCAAAAGAAGTCGCGGTTTCGCCCTGGGCACGCGAGTCGGGGGAGCAAAGCCGGACGGAAACGTTCTTTGCGCTGAAAACTTACGTCAATTTGCCGCGCTGGGCCGGCGTGCCTTTTTATTTAAAAACCGGCAAGAAACTTTCCAAAAAGCTGACCCAAATTTCCATCCATTTCCGCGAGCCGGTCCGCAGTTTGTTTGAAGGCTACGCGCCGAACGTCTTAACTTTCCAAATCCAGCCGGACGAATCGGTGCATTTGCAGATTAACAACAAAATTCCCGGTTTTGGCGTAAACCTCCACCGCGGCGATTTTGAATTCGGCTACGGGCGCGCCTTTAAGGGGGAAATACCGGGAGCTTATGAACGTTTGCTGTTGGATTTTTTGGAAGGCGACCAGCGTTTGTTCATCCGCAGCGACGAAATAGAGGCCAGCTGGAAGTTTGTGGACAGCATTACCGAGGCCAAAGAGTTCAGGAATCTGCCGAACCATATTTACAAGCCCAGGTCCAACGGCCCCAAGGAGGCGGATGAATGGATAAAGAGGGACGCCAAAGAGTGGTGGACGAAATGATTGACAAGAATCAAAAGAATTAAATGATTGACATGATTAAGGTCTGACAATCTTGTCATTCTTGATCAATCATGTCAATCATGTGAATAAACTTATGCAAATTGTGGTTTTTGGTTTAGGAAAAATGGGCAGCCAAATTGCTCGACGACTGCACAATAAAGGCTTTGAGGTTTTGGCATGGAACCGCAGCGAGGGGCCGCGGCAGGAAGTCGCCAAGGCCGGGGTTAAAACCTTTGGCAATATTGCCGAGCTTATAAAAGCTATAGGCAGCGAAAGGGCGGTTTTTTGGCTGATGCTGCCGCATACGGCGGTGGACGATTTTTTGAACAACGAGCTGAGTAAATATTTTAATTTGGCGGATATAGTGATAGACGGCGGCAACAGTTTTTATAAAGATTCCATCCGCCGCGCCCGGGAAATGGAAGCAAAAGGAGTGGCCTACTTTGATTGCGGCACCAGCGGCGGCGTGTGGGGGGAACAGAACGGTTTTGCCTTAATGGTCGGCGGGCCAAAATTGTTTTGGCCGAAAATTGAGCCAATTTTTAAGGCTTTGTCCAGCGGGGAAAATTACGGACTGGTTGGCGAAAACGGCGCCGGGCATTTTGTTAAAATGGTGCACAACGGCATCGAATACGGCATGATGGAAGCCATTGCCGAAGGTTATGGCGTTTTAAATGCGTCCGATTTTAAATTGGATTTAGCGCAAGTTACCAAAATTTACCAGGAAGGCTCGGTCATAAAGTCTTGGCTGGTGGATTTAACGCGAAACATTTTTGAAAAAGAAGACGTTAAAAATACCTCGGGCGTAATTGAATCCACCGGCGAAGGCGAGTGGACAATCCAGGCTGCCAAAGAGCTGGGAGTTGACGCCCGCGTCATTGAAGATTCTTTTAAAGTTCGGCAGGAATCCTTAGAGCCGAAAAACCAACAAAAATTTTCCAATAAGCTCGTAGCGCTGCTTCGCAAGCAATTTGGCGGCCACAATATTCGGCAAAAAAAACCACGGGACATCGTTATGTAAAAAATATCAGATATGCTATAATAATTTTACCTTTATGAATTTTTTAAATTTATGCCATATCCGAATTACCAGATAAAAGCCGAAAAATATATTTTAAAACTTTCTCATGCAGAGATTAATCTTTTCGCCGGTTAACTCTGCTTTTTTATTACTAACGTGCTTGGAAAAGCACAAAAAATAAATATGAACAAACTAAAAAGAAAAAGCTTAAAATTTTTTGCATTTTTAACAATCGGATGGGTTTTGGCATTCCAAAGCGCCCAGGCCCTAACCTGGCAGGAGCTTTTAAATGCTTCGGGTCAGGTATTGGGAGCCAGCACCATAATGCAAGTCCAAACCGCCGGCAACACCACAAGCGGCGGAACTTCGGTCAGCGTAAGTTTGGCCGCCACCTCGGTCGGGGACTTGCTGGTTGTGGGTGTTAATTCATCCAACGGTTTGCCGACTTCGGTAGCGGATAATAAAAGCGACTCGTTTACTCTTGCTTCCAGCCTGAGTGTTTCCAGCAACAGGTTCGCGGTTTATTACGCAAAAAATATCGCGGCCGGCGCCACCTCGGTTACGGTTGCCGCGCCATATGGGGGAATAGACGTAATTGTCAGCGAATACAGCGGGGCGGACACTACGGCGCCCCTGGACCAATCACAAAAATATGACAACGGTTATAACAGCGGTTCCAGTTTTACAAGCGGCACTACGGCTACTACCGCCCAGGCCAATGAAGTATTGTGGGGTTTTGCCGGCGAGGCTCAATCTGACATTCCGGTCTGGACGGCCGGCAGCGGTTTTGCCGCCCGCAAAACCCAAGGAGGCTCTTTTGCCGAAGACCAAATTGTTTCCGCCGCCGGCCAATACGCCGCTACCGGAAGCTTCACCCACGGCTCCGATTATGAAATCGGGGCACTGGTTGTGACTTTTAAGGCTGCTTCCGGAGGCTCTTCCTCAACTGCGCCTGCGATTTCTTCTTTTTCCGCCTCGCCGTCTTCCATAACCGCCGGCTCGTCGGCCACATTGTCGTGGTCGGTTTCAGGCAGCCCGGCACCGGCACTTTCTATAAATAACGGAGTAGGTACGGTCTCCGGCTCATCGGTTTCTGTTTCGCCGACGCAAACCACGACTTACATTTTAACGGCAACCAATTCCGCCGGCACCGTGACTGCCCAAACTACAGTGACAGTTTCTTCTTCCGACACTACGCCTCCCACAGTAAGCATTACATCCCCAACTTCCGGCGGTACAGTGACCGGCACAATTTCCGTTATTGCCAGCGCGTCCGATAATGTCGGGGTGGCGGGCGTGCAATTTAAACTTGACGGCAGCAACCTTGGCTCATTAATTACGGTAGCGCCATATTCTTATTCTTGGAACACCGCGGCCGCCAGCAATGGTTCGCACACTTTGACCGCCTTAGCCAGTGACGCGGCCGGCAACCAAACAACTACGTCTGCCGTGCCCGTTACCGTTTCAAATTCCACGCCCGCCCCCACCATCTCTTCCTTTTCCGCCTCGCCGTCTTCCATAAACTCCGGTTCATCGGCCACTTTGTCGTGGTCGGTCTCCGGAGCCAGCTCATTGTCCATTGATAACGGCGTGGGCACACTCAGCGGCTCTTCAATAACAGTCAGCCCCTCTAATACCACTACTTACACGTTGACTGCCACCAACAGCAGCGGCAGCGTGACCGCCCAAACCGTCGTAACGGTTACCGCAGTCCAGCCACCGCCTTCCGGCAACGGCGCGCCGGTTTTGTTTTTTACAGATTTAATATCCGGCCCGAACACCGGCGGGGAAAATAATAACGGCGTTTACGTTACGATTTACGGCAATAATTTTGGTTCAAGCCCGACGGTTACCGTTGGCGGTGGACAGGCGATTGTGAAAATTGCACCGACAACCTACCTTTGGTACCAAAAAATGGTCATTCAGCTCGGGCCGCCCGCGGCCTCGGGGAATATTGTAGTTGCCAATTCAAACGGGACTTCCAACGGCTTGCCGTTTGCGGTCCGGTCGGGCAACATTTATTTTGTGTCTACCGGCGGTAGTGATTCCAATGCCGGCAGTTTTGCCGCGCCATGGAAAACTTTGCCGCACGCCGTACAGACCGCGGGAGCCGGCGCAACCATATACGCCGAAAACGGCGTGAGCGCCACGGTTGACGACGGGCAGGGCTGGGGCGCGGCTGTTTTGTTGCGCGGTGAATGGTGCCAGGGCACGGCTACAAATCAAAAAGCCCTAATCGCATATCCCGGAGCCACGGTTACGGTGGGGTCGTCCGGTAATTCCCCCGGCTACGGTATAGAAGGCACGGATTTTACCGCCGGCAGCGGAGCTTGCGGAGGCAATTGGGTGATAGCGGAATTAAATTTACGGGGCCCGCAGCCGTTACAAACCAATGGTCCCAGCAGTTATTGGCGGATTATCGGCAACGACGTGTCCAATCCGCAGGCCGGCGGGGGCAGCGGCGGGGGCTCGGCTCTTGGGGTGGAAATGTCCACTTATACAAAAGTTCTGGGTAATAATTGCCACGACCTGGCTTTGGCCAGCACCGACCGTCTCCAGCAGGGGCTGTATCCCGGCACGGACAGCAACCATTTGGAAGTCGGTTGGAATATGGTCAATAACGCTAAAGGCAGATCCGGCATCCAAATTCATTCTTCGCCGCTTTCTTCCGGCAACGGCTATGTAATGTATGACATCAGTATCCACGATAACGTAGTGCATAACATAGCGGAAGAAGGAATAATTATAGATACGGTAGACCCGTCTCAAGGGCCGGTCAGCGTTTACAATAATGTGGTTTATAACACCGGAATGGACGGCAAGGGGATGGACGGCGCGATTTACCGCGCGGACAGTTCGGATTATGACCAGTCGCACGGCGTAGGGTCCGGCTACGTTGATTTTTATAATAATACCGTATTTAATTACAGCGGCGGTCCGGGTTTTGGCGGCAGCTTTGAGGTTCATCAGGGACAGGCCTTGATTGACCGGTTGCGCAACAATATTATTTTAAGCTCTGGCAGCCCTTATTTTTACGAGGAAAGCAGCCAAACCAGTTATCATTCCTGCACAAGCGGAGATTCCGCTTCGGTTTGCCCGAACCTCACCGGCTCAAACAATTTGGTTTACGGCGCCGGAGCCCCGACATTTACGAATTTGGTTACCGGCTCCGTTAACCAGGACCCGAAATTAACGAGCACCGCTGGAGGCGATGCACATTTGCTGGCTGGCAGCCCGGCCATAGACGCCGGTACGGCCATTTCCGGATTGGCCATGGATGTTTCCGGCACACTCCGACCCCAAGGTTCCGGTTTAGATATCGGCGCTTACGAATACCTGTCGAGCTATACGCCGCCGGTTTCCAACCCGCCGGTCATTTCTTCTTTTTCCGTTTCGCCTTCGTCCATAACCTCCGGCTCGTCGGCCACTTTGTCGTGGTCGGTTTCCGGAGCAACTTTGGTGTCCATAAATAATTCGGTAGGGGACGTGACCTCACTGTCTACCAAATCCGTTTCGCCTACCCAAACAACAACTTATACGCTGACTGCCACAAATAGTTCCGGCTCCGTGACCGCCCAAACCACAGTTACAGTAAACCCGTTGCTTCCAACCATCTCTAACCTACTTGGCTCCAATACTACCGCCACCACCACCCAAATCTCCTGGCAGACCAATGTGGTTACCAATGGGCAGGTTTTCTATGGCACAACCGCCAGTTATGGTTCTTCTTCAGCCCTGCTGGATAACAGCCCCTTAACCATCTCCCACAGCACTATCTTGACTGGTTTGTCCGCTGCCACCACCTATCATTTTAAAGTTACATCCATTGACGGCAGTAGCAACAGTACTTCTTCCCCCGACTTTACTTTTACAACTTTAAGTTTGCCCCCACCCCCGGCCCCGGTTATTAGTTCCTTTACCGCTTCCCCCTCCGGCATTACTTCCGGGCAATCCTCAACTTTGTCATGGAGCACAACCAACGCAACTTCTTTATCCATAGATAACAGCATTGGCACAGTAACCGGAAATTCCAAATCCGTCAGCCCAACCGTAACCACCACCTACACCCTAACGGCCACCGGCTCCGGCGGGACAGCTACGGCCCAAACCACGGTTACAGTCAACAATACCGTAGTTTTGCCCACTTCCACCCCGCCGTCCATTGCTTCCTTTACCGCCTCGCCTTCCTCTATTACGGCCGGAGCGGCAGCATCTTTGTCCTGGAGTGTTTCCGGCACCCCGGCGCTACCATTGCCATTGATAATAATATCGGCGACGTTTCTTCCTTAAGCTCAAAATCTATTTCCCCGGCTTCCACCGTAACTTACACGCTAACGGCTACCAACAGCGCGGGCACAGCCACGGCTCAAGTCACAATTAGCGTGACGGCCGCCCCTCCTTCTTCCGGTGGTGGTGGCGGTGGAGGCGGTGGTGGTGGGGGAGGAAGCTCATCCGGTGGCGGCTCATCCCCTGTGACTGTCTATATCCCCGCCGCAACTTCATCCGGCAATACCGGCGGGCAGGCTTCCTTGCCAGGCTTAAGGTTAATCAACAGCAACGGCACCTTCTATCTCATCAAACAAGGCCAGAGATTCGGCATAACCTCTCCCGGTATCCTCTATAGCTATGGCTTTGACTTTTCTGATGCCAAAGCCGCCCAAGCCTCAGACCTCGCCATTGCCCCCGGCTCCCTGCTTTTGCCCGGCGACGGTTATTTGGTTAAATCCAGCCAGGACAAGACCGTTTACCTGATTTCCAACAGCCAAAGGTATGCCTTTATCTCCGAAAATGTCTTTAAGGCCCTGGGCTTTAGTTTTGCCAATGTCTTAATTGTTACCGACCCCGAACTGCAAAGTTTGCCCAAAGCGGCCAATTTGGGCAACCCCACGGCCGCCCACCTGTCTGGCGTGAATATTAACGACAACGGCACGATTTATTGGCTTGGCGTCGATAGCCAAAAGCACGGCTATCCTTCCTTGCCGGTCTACAACAGCTGGCACCGCGATAATGATTTCTCCAACGTGGTTAAGGCCAATGCCGCGGACCGGGCTTTGCCGGTTGGCAGCTTAGTCGCCCTGCGGGTTATGCAGTAGGGTGGTTTGGGGCCTTTGGGATGTGCTAAAATTACCGTATGGAAAGATATGGGCAGGAAGAAATAAAAATTTTTAAGAAGCTCAATACCCCACAAAAAATTCAGGATTTTTTGGCGTTTAAAATCAGGCACAATCCGGCCAAAGACGGCGTGGAATGCCGCAGCCCGCGGATGGTTTTGCGGCTCGGCAAAGCCCACTGTATGGAAGGCGCGTTGCTTGCCGCCGCGATTTTGGAATTTCACGGCCAGAAGCCGCTGCTTATGGATTTGCGATCGGCATCTAGCGATTTAGATCACGTAGTGGCTTTATTTAAAAAATTGGGCTGCTGGGGCGCTATAAGTAAAACCAATCATGCGGTTTTGCGGTATCGGGAACCCATATACAAAACCTTGCGTGAATTGGCGCTTTCTTATTTCCACGAATATTTTTTGGACAACGGCAAAAAGACCTTGTTGGAGTATTCGGTGCCGTTTAATGTTAACCGGATTAATTATTTAAACTGGCGGACTACGAAAAAAGATTTGACGGAATTGCCGCAATATTTGGACAAGGCTAGGCATTATAAAATATTGACGCCCACGCAAATCAGGAATTTACGAGAAGCCGACAAGATTGAAATTGAAGCGGGGAAATTGCTTGAATGGAAAAAGAAATAAGCAGAATGTATTATTGTTAATTGATAAAAGACGGCCTTTTGGTTTAACCAAAAGGCCGTCTTGCTTTGTTATATAATTTATTGCCCGCAGGCGTGGCGGTAAAGTTTTAGGTATTGTTTTACAATAACCCCAGCCGAGAATTTTTCTTTAGCTCGTCTGGCGGCATTTTGGCCGAGTTTATTTGCAAGTTTGGGTTCGTTCATCAGCAGTTTTATTTTATCGGCAAAGCCTTTAACATCGCCGACTTTGAGCAAGAAACCTTCTTTTCCGCTTTGCATGACTTCCGGCACGCCCCCCGCATTTGTGGCCAAAACCGGCTTGCCGTAGCTCATGGTTTCCAATATGCCCATGCCAAAACTTTCTTCTTCGGAAGTATATATGCCAAGGTCGGCGGCGTTTAAATAATTTTCTACGTCTTTAATATTTTTTTTAACTATAATATTTTTAAGCTTAAGTTTTTTTATCAGTGGCTGGTATTTGGCAAATGACCCCCCGGCCAATATGAGTAATTTAAAATTATGACGGTTTTTTAACAGAGCTGCAATTTTTAGCAAATCGGGAATGCGCTTGACAGGGCGAAGGTTGGAAAGATGGATGGCAAGGGAATCGTGGTCTTTAATATTTAATCTTTGACGTACTTTTTCGCGGGGAATCGTGGGAGGCAGGGGGGTATAAAAATTGTAAATTACTTCAATTCCTTTTTTGGTTTCCAAAGTTTTGACGGTTTCTTTTTTGAGATTTTCAGATACCGCCGTGACACAGTCGGAACGTTCAATGGAATATTTTATGACGGAAAACAAATTTGGGTCGCGCGCCAAAAGGGTAACGTCCGTGCCGTGCAGGGTGGTTATAACTTTGGGCGGCTCCTGGCGGTTTGCAAGCATGATGCGTTTGGCCAAAAGCGCTGCCGTGGCGTGGGGCACCGCGTAGTGCACGTGGAGCGCGTCCAATTTATAGCGTGCGTGTACCATTACAATTGTTTCAGCCAAAGGCAGGGTGTAATCGGGATATTTGAACAGCGTGTATTCGTTAATATTAACTTTGTGGAATTGGAGGTTTGGCTTGTTCAAATCCAGTTGGAAAGGCTGCTCGTAAGAAATAAAATGGACCTCGTGCCCGAGTTCCGCCAAAGCTTTTCCCAAACTTGTGGCTACAATACCGCTGCCGCCTATGGACGGGTAGCAGACTATGCCAATCTTGAGATTTTTCATTAGTCGTACCCTTGGCGTCATTCTGAGCCCGAATGCATCTGAGGGCGAAGAATCTATTAACCTCAGACGAGATCCTTCGTCGGCTGCACTCCTCAGGATGACGCCCTGAGTTAATAATTTCTGGACGACAAAGTTATATCCGATATTCCATCCGATCTTATAGGATCGTTGGAGTAAAGCCCGACCGCGTATTTGACGCCGCAGGAAGCGCCCAGTGCCCGTGATTTGCTGAAGACTAAATTTATATACTGTTTGGTTTGCATTTGGCTCTTGTGGCAAGCCATAGCCTTTTGCCATTGTTTTTCCACATCTGTTACGTCCACTAAAATATCCGGTTTTTTGTCCCATTCAGCGCTGGAACCGTAATAATAAAGCATGCTTACCTTATGCACTGGCAGACTTTTAAGTTCTTTTAATCCGCCGTAGCGCGCGAACCTGCAGGCGTCGCGAGTGAGCCTGGCAATGTTTAGATGGTCGGGATGCTGGTTTTCTAGGAGCGAGGGTGCGAGCACAATATTTGGCTTGTATTTTCTCAAGATGGCGGCAATCTTAAATCCGTTTTGCGGGTTATACTCTATGTGGCAGTCGCCGCCCAAATTGAGGAACTCAATTCCCGCGCCGATTACCTTAGCCGCGCTGGATGCTTCCTTCTTGCGGCTTTGCGGCGTGCCGCTGGTGCCGGCCTCGCCTAAAGAGCAGACCACAATTTTGGCCAGGTTGCCTTTTTTGACTTCTTTGATTAAAAGGGGAGCGGCGCCGAACTCCACGTCGTCGGGATGCGCGCCAATTGCGAGGATTTTCATAAGATAGTGGTTAGTTGTTAGTGCTTAGTGGTTAGTCAGCCAAGCCAGGCATAACCGGCCTGGTCAATTTTTTCGCGGTCAATAAAATTAATTTCGGGAAACGGCTTGGTATCCAAATATTCTTTCTCGCCTTCGCCGTATATATAGTGGGTACAGTTAATAACCGACTGCATCCAGGCAAAGCGCTGGTCGCGGCTCGCCGATTTTTGCCATTTTTCTATTTTGACCGGCATGGGGATTTGGGTGTATTTTCCGCCGCCTTCGTGCAGTCGTAAACGGCCGTCCAGCATTTGCGCCCGGACAGTCTCGCCTTGATATTCTACATCAGCAAAGAACTCTCCCGCAAGCTCCGGCGCCTGCTCCCTAAAGCTTTTATCGGACGACCTTAAAATTTGGATTCCTTCCAGCAGCCCCATTTTGCGGTACATTTCCAGGCAAAAGTCCGCGACAAATTTTCTATTAGTCGATTTAAAAATATCGATTAAACTTTTATCAACAAACCGAGGCAGCTGTTTTAAAACTTCCTCTTTCCAGCCGGTCGGAATCCGTTTTAAGTAAAGAGGGGAGAATTTTTTTTGCAGCTTGTTTTCCTGGGTAAAATTTAAGCGGACCTCCGCCTTCGCTAAAGCTTCGGCGGACAAGTCGGCGGTTTTGGCTTTGTCAATCATTATAGTAATAGTTTCCCGGTAGTCCGCATCGCTGTCATGGTAAAAAAAGACAATCTTGCCGCCAAGCTCTTTTTGCAAGCCGCGGGCAGTATTGATTTTAGCGGCCAAAAATCGTTTGGGGAAAAACCCGCATGGTTGCTGGCCGAAACAAATGATAGGGGAGTTCATATCCATAACCATATTTTAACACATTAGGCTTGTTTTGCCCCTGTTTGGGCGTTTATTCGCATTATTTGCTATAATACAGGGAGAATAATATAAAAAAATATATTTATGAGTAAAAAATTGGCAATAACAACAGCAGCATTAATAATCCTGTCCATCGGTTTTTTTGCTAACCAAAAATCAACAGCTCTAACTATGGGAGATATTTCACAGGGACTTAATAACGCGGCAGGCACAGACGTGGGTGCATTGTCTTCTGTCATGGTTTACCCTACCGGTTCATTAGTAAATGACAATGCCACCATCTATTTTATCAGCGGCACAACCAAAATTCCGTTTACGAGTTGGAAAGCTTTTGTCGGTTTGGGCTATTCTTTGCACAATGTGGTTAACGGTGACCTGAGCAATTACAGCCTTCCCCAGATTTATATATTAAGCAATATTAATATGGTGCACCCTTGGGGCAGCTGGCTTTTATATAACGGTACGGTTTATTATTCCGCTCAACAGGGTTTAATTCCGGTGCCTTCCTGGGCAGTATTTTTAAACAACGGCGGGCAAAGCAAATTTATTGTTAAAGCAAATAAGTATGATTTGGCTGTGCTTAAAGGCAATCCCAATTTACCGCCACTGGTTGCCAATGATCCGCGTGTCACAGGCCAAGCTGTCGTAGTGCCATGTTGCAAACAAGCCCCCGGCGGATTACTGCCGGCAACCACTACAACTTCTTCTTCAAACACAACACCGCCTCCGGGATCCAATCTTAACCAGGGATACGTTTTAACTTCTCCCCCCACTTCCTCGCCAACACCAATAATTATTTTACCTCCCCCCAACCCTACTCCGATTCCCACTTCAACCCCGGCTACTACCACTTCCGTTAGCCTTTTATATAATCCCGGACCAGACTATATTTCGGGAAAAACAATTGTAGACGACGTAAGCAAGACCGCTGTCACCGCCCCGTGGGTTTCGGCGGGGACATCTTTAGCGCAGGCGTCTTTGGTTGGAAATCCGCCTGGATTATGTCCGCAAGGTTTGCAGGGAACAAACGTAGATAATGTTACTAATATGCCGGCTTCCAACGGCGCGTGCGAATCTTATTATAATGATACGCGTTTTTGGTGGAAGTCCACCGATTGGCAAAAGTGGCCGGGCTGGGACGTAAGCGTAAGCGGCGCCGGAAACGGCACTCCGCTGGAATTATCCTATGCAAACCACGCTTATCCTCTTTCCCAATGCACAAGCCAAGTCCGCGAGGTCGGCGTTTCTTTTGACGGCAGCTCCTCAATACGCCCAAATACGAGCCTCGGACAATTTAAGGACATAACTGGATCGTTTGATTTAAATATTTCAGCCCAGAATATCAATCCCGCTTTGAGTTGCCCAAGCGGTTACGAGGCGCCATTTCAAAACGTCACCGACCCTTGGGGTTATGTGTCCGGTGATTTTAGGGTAAATTACTTTAAGCCTGACGGAACCTGGGTTAGAGGGGATATTTTTAGCGTACACGTTTACAATGCCCAGCCGGTGGCAAATAAAGATATATTTTGGCAGGGCTCAAGCTGCGTCGTTAACCCGGCCAATAACCAATATGGCTGTACTGTGATGATTAACCCTTCGGCCGCGGGTATTAGTTTTTCGGCAATTTCTCCCGGTAGTGGATACCATACGTTCAGTATTGATTTCAAAGGCTTATACGAAAAATATGTTACCCCGCCGTCCGGCTTTACCGCAGATGACGCAGTGGTCGGAGGCTATGATGTCTATTCTTCATTACGCGGAGTTGACATGAATTTTTCCCTAAAAAACATAAATCTCGTGGGAACAAAATAAAAGTTCTCGTACATTTTTAGTTTGTTTGAAAAAGTGGTATAATAAACTTGATAACCCTGGACAACAAGTTTACGGGGTAAACGTTAAAAATTATCCGCTTAAAAAAATGGACAACGAAATAGAACTCTATAATCCCCGAGGACGGCGCGCCAAGCCAGCCCAAAACCCAGCCGGTTAAGCCTAAGAAAGCTGTTCCCGATAAGCCTATCAAGCCCGTAAAACCGCTTGTAGAAGGCATAAATTCGCCAAAAAACACCCAAGACGTAGTTTTAGTGAAGACCAATTTGAGCCAAAAGGAAAAAGAACTGATTTCCGAGCCGTCCGGGCCGTCGGAGCCGCCCGTAATAACCCCCGTTTTAAGCAAACCTGAGTTGGTACCCGAGCCCAAGCTAATGCCGGCTTCGGTTTTTGCTTCGGTAAACAAAAAAAACCACCATATTGGGAGATGGCTGCTTATTTTTATAGTTTTACTTATTTTAGTGGCCGGAGGTTATGAACTTTATGTTTGGGAATTAGGCAGGGGTCAGGCGCCGGTTATAGGGCATTATCATCCGGCTCCTGCGGCTACAAATAATGCCTCACAACCCTTTCCTTTGGCTGGAGGGACGCCGCCGGTTGCGTCCACTACAACTCCCCCCGCAGCTGCCACAACTACCCCCGTGGCAATTTTACAGGTTAAAATTAACTCCACGCCCACCGGATTTTTAAATGTCAGAAACGCGCCGTCCATTTCCGGCAAAGTGCTCACCCAGGTGCACCCCGGAGAAATTTACACTTATACCAAGGTACAGAATAATTGGTACCAAATAACTTACAGCGGCTTTGAACAGGGCTGGGTTAGCGGACAGTATGTGACAAAACAATAAATAATTTTAATTGAACTCTCCAGCTACGTGATCTTATCGCCAAGCTGATTTAAGTGCCTACTCCACGACCATTAGTGATTATAAATGGTAAAATAACTGATAAAATCAGTGTGTTTGACCATGGTTTTCTTTATGGAGACGGTGTCTTTGATACTTATAGGGTATTTAGCGGTAAGCCGTTTTTTATTAGGGAACACTTGGAACGTTTATATAAGTCCGCCAACGGTGCAAACATAAAGATTCCCGTCTCAAGACAGGAGTTGGCCAAACTGTTAAGCCATTATTACAAAAAGTTTAAGCAGAAAGACGCCTTTGTCCGCCTGATAGTTACCAAGGGTAAGGGAAGCCAGGGTTTATCGTCGCAGACCGTGCCAACTTTAATAATAATTTTCTCCAAAAGGGATTTTAACCCCCTGGGAAAAATTAGTGCCATAATTTCGCCGATAAAAAAGTTTAGCCAAGACAGCTCCGGCCGTTCAATAAAAGGCCTAAATTATGGGCTAGCCGCAGAAGTTTTATCAAAGACCAGAGATACCAAAATAAAAGAAGTGATCTTTTTAAATGAAAATGACAAAATAATCGAGGCCGCCACCGCGAATATATTTTTAGTTAAAAACAATAAGCTGTTCACGCCGTCCCTTAAATCGGGGCCGCTGCCGGGTGTTACCAGAAAATTGATATTAAAACATTTTAAAGTTACGGAAAAGGAATTAGCCCTGCGAGATTTATTGATTGCAGACGAGGTTTTCCTTACCGGAACAGTTGATTTTGTCACAAGCATCAAGTCGATAGGGCGGAAGATTTACAAAAGGTTTGACTATGCAAAAATAGTCTTTGAAAAACTCGTTTCACTTGCTTGATAATATTACAGTTAAGATAAATTTTGTTACGGTTTAAGAGCGTTTTAACAAAAGCGCTCCTGATTTTATTCTTATGGAAAAGGCCAGGGGGTGAGCCGCGGCCTTGTAATAGATTTACGTATAAAGTTTTAATTTTGGTGCGAAGGATATCAAAGGCGCTCTTTGGCCGGGCCATGATAAATAATCATTTTAAATATTGTGCCGGGTCCAGCCAGCCGCTTAGTTCGGATTGTTTTTGTACGTAACCCAAAATGTTTATCGCCGCTGTTTTATGGACGCCAAAGTGCAGATGTTTTCTTTCGCCGTCGGTTTCGCTGGAGTATCCCGTGCCTAAAACCGCAATTTGTTGCCCGGGCGAAAGAACGTCGCCAACGTTGGGAGCGATGCTGGAAAGCCTTAGGTGGCCGTAAATAATTGTCACATCCTGGCCGTCCAGTTTGCAAGCCTGCACGGCAACGCCACCGTAACCGGAAGCGTATTTTTTAAGCAAAAGTTTGCCGCTGCAGGCCGCGTATACGCCTACGTCCGTATTCTGCTCCTGGGGCGTGGTTTCAAAATCAATGCCCGTGTGGTAGCCGGTGAATCTTTCCGGGGAAACAGGTGAGTGGCCGGGCGAAACGTAAAGACCAAAAGGTTTTTTTGTTACTCTGGAAAGCCCGCCACTAATCGGTTCATGAAGCTCTGGCGCTTTATTTGGCTTAGAAACGATTGACGATGTTGCCGCAGGCGCGTTTGCAGTCGGCGGCGGCGATTGTGTTTGGCTCTGACCGGTAACTCCGCAGCCGGCGGAAATAAAGCCTAAAATTAAAAATGTAAATAATATTTGCTTCATGAAGTAATTATAATCCATCTTGGCTGGTTAACAAATCGTTTTTTTGCCCAAAATTGCCAAGAGGTCCTTTTGGCGATTGCGGCAACAGACCCCTTTTTAACCACCCGTTTATTTGTTATAATCTATATATGGCTGGACATTATACGGAAAACCGCCCCTGGGGCAGTTATGAAATATTAACTGAATTTTTGGTAAATGAACCCGGGTTTTTTGATGTTTGCGTAAAAAAGATGACAATCAAGCCCGGACAAAGAGTTTCCTACCAGTTCCACAAACAACGCAACGAACATTGGTTTTTTGTCCAGGGTCAAGGCAGGGTAATTCTAAACGGTAACGAACTGCCAGTCAAAGTGGGAAGTTTTGTTGATATTAAAGCAGGCGATAAGCACAGAGTAATAAATACTTCTAAGAGCCAGGATTTAATTTTTATTGAATCCCAAACCGGTCATTATGATGAAAGCGATATTGAGAGGTTTGAGGACGATTACGGCAGGGTGTAAATAATGCAAAATGTAAAAATCAAAGTTCAAAATAATTGAATTTTTGCCTTCAGGCAAAACGCCTACATTTTTAATTTTGATTTTTGAATTTTAAATTTTTCCAATGCGCATAGTCGTAAAAGTTGGGACAAACGTTTTAACGGATAACTCCGATGTTATCCAAACTTCCGTGGTTAAAAGGCTGACCGCGGAAGTTTTTGAGCTCCGCCAAGAAGGACACGAAGTGGTTTTGGTCAGCAGCGGCGCGGTGGGCTCGGGGCGGGCGCGCCTGCCCGTGCTGAAAAGCGAGGAGAATAAACAAATTTGGGCGGCCATTGGCCAACCGTATATGATGCAGCTTTACGGGAAATACGCGGCAGAGCATAACGCTGAAGTCGGACAGTTGCTGATTTTGCGCAGTGAGCTTACCGATAAAGAGCGCTACGTTAATTTGGTTGAAGTTATAAACGGCATGCTTAAGGCGGGCGTTTTACCCATAATTAACGGCAATGACGTAATTTCCAAGGCCGATTTGGTTACCGGCGACAACGATGTGCTTGCCGGCATGGTGGCGGCGGCAATTGCCGCCGACAAGCTGATAATTTTAACCAACCAACAGGGTTTTTTTACCGCCGATCCCAATTGGGACAAGAAAGCCGAGCTTGTCAAGGAAGTCAAGAATGTGGGTTTTGAACTGGAACACTTGTGCAGCATAGGAAAATCTACCGGCGGCCGCGGCGGCATGCTCAGCAAGATTCGCGCGGCCAAGCAGGCCACCAACGCTGGCGTGGAAACCATTATTGCCGACGGCCGCACCGCGGGGGTCTTGGCCAAGGCTCTTGGCTCGCCGCACATTGGCACAAAGTTTTTACCGCTGGAAGTCAAAGGCATTAATGAGCAAAAGCGCTGGCTGCTTGCGGCCAAGGGGTTTGGGCAGCTCGTTGTTGATGCCGGCGCTGCCGCCGCCCTGGGTAAATCCAAAAGTTTGCTTTTGCCCGGAATTGTTTCCTGCCGCGGCATGTTTGACAAAGGAGAGATAGTGGAGGTTATAGATAAAACCGGCTTGGCCGTGGCTTACGGTAAAGTTAACTATAGTCTAAAGGAAATCCAAAATGCCTTGGCTTTGCGCAAAAATTTGGGTCACAGCTGGAATTTGGAAAAGGAAGTCATCCATTCCGACCACATGGCGGTAATTAAAATTCCGGCTTAAAACCTTTTGCGGAAGGATATTTATGAAAAAAGTATTTATTATTGGATTTGGGAATATGGGGCAGGCTATAGGCAAAGCTTTGGTTAAAGCTAAGGGTTTTAAGGTTTCTGTTTATGATAGGAATCGGGATAAAGTTAAAGCCGTGGCCGGGGTCGGCTATGCGGAATTGGCTAATTTAAAAAAGTCTGATTTTATTATTATTGCTGTCAAGCCACAGGACGTGCCGTCGCTGGCCGGGCAGGTTCGCCAACTGGTTGATCCGAAAATTATTATTATTTCCATTGCCGCCGGTTTGCCCATAAAAAAACTGGCTGGTTTGTTTAGCCATAAAAAAATTGTCAGGATGATGCCTAATTTGGGCTTGGCCGTAGGGCAGGGGATTGCGGCTTGGAAGTCCGCGGGACTTTTATTGTTCGACAAAAAGGCCGTCAGGCGTGTTTTGGACGGCATTACGGAGAATTTTGAAGTCAAAGACGAAGGTTTGATTGACGCCGTTACCGCTATCTCTGGCAGCGGCCCGGCTTACTTTTTTTATTTGGCGAATGCTTTGGTTCTATCGGCGCGGGCGTTGGGATTAACTTCTGCCCAAAGCCGGACGCTCGTGGAAAAAACTTTGTCCGCAGCGGCCGAATTGCAGAAAGGCGCGGATTACCAGGAATTGATTAAGAAGGTGCGGTCAAAAAAAGGAACAACCGACGCGGCGTTAAAAGTTTTCCAAAAACGATCTGTTGATAAAATAATCGCGCAAGCCGTGAAAGCCGCTTTTTTAAGGGCGAAGGAGTTAAGCAATGGGTGATTTAACCGTAAAACTGAAAAAAACCAAACGAGCCAGCGTCAAACTGGCGGGTTTGCCGTCCGGCGATCGCAGCCGGTTATTGCGCGATGGCGCCAAAGCCATTTTAAAAAATGCAAAAAAAATCTTAGCGGCCAACCAAAAAGACCTTAAAGCATTCGGCGGTGACGAATCGGTTAGGGAGCGGCTGGAATTAAATCCCAAAAAAATCAAGGGGATTATAAAATCTGTTGTTGATGTTGCCGCGTTGCCCGATCCTTTAAACCGGGTTTTAGATTTTAGCAGCCGCCCCAACGGCTTAAAAATAAGCAAGGTTTCCGTGCCGCTGGGAGTTGTCGGCGTTATTTACGAATCCCGTCCCAACGTGACCGTGGATTTGGCAGTTTTGGCCTTAAAAACCGGCAATGCCGTGGTGCTTAAAGGCGGCAAGGAAGCTTTTAAGTCCAATAAAATTTTAGTTTCGTTATTCCGCCAAGTGTTAAAAAAACACGGGTTGCCGAGAGAAGCGGTGTTGCTGATTGATCCAAAATCGGAATGGAAAAAAGATTTGCTTAGCGCGCACGGACTGGTTGACGTGCTAATTCCCCGCGGCAGCAACAATTTAATCAATTGGGTACGGGAAAACTCCCGCTTGCCCGTTATAGAAACCGGTGCCGGCGTCTGCCATACTTTTGCGGATGATTACAATATTAAAAAGTCCGTAGCCATAATCGTCAACGCCAAAACCAGGCGGCCGAGTGTATGTAATGCCTTAGATACTCTTGTGGTAAATAAACCGATGGTCAAAGAATTATTGCAGGCTTTGGCCGCGCCTTTGGCCGAATATCGCGTGAAAATTTTTGCCGACGCGCCTTCCCGTCGAATTTTAAAAAATATTTATCCCGCCGAGCTTTTGCAGAAGGCCGGGCCGGAACATTTTGGCGTGGAGTTCTTATCGCTAAAAATGTCCGTAAAAACCGTCAACAGTTTTACCGAAGGGCTGAAATTTATAAAAAAGCATACTTCCGGGCATTCGGAAGCTATTTTGACGAATAATAAACATCACGCGTCAATTTTCCTGAAAGAAATTGATGCGGCCGCCGTCTATCATAATGCCTCAACTTATTTTACCGACGGCGGACAGTTTGGCATGGGCGCGGAAGTCGGCATTTCCACCCAAAAACTCCACGCCCGCGGCCCGATGGGTTTGGGAGCCTTAACTTCTTATAAATGGATGGTGGAGGGCAGTGGGCAGATAAGGATTTAGATTAAAAAAACAAAGAGACTCTTTGCGCAGTGCAAAGAGTCTCTTTGTTAATTGGTTATTTTATTTCATGGGAGAAGGAACAACGGGGAGCGTCCTTTGCGTCTGTTTTTCTTCCGGGAATTTAAAATTTTCCCAGCCGTATTTGTCCGGATCAAAGCCATCGCCGCAGGTGGTTTCTATTAACGCGGTGCAAATTTGGTAAGGATCTAAATTGGCGGCTGGGCGGCGGTCTTCCAAAAAGCCGCGGCCGGCATTGGCCGTGCTGATAGGGATGCGTACCGAAGCGCCGCGGTCCGCCACACCGTAGCGGAATTCATAAATGCTGCAGGTCTCGTGTTTGCCGGTCAGCCTTTTATCATTATCGGCGCCGTAAACGCGGATGTGCTGGCGGTGGAATTTGCCGAGTTTTTCGCAGGCCTGCTTAATTACTTCCAGGCCGCCGGTTTCACGCATCAAGCGGGTGGAAAAGTTGGTATGGCCGCCGGCGCCGTTCCAATCCCCGGGCATGGGTTTGGGGTCCAGCTTGGCGTAAACCTGGTGCTCTTCCTGTTCGCCCAGGCGGTAAAGCAGCCAGCGCGCCAACCAGAGCTGGTCGCCGACTTCCAAAGGTGGCAGGGCGCCGATTTGGAATTCCCATTGCGCCGGCATCACTTCGGCGTTAATGCCGTAAATGGACAGGCCGGAATAAATGCAGGCTTTTAGATGCGCTTGGATTAGCGGCCGGCCGTGGACTTCGTCGTAGCCTACGCCGCAATAGTAGCGTCCCTGCGGATGCGGAAAGCCGTCTTTGGGCCAGCCTAAGGGCCATTCCTTGCGGTAAAGCGTATATTCCTGCTCAATGCCAAACCATGGCTCCATATCTTTATATTTTTCCGCCACATTCGCTAAAACGCGGCGGGTGTTGCTGGGATGCGGTCTGCCGTCGGGATTTAAGACTTCGCACATTACCAAAATATTGTCGCCCAAGTTTATCGGGTCGGGAACATAGTAAACCGGCTTGAGCAGGCAATCCGAAAAGTGGCCTTCGGATTGTTCGGTGGAGGAGCCGTCAAATGCCCAAGCGGGGACGTCCTCCAGCTTTCTTACCGGCCCGTCAATGACTTTAGTTTTAGATCTCAGTTTAGCCGTGGGCTTTCGGCCGTCCAGCCAAATGTATTCGGCCATTATTTTGCCGTTTGTCATATACTTTTCTTTCTCCCCCCGCTTTGTTCATCTACCAAATACGAAAGGGGCTAAATACGAAATCTAAAATTCCAGATTTAGTATTTCGTTATTTTCGCACGCCTGCCAATGAAAATTTTTATAGTAGCGTCAGGCGGTCAATTGACATCTAAAGCGACTATAGTAAATTAACTTTGGCGGGCAGGTATTTCGTAGAAAATTTATTAATAAATTAAAATAAACACCTTTTTGGCGGAATACTCCGGAAATTAGATAGGGTGTTTTTTTTAACTCTAGTATTTAGTTTTACTTTATTATATTAGCAGATTATTTTTTTTTGTCAAATAAGCAAATTTAGCCTGATTTTGTTGGATTATCTGTGTTTTCCACAAGAGGTGAGGCGGCGGGAAGTTCAAGGTGTGAACTTCCCGCCGCAGGTTGCGTTTTGGCTTTAAGTGCGACTAGCTAGTTCCGCGCTTTTGGCCGGACTTTGGCGGGGGCGCATCGGGGCCGGGTTATCCGATCAGAAGCGGGTCAACCCCCGATCCCGTAGCGGTGCCGGTAGGCCGGCACTTCCCGACGTTCGGGCTGGCGGTGCCAGCAGGAACGATAGCGGGATGGTCGGTATCGATGACTGGTTGTCGCCCGACGGTATCGCCGGGCCTCCAGGGTTTGGCAGCCAAGGCCTCACCTGATGGCGGCCCTGACAGCGGCGGAAAGTCCTGAAATGGCACTTCGGTTCCTCCTGAAAGCTAGCATCAGCTAGCGATGTATTGCTGGCCAGAAGGCCAACATACGTTTATTGTATTCTTGATAATAGTTTTGGTCAAAACAAAAAAACACCTGCCACGGCGTTTATAATATTTGTTAAACAGGACTGTTAGCATAAAATGCGGCCGCATTTTATGCTAACAAATTTTTTAGTAAGCTTAAAAATCTGTCAATTTTTTAAATTCCCCAAAACGCTCGTTAATGTCGTTTTGGGTTATTTCTTGTAACCTTTGGGTGCCGAGCTTTTCCACGCCAAAACTGGCTAATACCGAACCGGCTACACATGCTCGTTTTAGGTTTTCCCAGGAGCTGTCTTCGGTTTTGCTTAGGTAGCCAAAAAGTCCGCCGGCAAAGCTGTCGCCCGCGCCGGTGGGATCTATAACGTCTTCAAGCGGGAAGCCGGGCAAGTGGAAAATCTGGTTTTTGCCGAACATCAGCAGTCCATATTCCCCGCGCTTGATAATTAGCACGGGTGGCAGAGGTGTCCCCTCTGTTGCAGAGGGGACACCTCTGCCTTTGGGCATCATTTTGATTATTTTTCTGGCGGCCTTCATCAAGTTATGTTCTCCGGAAAGTTCCCGCGCTTCGGAATCGTTTATCACAAAAATATCCGTCAGCTTTAACACTTTAGCCAGCTCCTGTGGCGCTTTTTCTATCCAAAAATTCATGGTATCCAGCCCCACCAGTTTTGGTTTTTTTATTTGGCTCAAAACGTCAAGCTGAAGTTCTGGGTGGATGTTACCTAAAAACACATAAGAGGCGGTTTTATGGTGTTCTAAAAGTTTGGGTTTAAAATGTTCAAAGACGTTTAAATGCGTAAACAGGGTATCGCGGTTGTTTAAATCAAAGCTATACTTGCCGCCCCAGTGAAAGCTTTGGCCTTTGGTTGTTTCTAATCCCGATAAGTCAATTTTTTTCTTTTTTAAAATTTCCTTGTATTTATAGGTAAAATCATTCCCCACCACGGCCACCACGTAAGGCTTGGTAAAAAAACTCGCGGCCAAAGAAAAATAGCTGGCGCTGCCGCCCAAAGTTTTGCTTATTTTCCCAAACGGCGTTTGTATATTGTCAAACGCCACGCTGCCGACAACCAAGAGTTTCCCCCTCTTAATGTAAGAGGGGGTTAGGGGGTGATATAAACTTGACGGTTTTTTTATCATAAGTTAATATTAACATAAGCTTATGAATTACAGAATAGCCCAATTTAGCGGAATGTTGATGCCTTTGCTAAGCAAGGGCTGATTAAATTTGGAATTTTTCCAAAGAGCCCTTGCAAAAGGGCTCTTTTTTAGTGGGTAGGTTTTCGGCTGGTGTCCGTAACTTTTCTGCCGCGCGGCGGATTAGGCGATTAAGCGGTTGCGGGTATCTTCGTAAATTTATCATAGTGTCCAAGGAGGAACCTTGATCGTCGCACAAGAATTCAGAGCACGTAAGTGCACGAAATGTGGTGGAAGTTCGCACCACTTGGTGCACGAGAACAGCTGTGTGGGTGGTCCCATAGGGTTGGTATGCCCGAATTGCGGCCACCAAACGGTAGAGCTGCCGTCTGGTAGCGTTGTTTCGAAAGGAAAGTACCTCGCGGAGAACCCAGTCCAGTTTGTGTCTTGGGCAGTGGCGGCGTAGTCGGCTAGTCGGGGAGCGCGCAAGCACGCTCCCCGATATCCCTCAAAATATAGGATGTCCAGTTATTGTTATAAATTATTGGTTATTAGTTAACTCTACCCCATGCTATGCCGCAGAATCGCACTTTGTTCAATTAAGCGGGTCAGATTTTTGCCGTTTTTAAAGTTTTGATGGACGCGCGCGGAAATCAGCTGGTGCTCCTGTTCGTTCAAATATTTGGGCGCGAGCGGTTTGCCCGAATATTTTTCTATTTCCTCCACATCTTTTAAAATACCTTTCCAGGCGGGAAATTTTTTGGCCAAATTTATAAGACCCGGTTTGTACAGGAATTTTCCGGCAAAGTATAAATCATGTTTTAAATTAATATAGTATTTTTCCACCAAAGGAAGCGTGCCGGCTTTGCGCGCGGCGGCCAGGCCGCGGCCGGTGCCGATTAATTCCGGCGGCACGCCCAAAGAATACAGCACTGCGGTAAAACTAATAGCTCGTGGCAGGCTGACTTTGCCCAAGCCGCGGCTGTAGCCAAACAATCCAATATGCTGGACGCGCTCGCGCCTTTTGGGCAAATGTTTGGCTAAATCGTTAATCAGCGGCGCGATTTTTTCCACGCTTTGCCGATAAGCGGATTCAAAAGTTTTAATCGATTTTATCAGCCTAACCTCTTCCGCCGGCGTTATGTCCGCCGCCTGCCCTTTAGGCAGCCCTTTCTCTAAAACTTTAATTGCTTTTATAACCGTAGGTTTGGGATAGTCATATCTAAAAGCGCTTTGGATGGTAACGGTCCTGATGCCTTTGTATTCATGCAGAAACCTTTCCGGCCTTAAAGGGTACAGCCCGCCGCGGAACGGCAAAGCCCCGCAGCCAATGACCGGATAAAGGGCAATGTTATGTTTTTTGGCAAATTTTTTGTACCGGGCAAGGGCGATTTTAATGGCCAAAACAGTAGGCACCAGCCCGGAGTTTAACGCCGGATCGGAGCGCGCCACAAAAGGGCGCATATATTCTGGTTTGGAGCCAAAAATCTTTTTATGCAAAACTAGATAGCGTTCCAAAATCCTGTCGGAGTTGATGATTGTATGGACCTGTTCAAACAGCGGGATAAGCAAAATATGGGAAAGCAGATTTTTTTGGAATTTGTTCAGCGGATGTTTTAAGTTGGCGATTTCGGCAAATGCTTCCTGGACGCTTATCATTTCCGAGGCTGATTCGGTCATAGGCAATATTACCTCAAACAGCGGGGGAGAGTGCATGCCGACTTTTTTGGCCATGCTTGCGCTGGACAGCATGCCTATAAGCGCGCGCCCCAGCCGGAACTCATTTTCCACTTTGGAATTTGGCAGTCGGAAAGTTAAAAATTTTTCTTTCCCCAGAGGGAGCTTTTTGAAAAAGTTATATTTTTCTCCGTACAGCCGTTCCAGAATAGATTCGTCAACCAGCTTGCCTTCCCAATCCCACATGTATTCGGAAATGCCCAAATCGGCAAAAGACAAAAATAATTCCCTGGCCTCTTCCATGGCAGGGATAAAGCTTTCTTTGTGCCAAAATGGCCGAGCCGCGTGGTCGGGGTGCTGGGTGGCCATGGTGGCCGGGATTTTGCGTTGGACTTTAGACATTTATGGGTAATTTTGATATCAATCGGGCTTAATCACAATCCTTTTAAATTCTACACGAATGTTAGAGGTTGTCAAAATCCACAGTTATTCTAAAATAACAGTATGGAGAGGCTGGAACTAATCAAAGACCTATTAAACGAAAGGGTTTTGCAGAACCCGCGGGTTTTGCGCGCGTTCAAAGAAATTGACCGCAAGGATTTTGTGCCGGCCGATTTAAAAAGTATGGCTTACGAAAACCACCCCTTGACGCTGGAATTTGGCCAGACAATTTCTCAGCCTTATACCGTGGCGTTTATGCTGGATTTACTGGAAGCCAAGCCCGGACAAAAAGTTTTGGATGTCGGCTTTGGCAGCGGCTGGACTACGGCCATGCTTTCCAAAATCGTGGGGAGCAAAGGCAAAATTTTCGGGTTGGAGCTTTTTCCGGAAATTTACGATTTCGGGCGGAAAAATTTGGAAAAGTATAAACCGAAAAATATTAAATTATTTATCGGTTCGGGCTGGGACGGCCTGCCAGACTATGCACAATATGACCGCATATTGGTATCGGCTTCGGCTGGCGAAATCCCCCAGGCGCTAAAAACCCAGCTCAAAGTTGGCGGCAGGCTGGTGATGCCTTTAACAGATAAAATTACGGTGCTGGATAAAATTGGCGAGGACAATTTTAAATCCAAAGATCATTGGGGATTCGTATTTGTGCCGCTTATTAAACCAAAGTAAAATTTGCTATAATGAAGAAGATTTCCTTGTAGCTTGCTGTGGGGCAATTTGTTAAATATTTTTTAAATATCTTGTTGACTTTTTGCGCGGCCGCGCAAAAAGTCAACAAGCCAATTTTTGCGGAATTAGTATAGTGGCAGTACATTAGCTTCCCAAGCCCCGTCACAAATGTTGATGCGAGTGTAGTACAGTGGTAGTATGTCAGCTTCCCAAGCTGAAGACGGCAGTTCGATTCTGCTCACTCGCTCCACGAACTATCTATTTGTGACGGGGCAGCTAAGGGCGCCAGTTCGATTCTGGTATTCCGCTCCACAGGGAACATTTATTAATTAGCGGTATTTTTGTTATACTGACAGGGGGATTGAACTTATTTAAAAGTTGAAACAAATGACAAAAATGTATATTTATATTGTCTTAATTATTTTGATAATAATCATAGGGGTGGCATGGTTTGTTGCTTGGAACGCCGGCAAAAGCATTCAAAATCACGATCTTGATGAACACATCTCTGAAAATGCTAATCCATCTAATAAGGCGCTATCTATTCAAACTTTTTCTTGCCCTTATTTGAAAGAGCACGGTTTTATTTTTCAGTATCCGTTATTTTCAGGAACTCAATAGGCCTTTTCCGGTTGCGACAAGTAAACAAAAATGCATAGTTCTCTTTAATAGCATCCCGAAAGGGGACTTGCCTGGCGATACGCCAAGAATGGAAGTCGAGATATTTTACTATGACAAAATTCCAAATTTGTCGGGGCCAGAATTCAAAAAGAACTCTAACAATATCCCTTACAGCATCACAATTTTACCAACCACCGTGGCATTAGCTCCGTATTCTGGTTATCAATTTTACGGTGAAAATTATGCGGTCAGAATAATAGTTACGGGAATGACAAAAAAAGATAATTTTTCCGAAAATGAATTTTGGAAACAAGTAATTGATAGTTTTGAATTTAAAAATTAATACTATTAGCTGATGGCTTTAGATTAGGCATATAAAACCTTTCAGTGGCAGCCGCAAGATGGGTTCTAAGGTCATTAACTATCCTATTTTGGTATCAAACCGGCCAGAATAAATATAAATAATCCTATTACGGATCCAATAAAGAAAAATTAGTTAGTTTTATAAGGCTGGCCATAAAAGCTAATTATTTTAGTTATTTCCGTCCGAACATCATTCCATAACCTGTTCCAAATATCTCAATATGAAAATTTATTTAGCCGGCAGTGTGCCAAAGGGCGCGGAAGAAGAAAAAACTTTTGTGAATTGGCGTTTGAGGTATAAAGCTGCTTTGGAAAAATTTCTGGACGCCGAATTTGTGCTTCCGGAGCCGGGGATATGGACGAAAGTGATTTTTTGTTGATTGTGGGCAAAGACAGCCGGAGCATCAAGTATTCCGATTTGGTTATCGTAAACGCGGAAGAACGGTTGGGCGTTGGTACGGCACACGAAATTATTATTGCCAAATATTTTCACAAACCGGTAATTACAGTTTTGCCTAAAAATTCCTATCATCGCCGGTCGAATGTGATGTTCCAAAATAAGTATAAAGTAAAAGACTGGATGCATCCGTTTTTGCACACTTTTTCCGATTTTATTGTCGAGCAAGTAGAAGATATTAAAACTATCAAGGACAAAATTTTTACAAGCCCTGTTAAAGACATTTCCATTATTGATAAAGCTATTAGCCACCGCGAAAGCAAATCGGGGGAATATAAAAACCCATCCGATGACAGAAAATTATTTTTATGAAAATCACCATTTGTGGCAGTGCGGCTTTTGTTAAGGAGATGGAAGCCGTGGCCGAACAATTAAACAAATTGGGGCATGAAGCCAAATCGTTGCCGACAAAATTTACGGATGGCGACGGGAAACTCTGGCAAACCGCGGATTACCATAAGTTTAAAAAAACCCAGCCGTTTAGCGACCCGGCATTTTTAAAAAATCATTCCTTGAGGATTCATGCCCATTTTAACAAAGTGGAATGGTCGGAGGCCATACTGGTCGCGAATTTTGACAAAAATGGCATTACCAATTATATTGGCCCCAATACTTTAATGGAAATGGGTTTGGCCTTTCATCTCGGCAAAAAAATTTATCTGTTAAATCCGATTCCCGAAACAGCCTGGAAAGAAGAGGTTTTAGGAATGCAGCCAGTGGTTTTAAACGGGGATTTGAATTTGTTGGCGTAAAAATTATTTATTATATCATAAAATTAAACTGGAAGAGGGGACACCTCTTCCAGTTTGTAAAAAAGCCCATTCTTGGATATACTTATAGTGTCAAAGGTATTTTTTTATGGAAACAAAAGCAAAAAAACTCTCACTGGAGCCTTATAAAGGCACGCGGGATTTTTATCCCCAAGACCAATTTGTGCAGAATTATATTTTTAGTATTTGGCGCAAAGTGGCCGAAAGCTACGGGTATTTGGAGTATGGCGCTTCTATTTTAGAAGAGACCGAACTTTACCGGGCAAAAACCGGCGAGGAAATTGTCAACGAGCAAACTTATTCTTTTATTGACCGCGGCGGGCGCGACGTGACCATCCGTCCGGAAATGACGCCCACAGTTGCCCGCATGGTTGCCCAAAAGCGCAAAGAGCTGACTTTTCCTTTACGCTGGTATTCCATCCCCAATTTGTTCCGCTACGAACGTCCCCAGCGTGGCCGCTTGCGCGAGCATTGGCAGCTTAATTGCGATATTTTTGGCGTGGAATCCGTTGACGCCGATGTGGAAATTATCAGCTTGGCTTACGGCATAATGAAGGCTTTTGGCGCCAGCGATGAAAGTTTTGAAATTAGGATAAACAGCCGCAAGTTGCTTAATCATTTGTTGGATGAGTATCTGAAATTGAATTCCGGGCAGGCCCACAAGGCTTCTAAATTGATTGACCGAATGGGTAAAATGAAGAAAGAAGAATTTTTAAAGCGGGCGGAAGAAATCTTGGGCGATAAAACCAAAATGCTGATGGAAGTGCTGTATGTGAAAAGTTTAGACGAACTAGGGGAAAAGATTCCGCACAGCGAGGGGGCAAAAGAGCTGGATAATTTATTAAGGGAACTGGAATCCTCGGGGGTTAGGAACGTGGTTTACGATCCGACTTTGGTCCGCGGTTTTGATTATTATACCGGCATCGTGTTTGAACTTTACGATACCAGCCCTGTCAACAACCGCGCGCTGTTCGGCGGCGGGAGGTACGATGATTTGGTAGGGATTTTCGGCGTGGAAAAAGTGCCGGGAGTAGGGTTTGGCTGGGGAGACGTAACCACCCGCGATTTTTTGGAGACTCACGGTTTGTTGCCGGAATATCATCCGCTGGTAAAGTTGTACGTCTGCCACCTTGAAAATTATCTGGAAGCCGCAAATCAGTTAGCCGCCGATCTCCGCAAGCAAGGCGTGAATGTCGCTGTCGATTTAACCGACCGCAAAGTTTCCGCCCAGGTAAAAACCGCGGACAAGGAAAAAATCCCGTTCGTGCTGGTGGTGGGGGAGGAGGAAGTAAAAAGTGGCAAGTACAAAGTAAAAAATTTGGCAAAATCTACAGAAACAGAAGCATCGCGAGAGGGGATTGCCGCCATACTTAAGTAAAGCGGCAATTGTAGAACTAAAATATTTTATGCTTTCGGCCGAAGAGCAGGTTACTCTCAATACTTACAATAAAATTGCAAGCGCCTGGAGTTTCACTCGGCGTGATGATTTTTGGCAAGATCAGTATGGAAAATTCCAAAAATATTTGCCCAGCGGTAAAATTATAGACTTGGGATGCGGTAGCGGGCGGGACAGCCTGTGGTTTTTGGGTAATGGATACTATTACGTGGGAGTTGATATTTCAAAAGCGATGATAAAATTAGCCTCCGCCAAAAACCCTAAGGCTTTATTCTTAAATCAGAGTTTTTACGACTTAAACTTTCCCCCGCAAAGTTTTGACGGCTTTTGGTCGGCTTGTTCCCTTTTGCATATTCCAAAAACAAAAATTAAGCTAATCTTGCAAAAGATTAAAGCTTTATTAAAACCCGGAGGAGTGGGGTTTATTGCTATTAAGGCAGGGGTTGGTGAAAAAATGGTTGAATGGCAGCAGAGCGGGCAGAAAAGGCATTTTGTTTATTATTTGCAGGACGAATTTGCGGAAATTTTAAGGGGTGCCGGTTTTAAAATTTTGGAAATGTCCAAGCGCCCACCAAAAGATAAAAATCAACAGGATACATTTCTCACTTTTTATGTTAAATTGACTTATTAATAAAGCCATTAGTTAGCAACAGCAAAATTATTAAGTTATAGCATTTTATGGAAATGCGCAGTGATGTCAGGGTTTATACTGGGATTTTTCTCGTAATTTTGGCCGCTTTAGGCGTGATTATTTTTTTTCTTGCAAAAAATAAACACTCCAAGCCAATAAGCAATTTTGAGCAATGCGCCGCGGCGGGCTATCCAGTAATGCAAAGCTATCCGCCCGAGTGTACTCTGCCCAACGGAAAATTTTTTGTCCAGCAGGTTGTTAAGTAAAGATAATATTAAATAACGGCGTAATTATGAAAAAGTTTTTTATCGTCGTCGTTTTAATTTTTGCCGCCGCTGTTTGGTATTACCGCTTTGCCGCGCAAAAATTTTTTTTAAAACTGCCGGAAATATCCAAGACCCCCGAAGTCAGCCAAATTACCCAGGAAATTTTAACCCCGCCGCCGCTTATAGGCCAACAGGATAACCCAAATTCCTATTTAACCCGCGCCGGCGTAATTCTTTGGACAAATACCGACCGCCAACAAAACGGTAACCTGCCTGCGTTAACGGAAAATCAGCAGCTGGACAAGGCGGCGCAAACTAAGCTTCAGGATATGTTTAAGCAGCAGTATTTTGAGCACATAAATCCGCAAGGGGTCGGTCCCGGCGATTTAGCCAAACAGGCCGGATATAATTTTATTTCCGAAGGAGAAAATTTGGCGCTGGGCAACTTTACCGACGACCGGGATCTTTTGACCGCTTGGATGCAAAGCCCCGGCCATCGGGCCAACATTTTGAACGTAAAATTCCAGGAAATCGGCGTGGCCGTGGGCCAGGGAACATATCAAGGTCACCAAACGTGGCTGGCGGTGCAGGAATTCGGCAAGCCGGCCAGCAGTTGTCCGAGCGTTGATTTAAATTTAAAATCGCAGATAGACAGCCTGCAGGCGGACATTAATCAGCTTAACCCGCAACTTTCGCTGCTTAAAAGCCAATTAGATTCCGCAAATCCCCAAACCCAGAGCGATTTTAACGCTTACAACCAAACCGTGGCGAGCTTTAACAGTATGGTGGGAATTTACAATAATAAAGTTGATACTTTAAAATTGGTTACAAGCCAATATAACGCCGAAGTTAAAGCTTATAATGCTTGTTTGGGTGGTTAGCGCCCCTTGCTCCATTCCGGAATTTTTGGCTGAAACAGGCAAATTATCAGCAGCCAAAAATATCCGGAATCTAGGACTGGGTAATTCCTTGGTTCTGGATCCCGTATATTTTTCACGACTTATGATAATCAATGACGTGAAAAATTACGGGATGACACAATCTCGGCTAGAAGTTTTATCATATTTAAGCTATAATTAATTAGCCTAATTTAAAATTAAACAAAATATTTATATGGGATTAATGGATAAATTAAAAGATATGAACGAGATGCGCAAGCAGGCCAAGCATATGGAGAGCCTGTTGGCTACGGAAACCGTCAGCGGTAAATCTTCAGGCGGAAAAATTGTTTTAATCATAGACGGCAACCAAAATGTAAAAAGCGTGGAAGTTTCCCAGGAGATTGTCGGCGATAAAAGCGAAATCGGGAGGCATATCCGCAGTGCTTTGGAAGATTTGTTTAAGCAGCACAAGAAAATGCTGCAATCCAAATTCGGCCACATGATGAGGGAATAAAAATTTAGAATTGATGTCAAAAAAATATCTAAGCACAGTTTTAATTAGCAGTATGTTAATGGCGCCGGTTTCCGCCTTCGCTTTATCTATGCCAAAAAGCGGTAATGACTTGGCAAATATGGAAGGCATCAATGCCCAGGCTTATATAGTGCAGGACGTAAAGACCGGACAAGTGCTTATCAATAAGAATGCCGATATGCCTTGGACGCCGGCATCGTTAACAAAACTGGTTACTGCCCTGGTGGTTTTGGATGCAAAAGTCAAATTGACAAAAATGATTGCCATAACCGCCCAAGACCAAACTTTGGGTGGCTGTACTTCCGGGGGCGCCTGCATTAAGGCCAAGCCAGGCGTAAAATTTACGGTAGACGGGCTTTTTCACGCCGCACTGATTCCTTCGGCCAATAACGCGGCCAGCGCCCTTTCCAGGAGCACCGGACTTTCCATGGACCAATTCGCGGAGCTTATGAACCAAAAGGCCGCCAGTTTAGGCGCCACAGGCAGCCATTTTTACGAACCTACAGGCATGGATCCCCAAAACCAAATTACCGCGGCTGATTACGCGAAAATTATCACCGCGGCCTTTTCCAACCCCTATTTACGGAAAATTACCGGCTTAAACAGTTATGTGTTGCGCTCAGCCAACAATTTTAGGTATAATCAGACTATAAAAAATACCGATAAGCTGTTAACGGATTCGGATATTCAAATTTTAGGCGCTAAAACAGGGTACTTGGATGAAGCCAAATATAATTTCGCGTCCCTGGTAAAATACAACGGGCAAGAACTGGCGGTGGTGGTTTTGGGCGAAGACCACTTATACACGGCTTTTGACGAAACCAAGCTTTTGGCGGATTTAGCCGCAGAAGCCCAAATCTTGGCTTTAATTAATTCTGCGGAGATGGTGCTGGGCACAAGCACTGCGGCAAGCTCAAATTAAATATATAATTAATCAACGGAAGGCGTTATGAAAAAGATTATCACAATTGTTATTATAGTTTTAATTGTTTTGGGCTTTGGCTATTTTTTGTTTAAAATTTCTCCCCAACAAACCCAGCAATCTGCTTCTACCTCTTACAACGCCGCGCTGAACACTTCGGCTGTCAGAGCCATTTCCACGCCTCCGGCGTTTAATCCAAGCGTAGATCACTACCAGGGCTCAGCCTCAGCCAAGAACGAGTTTATTGAATACGCGGACTTTGAATGTCCGGCCTGCGCCGATTACAGCGATATGCTCAAGCAGGTGCCGACGGTGTTTAAGGACACGGTATTTGTATTCCGCTATTTTCCTTTAGCCCAAATCCATCCGAATACCGTGGAAGCCTGTTTGGCCGCGGAGGCCGCCGGGGCGCAGGGCAAGTATTGGGAAATGCACGACATTTTGTTTAAAAACCAGGCCGATTGGGAAGGGCTGTCGGACCCGTTGGATACTTTTGCCGGGTACGCGCAAAGCATTGGCGTTGCCAACATTGACCAATTTAAGGGCGACATAACAAGCAAAAAATATTTATCGGTTATCCAAGACGATAGCAACCAGGCTTTGGGTTTGAATTTGCCCGGCACGCCAAGCTTCTTTTTTAACGGTCATATTTTGCAGAGCACGGACATAGCCGGTATGGAAAAGCAGGCGGAGCAGTATTATAAGTAATGACAAAAATTAAATAAATGACAAAATTGACAAAAATTGGACTGCAGTTCATTTTTGTCATTTCTGCCGTTTTTGTTAATTAACTACTATGTCTTGGGCTATTTATGCGGTTTTAAGTGCGTTCTTTGCCTCGTTGGTGGCGATTTTCGGCAAAATCGGCATTAAGGGGATAAGCAGTAATTTGGCGGTGGCGGTGCGCACCGCGGTTATCTTATTTTTTGCCTGGGGGATTGTGTTTATAGAAGGCTCAAGCGGCCAGATAAAAGACTGGTCGCGGCATACTTGGATTTTCATCGTCCTGTCGGCCATCGCTACCGGGCTTTCCTGGCTGTTTTATTACAAAGCTTTACAGCTAGGCGAGGCGAGCAAAGTGGCACCGATTGACAAGCTGTCCGTAGCCTTAACCATTATTTTGGCGCTGATATTTTTGGGCGAGCGCCCGACTTACGGCAACATCATCGGCGGTACGCTGGTGGTAGCCGGAGTTTTGGTAACGGTGTTTGTAAGATAGGGGGTTAAGGTATGACCTATAAAAATTTTGCCATAAACCTTGCCAAAAAAGCCGGAAAAATAATGCGGACGGATTTTAGTTTGGCAATGGAGAGAAAATGGAAAAAAGACGGCTCACCGGTTACCGAAACGGATTTGAAAATTAACAAGTTGGTTATTGCGCAGGTGAAAAAGAATTTTCCCGGCCACGGGGTTTTGGGCGAGGAAGAAAGCTATCACAGCGGCGGTAGGGAATATTTATGGGTGTGCGATCCGGTGGACGGCACGGTGCCGTTTTCCCACGGCATCCCGACTTTTGTTTTTTCTCTGGCGCTGGTGAAAAACGGCAAGCCGTTATTGGGCGTAATTTACGATGCCGTGTTGGACCATTTGTATTTTGCCGAAGTCGGCAAAGGCGCTTTTATGAACGGGCGAAAAATTAAGGTAAATAAATCGGGTTTAAAAAACTCTGTGGCATTTTGGGACCATAAGACGGCAAGCCATGCAGCTTTAAAATATCCGGAAGTTTTTTGGCTGAACCTTTACTCAATTTGTTATGAGGCGATTACAGTAGCCGCCGGCCATACAGTCGCGGCTTATTATGATTATAGTTTTGCTCATGATATTGCGGCGATAAAGGTTATTGTGGAAGAGGCCGGCGGAAAAGTAACCGACAAATTCGGCAAAGAGCAGCGTTATGACGGGAAAATAAACGGCGCGCTAATCAGCAACGGCGCGGTGCATAAGGATTTGTTAAAAATGATAAAAAAGTATCATAAAAGTTAAAATTTAATTGATTTTATCTGAATAGATGGGCACCTTCTCGCTGCGAGAAGGTGCCGATCTAACTTTCTTTGAGAAGCCGATGGATTTTTTTAACGCTTTAAAGTATAATTGTAGCCATGAAGAAAATTCGAAAAAAGAAGGTGCTAATCGCTCTAAGCGGCGGCATTGACAGTGCGGTTTCGGTATATCTTTTGTTAAAACAGGGCTACGAAGTTGAAGCCGCGTTTATGAAGAACTGGTCTTCCACCGCCGGTTTGATTAAGAACGAATGCCCATGGCTTGTGGATCGCCAAGACGCCTTGCGCGTGGCCGCGTTTTTGCGCACCCCCTTGCACACTTTGGATTTTGAAAAGCAGTACCAGAAAACCGTAATGCGTTATTTTTTTGACGAATATAAAAAAGGCCGTACGCCGAACCCGGACGTCATGTGCAATAAGGAAATTAAATTTAAGCTGCTTTATAACTGGGCGATGAAAAACGGGTTTGATTATTTGGCAACCGGACATTACGCGCAGGTAGAAAAAAATACTTCTTTAAACCGCGGCCGCGGTTTTAGCGAGTTTAGGCTGATGAGGAGCGCGGATGAATTCAAAGACCAAACTTATTTTATTTATAACATCAAATCGGAGCAATTGCCGCATTTACTTTTTCCGATTGGCGCCATGAAAAAGCCCGCCGTCCGTGCGCTTGCGCGGAAAATCGGTTTGCCGAACGCCGAGAAGAAAGAAAGCATGGGGCTGTGCTTTGTGGGCAAAATTAGGCTAAAAGATTTTTTGGAGCAGAAACTGAAGGCAAAGCCGGGGCCGATAGTTTTATTACCTCCCCTAACCCCTCCTCTGCAAGGAGGGGAATCTGCAGTAATCCCTCCCCTTGCAAAGGGGAGGCTAGGTGGGGTTATTGGTGAACATAATGGTCTTTTTAATTACACCATCGGCCAGCGGCAGGGGATTAAAGTTGGTGGCACCGGCCCATATTATGTGGTAAAAAAGGATTTAAAGATAAACACTCTGTATGTTACGAATAATGTGGACGACAAAAATTTGTTGACAAAAGAAGTACAGATTCATAGCGTGAATTGGATCAGTGGGAAATTTGCCCCTGACCTTGTGGAAGGGCAAAGTTCCCCAAAAGAAATTTTGACCCGTTCGACTGGCTCAGGGATCAAAATTTCTTTACTTGGGCGTTTCCGCCACCAAGGAGAACTGGTGCCATTAACAATAAGACTAATCGGCAAGAACCATTATCGCGTTATATTCAACAAACCCCAAAAAGCCGTCGCCTCGGGGCAAAGTTTGGTATTATACAAAGGCAAGGAATGCGTGGGCGGCGGGGTAATTGTGTAAAAATTGTTTATTATACCATAAAATTAAACTGGAAGAGGGGACACTTCTTCCAGCTTTGAGCCCTTGACATAAAGGTCTTTTTTTGATATTTTTTAATGCTAACCCTATGCCAGTATGGGTGGCGGTTGTTTTGCTGAATCTGGCGGACTTTTGTTTCAAAGGGGGAAACACCATGCGCAACATGCGCGTAGTGCTCGCCATCATTGCGGTGGCGATTTTGGCCGCACTCATCGGGTGCGGTCCGTCCAAAGCTGATCTGGCTCAACGCGAAGTGGCTAGGCTGAAGAAGGTCGACGAAGTCAAGACGGAAGCGTTTCGGTCCTTCCAGGACTTCATGCTCGCCCAGAACGGCGACACCGCGACGCGTTTCGCGAAGGAGATGGAGAAGCAGCTCGGAACCGTTGGTCTCGACCTGGACGCGATCGGGGTTGCTCCCGGATTCGTCACGCAGCAGGTTCAGAAATTGTACGTTCAGGACGCCGCCGCTGCATACAAGCGACTCAAGCTCACTCACGGAAAGATTCGCGTCGCTCAAGATCTGGCTGACAAATACCGCGAGTACATCTCCAAAGCCGGCAAAGATGTTTCTCCTGCCATGGAACAAAAGCTCGCGATCATCGTCAATCTCAACAAGATCGAAGAGGGCATGGCAGGGCAACGCGCGCACGGCGTCAAGCCTCCGCTGGACAAGCCTCACCTTTACGGGACGCGGCGGCCTTACCGGCGGCGCTGAAGCATTGGCTATTACTTATGGGGCTGGCCACCCCGGGCGACTGCGTCACTGTAGCCGCTCGTTTTTTATTTATATAAAATAGTTATACAAAGAGACTCTTTGCGTCGCGCAAAGAGTCTCTTTGTTGTATTTTACGGTTTCAGGAATTTTACCAGCAATAGCGCCACAATGTTTATAATCTTTATCATCGGGTTTATGGCCGGACCCGCGGTGTCTTTGTAAGGGTCGCCGACGGTGTCGCCGGTAACGGCCGCTTTGTGGGCATCGCTTCCTTTGCCGCCAAAGTGGCCTTCTTCAATATACTTTTTGGCGTTGTCCCAGGCCGCGCCGCCAGTGGTCATGGAAATGCCGACAAAAATGCCGGTAATAATTGTGCCGACAAGCATCCCGCCCAAAGCCCTGGCGCCTAAAATCAGCCCCACTAAAATCGGCATTACAACCGGAATTAGCGCGGGAATAATCATTTCTTTAATGGCGGCCTTGGTGACAATATCCACGGCGCGGGAATAATCCGGCTTGGCCTGCCCGGTCATAATGCCTTTTATTTCGCGGAACTGGCGGCGCACTTCTTCCACTACGGCTTTAGCCGCATTCCCCACGGCAGACATCGCGATTGAAGCAAACAAATAGGGGAGCAGTCCGCCAATTAGCAAGCCGACCAATACCCGGCTGTTTCCTAAATCAAACACAGTGGAAATGCCGTTTGCGGAAAGCTGTTGGGTGTAAGCGGCAAACAAGACCATGGCGGCCAGTCCCGCGCTGGTTATGGCATAACCTTTGGTTACGGCTTTGGTGGTGTTGCCAACGGCATCCAGCGGGTCGGTCACATCACGGACAGACTGGTCCAGTCCGGCCATTTCGGCAATGCCGCCGGCGTTATCGGTAATGGGCCCAAAGGCATCTATGGCAACTACAATTCCGGTCAAGGATAGCATCGACATAACAGCCAACGCAATCCCGTAAAGTCCGGCTAAATGATATGAAAATAAAATCGCGCAGACTATCACAAATACCGGGGCGGCGGTGGACTGCATACCTACGGCAATGCCTTTTATAATATTAGTCCCGTGTCCGGTGGTGGAAGCCTCGGCAATATTTTTAACCGGCGAAAAAGATTTGGAAGTGTAATATTCGGTAATCATGGTAATGAGTCCGGTAACTACTAAACCGATAAGCGCGCAGTAAAAAAGGTTGCTGACGGAATACAGGCTGTTGTCACCCATAATTTTTTGGGTAATCGGCCAAAAAGCTACGGCGCTCAATATCCCGGTTACGGCAAAACCTTTGTACATGGCGCCCATAATATTTTTACTTTTGCCTAAGCGGACAAACCAGGTGCCGATGATTGTGGTAATAATGGAAACGGCGCCAATCATTAGTGGATAAATTACGGCGTTGATGTAGCCGGGGAAAAGCGCCGAGCCGAGTAATATAACCGCGACGGCAGAAACCACGTAGGTTTCAAACAAGTCTGCGGCCATGCCGGCGCAGTCGCCGACGTTGTCGCCGACGTTGTCGGCTATTACGCCCGGGTTGCGGGGGTCGTCTTCCGGAATGCCGGCTTCAATTTTGCCGACCATATCGGTGCCTACGTCCGCGCCTTTGGTAAAAATGCCGCCGCCCAAACGGGCAAAAATGGAAATCAAGCTGGCGCCAAAAGCCAAGCCGGCCAACGCCGAAAGGTCAAAGCTGCCTCCGCCCACGCATTGGTTGGCGTCGCCAAGATTTATGCAGGGGCCGCCGGCGGTTTTGGTGGCCAGCAAAAAGCCGGTAACCGCCAAAAGGCCAAGCCCGACCACAAATAGTCCGGTTACACTGCCGCCTTCAAAAGCTAAAGATAAAGCGGAAGACAGCCCTTTTTTTGCGGCTTCGGCCGTGCGCACGTTAGCCCTGACCGAAACGTTCATTCCCACAAAACCGGCTGTGGCGGAAAGTATGGCGCCTAGGATAAAGCCTTCCATAGTATGCGCGGAAAAATGCGCCAGGTACATCAAAACTAAAATAACCACGGCGACTAAGCCGACGGTTTTATATTGTCTGGACAAATAGGCCTTGGCGCCGTCTTGGATGGCTTTGGCTATTTCCAGCATTTTCCCCTGGCCCTGCGGCTGTTTGAGGATCTTAAAAATTAAAAACACGCCATACAGAAGGGCTAAAATTGCCGCTCCCAAGGCGTAATACAAATACGTATTCTCTATCATATGGGGGTAGTCAAAGTTAATAATATCTTGTATAATTATAAGGCAAAATTAAGGATTGGGCAAGATTTAAAAGATTGATCAAGATTGACAAAATTGCAGAAAAGAAAATTATGTCAATCATTTAAATCCTTTAAATCATGTCAATTAATCTATGATTAAACTTAACAACCCCCGTTCATACAGTTTAGTAACCGGAGTAATTTTATTTCTTGTGGGATTTTGCGGTTTTGCTTTCCCCAATATCGTCAGTCTGCCAGGAGGTTATTTGTTTGCCAGCCTGGTTTTTGGTTTTTGGGGGATAGTCGTTGGTATAAATAAAAAACAGTAATCAATGAAAACAGGGGACACCTCTTCCAGAGGTGTCCCCTGTTTTTCCACTAATTCCCAAATTTTACCGAATGCACCAAAGCGTTAAAATCCGGCACCAGGCTCATGGACAGGCCTACGTCAAAAGTATAGTGCAAATTGTTCGCCACAATCCCATACAGCGAGTTGTTGGCATTTAGAGCCGTTTGGCCGCCAATGGTTTCGGTCTTGGTGGGCAGGCCATCCATAATGTAAAATTCTTTGGGGTTGATGTAAATTTTAATATTGTAAAATTTTGGTCCCGGGTCTACCTGCAAAACCGTAAAGCCATTTTTATTTATAGCCGGTAAAACTTTCCAGCCTGGTTTATATAAAAAACTTAATTGGTATTGTTCATTGTTGTATGTATTCCATCCGGTCGTGTCCACTGCGGGGACTGGAACCAAAGCGGGTAAAGTTTGGGCCGAGACTTTTTTTGTCAGGGTGTTTGTGTTGTAGGACGTGTTGGGAACAGATCCGGCCAAATTGGACCAAAGAATTATACACACATACGTTCCAAAAACGGCAAAACAAAAAAGGGCGATGAAAGTTTTTGTTTGTGGAGAGAGTTTTGACATTTTTACCCTGTTAAACCTGTTAAATTTTCACAAAGTGAAACTATTTAACAGGTTGAAATAAGATTTGAGCCGTTTTTTAATAAACATTTTTCCAAGGTAGGTTTTTAGGTACTTTTCGCGATGGGTAGCATCTTGCTGGTTTAAGCACGCTTCATGGTAAATTAGTTTAAGCGGCCTGCGATCGTTAGTTGATTTAACTTGGCCCTTCTTATGTTGCTCAAATCTTAATTTTAAATTTTTTGTATACCCTGTATAAAATTTTTTGTCCTTTTCTGACTGCAAAATATAGACATATTGCATTGGAGAAAAAATTTAAAATTATTTAACAGGGTAAATTTTGTTTCGCTTGGGTTTAAGGGCAATTTTATTATACAATCCCAAAAAACCCGTGTCAATTATTTGCCGCCACCCATAAGCTTGTCCATGCTACCTATGTTTCCGCAGTAGTACAGATGGCTGGTTAATTGGGTGCAATATCCTGGGTTTTTGCTGACATAGGAATACTTGGGCAAAAACCAATATAAAAACACAACAACTATAACAATGACAATATAAAACACGATTTTTAGGATTTTGAACATTTTGATTTCGGAACGCCTTTAAAACCTAATCTTATTTTATCACTATTTAGGAATACAGGCAAAAGCGAGCCCTTTTCTTTTTTTCTGATTTATTTTATAATATATCAGTTGTCTAAAGTTTAGTATTTAGGGTTTAGTTTTTAGATTTTGATATCGTTGGGGTGTAGCCAAGCGGTAAGGCAAGCGGCTCTGAACCGCTGATCCCAGGTCCGAATCCTGGCACCCCAGCCATCAACTTTTTTTAGTAAGTAACCGAGGTGCGTAATTAATTTCAATAATTTATGTTTACAAAAGATGAGATAATAAAGGAAATCCAAAAGTATACTCAGTTGAATGACGGCAAGACACCAAGCGAGTCAAGCTTTTACGAAAACACTGATGTCAATAGATATGAACGAATGAAACACTGGTCTAATTACGGCGAACTCGTTCGTGAAGCAGGATTAACTCCTAATAAGTTTGATAAAACTAAATATAGTCATGATCAATTATGTGAAATTTTTATAACTGTTATTCGTGAAAAGCGTAAATGGCCAACGAGAGGTGATTTAGATGTTAAACATCACAATGATTTGAGCTTTCCCAACTCAGCAACATTTTATAAAAAACTTGGTTTAACAAGAAATCTGGCAAAAACTATTCTTGAATTCGTTGAAAACAAAAAAAAATATAAGGACATTGTAGAAATATGTAATTTAGTTTTTGAGGGATTTGAAAATCTAGACAGGACCTCTGAGGATCCATTAGTATCTAAAGGTTTTGTTTATTTAGGCAAGCAACATGGAGATTATAAAATTGGTAAAGCAAAGGACGCAAACCGTCGTCGAGAAGACATTACATTACTAGGGTCGGAACCGTTTAAATTGATTCATGAGATAGAAACAGACGATATGGATGGTATTGAGAAATACTGGCATACTAGATTTACATCTAAACGGAAGAGGGGTGAATGGTTTAATTTGAATTCTTCGGATGTTAAAGCTTTTAAACGCTGGCGAAAAATTTACTAAATATGCACGACCGAGGAGCGTCAACAGGCCGCTGACAAGATCTTCCAAAAGCCCTTATAATGTTGCTATCTGGTAGGTGGGTAACTGATCCCCACAGCCACATCGCTCGCGAGCGACGTGGCCAGCCAACTAGAATTTAAACCAAAAATTGCGGACTAAACATCCGCAGTTTTTTTGTAAACGAGAGCTTTAAGTTTTACCTAATTAATAATTATCGCTTGTCAATGCAATTTTTTTAATGAACCTTTTTGCATCCGGCGTTCGTATTATTGTTGCATAAAGGCCGTTATAAAAAAATTAACTTTCGTTATAGAAAGAAAGAAACGCGACAAATATGAGAAAATATATTTCGTTAATCATAGTGTTGGCAACTTTGGGTAGCTTAGCTTTAGCAACGCCGGTTTTTGCCCAGCAGTGGCAAGGGCAAGGAGGAGGGCCGGGCGGTTTTGGTGGAAGGGTGAACGGCGGCCAGCCGCCGGCTGTTATTGGCACGGTTTCCGCGATAAGCGGCGATATCTTAACGGTCACCGGTAGGCAAGGTTTTAGCAGCACGACCGCAACCACAACCTATACGGTAGACGCCACTAACGCTACCGTAACAAAGAATAACGCGGCAAGCACGGTTTCAAGTATCGCCGTGGGCGATACAGTCTTGATACAGGGAACAGTAAGCGGCGCCACCGTAACCGCCACAACCATACGGGATGGAATTATGGCGGGAAGAGGCTCAAGGCGAGGTAACCCAGGAACCGCAAATCCGGCCATTAGGCCGGGCGGAATGGGAATCAGAGGCACCGTCGCATCAATAAGCGGAACCACGCTGACCGTTACAAGCAGCCAGGGTTTTAGCAGCACGACCGCAACCACAACCTATACGGTTGACGCTTCAAACGCAACGGTAACCAAGAGCGGACAGGCCTCTTCCGTATCCGCCATAGCTGTCGGTGATACGGTAATGATTCAAGGAACAGTGAGCGGTGCTAGTGTAACCGCCACAACCATAAAAGACGGGGTAGCCCAGCAGGCGATCCAAGGCAACGGCGAGCCGGTGGTGGCGGGGAGCGTGACCGCAATAAGCGGAAACAGCATTACGATTACAAACAAAAGCAATGTCACATACACTATTGATGCCACTAATGCCAAATTTGTTGTAGCGGGAGTGGCAAGCCCGACAATTTCAAATGTCGCAGTCGGGGATAATTTGGTGGTCCAAGGAACAGTTAACGGCACAAGCGTAACCGCTTCGTCAGTGATTGATCAAAAAGCAACCGTAAATCCCAATACAAACAATCCGGGCAGTAATCAGCAGCATCAGCACGGCATTATTGGCGGCATAACAAGCGGCATAAGCCATATGTTTGGCGGTTTCGGCAATTTCTTTAAGCGCATGTTTGGATTCTAAACTAATGGATAATTAAAATCACCTTGCCTTTCGTAGTGGCAGGGTGATTTTTTAATTCGAAGATTATTTTATGGTTTAACCAGAACTTTTATATCTTTGCGTTCGTCCATGGCGCGGTAGCCTTCGGCAATATCTTTTAAGGCCATGGTTCTGGTAAAGACGGCGGAGACGTCAAGTTTGCCCGAAAGCACATCCGGCATCAGCTGGGGAATATAAGTGGCAGCCGGCGCTATGCCGCCCTTGACGCCGACGTTGCTGTTCAATAAATCCCTAACTATTATGTCTGGGACGCCCACGGGCACGCCCACAAAGCCGATATTGCCGCCGGGCCTGACTACGCCAAACACGGTTTTCCAGGAGGCGGGCAGGCCCACACATTCCAAAGCGCAATCCACTCCTAGATTATCGGTCATATTTTTGATAACCGCCACAGCTTCTTCCTCGCGCTTTTCAACAATGTCGGTCGCCCCGAACTGTCTGCCGATTTTTGCGCGGTCTTCATGGGTGCTGATTAAAATAATTTGTTTGGCGCCAAGGCGTTTACTGGCGGCCACGGCGCACAAACCAACCGCGCCGTCGCCGACTACGGTAACGGTTTTCCCCGGACCGACACCCGCGGAAACCGCGGCGTGATGGCCGGTGCATAAGACATCCGATAAAGGCAGCAAAGCAGGCATCAGCGATTCCGGAGCTTTTTCTTTTGGAATTTTAAACAAAGTCCCGTCCGCCAAAGGCACGCGGATTTTTTCGCCCTGGCAGCCGTCATAGCCGTTTACGCCCCAGCTTTTGCGGCTTCTACAGGCGCTGGACATGCCGGCCAAACATTCCGGGCAGGTTCCGTCCACGGGAATGAACGGCGCCACAACCAAATCCCCAACACGGACGTTTTTGACCGCCGGCCCGATCTCTTCCACCACCCCCATAAATTCGTGCCCAATGCGGCTGGGCGCCTGCCTTGGCACCAACCCACGGTACGGCCATAAATCCGAGCCGCAAATGCAGCTGTATGTGACTCTAACAACCGCTTCATCGGGGTTTTGGATTTTTGGATCCGGAACTTCCTCCACTCGAATGTCGCGCGGGCCGTAAAAAATAGCAGCTTTCATAAAGTTATTTTAAATTATGTATTAAGTTCCCTTTGCTAATTTTATCACAAACAAACCGTATAGACAAAAAATTATTTATGGTTTTTGTTCCGATTTTGCTATACTTAAGTAAATCTAAATAACTTTCCAATGTCCAGAGAAACCAACTGCCTGGCAGTAATTTTAAAAAAACAGCCTTTTAACGAGGGTGATGAGATTATTACCTTTTATACCTTAGAGCTGGGGAAAATCCGCTGCTTGGCCAAGTCGGTTAAGTTGTCCAAGTCCAAGCTGCAGCAAAAACTGCAGGCTTTATTTTTGGTAAATTTAAGTTTTTCTCACGGCCGGCTGCCCAAAATTATTTCGGTTGAGCCCGTAAAAGTTTTTCAGCGGTTGCGGGAAAATCTGGAAAGTTTAAAGCGGGCTTTTTACGCGCAGGAACTGGTGTTGAAATTTACTCCCGATGAGCAAAAAAATCAACCGTTGTTTGTATTGCTGGAAAATTTTTTGGAATTTTTGAATTCTAAAAATCCCGAACCGGTTTTGGATTTGGCCCTGGCAAAATTTAAACTGGAAATTTTGCGGGCTCTGGGTTTGGGCGTAAAGGGCAGCGCCGGGGCGGGGGAGGGCGGCCGGATTTTTTTTAGCGCTTTAAGGGGCGGCTTTAGCCGGCGAGCCTCGGCCGATGCATTAAAAGTCAGCCAGGTAGTTTACCGATTATTTTTGGAGCTGCAGGCTGTTGGATTTGAAAATTTGCGGAAAGCCAAAAACACAGCGGGGGAAAAAGACCTGCAAAATCTGTTATCAGAGTTTATAGAATACCAGCTGGAAAGAAAAGTTAAGTCGGAAAAATATTTAAAACAATAATGTTCCGGAAACAATGACGCCCATTGTTGGCGTGTGATCCTAACAGGCCAGTCTTTGTGGTATAATATAAGTAATTAATTATATACTTTATGGACGAAACAAAACCTGCCGATCCCTCCCAAAATCCGCAATTCATAAAAAAGACCGTGGAAACGCCGATTTTAGATTCCGACGTCAGAGGGCAAATTATGGTTTCTGACGGTGAAAGCAGCGAAGGCGGAGGGTTTAAGGCTTTTTACCGGGCCAATAAATGGTATTTTTTTGCCATATTAGTCGGCGTAGTCATTATAGGCGTACTGGCTTATTTTGCCTTTAGAAAATCTCCGGCCGTGGCGCCGAAGGAAGCCAATGTCAATATTTCGGTAGATGTTCCCCAAACGGTAGCCAGCGGCGGCGAAGCGGTTTATACAATTACAGTGCAAAATAATGATAGCCAAAAATTAACAAACATGACTTTGGAGCTGACTTATCCCGACGGTGAAACTTATGAAAATAGCAGTCCGCAGGCGCAAAATATATCCGGCAGCATGTTTACCGTTCCCGATTTAATCTCCGGCCAAAATGCCGTGGTGATTGTTAAAACCAAAGTCACGGGAAACGTCAATGACCAAAAAACTTTAGATATCAAGTTGCATTACCAATACCCCAATTTCAGCTTGCAATTTGTTAAGGACCAGACTTCCACAATTACGCTTTTGGCTTCAAACGTAATGATTGAGCTGGACGGTCCGGCGACCACCAACAATGCCCAGTTGGTGCTTTATACGATAAAATATCAGAATAATTCCGGGGCTGATATGCAAAATACCCGGATAAAAATGGTTTATCCCGACGGCTTTAGTTTTGCTTCAGCAACGCCGCCGCCGGATTCAGGCACCGACACCTGGGACATCGGTACGCTTGCCAATAGCGGGCAGGGGAATATCCAAATTCAGGGCACGTTTAACTCCTCAAATCCCGGGGAAAGTAAAACTGCCCAGGCCGAATTTTTGGTCCTAGGGTCCGACGGACAGTATTCCGTTCAAAATACATCTTCCTTTGTTACCGCCATTTCCAGTCTGCCGCTGCTCGTGACCCAAAGCCTTGAGCAGGCCAATTCCAACAATGTAATTAATCCCGGTGACACCCTGAATTTCACCGTGCATTACCAAAATAACGCCAGCACCGTGGCCACGGGCGTAAATGTCCAGGTGACTCTAAATTCCAAAGCCGTGGATTTAAGCTCCATCCGCACCCAGGGCGGACAGGTTAATAACAACACTATTTTGTGGAACGCCTCCGGCGTGCCACAGCTCCAGAGCCTTTCGCCCAGCCAGTCCGGGGATTTATCGTTCAGCGTAAAAATAAATAATCCGGCCGTCAAAGATTCTTCCAAAAATTTGACTTTGGTTTCCAGCATCCAAATCCAGTCCAATGAATACTCTTCCGCTTTTCCTGGCGGCCAGCTGAACTTAAAAATTTCCAGCCCTTCTAAAATCAGTACTGTATTGAGTTTTGTTTCCGGCCAGTTGCCTCCGGAGGTCGGGAAAACTACCGTTTATAAAGTCCATTTTGCGCTGAGTAATTCCAGCAATGATTTTTCAAACGGCGTACTCACGGCGTTTATCCCGTCGGGGTTTATTGCCGGCAGCGTAACTGGGGCCGAGTTGGCCAATGCCCAGTTTGACCCTTCTACAAACAAGTTAACCTGGAACGTAGGCAGCCTGCCCGCTAACACGGGGCGTTTTAGCCAGCCCAGGGTTTTGGAGTTCCAGATAACTTTAAGCCCTTCGTCTTCGCAGGTTAACCAGTCGCCGACTTTAGTCAATACCATAAACTTTACGGCCAACGATTTATTTACCTCCCAGGCCGTAAATATTTCCGCCGACGATATCACCACCTCCGACGTGGCCGGTACCAATGGTTTTGGCAACGGGCAGGTAATTCCGTAGGAGGCTGGAATTAGGAAGCAAAAATTAGGAATTAGGGATCAAAAAAACCTCGGGTAAATCCGGGGTTTTATTTTATTAAGAGATCCTTCACTCGCTCCGCTCGCTCAGGATGACGCCGGGGGGAATTTTGCAGGACTTCCGCATTGAGCCAATTTCGAGGCATTTTGTGAGGATTTTATGAGGCGTACTTTAGGTACGGCGAATAAAACCGCAGCAAAATAACGAAGAAATTGGCCAAAGCCGCTTTGAGGGTCTGGCTCCGCCAGCCCAAAAAGCGGCGGTGCGTAAGTCCTGCTAAGGATAAATATATCCGCGGATGTTGGGGTCGGTGGCGGAAAGGGTGCGGGTATCAACGCGGTTAAAGTGGTCATAGTTCATTTCGGAAATAGTTATAGTATCGTCACCATTGACGGAATTTACGTAAGCCACATGGCCGTAGCGGCGCAGGGCGCCTTTGGGGCCGGTCATTACCACGGCCGAACGGGGCGCCGGCTCGTTGCCGGTTACATAGCCGGAAGCCTTAGCGTTGGCCAGCCAGTTTTTGGCGTTGCCGCCAAAGGTTATTTTCATTTGGGTGGCCACATAATAGGTGCAGTAGCCTCTGGGGAACAGATGGTTGATGTCATCGTAGCCGGAACTTACGCTGGTAACGTCGTTAATGCTGTTGTCCGGCGCGGTAGGTTTGGTGGATTTGGTTTTAGGAGGTTTGGGCGCCACGGGAGGCACGGCCACTACTCCGCCGGGGATAATTAAAAAGTCGCCGGGATTAATGTCTTCGGCGCTGTCTAAGCCGTTATAGGAAATAATTGAGTCCAGCAGTTGGGCGGCGCTGTTGTCGCGGGCAGTTTTATCGGAATTGTACCTTAAAGGATTGTACCTGGCCGCCAAATCCGGCAGGGTGTCGTTGTTGCCGGCGGTCACGGCCACGCCGTCTATGGGGGGAATAACCAAATCCCATCCGGGTTTTATGCTATCTGAAGTCAGGGACGGGTTGCTCCAGCGGATGCTGTCGGGTGAAACGCCGTAGGCGGCGGCAATTGACTGCAGGGTGTCGCCTGCTTGGGTGGTATAGACCTTTTTGACGGCTTGGTCCATCAGGCCCTGAATGGTATCGGGGTTTGGCGCCAGAATACTGTTGTCGTCGCTGAGCACGATGTTGCTGCTGCCTAAGGCGGTGTCGCCTGTATTATCGGCGGCGGTTTGGCTGCCTAAGCCGGTAAAATCGTCGGCTTGTGCCTGGGGGATAATGCCGCCTTGAGAGGAGACTATGGTTACAATGCTGTTGTTCTTGGCGTAGAGAAGGGGATTAGCGTTTTGGTGGTGGTTAATAAAAACGCTGGCTAAGCTTTGGTCCCGGAAAACAGCCATGTGGAAGTAAAATAAATTTAAGCCGCCCACCATCAAGCTTAAAATTACCACCAAAAGTTCGCTGGAAAATTTAAACAAAAAATCCAGCCAGTCCATGCGTTTTATGTGGATAGCAGGAAAACTCTCAAAATGAAGCTTTTTGAGAGAGGGCGCTCTTTTTTTGATTTGGGAAAAGAGTTTTTTACTATAGTATTGTAAGAAAAAAGCTGTCTTTGCAAATGTCCTTTTTAATTGAGACAGCCAAGATTTTAACTCGGGTATTGTTTTCCCTTTTATCTTGTTAGGGTGAGGGTTGGAATTTTGTCGGATATTGCTAAAGTGCCCTAAAAAGATAACGAATATTTAAGCTAGTTGTCCTTCAAAGAAGATCGGTAGGCTAATTTTGGCCTGTTTTTTGCGCCTTGCCAATATTAGCAAAAATTTGCTTAAATATTCTTAATATTTTTTATATCTAAAATTAAGTTTAGCAAGACCTTAAGCTTCGGGCAAGGTTTTAATCCACAAGTTATCCGCTTTTTGTTGAATTTAAAGGGGATTTTGGCTAAAGGGTTTTAAACAAGGGGGAAACATTATCATTTTAACATTCTGACATATTAACATTTTATCATCACGGAGGTTTGGCGGTAATGTTAAGATGATAGTATGTTAAAATGATGCAATGGATCTATCTTCTCTAAACGACAAACAACGACAGGCCGTAGAAGCTCCCTTGGGGCCGGTTTTGGTGTTGGCCGGGCCGGGCAGCGGGAAGACCAAAACTTTGACGTACCGCATTGCTTATATTATAGATAAGCGCATAGTGAAACCCGAGCACATTTTAGCCCTGACTTTTACCAACAAGGCGGCCAAGGAAATGAGGAGCAGGGTGGCAAAACTTTTGGCCCGCTATAAAGGTGCAGCCGAAAGCCTGACCATGGGCACGTTCCATTCGGTTTGCGCCAGAATCTTGCGCCGTGAGATTGCGGTCTTGGGCTACGCTTCCGACTTTGTAATTTTTGACACCGACGACCAGCAAAAAGTTTTGCGGGAAATTTTGGAGGATTTAAGGATAGACAGCAAAAAAATGCCGCCGTCTTTGTTTGGCGCCCTGATTTCGCGCGCCAAAAATTTATTGCAGCTTCCGGCAGATTTAAATTTAGGATTAGAATCGCCGATGCGCGAAAAACTGGCCGAGGTTTACGCGCGTTATCAGGACGCGTTGTACAAACAAAACGCTTTGGACTTTGACGATCTGCTCTTGCTTATGGTAAAAATTTTTGAGAATTTCTCTAAAGTTCTGGCAAAATACCAAAAAAAGTTCAGCTATGTGCTGGTGGACGAATATCAGGACACAAATCCGGTGCAGTATCGGTTGCTGTCTTTGCTGGCAATCCATCACAATATCTTTGTGGTGGGGGACGACGCCCAAAGCATTTATAAATTCCGCGGTAGCGACATTACCAATATTTTAAATTTTGAAAAAGACTATCCCGAAGGTTTGTTAATTAAGCTGGAGCAGAATTATCGCAGTACCAAAAATATTTTGAATGCCGCGCAAAAAGTTATTGAAATGAACCCGGAGCAAAAACCCAAAACTTTGTGGACCGAAAACGTCCAGGGAGAAAAAATCATTTTAACCTGCGAGGAAGACGAGCGCGCCGAGGCCGAATTTGTGGCGCGGTGGATAATCAAATTATCCACGCGGACGGACGCGGAATTTAACGCGGACGGACGCGGAAGCGGGGATTCAACGTATGAGGCGGATTTTGATCAGGCCGAACCCAAGCCTTTTTCCATTCTTGATAGATTTATCAAAGCAAAAAAATTGCAGGCCAAATACCCATCTTCATTCGGCCGGGGGTTTATCCCGCAACTATCCAAAAAGCACGAAAGCTTAAAAGAGTTTTGCGTTTTATACCGGACCCACGCGCAGTCGCGCGCTTTGGAAGAGGTTATGATAGAAGCTTCCATCCCTTACCAAATTGTCGGCGGGTTAAAATTTTACGAACGCAAGGAAATAAAAGACCTGCTGGGGTATTTGCGCCTGACTTTGAATTTCCGCGACTTGGTTTCGCTTAGGCGGGTAATTAACGAGCCGCCGCGTGGGATTGGGGATAAATCGTATGCGGTAATTAGGGATTTTATTTTAAACTTTAATCAGTATAATTCCAATATTGCGTCATCGGAAAATCGGAAAATCGGAAAAGCGGATTCTCCGACTTCCGACTTCCGAATTGCCTTTGCCGATATTCACCCCCACACCAAATCTTTTAATCAATCAGACGATTTTAAAGATCAGAATTTATCTGAATTGGCCTTAACTGTATCTAAAAATAAATTTGGTGTGGGGGTTAAAATCCAGCCTAAAGCCTGGCAGGCGGCACAGGAGTTTTTTGGGCTAATTGAGGGATTTTCCGAATTTGACGGGAAGTTCACTTTGCCGGAGCTGATGAAGCTCATTTTAAAAAAGACCGGTTATGGAAAATATTTGCGCGACGGCAGCGAAAAAGGGGAAACGCGCTGGGAAAACGTTGAAGAGTTGGTTAATGTCGCCCACAAGTTCGGCAATACACCTTGGCGGGAAGCGTTGCGGGAGTTTTTGGAAGAAGTCGCGCTCATTTCGGAAATTGACCAAAAAGACGAAAGCAAAGACGCAGTAACGTTAATGACGCTTCATTCCGCCAAAGGTTTGGAATTTGATAACGTGTTTTTTGTCGGCTTGGAAGAGGGGATATTGCCGCACAGCCGCAGCCTGATAGACCCAAGCGAGCTTAGTGAAGAAATCCGCCTGGCTTACGTTGGTCTGACGCGCGCGCGCAAGCGCCTGTTTTTGGTCTATACGCATAACCGCCGCGTTTTTGGCAACGTGCAAATTAGCCAGCCCTCGCGGATTTTAAAAGTCTTGCCGCGCGATAAGGTAGCTTTAAAGGGAATGGCCAAGGAGCATTTTCGCGATGACGGGGAAGAATTGGAGTATGAATTAACTTAAGTGAGCCGGCGTCATCCTGAGGGAGTGCATCCGACCGAAGGATCTCATTCTTGGATAGAGATCCTTCGTCCTCAGATGCATTCGGACTCAGGATGACGCCGGAAAAACAGAAACTTCTATGGATACCGATCAATTAAAAAAATTTTTGCGCTCTTATAACCTCAAATCCAACTTCACCTACGGGCAGAATTTTTTAATTGACGATTTGGTTTTACAGGACATTGTGGATGCCGCGGAGGTTTCGCCTAATGATGCGGTTTTGGAAATTGGTCCGGGCATCGGCAACCTAACCCGTTTGCTCTGCCAGAGAGCCGGCTTTGTGTTGAGCGTGGAAAAAGACCCGAAGTTTTTCCCGATCCTCAAATCAATAAAAAAAGATTATCCTGAAAATTTCCGTTTTGAAATCGCCGATGCTTTGGAGTTTGATTTTCAGGCGGCATTCCGATCCCGATCTGCGGATGAGAATCCGGATCTGCGGATATCTACAGATCGCGCCATCCGTAGTTACCCGGATCATCCGGATAGAATCCGTAAATCCGGATCGGATTATAAAGTTGTTGCCAACATCCCGTATTACATTACCGGGAAAATTCTGCAAATGTTAATGGCCACAAAAGCAAAACCTTCCGGTATAACCATACTTACCCAAAAAGAAGTTGCCAGGAACATTTGCGCCAAAGCGGGGGACTTGTCCATTTTGGCAATTTCGATACAGCTGTTTGGCCAGCCTGAAATTGTCCAAACTGTTCTAGCTAAAAGTTTTTATCCCGCGCCAAAAGTGGACAGCGCGATTGTAAAAATAGATTTATTCAAAGAACCCAAATACATTTTGTCGGATGAAAAAAGATTTTTTAAAATTGTCAAAGCCTGTTTTGCCGGCAAGCGCAAACAAATCCACAATACGCTGGTAAATAATTTGGCCCTGGATAAAAATTCGGTCGCTGGAATTTTATCGCAGCTTAAAATAAATCCCGCGGCTAGACCGCAGGAACTTTCAATTGAAGAATGGATTGAGTTAGTCGATACCATTATGGCGTCATCCTGAACGCAGTGAAGAATCTCATCATTAGATTCTTCGGTCGGCCGCACTCCCTAAGAATGACGCCGTTACGATATATTATTTTATTAATTGAGCATCGTCTCCCACCGCGATGTTATTTTTTTTCGCCCAGCCGGCGTTGACTTCTAAAATTTGGTTTATCGGTTCGGGCGGATAATATAACGGAAGATTATTATCAGGTAATTGAGACGCGAAAGCGTTGGCGGTGATGCCAACAACTTTTCCGTCAGTAATCCAAATAAAATCCAGATCAAATTTCATATCTTTCATCCAAAAGGGGGTTGAACTGGGATTGGATCCAAAATCAAAAAGCATTCCTTGGTTGTCCGCCATTTCGCTTCTGTCCGAAAGTCCTTGTTGCCTTTGTGCGGGAGTTGTCGCAACTTCCACCATCAAAGTTTGCCCGTCGATTTTTAATTGGTGGGTATAATTATATTGCGGCGCGGAGGAGGGAAGAGTGTTTCCAGTAGGTATATTTTGTTTTGAGCAGCCTGCGGAAATTATTGTTAGTACAGCAATCGCTATTAAAATATTTTTCATAAGTCGTTCCTTGAGGACAGTCATCTTTCGCGAGTTAGAGGACTGTCCTCAAACCCGTTTACTTCAAAATTGTACCATCTCTTGCAAAATTTTTCCAGATGTGCTATAATATATATAGAAAGTTAAGAAAAGATCTTCGAAACAAAAATTCACCCTGTTAAATCCCGCGAAGCGGGGCAGCAAAAAGCCGCATTTAACAGGGAAAAAAATAATTACAGGCAAATTCTCTTTTATTTTGGCTTATTTTGTTAAGCCGTCTTTGTTTACCCAAACAAAAAATACCCAAACAAAAAATAAAATTTATGAGGCAAAATCAAACTAGCAGAATTTTGTTGGTGATGATGGTTGGGTTTTTAATAACCGGCGGTTTGCTTTTTAGCATTTTCATGAGCGCTCCGCAAGCTTTTGCCACGCCCGGCGCCATACCGTTTGGGGGAAGAATTATTTCAGTCGTGCCGCCTATTGTTCCTCCCGCTCCGGCTGTGTGTCCCGCGCATACGATTATTGATAATAGCGTTACCAGTATTTATAATGCAGCCCAAGGAATCTTACTCCCTCCTCTTATTGGTATTTACACCATGCCTCCTTATTCGCTTATTTTTCTTTATGAAAATTTAGTTACGCCGGGGGTTTGCGTTATGGGAGAATATTTGCCGGTGCCTTTTGCCAGTTGTAATTTGCCATACCCGGTTTTCCCTGGATTTTTTTATGCGCCATATGGTCTGTATGGAATCGGCACCAGCGCCCTTCCTTGTGTTTTTTAAAATTATTTAACATTATTTTTGTAAAAATATGAGTGATTTAAATTTCGAAACCCAACCACCTCAAATTGAGTCGCCAATTCATTGGGGGCATTTTGGCGCCGTAATGATGACCATGGTTTTGGTCTTGGGAATGTCGTGGATGGAAAAGCCGGATCTTTTTAGTTTTAAAAAGAATGCGGCACAAGGCGACCAGAATGTGCCGCACTATTATGCATACGTTCCTCCGATTAGCGACCAACAGCCACAAGTTTTAGGCGCCAGCACCGACCAAGGTCCGAGCATCATTAACGACGACGGCACGGTTTCTCCGGTGGACGCCGGATCGGTTTTGGCGGCAAGCACGCAAGACGTGCAGCTGTCTTTAGACAGCGTCCAGGTCAGCCAGGTGCCAGACTCGGGCGACGCGATTACAAAATATTTTTCTCAGGCGCAGAAAATAGAACTCAATCCCGTAGATAACGCCGCCTTTCAAACAGCTTTGACTTCCGACGACCAAAGCCAAATTGACCAGCAGGCACAAAAATTAATTGGCGTCCGCGACGCGTTGCAAAAGCTTAGCGTGCCGCAGAGTTTGGTTAAACTGCAAAAGTTAAAAATCATCCAGTACACTTCCGCAATTAACCTGTTGCAAAATTTTTCGCAGGCCGACAGCAACCCGACTTTGGTTAGCCAAAATTTGATGCAGTTTATAAAAAGCCAGCAGGACTTAAATACCGAGAATGTTTCCATTGCGCAAAAGTTTGGATCTTTGGACCCGAGCTCTTCTTTGTATGTTGACTCAAACGGCCAGCCTATCCAGCAGTCGGCTGCTTCGGGCAATTCCGCAAGCGCCGACAATTCTCAAAATCTTTTAAATACTTTTAACAATGGCGATGTTTCCCAATAAACCCCACACCACTTTTTAGTTTTTATCCTATATGGCAAAATATTCTGAACAAATTTTAAAATTGAGTAATCCTAATAACCATCAAAAAGTGGTGCGGGGTAAAATAAAAAAAATCATTGCCGGTTTTTTAATTTTCAGCCAGCTTGCCTTTTGGCCGGGGATTGTTTTAGCGCAAGCAGTACCGAGTGCCGATGCCAATGCCGGTAATAATCCCGGAGGATTGGCTGGTATGGCGCTAAATATCTCGGAAATAGCGGGATTGTCCGCGCCATTTATAGCTTATAAAGCTTGCCTCACAAAAGTGCAAGTGGCAGAGCAGATTTTTGTACAAACTAATGTTGCAAACTCTACTTTAGCTGTCTTAAGCCCAACGGGGAATAGTACGGGGTTGGCAGCTATGGAAGTTTTGAATGATGCTTATAGCATTTTTTTGATTTGTGCCAACTTGCAATTAACAACTCTTGCCGCTGCCAAACTCGCGGCAACCAGCCTTTATGTCAGCAATATGAAGGAGCAAGACGAAGCCCAGATTAAATCTAGCATCGCGACTTACACAAAAAAGCAGGGCGACTTGGTGGCCCAGATAGATAACGCCAACCAAGGATTTTGGAAAACTTTACTGATTAGCATTTTGCTGCAAACCAGTAAAGCCATTGCCGATGCTTTGGTTACTCATTTGGTCCAAAACTATAAAATTACCAACTTAAAGCAGTATATAGATTCCGCGGCCACCTTGATGTATGATAACCAGTTTATCCGCGAGAATTTTCCTAACGCGCAGGACCAGCTAATGGCGCGCGCGATTTTAAGCAATCCTTTATTCCGCACGCAAATCCAGCCCGGAATATTTGTGGCCGCCAATGCGGCTTTGGGCTTTAACCCGTCGGCCATTAATCCGGCCAGCCCGAATTTTTACGGACAGATGGCGGCCATGGGTAGTCCCAGCGCCAACCCGTATTATTTGCAAACAGCTTATGTTGGCGGCGTGAACCAGTCGCGCGCCGCTTCTTTGGCCACTACCCAACAGCAGATTAGCCAGGGCAGCGGTTATAAGGCGCCGGTAAATTGCGCCGGGGCCTTGACCCAGCAAAAACAAATTGACGCCCAAGCGCAAGCTTTGGAAGCCAAAATGCTGGACCGCCAAAATGTACTGGACAACCTTACGGCTGCCGTGCAAGCAGGGAAGAATGTCCCGGCTGCCGATCTCGCTAAGGCCCAAGCTGACGTAGATGCGGCTACACTGGCGTGGACCAATGCCCCGCAAGCTTTAACCTCTAGCTCCGGCAGCACAGACACCAACCCGGCAATAGTTTTGTGTGAAGCAATATCTTCACCTGCGGTTTTGGTTAATCAGGGCATTGACGCAATGTTTAAAGCCGTTGGGGGCGATTTAACCCAATACAATAGTAGCAACCTGCCGGCTTTTGTGAATATCATTTCCGGCATAGTTTCCCAAATCGGCACGAGTATGGTTTTGGGCGGCGCCAGCGCCGGAGCCAAAACCGCATTGATTAATGAAAATAAAGCCGTTAATGCCACGGTTGGTTTTATCGCGCAGGGTTCCGGTAATAACATTGCCACAAGCACCCTTACGCCCCAAATATCAGTTAGTGGAGGCCTAAAGAGCCAGTATAGTATGGGAGACCAGATTCCCATTTCGTCATCCAACCTTCCTACGGACGGAACCGTAACGTTTGTCGTTAATGGGCAAAATTACCAGGACGTAGCCGCCGACCAGATGAGCGGCTACACTATCACCATAGATAGTAATTTTACCGTCGGGTCTAATACTTTAGCTGCCCAAATATACGACTCTAATGAAAATCTAGTTTCCACAGTTGTTTTAGGAACAGTAAACGTTATTGAAGGCACGATGGGATTTAATTCGCCTTCTGTAGCTCCGGCCGTGGCCGGGGTGTTTACCGCTAAGCCCGTTATCCAAACCCGCGGTCCCGCAACCCAACTTAATCTTCGCTGATAATAAAATAATTAAAATAAAAGTCTAACAAAGCCGCCTAAAAAATATGGCGGTTTTGTTATCGGGCCAAAACAGAAGTAAAAAGTGGGTGTTGACATAAAATGCGGCCGCAGTTTATACTAACATTAGATCAATTAACAAGTAAGAAATAAAAATGCCAAAAAAGGAATCGACAATCATCAATGCTATTTTGTTCGCCCTTGACGCTACGGTTGGAACCATGATGGCGTTCTCGCCTTACGCTCTGAGAAGTAAATTTTTATTCGGGAGAAGTTATAACTCTTACAGGAGCGCTGCTTATAACTTAAAAAAGCGCGGTTCCATAAAATTTGTAAGCAAGAATGGCAAGAGATTTTTACAACTCACAAAAAAAGGAGAGCTGGAAATTTTATTGGCGAAAGCCAAAATGCCCGTTGCCGGTAAATGGGACGGTAAATGGAGAATGGTGGTATTTGACATTCCGGAATCTGCCAAGCAGCAAAGAAATCAGCTAAGAGATTTGCTTAAAAGGAACAACTTCCGCAAATTACAGGCCAGCGTGTATATTAACCCTTATCCTTTAAATCGGGAAGCCTTAAAATATTTATTGGAAACGGGACTGGACGGCTATATAAGGATAATAAAAGTAGAAGAGATGGATAACGACAAGGACTTAAAAAAGAAATTTGGGTTGTCTTAGTTGATAATTTGTTAGTAAAAAATGCGGCCGCATTTTATGCTAACATGGGGTTTTTATGTCAGCATAATTTGATTGACGGGTTTTAGATTGATTGTTCCGGCAGAACCAAATTGGTGTTCCGGCGAAAGCGGACAGAATTTTGCAATCAAATCAGCCGGAAATCCGGGAAATATCCACAAAGCCAAAAATTTTGCGGTTTTAGGGGTTTGTGGTATAATTTTAGTGAAAATACGCAATATAAAAGCCCAGTTTATTAAGCCCCGGTAGCATTTAGTCTCAATAATAATCAAGATTTTCCTTTAATATATCCAGTTATTGTTAAATTAGGGACATTTTGATGAAAGGAAAATGCAACGGGGTAAACTTTTAAACCCTTGCATTTGAAACCAAAAGTTTTAAATAAATCCAACCCAACCAAAACTGCCGCCAAATGCCTCTGGCCGTGGTTTTCTTTTATTTTAGCGGTTTTTGTTTTGTTGATACTTACTCCCATAACCGTTTCCGCTGATAGCACCTGCGGCACCAGCCAAGGTAATGCACAAACTTGTAATTTTAATGACATAGTTTTAAAAACAGACATAAAGATTAATGGCCAGACTACAAATTTCGTTCGTCTTGGCCAACAGGATGGAAGTTCTACGATAGAGGTTATAGTTACCCTTGTAAGTCCCCCGACACTGACTTTTAACAGTACTAATATCGGCACCACAACACCTCCAGGCGGAACACCGGATACAGGAAAGCTGTTAGGTTTTGGAGCAGTGTTAACGCCTAGTAATACTTCCCAAATTTGTGGAAATCAGTCATTGGGGCCCATAGGCACTGGTTTAATTTCCAATGTGTGCAGTAACCCAAACAACTACTTTGATGCGACTCAGAGTAATAATAAAATTAGCGGCCCAACCTTTCAAGCCGGGCAGCCTGTTTTTGATTACACATTTACTATTGATAAGACCAATTTTACCGATTTAGGCATAACCCAACTTAATAACGGGACCGATCCAAATAGCGGAACGAACCAGGCTTATGCTTACCCCGAAATTGATTTTCAAAATTTATCAACAGACTTCAATTCCCTTACCGGCGCGCACGCCTATAATACTTATTTCAAAGGTGGTAATAGTTTTTATGTCCAGCTTTATGACACCCAGGCAAACGCCAATAAAGTTACAGGCCCGCCTCTTGCTTGCACCGGTACCGATCCGACCACCGGAGCCAATATACCTTCTGGATGCGTTCCCGGATATGGCAGCGCCGTAGGTTCCGGAAACAATCTCAATGCAGGTCCGGGGGTAACCGACAAGCTGATGCAATTATTAAACGAGATAGTCGCTTTTGTCTTAGCTTCAATTCAGCAGCTTATTTACGGAATTTTTTTCCTGCTTGTTTCACCAGTGATTGTTGCTGTGCTTGGTATTCACGCTTATCAGGATACTTTTGTCGCGGTTATTTATTCGGGTTGGGAAACCATTCGGAATCTGTGCGATATATTTTTTATAGTGGCATTGATTATTATTGCCATGGCCACGTTGTTCCGCGTGGAAAGTTATAAAGCGCGGCATTTATTGGTGCAACTAATTATCGCGGCTTTGCTGATTAACTTTAGTTTGGTCATTGGCCAGTCTATTTTAGCCGTGGCGGACACCGTGCAGGCGCAGTTTTTGCCTGCCGACGCTGCGTCAGTAAACGGGTTGGCTTATAAATTAATGACTACAAATAATAGTACATTAATGAACTACCTCCAAGGGCAGCAGAACGCTAACGCATCGGCGGTAAATAGTAGTATTGGAGGATTAGTTGCGTCTGTATTTTGGGTGGCTATGAGCTTGGGCTCGCTTGCCGTGTTTGGCGCTATTGCGGCGTTTTTGGTAATCCGGATTGTAATGTTATGGCTTTTGCTAATGATTTCTCCCGTGGCTTATGCCGTTGGGGTTTTGCCCAGTACGGCCCAGTATAGGGAGAAATGGTGGAAGGAGTTTTTAAAATACGCCTTTTTTACACCAATAATGGCCTTTTTCCTGAACATGGCAGCTTTAATGGCAACCAATGCAACTGTCAATTCTCAATTGCAGATTGCGGCCAATAACGCCAGCATTTTTAATGGACAAAACGGTTTGTCCAGCCTGATTGTGACCTTGGGAAGTAATATTTTATTGTTGGTTTTTTTAATCGCCTCCTTAAAAGTAGCCACCTTGGCCGGCGTCTACGGTGCCCAAGGGATAACCGACATAGCCAGAAAGGGAATCTTTGCTCCGTTTCAGGGTGCAGCGTTTTTGGCTGGAAGAGGAGTTGGCTGGGTAAACAGAAAGAGACAGGAAATTGGTTCTTCGCTTTTAGAGCAGGAAGGCGAGCATAAACCGGGCTTTTTGAAAAAAACCGGATTTTTGCTTTCTAACCCAGATGCTTTTTTTAAGGGCTGGCAACAGCGCGCAGAGGAATTAAAGCATCAAGCAGAAGGCACGGCTACGGCAGGCGGGCGTGAAATGTCAGAACGGTTTTTAACCAGGGGCAAGTTAAAAATTCCTTATAGGCAATTTGCGGAAAGAAAAGACGAAAATGCTTTGGTTCAGGACTATTCTACCATGCGTAAAGAAAGTTTAATGGATGCGGCCGCAGATGCCGAAAAGTTAGGCGGAGAAGAAGGCAAGAGAAGGCGCCGCGCTATTGTCTTGGCAGCTGCCAAACAAGGATATATGGACGACCTACTTAGGAAAAAGCATTTTGCAGACCAGTATGCTGATGACGATGGCACTTTTTATAGCGCAGAAGTTTTAAACCGGTTTTTGTACGGTTATTTGGGCGACGATGAACAAGCCCAGCGCTTGATGGCTGAAGATCTTGAAGAACTTGGCAAGTCCACAGGGCACTATGAGTATCTGGGGCATGCGTATTATGACAATGATTCAAAAAGGTTTAAGCGGGGGATGGAGTTGGTTGGCGATGCCAAAGGAGTAGGAGGCAGAACTATTAAGGGAGGTAAGCTAAAAAATACTTGGCAAACTAATTATGCGGTGGGCGAGCTGAAAAAAGTCAGCGGGCGTGCCCGCTCGCAAATTGCCCCACATAATATGGTGACTCTCCGCGCGAAACTGGACGCAGGTGGAAATATTGACGCTGTAAATGAAATTAAGGATCAAATGTATGGAAGAACCAGTGGGGAGCTTGATGAATATCAACGGGGTGTTTTGTCTATGTTTGACGGCGCTACTTTGCAGCAGGCGAGTTTCTCACAAGGAAGAACTAAGGAGTGGATTTTAAGTGATGATATAGATAAAAACACTGGAGCGGTTATTGTCAAAGACGATCTTGACGTTAAGCGTATCCAGAGTTTGTATGAAGAAAATCCGGATTTGGTACGTAGCATGTATGCGCAGTTAACCAATATGCAACCTATTGAGGTGAAAGGAATTAGGGTGGTAAAGCTGGATGCCGCCGGCAAAACAACCCCCGTTGCTCATTTGGGTGACTCTACAGTAACAGTAACCCCGGTCATTAAGACCGTATCAACTGAAGTGATTGATAGCAAAACTTTGGGATTAAAGAAGGAAGAAACTGACGCTTTAAGAGGAGGTAAGGTTATAGATAATGCGATTGATGCTGTTTATAGAGGGGCAAGTTCTCCGGCAACAATAGAAGCAAACATACGTTCTGCTTTTACAACTGCCCGTGCGCCAGTAACACACGTTACCGCAATCAAGGACGAAATATACAAAAAAGTTAGGGACGAATACTCGGAAAAATATAACCCCATGACCGTAATTAGTAGACTAGATGAAGATTATAAGTTAACGCCTGTAGAAATATCCGAATTAAGAAAAGAATTACAACCGTTGGCAGGCAACGCCTTTGATGCGGCTACAATCGCAGGCCGTGCAGTGACTAGGGCAGATTTTGCCGCCCAGGTAACTGGTAAGATAGCAGCGGTGGCAGGTCGCCTGCCAACTGGTAATAAATTATCAACTTTGACCCCGGTACAAAGAGCAGCAGCTGAAAAATTGTTTATTGACCATATGATGCCAATTTAAATTAAAAAACAACTATGGCTAGTATCGCCGACATATTGAATATAAAAAATTTATTTTTGCTTGACGCTGAAGCTTTGGCTGACCAGCGTGTTTTAGATAAATTGTCTGAGTTAGCTCAAGACGCGGAGTTTGATTTGGAGCCTGGGCGCGCAATGGAATTTTATGATCAATTGGACAAGTTGGTAAAGGATAATCAGGGGCAAGTGGAAGCTAACCCAATAATTTATAACCAATTAATGGCGGTTTTGTGGGTGCTTTCTTGGAAGGCCATGCCGGCCATGTCCCTTAAACAGAGTAAAAATATTTTGTCTGAGAATTTAGTCGATTCCATAAAATTGGGCGTAAATGTTTCCGAATGCCTAAAGAAAATATTAGGGATATATGAATTTCGCGTTGGACCGGACAAGGAAACTCGCCGCGGCTGGATTTATTCTTTAGAAAATAATCAAGAAAAGTTGGGTGACAAACCTTTGAGTTTAGATGTCGGCGCAGTTCAGCCAACTATTCAAAATTGGTTAAAAAGTTACAATACAAATCAGCCTTTAACCGTAAATAGGGACAAGTTTAACCAGATTAATTTTTTCAATAATAATAGGCAAGCTAGCCAACTTAATAACACCGACAAGGAAGTGCTTAAACAAATTTTGGAAATTTACGATTGGCTGCTATTTCCGCCGCCGGGGCCCGCAGTTATTCCAGAAGAGCCAGGCGAACAGACGAAAACTACGGGGGGTTTGCCTTATATGCAATCCCAGAAATTTCAATTGTCATCAAATGAGCTTCCACGACCTATCACCAATCAGCAGCCGCCCGCAGTGCCGGTGCCAAAGAACGCATCGGAGAATCGGAAGGTCGGAATGTCGGATGTCGGAATATCAGAAGGTCGGAAATCGGAAATCGGAAGGTCGGAAGGAATTTTCAACAACCCAATAACCTCCCCTAGCCCCTCCTTAGAAAGGAGGGGAATGGGTGCGGGGTTGCAGAAGCCGGTGTTTGCTGAAGAAAATAGGATGGATAAGACTGATTGGACAGATAGGACGGGTATCGGCGTGATGCCCAGCAGGGTGAACATCCAAAATATTTTGAAGAACAGGGATCGGAGTGAGGAAACAACAGCGGGGCTTAAGATGGGAGAGGGGGTAGAGAAAATTCCAAATAACAAATTTCCCCGCCCGCAGTCGCCTTCGGCTCCAGCGGTTGGCGGGCAGGCAATTTCAAATGAAAATGTAGAGGGTAAAAATCCTTCGTCTTTTGTTTTAAATCCTTTGCTTGAGAAAAAGCCGGCGCCGCAGAATATACAATCTAAGCAGCAGGAAATTGACCGGAAGTTGGAGGAACTTAGGAAGAAGACGCAGGACGGAATTAAAAGTTAGGAGTTAGGAGTTAGGAGTTAGGAGTTAGGAGTTAGGAGTTAGGAGTTAGGAGTTAGGAGTTAGGAGTTAGGAGTTAGGAATTATGGAGAAACTTAAAGCAAAAGCCTATCCAGATAAAAAAACCCGCCTTCTTGCGGGAGTGGTTCTGTAAAACTAAATATATTATATTAATATTTTTGTCAAATAGGAATTTAGCTTTTATATAAGATGAATATCGCGGAAATAGAAAAAATTAAAGGGTTGGTTAGGTCTTCGGCAATTTTGTCGGTCTCGGAGCGGACGGAATGGCTGGCGCTTTTGGATTCAATGAGCGATAAACAATTGGGAGAGCTGGAAAAGATACTGGCAAGCAGTCAGCAGTCAGCAGTAAGTAATAAGCAATCAGCAATTAAGACAATAACCTCCCCTAGCCCCTCCTTAGAAAGGAGGGGAATGGAGCAGAAGACTTAAATGCCGAAGTTGAGCCACATAATGAATTTGCCAGACTTAGGGAAATTCGGTCAAATTCCCGCTATAAAATATGAGGCTCCCAAGACCACTTCGCAGATCCAGCAGCCGCTTGCCCAAAAGAAGCCGTCAATTTTTGCATCTAATTTAAAATCAATTTTTCAGGAAAAAGAGCTGCCTCCCGGGCATCCGGAGTTAGAGTTAGAGGAGGGGCATAAATTACAGAACATAGATCACAAATCACAGATCATAGAACAAAAACCATTTATCAGGCAAGATCAAAAAGGGCAGGCTGCGGCTCTAAAACCTTTTTTTCCAATCAGGGAAAAGCCGTTTGTCAGCCCCCAGACCGTTAAGCCCGCCTCTCCCGTATTAAAAGTTCCGCCAGCGGTGTCGCCAAAGCCAAAAACCGTTTTTCCCTCCGTATCCGCTGTGCCGCTTGCCCCGTTAGCCGCAAAGCCGTCAACATTTCAGCAAAAGCCCAGTTTTGCAAGTTCCCTTTCAAAATTGCCCGGACAAGATTTTCCACTGGAAAAACAGCCTACCTACGAGCCGCCGGTTTCAAAGCCGGTTGCGTCAAATGGACAGGCAATAAACGGCTTGCAGGATCTGGCTGTGTTTGAAAACCGGATGTTACAGGCTTGGCCTTTGGACGCCTTGGCAAAAAAGATTAAGTCGTTAGTCGCCAAGTACGGGTATTTTGAAGTAATTTTTAATTTGGAAAAAAGCCAGACTTATAAAAATTATATTAACACGGGTTTAAAATTACTCTCGGGGCAACCCGACTTTGAAAGTTTAGATGTCGAGGGTACAGGGGATTATTTGACCAAAGAGGAGTTTGAGAAGTTTACTGATTTGTTGGCGAAAATACAGACAAGTTGATATCATCCTTCATCCTTCATCCTTCATCCTTCATCCTTCATCTTTTATTCTTAATCTTTTACCCATGGCAGACAAGTATGGCTTTAAATTTAGAGATTGTGATGGGGTATTATTAAACGTAGCATTCTCTATTGGCGTCATCCTGAGGGAGTGCATCCGACCGAAGGATCTAAAAATCTAGGGCAAAGAGATTCTTCGGCCTTCACCCATTCGGCTTCGCTCAGGGTGCCTTGAGCAAAGTCGAAAGGCAGATTTATTCAGGCCTCAGAATGACGCCGGGTGCAGCGAGCGATTTATTGATCAAAGATAAAGGATAGTCTGTGTTATAATTAAAGTGAGATTATGCAATTTCCAGTTCCACAATTTACCGAGGTGGAAGATAAAATTATTGGGCCTTTGACAATAAAACAGTTTGGCATAATTTTTGCCGCCGGCATTGTTATTTTTTTGGGCTTTTCCGCCACCAAGAGCATTTTAGTCGCGGTTTTCCTGTTTGTGCTTTTTGGCTTGCCGGCTCTAGGCATGGCCTTTGTCCAAATTAACGGACGGCCGGTATACAACAGCATTGGTAATTTTATAAAGTTTTTTACCAGCCCGAAGATTTTGATTTTCCATAAAGAAACGCGCGCCCTGATGCCAAACGGTAAAATGTCCGACGCCCAGCTTTCTTCTCCCGTTAAGGCTGAAGCTACGGTCCCCCAAGACCCTCAGGCGCATCTAAAAGAAGTCCAGGAGTTGTTAAGAAAAACTGTTTCGGAGGAACAGGATATTGCGGGGAAAATGAGATAGTAATCGCGAAAATACAAAAATAAATTAAAATACAAAATGGATAACAGTAAAAATCGAGTAAAGTGATTCTATTTCACGGCGTCATGCTGAACGAAGTGAAGCATCTCAAACTATGAAATCGTTTTATGTTTACATAATGACAAATAAAGTTCATACGGTTCTTTATACAGGTATAACCAATAGTATCGTAAACAGGAATTATCAGCATAAGAATAAGTTAGTAGAGGGTTTTACGAAAAAGTATAATGTAACAAAACTTGTTTATTATAAAGAATTTGGAACCGCACTAGAAGCCATCGCGGAAGAGAAAAGAATAAAGGGTTGGACAAGGCAAAAGAAAATTAACTTAATTAATAGTATAAACCCGGAATGGAAAGACTTATCATCTGAATTTTGAGATCCTTCGCCCCTTGGCTGCACTCGGGGCTCAGGATGACGCCACTCTTATTTGTATATTTGCGATTACTATGAAGCTTGAAATGCAAAACAAGAAAAAGCCGCTGGGAAAAACCACCCAAAGTTTTTTACGGCTTAGTGAAATAAAAAACGACACCGTGGTGGCGGACGACGGGACACTTAGGGCGATTTTGTCCGTGTCCAGCACCAATTTTGACTTAAAGAGCCAGGACGAACAGGATTCCATTATTTTTAATTTTCAGCGGTTTTTAAACAGCTTGGATTTCTCAGTCCAAATTCTTATGCAAAGCCGCAAAATGGAAATTGGCGGTTACCTGGAAAAGCTCAAGGGATTGGCCGAAAAGCAAACCAACGAGCTTTTGAGGGTTCAGACCGTTGAGTACACGGAATTTATAGCCCGGCTTATTGAGAACGCCAGCATTATGAATAAAAATTTTTATATCATAATTCCTTTGGGAGAGAGCATTTTTCCCCCCGCCGCAGGATTTTTTTCCCGCATTTTTGGCGGCGGAAAATCCAAACAGATTGCCAAAAAAATAGAGAATTTTGAGAAAGCCAAAGAAAAATTGGACACAAGGGTTATGGCGATACTTTCTAACCTTTCCGGCATTGGCGTGAGGGGTGTCAGGCTAAAGACCGAGGAGATTATCCAGTTGTATTACAATTCCTATAATTTTGACGCTGCCCCGTTAATTGATCCGGCACAGATGAAAGACATTAAAATTTCCGAATAAACCCGATCCGGATATACGGATGGGACAATCCGGATTTACAGATAACCACGGGTACTTATATAAGAGGCAAGCAGAAAAGCAGGTCGTTTTATGAAAAGAAACTGGTATAATTTAAACCAAAAATAATTTTAAAACTTACTAAAAAGTATCCGCAGGTATCCGTTGATCCGGATACAATCCGTAAATCCGAATCGGAAAACTTATGAGCATTTTTTCAAAAATCACTCCCCAAGAGCTGGAAGCAAGAAAACAAAGCCTGAAAGAAGCCGAAACCGAACGTAGTTTGAGCTCAAGTCTTGGGGATTTGGACAGAACCTACCGCGAAGGTTTAACTACGCTAAAAGATTTAATAGCCCCAGCTTCGTTGAAATTTGACAGCTCCCATTTTGAGCTTAACGGCAAATTCGGCAGGAGTTTTTTTGTGCTGGCTTATCCAAGGTTCCTCTCCAGCAACTGGCTGTCTTTTATTATCCAGGCCGAAGGCGCGCTGGATTTGTCCATGTTTATTTACCCTATAGATTCGGCGGACATTTTAAAAAAACTTAAAAGCAAGGTCGGGGAGCTCGGTAGCCAGATGGCCATTAACCAGGAAAAAGGCATGGTGCGCGATCCGATGCTGGAGACCGCCTACAAAGACGTGGAAGGTTTGCGGGACAACCTGATGCAGGGTACCGAAAAGTATTTTCGTTTTGCTTTGTATTTTACAATTTATGCCACTGACTTAAAGGAGCTGGATAAATTTTCCAGCACCCTGGAGAGCTCGCTCGGTTCCAAATTGATCGTGACCAAGCGCGCGTTGATGCAAACCCAAAACGGGCTGAATTCCACTTTGCCACTCGGGCTGGACGAACTGGATGTAGCCAACAATATGAATACCAGCCCCTTGTCTTCTTGTTTTCCTTTCGTGTCGTCGGATTTAACCAGTAACGACGGCATTTTATACGGCATTAACCGCCACAACAACAGCCTGATTTTGTTTGACCGTTTTGCCATGGAAAACGCCAACTCCGTGGTGTTTGCCAAATCCGGTGCCGGAAAATCGTATGCCGTAAAATTGGAAGTGCTGCGCAGCTTGATGATCGGCACCGAAGTCATTATCGTCGATCCGGAAAACGAATACCAGCACTTGGCTGCGGCCGTGGGTGGTACTTATTTAAGCGTATCGCTGAATTCGGCTTCGCGGATAAACCCGTTTGACCTCCCTGTGGCTATTGAAGGTGAAAGCAACGCCGACGTTTTGCGCACCGCGGTTATTAACCTTTTGGGGTTGTTTAGTTTGATGATAGGCAAGCTAAACCCCACGGAAGAAGCGCTGATGGATAAGGCGATTTGGCAGACTTACGCCAAAAAAGATGTCACGCCGGATTTGGCGGATTTCCGCGGCCTGGAATATCCGACTATGAACGATTTGGTGGAAATTTTAAACAATATGGTCGGAGCGGAAAGTTTAGGCCAGCGCCTGACAAAATTTACCGAAGGCACTTTTGGCGGGCTTTTAAACCAGCAGACTAATGTAGTGTTGAACAACCAGCTGGTGGTGTTTAGTATTCGCGATTTGGAAGAGGAGTTAAGGCCTATAGCTATGTATATTATTTTAAATTATATTTGGAATATGGTGCGCTCAGAGCTTAAAAAGCGCATCTTGGCGGTGGACGAAGCCTGGATTTTGATGCAGCACGAAGACAGCGCGAGGTTCCTGTTCGGCATTGCCAAGCGCGCCCGCAAATATTATCTTGGTTTGACCACCATTACGCAGGACGTGGCCGATTTTCTGGCCAGTCCTTACGGCAAACCGATAGTTACCAACTCTTCCATCCAGATGCTGCTTAAGCAGAGCCCGGCGGCCATAAACGTAGTTGCCGAGACTTTCTTTTTAACCGAAGGCGAAAAATATCTGCTACTTGAAAGCGAAGTTGGCGAGGGGATATTTTTCGCGGGGTTAAAACACGCGGCCATTAAAATTTACGCGTCCTACGTGGAAGACCAGATTATTACCACCGACCCCAAGCAGCTTTTGGAAATCCAGGAGAGCCAGGAAAGTTTGGCTAACAAGTAACAATCCCTATAACAATAATCGCGCGGAAGAGGGCTGTCCTTTTCTTGGAAATGCCTAAGCAAAGGACAGCCCTCGCTTACCGTTTAAATAACAAAATCCCTGGCGTCATTCCGAGGAAGTAGCATGAACGAGGAATCTCTTATTTAGGTTTGAGATCTTTCGCTCCGCTCAGGATGACGCCTTAATGTTAAGTTTTTAATTTTTATGGCAACCCCTACGCCAACACAAAACCCAAATGAAGTGGATGGCAAAAGCGTCGGCAACGGATCGCAATCAAAAAGATCCGCCGTTTCGGGTAATCCCAACCGGCCGATTATTCCGGGAGTTACCAAAATTTCCGGCACCATTCCCATAAAAAGCATTGCCGTAGGTAGTGGCCCAAAAAACGTAAAGGGAGCAAGATGCTACGCCGGATCGGAAATATTGGTTGATGTCAGCGATCTTGAACTTTATAAGGAGATTTTTTTGCTGTGGGCGGGCCATGAAAATAAAATTTTTCATTTTTATCCTCATTCGGTTGGGTTGGGGAAATCCGGATATTTAAGTTTTATAATTCCTCAAGATCTTGCCGGAGCAATTGGCGACAATAACGCAGTTTTTGTCAGGCTTATCAGTAAAAGCCAACCCCAATTTTCCGGCACAATCTCCCATTATTTGGTTTTTGGGAAGGAAACCGAAGAACAAGCCAAAAAGCGAAAGGCGGCGGAACAGGCATCGGGACAAAGCAGTGAGGGTAAAGCGGTAACACCAGGACCGACGGAGTTGATGCTGGGGGCCATGGGGGATGTTTTGGGCGGGATTGCCGGGGCTGCTTTAGGAGCGCTTAAATCAACAACCGGCGTTTCCTCGGTGGGAGCTAAAACCGTAAGCCAGTCGGGTACGGCTAGCACAACTAATATAAAAGAAGTTTCATCCGGAGGAACAGTTGATGAGGGTGGAGGTTATAGTGAGGAAATCCAGCAGGAAGTTGAGGAAACGGGAGGCGGCGCGGCAACTTCCACATCCGAAATTTCCACTGGCGGGCAAACCATTAGGGAATCGGGAACGGCTGAATCAACAACCGAGGTGTCGCAGAGGGGAACTGCGGAAACAACCAGGACAATTAGTACCGGCGGAACCGTTGAAATATCCGGATCTGTTGGCGGGTCCAGTAGAGGTGTCCCCTCTGCTGCAGAGGGGACACCTCTACCCACTGGAGTTTCTACGGCAATTTCAGGCCAATCGTCCTTATCGTCAACCGTTCAAGGGGGCGGTGGCATTATTGGAGGAGGTAGTCCCGGAACGGCTGGTATTAGCGGTAGGATTATTTCATCAGGCCAGACTAATGTTGGGGGAGTTGTAACGGAGCAAATGTCCGCGACCGGAACCCAAGGGGCGGGTGTTAAAGGAGCTGTTGAAGTTGAGGGCTCCGCAAAAGGAAATTTGGAAGCAAGAACAGAAGTAAAAACAGAAGTTCAGGCCGGCCAGGCTTCCGCAAGCGGGGGAGCGGCGCAAACCCAAACACCTGCTATGGCTCCGGCCGCATCTCCTGCCACATCTTCAACCGGCTCCACAGCACAACCGGCATCTAGTGTGAGTCAAGCCGGGGCTCCAGAGCCAAAGTTAAATCAAGGGCAGCCTGAATCTGCCCCAACACAACCAGCCCCAGTCCAGCCGCAACCAAATATTGGTGGTATTTCACCGGCTGTCGCGGAACAAAAGCCTGTGGCTTCTCCGACAGGTAATATTCCTACAGAAGAAGCCGAAAAGCCCCCAGCAGAGCAACCGCCAGGGGAAGAAGCGGCGCCAGGCGAACAAAAAGCTCCAGAAGAGGAAGGGGCTCCGGGTAAGGAACCAGAGCCAAAGCCGCCGGCGGGCATGCCAGTCGGCATGGAAAAGATGAAACGCAATGACGCTAATTTGGGAAATAAATTAGGACCTAAGGCAGAAGAACCGCCATCTGAACAACAAGGCAAACCGGCCGAGGAGCAACAGCCATCCGGCCAGCCTTCTAAACAGCCCGAACCGGGCGAGCCTGAAGGAGAGTTGGGGCCGCCGAATCCTTTGCCGCCAAGCCCGCAGGCGGAATCTACACAGCCGGAAGGCCAACCTGAAGGCCAGCCGGGTAGGCCTTTTGATTCCGCAAACGGGCTAAAACAACCGGGTATGGGTGAGCCTTTGCAAGGCCCGCAAGCTCCAGAAGCAGGTGAGGGAATACCAGGAGGCCTTCCGCCCGAAGGAGTTAAAGGCGGTGCGCCAGGGGGTCTTGCGCCGGCGGCCGAACAAGCGGCCGCCAATGCTTTGCCCGAAGAAGCCGCCGCCGGAGCCGCCGAAGGAGCTGAAGCAGGGGCAGAATTGGGCCCGGAGGGTGCCTTAGCCGGTGCGGCTTTGGGAGCGCTGGCGCGCAGTAAAGCCGGAAAGGAGATATTGGGCAAGGTTGGTGGCCAAGCAACCAGCAAAGTTTGGTATTACGGTTTTGCTTCCGCTTGCGCGACATTTTTTACCGGCCTGGATTTTATGCTGGGAGCAATAGTTATGGATGCCTACTGGATTTTTGGCCACAGAAAAGACCCCAAACTATTTCCGCTAAAGGGATGGCAAAAGATTGCTACTATTGCGGCCAATATTATCCCGCCGGTTTTGATTGTGCTGATTTTAGCTTTAATAATGGTCGCGGGCTGTAATTGGCCGACGCCAATAAAAACATCGGTGGGTAATAGTTATCGTCTTACGGTAATCGGCGCGTTCATTGGCGACGACTGTAAATATTTTGATGTTTCCAACATAACCGGTTCCGGCAGTAATACTACACCTAATACCCCGTCCGCTTCTACCCCAAGTAACCCTCAAAACTCCGGCGGCCCGGTTACCCCAAAAGGCCCGTCGTCGTAGGCAATTTTGGCGTCATCCTGAGGGAGGGAATCCGACCGAAGGAACTTAAAATTTTAAAAGATGAGATTCTTCGGCTTTCGTTAGCTACTTCAGCCTCAGAATGACGCCAAAGAATAAGCCGGATTTTGTATATTGACTAAATTATGATATAATGATTTTGTTAACAAAGCTAAAGTTAGAAACAAAACCATGAACAAAAAAGCCATTGCCATTTTAGGTGCGATATTCATTCTTATTGTCGGCACTTTGGGGTTTTTGATTTATTCTAAATACGCAGGCAGTAAAACACCGGCTCCGTCAACAACAGTTGTTAACAATACAGCTTCTACAACCCCGAGTGTAACCCAAAATACCGCTTCCAGCACCCCGCCTTTACAAAATAATTCTTCCAATATTGTCCAGCTGACCTCGGATCAGGTCGTTTCGCCGGCCTTGTTTTTTAATGGAACGGGCATAAGCTATTTTGACCATCAGGGCAACCTTTACCAGGTTACTTTGCAAAACAACAACGGCCAGCTCAGCTTGACCTCCAAAAAACAGCTGGACATTCCGCTCAAGCCGGGTATCACTAAAATTTTGTGGCCGGCTAAAGGCAACGATTTTATTGCCCAGCTTACCGACTTAAGCGGTAAAAATACCTGGAGTTATTTTAACAGTAACACCGGGCTTTATACCGATTTGCCGGCGCAGGTAGAGTCTGTGGACTGGATGCCGACGGGCGATAAAATCATTTATGTTTGGCTGCAAGATAACAAAGCTTCTTTAAGCTTGGGAAATCCGGATACCAGCAATCATCAAACCTTGGGCGCTATGTGGGAGACCGACGACCAGCTTTACGTCTCGCCGGACGGTACTCAGGTATTGTATTTTGAAACCCAAAACGCCTCGGCCAACAATTTTATTAATTCCGTGACCGCGGATGGCAAACTGTGGAAAGGTTTGGTAAAGAACGGCCAAAACTTTGGCGTGCTGTGGAGCCCGGATGGCCAAAAGTTTTTATTTGGCAAAAAGGATCCCGTTACCCAGAATTATCAGCTTTGGGTGTATAATTTGACTTCCGGAGAGATAAAAAATCTAGGTCTGTTTACGACCGTGGATAAAACGGCTTGGGATAAAGACAGCAACGTAATTTACGCGGCGGTCCCGACATCGGGCATAATAGGTGAAAACAGCCTGACTGTGGACAGTTTTTACCGGATGGATATTTCCACTTTGGACAAAAAGCAATATGCCTCCGCAGGCAGTGCCATTGATGGCAGGGATTTGTTTTTAAACGCCACTTCGGACAAGCTGTTTTTTAGGAACGCGCAAGACGGGGGATTGTACTACCTGGATTTGACCCAGCAGTAAAATTCTAAATTCTAATATCTAAAATCTAAACAAAAAATAAATATTAAAATCCAAATTTTAAAATTTTGTGATTTGGTGTTTAGAATTTGTTTAGTATTTAGTTTTTAGAATTTAGGATTTTTTTTGTTTTATGCCTAAATCCCAAATAATTTTTGTCTGCAGCAACTGCCAATACAAAACGCCCCGTTGGCAGGGGAAATGCCAAAATTGCGGGCAGTGGAATACTTTGGAAGAACAAAGGCAAGTTTCATCTGCCAGAGGCGGAGCAATGCCAAAACCGGCACAGGCGGTGGATTTAGCTTTGGTGGACGTAGAGCAGCGCCCCAGGATAAAAACCGGTATAAGTGAGTTTAACCAGGTTACCGGCGGTGGGATTGTGCCCGGCAGTTTGGTGCTTTTAGGAGGGGATCCGGGCATCGGCAAATCCACGCTGGCATTGCAGCTGGCTATGGGGTTAAGCGCCGAAGTTTTGTATGTTTCCGGCGAAGAATCGGTCAACCAGCTTAAACTTCGCGCGCACCGCATAAATAAGAATCACCAGCTTAATGTGCTGGCGGAAACTTCGCTGGAAATTATTTTGGCCAGCGTGGCGGCAATGGATCCGGAACTGGTGGTTATAGATTCCATCCAGACCATGTACAGCGACCAGGTCTCCGGCGTGGCCGGCGGCGTTTCGCAGGTAACCAACGCGGTCCAGCAGATAATGCGCCTGGCCAAGCAAAACCATATCTCATTCATCGTAATTGGCCACGTAACCAAGGAAGGCTATTTAGCCGGGCCAAAAACTTTGGAGCATATGGTGGACACGGTTTTGTATTTGGAAGGGGAGCGCTTTGCCAGCTTTAGGATATTGCGCTGCGTCAAAAACCGCTTTGGCACGACCAACGAAGTCGGCGTGTTTGAAATGGCCGGAGCCGGACTGATTGAAGTTAAGAATCCTTCGCAATTGTTTTTGGGCGAAGAAAGCATTAAAGCTTCGGGCAATGTGGTTACCTCCATTGTGGAAGGCAACCGCGCGTTGCTTTTGGAAATCCAGGCATTAACATCGCTCACCAATTTTGGCTATCCCAAACGGACCACGGCCGGTTTTGACGCAAACCGTTTGCAGCTGCTTACCGCGATTTTAGGCAAGCGCGCCAATTTGAATTTATCCAACCAGGATATTTATATTAACGTGGTCGGCGGCCTGAAAATAGACGAGCCCGCGGCCGATTTGGCCGTGGCTTTGGCCGTGGTTTCCAGCTTAAAAGATATAGTTGTAGAAAATACGGTTGTAATAGGCGAGCTGGGCCTTTCCGGCGAAGTCCGTTTTGTGCCGAACCTGGAAAAGCGGATAACGGAAGCGGAAAAGCTCGGGTTTAAAAAAATAATCTGCCCGAAAAGCAGAACAGATGCAAAAAAAAGCAAAATAGATATTGTTCAAGTAAAAACTTTGCAGGAAGCAATTGGAAACTTATAAATCCAGCACTAATTTTTAGAAGCAAACTTTGGTATCACTGGTTTTACGTTGAAGATCACGAAGACAATTTAGTTATTAAAACTTGCTTACGGAAATTAGTGCTGGATAAAAAAATCAGGCCGGTGACGAGTTTGCTGTGTCCAGGATCGCGCTTCTCCGCGTTCCGAGAAAACAACACTCTACGTCACCGGCTTCTTCTTCCTCAGAAAATGTCATCTCCCAATGAACATCGTGCTGAGGACGAACCCTGGAAATCCCCTAAATCAAAGGAGAAGCGAAGAGCTGGGAGGCTCCCCGTCCCGATGGGAGATCGGGCCCTCTGATTTAGCAGATCTTCAGGTCAGACGCGCAACAGCCGCGGGCGGTCTTGAGGCGGAATCCCATCGTGTCGATGGAATTCCCTGTACATCGCCGCTTCCAGTTCGACTTGTTCGCGTGAGAGCGGCGTACTGATTATAGGACTCGTGTCCCTTGTCCCGACCCTCACGTTGATCGCCGATACCGCTTCCGGTTCGACTATTTGCGTTTTGCGGCCTTCCGCAAAACGCCGTGCGTTCGTCATTGTGGTCTCTCCTAGGATTTAATTAGTCTGGAATACTATCCAGTTTAGACTTACCAAAATAGCATTCGGCAAGCCCGGTACCCAGGTTAGAGCCCCCCTTGAGATTATTAAAATTATGTAGTAAAAAATGAAATTTGTCAAGCAAAAATCCCGCCCTTCTTGAAAAGGAGCGAGGAAGAGGGCTAAACTTTACTCAAAATGTACGGTTTTGTCGTGAATTTTTGCTTTTAAAAGCGGGAAATTATTTAAATCTAAATCATCTTTTAGCAGGTTTATAGCCTCTTGGCGGGCGGGAGCTATTAAAGACGTATAGGAGGGGTCAAAGTATTTAAAATTCCAGCCGGATTGTTCGGAGCCGTATACCTCGCCGAACCCGCGCTGTTTTAAGTCCAGTTCGGCCAGCTCAAAGCCGTCTTGGGTTTTGGTAAATGCCGTAAGCCGATCGCTAGTTTCCGGATTTTGGTTGGCGGTGAACAAAAAGCAATAGCTTTGGTGCTCGGCCCGGCCGACGCGGCCGCGGAATTGGTGCAGTTGGGACAGGCCAAACGCTTGGGCGCCTTCAATTAACATTACCGAAGCATTTGGCACGTCCACGCCGACTTCCACTACGGATGTGGAAACCAAAATTTGCAGTTTATTTTCCAGGAAATCTTTCATCACGCTTTCCTTTTCCGCACCCTTGAGCCTGCCGTGCATAAGGCCGATATTAAATTGCGGAAAAATCTTTTTTAAATTTTCCACCTCGGTTTTTGCGGATTTTACCCCTAATTTATCAGACTCTTCAATTAGCGGGGTAATTACAAATACTTGTCGGCCGGATTTTATCTGCGCGTTTATAAATTGATAGGCCTTGTTTCTGTTCTCATCAGTCACCAATTTAGTAACAATCGGCTTGCGGCCAACGGGTTTGGCTTTTATTTGCGAAATATCCAGTTCGCCGTATATTGCCAGCTGGAGGGTGCGGGGGATGGGTGTTGCGCTTAATGACAATAAATGCGGAACTTTTTTATCGCTCTTCATCAACTCCGCCCGTTGCTCAACCCCAAACCGATGTTGTTCATCTATAATTACCAAAGCCAAATTTTTAAACTTAATTCCTTTTTGTAGCAGGGCGTGCGTGCCTATGTACATCCCCGGCATACCTTGTTTTATAAGCAACGCCAGTTTGTTTTTTTGTTGATTTTCTCCGTCAATTTTGGCATAGTGGTTGGTTAATAAAATAATTGATTGTTGATTTTTTGCGCGGCCGCGCAAAAAATCAACAAGATATTTTTGCGCGGTTTGGTAATGCTGGCCGGCTAGAATTTCCGTGGGCGCCAAAAATGCAACCTGATAGCCCTGCGATACCGCCTGCAGGGCGGCAATAAGCGCCACCGCGGTTTTGCCGCTGCCGACGTCGCCCTCAAGCAGGCGGTTCATGGGCAGGGGCTTTTCCAAATCCTGTAAAATTTCCCAGGCGGCTTTTTTTTGGTCCAAGGTAAGCTTAAACGGCAGGCTGTCCACAAATTGTTTTATTAAATTTTGGTCAAACTTAATGGGGTAACTTTGTTTTTGCAAAAGCGTAAGTTTGTGTTTTTGCGCCAATAATTGGTTGTAAAAAATTTCTTCAAACGCCAGGCGTCTTTTTGCCCCGGCCAGCGTTTCCGCGTTTTCGGGGAAATGCGATTGCTTTATGGTTTGGGAGATGTTAATTAGCGCCTGGTTTTTGGTAATTTGCGCGGGCAAATCATCAATAACTTCATCGGCCAGCGGCAATACGGCGGCTATTAGATTCCGGAAAGTCTTAAGGTAAAGCCCTTGTTTTAAATGATACAGCGGTACTAGGCGGGAAGTATGAATCGGGAAATCCGAAACTTTTTCGTAAATGGGGTTGGCCATTTGCAGGCCAAAGTTGTAGTAGTCGGCCTGGCCGGCCAAAAAGATTTCTTCCCCCTTCCTTAGGCTTTTGGCCAAATACGGTTGATTAAACCAAACCACTTTTAAAGAGTCCGTGTCGTCGCTGACTACGGCTTCGGCCAAAGACATCCGGCCGCGGAAAGAAAACCGGCTTTTAATTTGCTTGATTTTTACTTTCAAGCTGACGTTTTCGCCCGGCTTTAAATTTTTAATCTGCCTAATTTGCGAAAAATCCAAATAGCGGTAGGGAAAATACAAAAGCAGGTCTTTAGCCGTAAAAATTCCGAGTTTTTTTAAAGCCGCTAAATGCGGCTTGTGGATTTTTGGGAATTCGTCAATTTTAGATTCTAAAAGCATGTTTTTGCTTATAGATATTTTTTATAGCACTTCTTCGTCTTCAATTTTCCAAGCGGGATCGACAATACACAAAAATTTCAAGTCTGTCTTGCCGATATTTTCTATGTATTGAATGGAATGAGGCGGGATATAAACGGTGTCATCAGCCCCAACCAAGGCGGCTTCATCGTTAATATGCATCTTTCCCGAACCTTGCAAAATATAATAAACTTCAGATGTTTTTAAACTATGCGGTTGGGATTTGCCTTTTGGCTTTAAGATCGCGTGCGCTAAGCTGTAAGTAATGGATAAATCCGCTTTTGCCGGGTGCAAGGTTTCCCTTAAAATAGTTTTATCCCCGGCTATAAATTCAGGACATTCGGTAAGCTTTTTTATAAACATAAACAGAAGTTTATATTATATGGTGCTCCTAGCAGGAATCGAACCTGCATTTCAGCCTCCGGAGGGCTGCGCTCTATCCGTTGAGCTATAGAAGCTGACTTGAATCAAAGTGGGTCAAAACTTAAGTTTATGCATGACTTTTTGCACGGGCGTTTCTTCAGTCTCGCTGTGTTCCGGCAGGTATTGCAAAAGAAACTGCCTGGCTTGTTCCGGATCCTGACCTTCCAATTCTAAAATCAGGACGCTGTTAAGCAAAGCGGTTGTATGGAAGTTAATTGTCTGGTGCCGCTCGTTGTGCACCACCCAAAAATATTTTAGCTGTTTATAAGGGTAGGTAATGTTGCCAAACCTTACCCCGCGGCTGTTTAATTCAATTTCCACCCTTTGGGGTTTTTGCCTGGCGAAAAAAATAACCAAAAGCGCCAAAATCCCCAAAGACACCGCGGCAAAAATATCGCTTTGGATAATTATAAAAAAAGCCATCAGCAGCAGCGTTACGGCAATTAATACTACGTACCAGCCCAAGTTTTTGGGATAATGCTTGAATTCCCAGGCCTCCCAGGAAAGTGTGTTTTGGTTTTCGTTAGACATATTGTTAGTATTATTACTGGCGGAGAGGGAGGGATTCGAACCCTCGGTAGGCTCATCGCCCACAACAGTTTTCAAGACTGTCCGATTAAACCGCTCTCGCACCTCTCCTTATTATAACATATTATAACGCAGTTTGTGGTTATTGGGTAGCTTTGAGTAAATATTGGGCTGTTGGGGTTATTGACCGTCTCCCGTACAGGCAAGCCTTAAGTAAATATTCTTCCCCAGTATTTTTTAAGACAAATAGCCAATCATAGGCATTTTCTTTAGATTTTTTAACAACATAACCAGCGGAATTTGAATGTATCCTTCTTAAATCAACTTCTTTGCCACTCGTGTATCTAACTTGGACTCTTTTAAGTCCCTCAGGGGTATCCACAATCATGTCATAAGCCGCTGATTCGGTAATCGGCAATGCCACATCAAACCCCATCTTTGTAAAAGTGGCAATGGCTTGAGAAACGGCTATGTCTCCTTTTCGTTGAGTAGTTCTCATGGTTATATTATAATGGTATGGGCAACCGGTGTAAAGTCCAATTTAAACAAAAACAGCCCCCGCTCTAGAAAGGGGCTGTTTTTAATTTACCCATAGATAGCTTGGAAAGCTATTTGGGTGTCTTTGTTTCAAAGCTTCCGTTTACCCCCACACCAAAGTCCGAAATTGTATTGCTTATCAGTGCGTACCTTAAAGACTTTGGTGTGGGGGTGTACTGTCGTCCTGAATTGGGGGAAGGAGGGTTCCTTCCGCCTGTTCAGAAAAACAAACAGGAGAACTATTTTGCATATTGCGAGGCTGGGGTGTCAACAATCCAAGGGGCAGTTACGATATTGGAATCAACATCGGTAGAGGTGGAATTGTCCTGTTGGATTTGGGTGCTGGTGGAATTTTGCGTTGGCGGTTTTTTTGCGCTAATGGGGGAAAGCGTGGAAGATGTCGCGGTTGAGGCTGAATTATCGGGGGTTTGCGTGATGACCGAATTTGTTTCAGTCGCCGTCGCGGCTGTTTCCGTGGAGGTGGCTATTATAAAAATTTGTTGGGCAACTAGTAAATTATTGTTTTTTTCTCCAACCACACTGGCCTGGTCTCCGTTTTGCAAATCTCCGGGCGACAGGCTGTTTGAGGCAGAATCCTGAATTGTTGTCTGGGGTGTTATATTAAAAGTAATTTGCTCCACGGTAACCTGGCTGCTGGTAGCCCGGCTAATTGGGCCAAAGGCCGCTACGGAATTTGGATCCGAACTTAGTTTAGCCAGAGCTTCTTGGTTGTCGGTGGCAACGGCTATAGTTTGCTTAATAGCCGAAAGTTTAGCTGTGTCGTTGCTTAACGCCAATAAAGCGCTGTTGGCTGCGGTTTTTATTTGGCTGTCCGGCTTTATTGCGGTTAAAAGGTTTTTTTGCCCCTGGGTAATGCTATCCAAAGAATTTAACAGCGGGGGACTGGCGGCCGATTTAGGATCTGTTGCCGCAACGGTGTTAACTTCCGCTATGGCGCTGGTGGTTTGCGCGGAGAGTTCATTGAGCGCGGCGGTTTTTTGCTGTACGTTGCTGGTTGGATCACTAAAAATTTGTTGGGCATCGTTTAGCCTTTGCTGGGCCATGGCGATTTGCAGGCTGGCTTTTTGGCTTTGGTTGGACGCCAAAACCAGGCGGAAATTTTCTTCACCCTTTTTTAGGGCGAACAACGCGTTTCCCGGAACGCTTTTGGAAGCTTGGTACGCGGTAACTGACAAAGCGCTAATTAACAGCATTAGGCCTACGCTGACGCTGGCAAATTTGGATACATGCAGCCACGCCAGCCACAGCCTTTTTGCGGGCAGGACCGCGTATTTGCGGCGCATAAGCGGCGTGGGCACGATATTTTTTGGCAAAGTTAAAAGATTAAAACTAATGTCCAAAAGGGGATCCAGCTCGTTTTTAAATTGGGCGAACTTAACCAAGACCTCTTCTTTAGAATGGCCTTTTTTTAGCATCTCCAATGCCTGGTTGTAAATATTTTCCAAATTATTCATAAGCGGTGATATCGCGATAGCGATTGAATCAACATTATTTTTCTCTCCCTCCCTGTCCGCCGTAGCCTTGGCGAAGGCGGGTGGGAGAGGGTGTCACCCGCAGGGTGACGTGTGAGGGTTTATTCTTGTTGCGCTGATTTTTTTATTAGTTCCTGTAATTTAATAATTGCGCGGTGCTGGATGACTCTTATGGTGCCTTCATTTTTGCCGAGCAGTTCGGCAATTTCGCTATTTTCCAGCTCCTCAAAAAATTTTAATTTAATGACGACTTGCTGTTCAGCACCCAATTCTTTGAGCAGTTTCAGGAAGATTTTTTGCTGTTCTCGCAAATTGACGACGTCAATAATATTAGTTTCGTATTCCAGGGTGTTTTCAATTTCTTCCAGCGCGACAATGGATTTTTTTTGCCGGTAATAATCTATAATCAAGTTCCGCGCAATCTGGTAAAGCCAGCCTTCAAAGGCGCCCACTTCGTTTATGGAGACAATTTTGGAAAAAGCCTTTAAAAAGACTTCTTCCGCCAAATCTTCCGCCACCTCTTTGTGACCGACGCGGAAAAAGATAAAGCGGTAAATCTTTTTAAAAAAAAGATCGTAAATTTCGCCAAAAGCCGCTTGCTCGCCCTTTTTGGCTCTGGCAAAAAGCAGAGCCATGCTGTCGGCATCTTTGATGTTTTGGCTGCTAATACTAAAGACGGAATTTAGGTCCATTTGTTACAAGTAACTGTTTATTAGACAACAAAGGCTGATTTTTAGCAAAAACGATAAAATAGGGGGGTCTCTTATGTATTACGTTTGCGGTAGTGTCTAAGATCCATTAATTTTAAAGCTTATTGCTTTACTTTAATTTTACCGCTAAAACCAAAAAACCGCTAATTTTGTATCATAAACAATGGGCACCATTGTGCAGCACAATGGTGCCCATTGTTATAAGAGCAAATTGACCAGGTACGTATTTTCCGCTAAAATAGTATAGATAATTTAGATTTTGGAGAGGTCGCATAGAGGCCCAAGTAGCGCTGGTTTTAAACTCGGTAAAGGAGTCAAATCCTTTCGGGTCAGCCATTTACCTTAGTTATTGTAATGGCCGAGCAGCCTCAAATTTTTTTAAGTATTAAACTTGTAAAAATATGGAAGAAACATTTGAAAACTCGCCTTCTATCTACGATAAAGAGGGAAGAGTAGTGGATCCTGAAATTGCGCGGAAAGGAGCAATGATTGAAAACGAGTATCGCAGAAAGTTATTCGGCCTTTTTAAAAGATCCAAAGCACACGTTGCGGAAGGCGAGGTTGCAGCTGAAATTGAAATGGAAAATACACAGGGAATAAACGTAAACGAATTGCCAGATGTGATAAATGAAGAATTTAATAAATATTCTGAATCAGTAGGTGGCGACATAGAACTTTTAGATGCAATAGTCGGAGAATTGGGCGATGGGGTACTGCGTTATCGTTTGAATTGTGAAATTAACGAAGGCATAGGTCTAGTTGGCTTTGGTTCTAAAACTTTAGCTTCAGATTTAAAATATGTGGTTATTATTGTTGATGTGAAAGACGGAAAAATTATACAGTCAGACGCAGTTGATGCTGGCGTCGGATATGGTTACCCAAACAGTTTAAAAATCAAAGGGCTTTAGTTTCTATAACCGGTGAGGTGCGTTTCCCCTTATGTTATAATATTTTTATAATTTCCGTTCGAACGTTGTCCCACAAGTCCAAGTATAACTAAACAATTTAATATTTTGATCTTGGAGAGGTCGCATAGAGGCCTAGTGCGCTGGTTTGCTAAACCGGTAAAGGAGTCAAATCCTTTCGAGGGTTCGAATCCCTCCCTCTCCGCCAAAAAATTTCAAGGTTAGCCTTGAAATTTTTTGAATTCCGACAATTTTTATAAATATCAAACCTTGTTGCGGTAATTGAAAGAGGCTTGACAAAACCATAAAATGCTCTTATGTTAAAGGCAGAAACACAAGAACAACCCCTAGTCAAATTGCTGGCTGAGGGTTGTCTTGTAAAAGAAAGGAAAAGGAGGAAACACAACATGGGACTTCAAGTCCTCTTTGGGATCTTGGCTGCTGTTTTGGCCGGATTCCTGGTCGGCTACATGGTGAAAGCTAAGAAGACCTTCGCGCAGATGTTTGCTTCTGTCGGTTTTGTGATCGTTGGCGCGTGGATCGTTGTTGTGATCGTCGTGATAGTGGGTTGGTTAGGATTGTACGGCATAGTCTACTCCGAACTGGAGAATGCCGGATGGTCTAAGGATACCTACCTGCTGAAAGCGACAGTCGGTTTGCTGACTGGCATCGGGTACTTTGTGGTAGGAGCGTTGACGGCCAGCCTGTTCACTCTTAAGCACCGCAAGTTCGTGGTCGTCTTTACGGTCGCTTACTGTTTGATGTGCCTGGTCTTGTATGATGTCAGCAAGCCCAATCCTGGACAAATCGCGAATGTGAACACCGGGGAATCGCTGTTCAACTATTATGAGCAGCCTGATGGCACCATTGAGCTGTTTCCAGCGCACATCAAATTCCATCCCCGCTATCCGGGGACACGGCTCAAAAAAGCCACTGCGGAGATCGTCAAGAAAGCGGATGAACAAAAACGTCTGGCTGCCCAAAGCTCTCCGTTGGTGTGGGTTCCCTTCGTTTTGAGCCCCAAGTGGTTTCCAAGCAGCAAGGGTTATCTAAACTTGTGGATAGAAGGGATCCAGGTTAATGACCGGATGACCTTAGTATATACAGCTTGCGCAGGAACTGCAGTTGATGGTGATTATCCTGGTTCAGGCTGGCTGTATCCCGATAGTGGTATCTACCTGACTGACCAACTCGGTCACAAGTATGACTTGATGGAAAACAAGGCTGAGTTTTCCACCAGACTGGCGGAAGACAATAAAACCTTGGAGTACCAACCTCGGTGGGTGGCGCGCGGTGAGTTTTACCGTTTTGCGCTCGTTTTCCCGTCCATCCCGCAAGTCAGCACCGTCAAGACGTTAACTTTGCATCACCCGCAGTTCGCTGACCTGGCGATGCAAATCAATATCCCACCTGTAGAGTTGCAGCATTCGCAATTGCCGGCTGAGTACACGCCGTCAAACTGGCTGAGGTTTACTTCAAATCCAGTTTCGGTTGTTTCCAACAGTGCGGTTGGTGGTGCCGCCGGCCAGGGCATCCGTATGTGGGTTGAACAGGTGGGGATCGGGCACAAGGGGACGCTTCTGACTGTAGCCTGTCAATACTTTGGGGGGAGCAGGAAAAGCCTCTATTCGGCCAAAGCAGGCGATTCCCAGACTTACTTGTTGGACGACAAGGGGCATAAGTACCGACTACTGGCAGATGTCGGCGAATACCAGAACAGGACAGGTGAGCCTCCGGTGCATGAGCTTTACGGAGCCTACAGGTTTCAGCTCATATTCCGCCCGCTTGCCAGTAAGACCGACAGATTCACCTTCAACCATTGGCAATTTCCGCCTTTGGTTATTTCCCTTGACGAAGAGGGAACGGCTGAATCAACTCAAAATCTGGCCTCAAAGTAGGAGAGGCCGATAGCTGGAACCCCAGAAAGGGAGGAGTTATGGGCTACGCGTTGGCGATTCTAATCGCCTTGGTGGTCGGTTTCATCTTTGCTTGGGTGGCCAAGCGGAAAGGGTGGAACCCGGTGAAAGCGTTTGTAGTCGGCGCTACAGCGGTCGCGGCGATCTTCGCCGTCAAAGAGGAGGTGAATAAAAGAAAGAGAGGGCGCTAATATGGGTGAAGGGATGGAGCCGGCTGTAAAAAGCTGGCATCATCGCATCACTGCGGCGGCTTTGCCGCCATAGGATGCTGTGGAGATGCAGCATCCTTTTTTAATCCCTGGCAACGGTCAGGCAAATGACTTTGGCCGCGCCGTTGCGTTTTAAGACTTTGGCCGCTTCCAAAAGTGTGGCGCCGGTGGTAGTGACATCGTCTACCAAGATGATGTTTTTGCTGTGGACATCGGTTCCGGATTTTAATTTAAAGGCATCTGCTACATTTTTTAACCGGCCTTCTTTTTTTAAATCTTTTTGCGTTTTCGTGATTTTACAGCGTACTAGTACATTAATGCACGCGAGGCCTAAGTTTTCACTTAGCGATTGGCATAGCACTTCCGCCTGGTTGAATCCGCGCCATCTCTGCCGGGAGCTGTGAAGGGGAATGGGGACAAGTGAGTAGTGGGTAGTGAGTAGTGGGTAGCTAGTTTTTAACTGATTGGCGATAATTTTGCCAAGTTCGGAATAAACGGCGGGTAAAAAGTTATATTTGCCTTTGATTATTATATTAGCTACTTTTTCGTCATGGTAATCATAAAAACTAATTAGCCCGTCCGCGCCAAAAGTAGTTAGGCAGTAAGGGTGGGTAAAGCCAAACGGCGTGTTTTTTTGGCAGACAATACAGCGCTGGTGTTCCAGTTTTTTCATCGTAGCTTTGCAGTCCGCGCAAATAAACCCAGCACCACTTTTTGTACTATTTTGATTATCAGTTGATATACTACAATCGGTATTTTTAATGATAGAATTTTGGTTATCGTCTGAAAAGTGGTGCTGGGTAAAAACTCCCTCCTTGCCGCAACTTAGGCAGGAAATTGGAAAGAGGGTATCTAAGACAAAAGTTTTTACGTCGGAGAACAGGGGTTTAATTAAGGTTTGGTACATATCTCAATTTTATCAAAATCAGGGCAAAAGAAAAGCGGCCGTTTGCACCGAACGGCCGCGTTGCGTTGGAGCCAGCCGAACAATGGCGCGGTGCCGCCAATAGTTAGATTTGTCCTCTGTTTTGTGCCCGCCTCCCCTGCGGGCGCAACCGTCTGCGGCCTAATGCCGAAGACTTACCAATTCTAAAGCCGCAACGGTTGCGAACTCGTCCACGACACGGTTCCCAAACTAGCGCAGTAAACGGGTATTCATCGTTTTTAAGTGCGATTATCTGGACAGGAAACATGGCTTGAGGGGCCAGCCTGCACCGGAACGCCTTTTAGGGGGCTGTCGGACTTAATTGGTATGTTAGCAAAAATGGGTGAAAGTAGCAACAAACCCAATAAAAAATCCACTCTCGTGGAGAAGGTCGTCCGGCGCAACAGACATCTGTACAAGATATCGTTGCGCCGGTGGGTATGGTCCTGGGTCAGCGGGCCGTGGACCGATCGTCTGTTGGCTCTGGCAGGCAGGCTTTCGCCTTCCTGTAGTCCTTTTTTGAGATCCGGAGAACGACTATGCCGCTCTCCATTTCCCAGACGGCCGGGTCTTCCCCGTCCTTGCCGATGTTGGTGCTCACATGCTTTTTAAAAAGCACGTGGTTGTGCGTGATGCCGTTTGGATACTTAACGGCATACCCGAGGATGAATTGCCCGTTCGGGGTTTTCGCCCCGAAGAAGTATTCACCACAAGGGTATGGGGTGATAGCGTTCCTGTCTTCCAGCGGTACCAGCTGGAAAGTCCTCCCTTCTCCCGTTTCTTTTCCTGCTTGAGCTGTCTGTACTTGTAACAGCAGGGCACATAGCAGGACGGAGACTACCGTCAAGATCGAGAAAGATTTCATGTACTCTCCTTGTTTGCCCCTGGTTGGGGCTTGTAAAACATTAAAGCATACCTTTTTTTGTAAAAGATGTCAACAAGAGAAAATTAAACCCCGCCCCTCGACTTCGCTCGGGGCGGGGCTGGTTTGTGATGATTACAATAAGGAAGCTAAACTAGCGCAGGGATTTTTTCCAGACGGTGCAGGCTAAAGGAAATTTTGTCGTTTTTTACGTCGGCGCTGATTTTGGCGCCGTCCGGAGTTTGGCCGGAAATGATTTTTTCCGCCAGCGGGTCTTCAATCAGGTTTTGGATATTTCTGCGGACAAAGCGGGCGCCTTGGGCCGGGTCAAAGCTTTTTTCAGCCACGAATTTAATTACCGCCGGGGAAACTTTAAGCTGGACGTTTTGTTCAAGCAGGCGGGTTTGCAGTTGAGCAATTTGCAGTTGGGTTATTGTTTTCAGCTCATTAAAACCTAATGGCCTAAAGATTATAATTTTGTCTATCCTGTTTAAAAATTCGGGGCGGAATTCTTTTTTCAGCTCTTCGGTAATGCTGTCTTTAATTTTTTCGTATTCTTTTTGCAACCTGTCTTTTTGATCAAGTTTTTCCGTTTTATCGGCAAATCCAATCTTTGCGGCTTGGTTGGTCAGCTCTTGCATGCCTAAATTAGAGGTCATAATTACCACGGTGTTGCGGAAACTGACTTTTTTGCCTTCGGAATCCGTAAGCTGGCCCTCTTCCAAAATTTGCAGAAAAATATTAAAAACGTCCGGATTGGCTTTTTCTATTTCGTCAAAGAGCACAACCGAGTAAGGCTTGCGGCGCACGGCTTCGGTCAGCCTGCCGCCTTCGCCGTAGCCCACGTAGCCGGCCGGCGCGCCAATTAAACGTGCCACATTGTGCCGCTCCATAAATTCGGACATATCCACCCTAATTAAGGCGTCCTCGTCTTCAAAGACTTCGGAGGCCAAAACTTTGGCGGTTTCGGTTTTGCCCACGCCGGTGGGACCCAAAAAAATAAACGAGCCGAGCGGGCGCCTGGGGTCGGCAATGCCGGCGCGGCTCCTGCGAATGGCTTTGGCGATTTCATCCACGGCTTCGTTTTGCCCCACGACTTTGGCTTTTAAGACTTTTTCCAAATTAGCGAGCTTGCCGATTTCCGTTTTGGCGAGTTTGGCCAGCGGAATTTTGGTCATCATGGAAACCGTATGGGCAATGTCTTCGGAGACAACCACGTGGGTCGGGGTTTTTTCTTCCGCGGCCAGGCCTTTGGCCAGCTGTTCTTTTTGCTTAAGCAGTTTTTCTTCCTGGGTCCTTAAGTGCAGGGCCGTGGTAAAATCCTGCGCCAGAACCGCTTTGGTTTTTTCTTCTTCTAGCGAGCTTAAATCGCTTTCAATTTTTTTGGTTGCTCTAAGCAGTTTGCTGTTGGAATTTATGGAGCGTAAAAACGCGGCGGTTTCGTCTATCAAATCTACGGCCTTGTCAGGTAAATATCTATCTTGGATATAGCGCGATGAAAGTTCAACGGCTGATTTTATGGCTTCGTCGGTAATGGTTACATTATGGTGTTTTTCGTAATTCTGCCTAAGGCCTTGTAGTATGGCTACGGTTTCTTCCTTGCTCGGCTCTTCCACTATAATTGGCTGGAAGCGCCGTTCTAAGGCCGCGTCTTTTTCTATGTGTTCTTTATATTCTTTTAGGGTGGTAGCGCCGATGGCTTTAAGTTCGCCCCTGGCCAGCGCCGGCTTAAGTATGTTGGCCGCATCCAAGCTGCCCGTAGTGGCGCCGGCGCCGACCATGGTGTGGAGTTCGTCTATAAATAAAATCACGTTTTTATCGTTTTTAACTTCATCAATAATCTGCTTGAGCCGGTTTTCAAATTCGCCGCGAAACATGCTGCCTGCCACGATTAAAGCCAAATCCAGTGCGAGAATTTTTCTGTCTAGCAGCGAGTCCGGCACTTCGCGTTTGGTAATGGCCAAGGCCAGACCTTCCACAATGGCGGTTTTGCCCACGCCGGCCTCGCCAATGAGCAGGGGATTGTTTTTGGTGCGGCGGTTTAAGATGCTAATTAACCGCTCGATTTCATGTTTGCGCCCAATGACCGGGTCTACTAGGCCATCTTTGGCTTTTTTGGTTAAATCGGTGGTAAAAAATTCCAGCAGTCCGCCTTTTTTGGCGTCGGGCATTTTGGGCGAAGGTCCAAAGCCCGGCCCTTCAAAATTATGCCCGCCGGGCATTTCCGCGCCCATGGGCATTTCCGGGAATTTGGAAATGTTTTCAAAAACGTTTGTCAGGTTTTGTTCCAGTTCCAAAATATCTATGCCCAGTTTGGATAAAATTACCTTGGCTTTGTTTTGCGGCACGGTGAGCAAGCCGAACAAGAAATGTTCGGTGCCAATAAACTGGTAGCCGTACTGGCTGGCAACTATCGCCGATTTTTCTATGACTAATTTTAGGTTTTCCGACAGCACTGGCTTCCAGGAATTGACCGTGTTATTGCTGTTTACCAGCGTCAGTTCCTGCTTGATTATTTCCGGCGTGAGTTTGGTTTTGGTCAAGATTTCCGCGGCAAAAGAGCTTTTTTCGGAAATTACGCCGTACAAAAGATGCTCCGTGCCAATATGGTCGTGCTTTAGCTCTTCGCTCACCAACTGCGCCATAATAAGGGCGTTTTTGGCGCGGGAGGACAGGCGTTCTAAAATGTAAGTGAAATTCGTCATTTTGATAGTGAGTAGTGTTTAGTGGACAGTGGTTAGAGATCTGCTACACTTAGATTATCTCATATATGTAGATTATAACAAAATTATCACTCGTGTCAATAGAGTGATAAACTTTACTAACTACGAAATAATACTAATATACTAATTCTGAAATTGCATATTAGTATATTCGTAAAGATTAGTAGTTAGTAAAGACAGTAAGATTAATGTTCAAAAAACCTTCTAAAACCAAAGAGCCCGAAAATAAAGAAAAAGCATACGAGTATGCCGTGTTTTTGCTGTCGCTTCAGCTGCGGACAGTGGGCGAGATAAGGGAAAAGATGGAAAAGCGGGGATATCCGCCGGCCATCATTGAGAACGTATTGGGGCAACTTCATCAACAAAAATATTTGGATGACGAACGCTACGTGGAAGTTTTTTTGGATAATTTAAAGCAATACAAAAATTTGGGTTATTTTGGGATTAAAAAGAAATTTCTGATGAAAAAGCTGCCGCCTGCCCTCATTGAGAAAATTTTAGACGAAGGTCTGTCTAAAGAGGAAGAATTAAAAATTGCCAAACGGTATTTAAAAAAAGAAGGCGTTGTTGCGTCCGCATCGCCCGATGCGGACGCAACGGATAATACTTATAATACATTCAACGAAGAACAAAGCAAACAAAAACAAAAAACCGCGCAAAAATTAAAATCCCGCGGTTTCCGCGGGGAGGTAATAGCAAAATTGGTATTTTAGCAAAAGAAAAAACAATAATTTACTCTCCCTTTAATTTTTTGAGCCCAAGCCGCATGCACAGGGCAGTATAGTTAGTCCTTTTATTTTGGAGTAGGCTTCCAAATTTGTTTACTGGCAATCCCAACCCTTCAGCCGCCTGTTTATATGTTGGGACATTATGGTTTTGAGCATAAAAACTTTTTATAAACTCTATCAATTTTTTTAAATCAAGCTCGATTTTTTTATATTCCGGATTGGCGACCGCCCTTAAACCTTCCAGGTCAAGAAAATAACTACAAGCGGCACCAATGCTGAGGTCGCGCTTTTTTAAACCGTCTTTGAAATCCTCATAGCTAAGTTCTCGGCCCATCCCGTGCTCAGCCTGGATTTCCCGCAACGCCGATTTAAGCTTTTCGCGTTGCGCGTCGTCACACTCTATTCCGCTAAATACTTGTCTTGGTCGTCCGGATTCGTCCATAAATTATTTCCTATTATAAATTTGGGTCTTGTATAGAAGATTTTCTACACTTTAATGATTTTTAACATTGATTTGTACATATCCTGATGCCGATGGTTGAACCGAAACTCTGATTCCTTTAAGTACCAGTAGAATTTGTCCCTCCTAATGCCGTTGTGTTTCCTCATCTTGCGCTTGGTGTAGGACCAGAAGCTCTCGATACCATTAATGTGGTTGTGGTTCCTGACAAACTCCTTAGAATGGTTAATCCGGTAGTGTTTGTAGCCTTTAAAAACTAGCCCGTCATAACTCCGCCATTTGTCCGTATACAGATTACTTTTAGACTTCTTAACCAGCTTTTCGATAATAGGCATAAGGCTCTTACGGGAAGCATCGGGAATCACATTAGCGTAGACTATACCCTTCCGCTTTAATATCCCGATGACTGGAATCCGCCACTTGGCACCCCTGCCCCGCTTGTCTCCAAAGTGCCTGCTGCCGAAATAAGAACTCGTCGATCTCAATATTACCTGACTGCTGTTTAAGATTCTTTTCCTCATAGTCTGCAATCTGTTCTCTGAAATACTGGTAGTAGCTGTCAGAAGTGTGCCTGTTCAAATGGAGCTGTTTAGCTGTTTGGGTCGAGGTCAACTCATCGGCAAAACATCGTAAAATCTTTTTAATCTTAAATTTGCTTAGTTTGCTCCATTTCATAAGCCTTTCTAGGAATTATACCAAAATTTCCTAGACAAGACCCATAAATTTTTATAGCCAACAGCCGGTATACTTATGGTTTTCGCGGGGAGGTTATAGCGAAACTGGTTTTTTAAAAGCGCCTTTCTCTCCTATAGGGCAATTCAATATTTTCTAAAACTTTTTGGAAACCCGATCCAAAAGTCCGGCTAAGTAATTGTTCCAGTTCTTTGTCGTCTTTTAAGCCAAGGGCTTTTTCAGCATTTCTTTTTGAAAGGACGTAGTCGGCTCTTCCGCCGGTTGCTACCCTATCCGCGTGAAATTTTTTGAGTGCTAGGGTGATGCGGTGCATATCCTTTTCTCTTTTTTGAGCCATTTCTTCAGCCCGGCGTTCTCCTAAAGGTTTTTGGCCGTGGTCTCTGTCGTAGATTCCAATAGCTTCCTCCAGCGATTGTGTGCTGGGATACATACTGGCAAGATAGCCCCCTAAGCCACTCTCATTTATACCTAATTCCTTAGCAAACTTTTGCCTTATTAAATTTTTGTCACCGCCCCTTTTTTTGCGTAATTTTTCTATTACCGCTCCAAATTTTGCGAGTTTTTCGCTTCTCTCTGTTGCTAGTTTTGACTGTTGCTCTTTCTGTCCCCTAAGTCCTACAACCCTGGGTTGATGATAGGGAAGTCCCATGGCTGCTAGGGCCATATCTGTTGAGCTGGTATGAAAGACTTCTTTGATTAAACCCGCCCAATCATTGGGAGTTTTTTTTAATATCTCAAGGATTTCAAACAATGTGAGCACATGGGCAGAGTATGCTTTGTCTATTTTTGTTTTTTGCGCATAGTGCTCCAATAATTTTGCTCTAATTTGGCGCCATTTGTCGGAAGCTTCCTTTTCAGCTTTCTGTATAGGACTAAGGTATTCTTCTTCCATATTTTGTTCCGGCCTAAATGTCATAAATTCATCGCTCTCCCGCCTTCGTCCGCCTCTGGCGGACTTCGGCGGGCAAGTAATAGCAAAATTGATTTTTAGTAACTAACTGGCTTATGCGGTAAGCCCATACCTTCCAGTACTTCATTTAGTGACTCGGTTTTAAAAGCTCTGCGGATAGTAATCTTTAATTCTTTGGCTGTTATCCCTAATATCAGCGCGGCTTCTTCCCAAGATAGTACATGGCCAGGATAAGTACTGTCATGGGCGGTCATCAATTTTGCGTAATACGCAAAAAGTTTTTCTTTGATTTCATCTTTAATTAAAGCATCTTCCTTCCTAAAATTTACATTCCTGCGCTCCATATCAGAAGAATAAAATTTTGGCTCTTTTCCTTCTGGCATAAGTTTACAGATTCATTTCCCTAAGTCTTTTAATTCTATCTTCAATCGGGGGATGGGTGTTAAACAAGCCGGCCATAAAGCTGCGGGCGCCGTGAGGGTTTTCGGCCCCGTCATCCGACGGGGCACGGGTGGCTTGGTCGCGGTCCTGGTGAAAGGGGTTAACAATGTAAAGATGCGCGGTGGCGTTGTTGGCTTCCATAAGGGGAGTTTGGTCATCGGAAATTTTTTCTAAAGCCGAGGCGAGCCCTTCCGGGTAGCGGGTTAGTAGTGCACCGGAGGCGTCTGCCAAGTACTCGCGCTGGCGGGACACTGCCAGTTTTATTAAGGTGGCAATGAGAGGGGAGAGAATAGCCAGCAAAATTCCGATACAGAATAAAATCATGCCAAGATTGTTGTCTTTGCTGTTGCTTCTGCGGCCGCCAAAAAAAGAAAAGCGCAAAAACCAATTAGACATAAGGGCAATCATTCCAACCAAAACCACTACCAAAGTCATTAGGCGGATATCGTAATTGCCAATATGGGAAAGTTCGTGCGCGGTTACGCCTTCCAATTCGGTTTTATTTAGCTTTTGCAAAATGCCGGTGGTAAAGCAAATTACCGCGTGTTTGGGGTCGCGGCCAGTGGCAAAGGCGTTGGGGGCTAAGTCTTGGATGATGTAAATTTTCGGTGTGGGAATGCCGGCGGTAATACAAAGGTTCTCCACGATGTTATATAGCTGCTGGTTGGAAGCCCTGTCTACTTCCTGCGCCTTGGAAACCGCCAGTGTAATGGAATCGGCAAAATAGTAGGAAAACAGCGCGGAGCCGACGCTGAAAATTACGGCCAAATACAAAATCGCGCTGTTTTGATAGACCTGGGCGAATACCCAGCCGAGCGCGGAAATTACGACCAAAAAGCTGAATATTAATATCCAGCTTTCGCGTTTGTTTTTGTTGATGAGGTCGTAGGTGAGCATTGGGGGTCATCTAAGCATATAAACATTAAAGCATATAAACATGCTTAAATGCTTGTATGTTTAAATGTTTGAATGATTAAAATTGCACTTTCACCCCTCGGCTTCGCTCGGGGTCAAGGTTCAATTAAAATTGCACTTTCACCCCTCGGCTTCGCTCGGGGTCAAGGTTCAATTAAAATTGAACCTTGACCGGCTGCGCCTCGGGGCCGCTTTCGTCTATCCCAAAGAAGTCGCGTTTGGTAAAGCCGAACATGGAAGCAAACATGTTGCCGGGGAATTGCTGGATTTTGGTGTTGAAGTCGCGGACATTGCCGTTGTAAAAGCGGCGGGCGGCCTGGATTTTGTCTTCGGTATCGGTTAAGTCGCTCTGCAACTGTAAAAAATTAGCATTGGCTTTTAAGTCCGGATAATTTTCCGCCACCGCAAACAAACTCTTTAAGGTGCCAGACAGGGCGTTCTCCTGTTTTAATTTATCGTCCATTGTGCCGGCGCTCATGGCCGCGGTGCGCGCGGCGGTGACTTTTTCAAACACACCCGATTCGTGCGCGGCGTATCCCTTTACCGTTTCCACCAAGTTCGGGATTAAATCGTATCTGCGCTTTAATTGCACGTCTATGTCGCTCCAGGCTTCGTCCACGCGGTTTTTGGAGCGGACTAAGCCGTTGAACAAGAGGATTACTATAATCGCCAGGACTATAATAATATAGAGATATATCATATTGTTTATAGCTTATTTGTTAATTTTTCTGATTGAGTATATTATAGCATAAATCCATTTTTTGTGGTATAATTTATCCAAATGACGGAATAAATTTTGAAATTAAAATAAAAAATGGATATCTTAGGAAGTTTAAAAGAAGGCGCTAATAGATATATAGACAACTGGGCTTTGGAGGGTTTGGAGTACCGGGTCAAGCTGGTTTTAAAAGAGCGCGAGGAATTAAAAGGTTGGTCGGACCAGGAGCTTAAGCTCGCCGGTTTGGCTTTTAGGGATGATTTGCAAAAAGGCAAGCGCCTGGACAGCTTGGTGGTCCAGGCTTTTGCCGTGGTCAACGAGGCCGCGCGCCGGGTGCTGGGCCAGTCGCCTTTTCCGGTGCAGATTTTGGCCGGGCTGGTTATCCATTCAGGCCGCGTGGCGGAAATGAAGGCCGGCGAAGGCAAAACCTTAACCGAAACCATGCCGGTTTATATCAATGCGTTAATGGGTTATGGCGTGCACTTGATTACCACCAACGATTATCTTGCGGAGCGCGACGCCAAGTGGATGGGTAAGCTTTATAATTTTTTGGGCTTGAGCGTAGGTTTTGTCACCTCCACCATGAAAAATGACGAGCGCCGCAAAGCCTACGCCTGCGATATTACTTACGTTACCAACCAGGAAGCCGGTTTTGATTATTTGCGCGACAATTTGGTTTTTTCCAGAAGCGAGCGGGTTTTGCGGCCCGAGCATCCGCTGTATTTTGGCATTGTGGACGAAATCGACAGTATTTTAATAGACGAATCCCGCACGCCGCTCATTATTGCCGAACCGGTAAAAGAGGAGCGGAATTTTTACGACCTGTTTACAAAAATTGCGGAAAGATTAGTTGAAGATGAAGACTACACGGTGGACTACCAGCAAAAGCTGGTCGCTATGACTGACGTGGGCTTAAATAAAGTGGAACAACTTTTGGGCGGTTCGGTATTTTCCAAAGACAATCCCATGTATGTGTTTTATTTGGATGTTTGCCTGAAAGCCAAAGTGGTGTTTGAAAAAGACCGCGACTATATTATAGACGACGAAGGCGTGGAAATCGTCGACGAATTCACGGGGCGGGTTTTACCTGGCCGCCGGTTTACCGATGGCGTGCACCAAGCTATTGAGGCCAAAGAGCATGTTAAAGTCAAAGATGCCGACAAGACGCAGGCCAGCATTACTTTCCAGAATTTTTTTCCCATGTACGAAAAACTTTCCGGCATGAGTGGCACGGTTATGAGGGCGCGCGACGAATTTAACCAGGTTTACAAGCTTGATGTTATCCAAATCCCCACTAACCAGCCGGTAATTCGCGTGGACCATAATGATTTATTTTTTAAAACCCAAAAAGGCAAATTTTTGGGTTTGGTCAAAAAAATTGAGCAAATAAAACGCAAAGGCCAGCCCTTGCTTATTGGTACGCGCAACGTGGAGACCGCTCACGTGGTGGCGGGGATTTTGGATACAGCCGGATATTCTTACCAGCTGCTTACGGCCCAGGATCATCGCGCCGAAGCGGAAAAGATCCAGAAAGCCGGGCAGGAGGGGATGATAACTGTGGCCACCAACATGGCCGGCCGCGGTACGGACATTTTGCTTGGGCCGGGCGTAGCGCGCTTGGGGGGGTTGTACGTTTTGGGCACGGAGCGGCACGAATCAAGGCGGATTGATGACCAATTAATTGGCCGCAGCGGGCGGCAGGGAGAGCCGGGCGAGACGCAATTTTTAATTTCCATGGAGGACGAAATAATGCAGTTGTTCGGCAGCGAGAAAATTATCAATACCATGGAAGCCTACGATATTCCCGAAGACGAATATATTTCCGGCAAAAGTTTGAACGAGGCCTTTAAAAAAGCGCAGGATTTTGTGGAAAGCAAGAATTTGGACGGCCGGCTTTATTTGTACAAATACGACAGCGTGACCAAGTTCCAAAGAAAATATATTTACGCGCTCCGCGATTCGCTTTTAGAGAACGAAACAAACTTTTTGGGTTTTTTAAAAAAATCCATCCGTGAAGTTTTGGCGGAAATTTTGCAAACCGGCGATGCCAAACTGATTTCCGAGGAAATGTTAAAAGTTTTCCGTGTAGATGCCAAGCCGGAAGAAATTCAGCAGTCTTTGGGACTGGCTGCCAAAAATGGCAAAACTGATGTTTTAAACGAGTGGCTAAACCCGTTTTACAAGGCGGCGGATCCTGTTGTCCTAAACAACGCGGCGGAAAAACTGGCGGATATTTTGGAAGAGTTGGCTTTAAAAATTAAAATAGAGCCGGAAGTTTACCAGGCCGGCCAGAATTTAATTTTGGAAATTATAGACAATAATTGGAGCAGCCAGCTGGATTTAATGGACGTGCTTAAAGAGGAAGCCGGGCTGTTTTCTTACGCCTCGGAAGATCCGCTAATTGATTATGTTTTGGAAGGCCGTAAATTGTTTGAAGCTTTGAAGTCGGACATCAAAAGGCAGTTTTTAACATCAATTTTTTTGCATTTGGAACAAAAGGGGATGCTGGAGTAATTGCTAAAATTGACAAAATTTAAACACAAAAGACAAAGAGACTCTTTGCGTGGCGCAAAGAGTCTCTTTGTAGCGTATGATGTTGCAAATACTGTCAGAATTTTGTATAATTTATCCATGCTTACACGAGAAGAAGTCATAAAACTTTCCAAGTTGGCCAGAATCCATTTAACGGAAACCGAAGTGGAAAAGTACCAAAAAGACCTTTCCACGGTTTTGGAGTTTGTCGATGAATTAAAAAAAGTTGACGTTTCTGGGGTAGACGAGGTCTTTGAAGTTACCGGTTTGGTTAATGTCCAGCGGGACGACAAAGCGGTGGTAGCCCAAAACCATCAGGAAATTTTTTCCCAGGCCCCCGAAATGAAAGACGGGTTTTACAAGGTAAAGGCTATTCTTTAGTGGGTAGTGAGTAGTGTTTAGTGATTAGAAAAAACCATGAAAGTCCAAAATTATAAAGAATTGATTGTTTGGCAAAAAAGTATAGAGTTAGTTATTGAAATTTATAAAATTACTAAGCTGTTCCCGCCGGAAGAAAAATTTGGATTGAGTTCCCAGATGCAAAGGGCTTCGGTTAGTATCGCTTCAAATATTGCGGAAGGTGCATGTCGGAATCATACCCTAGAATTTAATCAGCATTTGGGTATATCCTTTGGCTCTGCGGCGGAACTTGAAACACAACTGATTATTGCAAAAAGATTATATTCAAAAATAGATTATTCGACAGCAGAAAGCTTGAATTTGGAAGTATTGAAAATGCTTAATTCTTTAACAGCAAAACTTAAGTAATTGTAGCACTACTCACTACTCACTTTGATGAACTTTGAATTTTTACAACTTACTGAGCTTAGAAAATTGCTCGATGAAAAGAAAGTCTCCTCCGTTGAACTGACGAAGTATTTTTTGTCGCGGATAAAAAAGAGCGATTTAAACGCGTTTCTTACCGTTACGGAAGAGCAGGCCTTAAAGCAGGCAAAGGATGCCGACGATTTTATTAATTCCCCGGGCGAAAATCCGTTTTTGTGCGGCATCCCTTACGCGGCTAAAGATATGTTTTGCACTAAGGGAATCCGTACCACGGCGGCATCAAAAATTTTGGACCAATATATTCCACCTTACGATTCCACCGTCATCGCAAAATTAAAAGGGCAGAAGGCGGTACTGGTAGGCAAAACCAACCAAGACCAATTTGCGCACGGCTCAAGCGGGGAGAGTTCGGCTTACGGATTTACCAAAAACCCCTGGGATAAAACCAGGATGCCGGCCGGATCTTCCAGCGGCAGCGGGGCGGCGGTAGCCGCGGGCCTTTGTCCGTACGCGCTGGGGACGGATACCGGCGGCAGCATTCGTGGTCCGGCAAGCATGTGCGGCATTACCGGCTACAAGCCGACCTACGGCCGCGTTTCGCGCTATGGCGTTATCTCCATGGCTTCCAGCATGGACACACAGGGATTTTTGTGTTTGTCCGCGGAAGACGCCGCTTATATTGCTGAATACATCGCCGGCCTTGATCCTAAAGACGCGACCACCGGACCGATGGAAGTGCCGGCATACTACAAGCATTTAACGCGCGATTTAAAGGGTATTAAAATCGGCATTCCCAAAGAATATTTTTTGGAAGGAATGGAACCAGAAGTGGAACAACGGGTGAATGAGGCTATTAAGCAGGTTGAGCGGTTGGGGGCGGAGTTAGTGGAAGTCAGCCTGCCGAACACTCATTACGGCCAGATGGTTTATGCGATTATTTGCCCTTCGGAAATCAGTTCCAATTTGGCTAAATATGACGGTATACGTTTTGGCCATGTAACCAAAGAAGCCAAAGACTTAATGGAAGTTTATACCAAGAGCCGCGCCGAAGGTTTTGGCGACGAAGCCAAAAGAAGGATTATGACCGGCACTTATGTTTTGTCTGCCGGCTATTACGACGCTTATTACAAGCGCGCGCAAAAAATTCGCCGGTTGCTGGTAAACGAGTTCGCTGAAGTGTTTAAAGAGGTAGATGTTTTACTGACGCCGACCCAGCCCAATGTGGCGCCTAAATCCGGCATTGCTCAAAACGACCCGATTTTTGCTTATATTGCCGACCGTTTGGTAGTCAATTGCAATTTAGCCGGTTTGCCTGCCATTTCCGTGCCTTGCGGCTTTGCCCGCCCGACTGACGGCACGACCCCTTCTATGGACGGTCTGCCGGCTGGCCTGCAGATAATCGGCCCGCAATGGGGCGAACAGAAGATTTTTAACGTCGGCTACGCCTACCAGCAGGTTACGGAGTGGCATAAGAAACATCCTTTAATTAAATAGATAAATATGCCGGAATCTTTAGAAGATTTTGAACGACATCGTGAAGAACTTTTGAGAAACCCAAAAGCTTGGCTGGAATCTTATCGCGTTAACCATCTCGACTGTTCTTATTCAGATGCGGAAATTGAGTTAAGGCGACAAATTATACTTAAGGAGACAGAACGTGGAAAATCGACAAGCCCGGATTCCTATAATTATATTGACCGACAAATTAACGAACTTCGGGGGAAATTGGAAGAAGAACGCAAAAAAAGAGTAAGTATGGCAAACGACTAATCAGAAATTTAGTAAGGATATTATTCGTATGGAAACTCACCAAGAATACAAACCAGTCATTGGATTTGAAATCCACGTGGAGCTTGCCACCAAGAGCAAGATGTTTTCACCGGCTCCGAATAATCCGGACGAGAAAACGCCGAACACCAACATAGATGAAATTGTCACGGCCCAGCCCGGGACCTTGCCGGTGGCAAACAAAGAAGCCATTCGCTTGGCCGCGATGGTGGGCTTGGCTTTAAATTGTACGATTGACGAGTGGTCCAAATTTGACCGCAAACATTATTTTTATCCGGACTTGCCCAAGGGCTACCAAATTTCGCAGTATGACAAGCCAATATCAAAAAAGGGATATCTGGATATAAAAATAGGGGATAAAACCAAGCGGATTGGAATTACTCGTGTCCATTTGGAAGAAGACGCGGGCAAAAATATCCATCCCGAAGGCTTGTCTTATTCTCTGGTGGATTATAACAGAGCCGGTTGCGCGCTTTTGGAAATTGTCACAGAGCCGGAAATAGAAAGCGGGGAAGAGGTTAAAGTATTTTTAACGGAGTTGAGAAATATCATTCGTTACCTCGGCGCATCGGATTGTGATATGGAAAAGGGGACCATGCGTTGTGAACCTAATATTTCCGTGCGCAAGCCCGGAGAGGCAACCTTACCTAAATATAAAGTGGAGGTAAAGAATATCAACTCATTTAAATTTGCCGAAGCTGCGGTTAATTACGAAATCGCGCGGCAGACGGAAATCTTAAAAGAAGGCAAAATTCCCAAGCAGGTGACCATGGGCTGGAACGAAAAAGACGGCGTTACGGTTGAGCAAAGGAGCAAGGAAGAAGCCAACGACTATCGGTATTTCCCGGAGCCGGATTTGCCGGTGCTGCACTTTACCGAAGAATATTTGGATAAATTGAGAGATGAAATGCCGGAATTGCCGGCGCAAAAGCGCAAGCGGTTTTTGGAAGAATTCGGTTTGCCCGAGGCCGATGTTGAAAATTTGATTAATTGGAAGGAATTGGCAAACTATTTTGAGGAGGTCGTAAGCGAGATAGCTGAGTGGCTAGAACAGGAACCCTCCACCGCTGAAGCTACGGAGGGCAAGAAAGGGCTGGATCGTAATACATTGATCAAACAGGCGGCCAATTGGTGCTTGCAGGACTTTAGCGCCATGTTAAACGCAAAACTTATAAATCCTGCGGATTCAGAGGTTAAACCGGAAAATTTTGCCGAACTGTTAAAACTTATCCAGCAGGGGAAAATTTCCGGCAGCGCGGCTAAAACCGTATTTAAAGTCATGTTTGAAAAAGGCGGCGAGCCGCTTTCCATTGTGGCTGATTTAGGGTTGGAACAGACATCGGATACAGGGGCTATATCATCGGCAATTGATAAAGTCATCGCGGCCAACGCAAAAGCAGTTACCGACTATAAAGCCGGCCAGGAAAAGTCGTTTGGTTTCCTGGTTGGTCAAACCATGAAAGAGCTTAAAGGCAAAGGCAATCCGCAGGTGATTAATGAGTTATTGAGAAAGAAGTTAAGTCAATAAAAATATCATTCGACCTTGTGGAGAATATATTTTTATTGGTTCTCGATAAGCTCGAACAATAAAGAAAAGAGAACGCCGCGAGGTACCTCTAGGTCCTCGCGGCATGGTTGTTGAACTCCGGCCATCAATCGAGCTCCGTGCGAAGCCCGTTTAACGGGTTGGTTTCCGAGGGGTGGGCTGCCTCGAAGGCTTTCCATTCTTCCTCGGAGTTCTCCAACTCCGGGAATGGCCGCCGCTACCAGCTCTCCATCGGGTGCGCATTTAGCGGTGGCAAGGTCTCCAGCGAGACCTCCACATTCCTCATTTAGCGGGCGAACCGTTGTTTTTGGCGCTGGTGTAATCACCAGATCGCCATCTACGATCTGTGCCGGCATCAGGCCTCCTTAGGAGGCAGTATATATATATTAATTAAAAGTTGCAAGTGCTTATCTTTTAAACTAAATAGTGGGAAAGTTGTACATTTGTACAACTTTCCCACTAGCAATTAACCGGTGGTAACTATTTAGTTACTTGAGGAAATTTTTTACAATCTTTTCGATTCGTTGTTCGTTTTTTATCCATCTAATATCTTTATTTTTTTTCCACCAGGTCATTTGGCGTTTGGAGTATTGTTTGATGGCGGTGAAGAGTTGTTCAAACATTTTATCGTAGCTAAGCCTTTTTTGTAAATAAAGGCTGACGAATTTGTATTCCAGGCCGAATGATTTCAGACGCTTGTAAGACAGCCCGTGGCGATGTAGTTGTTTTACTTCTTTTATCATTCCTGCGTTAAGGCGCTGCTTAAGGCGTTTTTTTATTTCGGCAAATAAGATGTTTTGCGGTGGGTTGAGGCCGAGCCAAAGGGTATCGTACGGACCTCTCGATTTACTTCGTTCGCTCGGGATGCCGCCAAAGGGCGGCACAGGTTTGCCGCTTAAGATAACAATTTCCAGAGCGCGGATAAGGCGGCGTTTGTTGTGCCTATCTATTGTTTTTGCGCGTTGCGAATCAAGTCGGCTAATTCGTGCGAATAAGCACTCGGCCGAAAGCCGTCCTAATTGCCTGCGCAATCTGGCATCGGGTTTTACGTCCGGCAGTTGTTGATCGTAAATCACTGCGTCAATCCAGTGCGCGGTGCCACCGCAGAGAATGGGGAGTTTGCCGCGCGCGATGATATCAGCAATTATTTTTTTGGCGTCACGCTGGAATAAAGCCGCGGAGTATTGTTTTTTGGGATTTATAAGATCAATAAGATGGTGGACGATGCCTTTGTAAATGAAATACTCGTTAAAACCGCGGCCGCGGTTTAAGCAAGTATTTGATTTTAACCATTTTCCGGCCACCTTCCCGGTGCCCAAACCCATTGCTTTATAAATTTGCCGGCTGTCGCAGGAAACTATTTCGCCGTTAAATTTTTTTGCCAGCACAACTGCCAACCCGGATTTGCCGGAAGAGGTTGGGCCGATGATGATTAAAAGTTTGGATTTGGAATTATGAATCATGGTAAAGAGATCCCTTACTCCGTTCGGGATAACAATAAAAAGAAATACTATCTTTTTGTTGTTAATTTTTTCCCGGCGTGCACAATTAATTTTTTTAATCCTGCGCCGTGCATTTTCATGCGCAGGCGTTTTTTTATTTCGCGTTTTTTGGCTTTTGTCGCGAACTCATCGGTAATTTTCTTTCTCATAAATGGTGGTATAATTATAATGATAGTATATCATTAACATTAAGGTTTATGAACCCCGTTAGAAACTACTTTTTTAATGGGGTAATTACTGAAATTTGAAAGGAGCCTTAAAATGATTGTTTCTAACGGGGTGAAAAAGACTATTATCGTTATTATTATTTTGGTTGTTTTAGGGGCGGTCTTTTATTTTTACAGCAAACAGGAAGCAAAAGCCCCGACAGTGGAAAACTCCCAGTTCGCGCCTGCGCAAAACCAGGTTCCCGCACAAACAACTACACCGCAAACCCAAACCAATGTTAAAGGGGGTACTAAAGCGGATTATACTCCGCCCGAGGCTCAGGGCGGAGGTGAAAATGTCGGCTCCAACATCCAGGTTTCCGAGGTGGATTTTGACGGCACCGCCTATTTGCCGAAAGTCACTAACTTAAAAGTTGGGGACTATATATTTTTTAAGAACAAAAGCACGGGAGATTTTTGGCCCGTGACCGGCTCGGCTGACACTCTAGCAGCTTATCCCAACTTTAACCCATCTAAACCTATTGCCTCTGGTGCCGAATACAAGTTTCAATTTACCAAAGCCGGCAGTTGGAGCTTTGATGACAATCTGCATCCAAATATGGTTTTTACGGTTAATGTAGACCAGTAGTAAATTTGGCATTATCTAAAAAACAAGGGGCATCCTTGTGCAGCACAAGGATGCCCCTTGTTAGCGAGACATGCCCCTAACCTACTTTTTGCTTAAAGCGGTTTTTGATGTTATAATTTAAACATAGAAATCGAAAAACTACATCATTGTTATGGAAACTCCAGCCGCGGAAATTTGGCAAACTTTCGGCCATGATGCCGTAAAATCTATTTTAAATAAGCAAATCGGGGTGCAAAAGTTTCCCCACGCTTATTTGTTTGCCGGACCCAAGGGTGTCGGCAAAAAAACTTTGGCGCAGGAGTTTGCGCAAAAGGTTTTAGGGACCGAAAAATTAAGCACCCATCCCGATTTTTTCATGTTGGACCAAGGCGGCGAAATTACCGTGGAGCCGATTTTAGACCTTATTTCCCGGCTTTCTTTTAAGCCTTTTTTGGCCCAAAAGAAAGTTGCCATAATCAACAACGCCCAAAACCTTAATTTACAGGCCGCCAACGCGCTGCTGAAGACTTTGGAAGAAACATCAATCAGCAGCCTTATTATCTTGACTGCCGACTCCGCGCGCCTTTTGCCGACCATTGTTTCCCGTTGCCAGGTGTTGAATTTTAGTCCGTTTAGTAAAAACCAGCTGAAAGAGTTCGCCAAACGCGAAAAATTAAAATTAACCGGGCCCATACAGGATTTAAGTTTTGGCAGTCCGGCGCGCTTAAAAAAATTATCCTTAGACATTGAATTTTTAAGCAGCGAGGAAAAAACCGTTGAGCAGTATAAAAATTTTCAAAAAATGCGCCTTGGGGAAAAATTGATGTCAATAAGCAGCTTGGCGGAATTGGAAGTAGAAGATTTGGCAAAAAATTTACAGACTTGGCTAATGTGGCAGAGTGGCCGGCTGGCGGAAAACCCGGAGGATTATACAAAGGTCCGGGCGTTGGGTGATTGTTTGCAGGGTTTAAAGCGGAATAAAAATAAAAAATTAATTTTGCAAGGGCTATTGCTTAAAATATAACCGATCCGAATGATACGAATTAAAACCCGAATGACCCGAAAGGGTTTGATTCGGATAATTCGGATGACATTCGGATATTAGGGTCGCTATATGAAAAAGATTATTTTAATAGTTAGCGTGGTATTAATATCCGCCGCTTGTAATCCTTTTGCGGCTCCAGTGCAGGCGGGGGTATTTAAGACGGTAAACGGCGGAGCGGACTGGAGGCCGGCCGACACCTTGAAAACTGGGACCGGAAGTTTGTCATCAACTTACATTTCCAAACTGGCGTTTGATCCTTCTAACAGCCAGACGGTTTTTGCCGGCACCTATACCAACGGATTGTATGAATCCCAGGACTCCGCCGCTACTTGGTCAAACATTTTGTCTAACATCCAAGTTTATGATTTTGCCATAAACCCACAAAATTCCAAAATAATTTATGCCGCGGGTTTATGTGTGAGCCACGGCTGTTTGCTAAAAACCACGGACGGCGGAGCCAGCTGGAATGAAGTTTATCACGAAGCCACCGCATCCAATCCGGTGCGTTCGGTAGCCATTAACTCGGCCAATTCCAATCAAATGGTCATTGGCACAACTTTAGGAAGTGTGGTTAAAAGCTCCGATAGCGGCATAACCTGGCAGTTGGCCAACAACTTTAACGATCAGGTTAACGAAGTTTTATGGCAGGACAATATTTTTGTTTTATTAAAAGATAAAGGTTTATATAAATCCACCGATTCCGGAACGACTTTTACCGAACTCACCGCCGGTTTCAAAAACACCGGTGGTGTGGCCAGCATTGATTATATTGCTGGGAATTCCGAAGTCGGGGCTTATCATCAGTTCTATAGCGATTTGAAAACCCCCAGCCTGGTTTACTTGACTACGGACAAAGGTTTGTATAAAAGCTTGGACGGCGGGCAAACTTGGACGGCGCAAAGCCTGCCTGTCCAGCCGGGCCAGAATCCAGCCCGCGCCATAGCCGTTTCCAGAGACAACAGCAGTATAATTTATGTCAGCGTGGGTGGTACAGTTTACAAATCTTTGGATGGCGGTTTAAGCTGGCAGACCCAAGGCATTGTAACCGCCGGATTCATTAATTATATTTTAATAGATCCCGCATTGCCGCAAATAGCTTACTCCGGAGTTTATATTAACCCAAGCAATTAATTAACCGACACGAATGACACGAATTATCCGCCAGCTGGCGGACCGAATGACCCGAATGGGCCCAATTCGGATAATTCGGGTGGAATTCGGGTATTAGGGTCGCTACTATGATTGACCAAATTTTAAACGATAACAAAGAACATTTTGAAAAAGCCTTAGAACATTTTTTGCACGAACTTTCCGGCGTGCGTACCGGACGAGCCAACCCAGCGCTGCTTAACAGCGTAATAGTGGAAAGCTACGGCACTAAAATGCCGCTGGAGCACGTGGCCTCGATTTCGGTTAGTGATGCCAGAACTTTAGTCATTAGCCCCTGGGATAAAGGGCAAATCCAGGCTATTGAAAAAGGGATTCAATTGGCAAATTTAGGTTTTAACCCGAGCAGTGACGGCGTAGTAATCCGTATTAACCTGCCGGCTTTAAACGAAGAAAGAAGAAAAGAGATGGTAAAGCTCGTGGGGCAGTTGGCGGAAAAGGGAAAAATCGGCATCCGCAACGCGCGCGAAACCACCCACAAAGAAATGAAGAAAGCGGAAGCCGATAAAAAGATCAGCAAAGACCAGCTGGAAACCGGCCAAAAAAAGCTTCAGGAAATAGTGGATAAATATAACGAAGAGATTAAGAAACACGCGGAGGCAAAAGAAAAGGAAGTGATGACGATTTAATGCTTTGGCGTCATCCTGAGCCCGAATGCATCTGCCTTTCGACTGGGCTCAAAGCACCTTGGGCGTAGCCGAATGGGTAAGGGCGAAGGATCTCATCAAAGTTAGAGATTCTTCACTCGGATGCACTCGTTCAGAATGACGCCAAATTTATTGTAATTAGTCTATGTTTTTAACAATAATTATTTTTATAGTCATCCTCGGCCTGCTCGTATTCGTCCACGAGTTTGGCCATTTCATCGTAGCCAAAAAATCCGGCATGGTAGTGGAAGAGTTTGGTTTTGGGTTCCCGCCGAGAATTGTCGGTATCCAGGTATCCAAGGAAAATCAGGTTACAAAAGTCAGTAAAACGGAAACCGTTTCTTTCTCCACCGAAGACATTGAATCGTCGGGGCAGGAAGTTGTTGTTGAAAAGATTACCGATACAGTCAGAGAAGTTAATGAGATTACGCCAAAGAAAAAATGGCATTTTACCTGGGGGCATCGCCCGCCGTTTAATCCAAATTATACTGTTTATTCCATCAACTGGATTCCTTTGGGCGGGTTTGTAAAAATCTTAGGCGAAAATAACGACAACGAAGACCACCCGGGAAGTTTTATTAACAAAGGTTTTTGGCCGCGGTTTTTTACGCTGGTGGCAGGCGTGGCAATGAATGTTATTTTAGCTTGGGTAATACTTTCGGCCGGATATATGATAGGCCTTCCCGTGGCAATTAACAGCCTGGCCGACGTTCCGGCACACGCCACCTTAACCCATCCGGAAACTGCGGTTTTGGATGTTGAAAAAAATTTACCTGCCGATAAAGCCGGCATAAAACCAAATGACGTAATTTTATCCATAGACGGCAACGCTTTCAATTCCGTAGACGATTTTCAGCGCTACATTAATTCCCATCAAGGGAAGGCTATAGATTTCCAGGTGCAAAGGGGGCAACAACATCTGAATTTTCAAATTATTCCTGACGTAAATCCGGCTCCCGGGCAGGGTGCCACGGGCATTGAGGTTTCTTTGCTCGGCAGGCTAAAATACCCCTGGTATACGGCAATTTGGCAGGGCGGATTGGCCACAGTTACCGGTCTTGTTGGAATAGTTTATGGATTGTATAGTTTATTTGTCCAACATATCGGTTTTTCGTCCTTAGGCGGCCCTATACAAATAGCCAGGCTTACCGGACAAGTTACCGGTTTGGGGTTTGTGTTTTTAATGCAGTTCACGGCGTTTTTATCGTTGAATTTAGCCGTCCTTAACATCCTCCCGTTTCCGGCCTTAGACGGCGGTCGGATACTGTTTTTGTGTATAGAAGCTGTCCGCCGCAAACGCAACAACCAGAAAATTGAGCAAATCGTAAACACCGCCGGTTTCATATTTTTAATTTTATTAATGATAGCGGTTACGGTGCACGATATAATTAGGAAGTAGCCAGTGTTCCATCCCGAGCGAGTGCATCCGAGTCGAGGGATCTGTTAAAATATATGGATGGCCAGTATTATGTGTATATTATGTCCAGTTTAAGCGGAGCATTATATATTGGCTTCACTTCGGATTTAAGAAAAAGGGTATTTGAACATAAGAATGACGTCGTGGATGGATTTACAAAAAAATATAGATGCCACAAATTAGTGTATTATGAGGCAGGTGAAAGTTTTGAAGGAGTCTTGGCTAGGGAAAAGCAGCTCAAAAACTGGAGAAGAGAAAAGAAAATTTTTCTTATCGAAAAAATGAATCCGGGCTGGAAAGATTTATTTGAAAATTTGGGAATATAAGGCACTCAATTAATAAACAACAGATCCCTCCACTCCGGCCGGCTCAGTATTGCGATGACAGCCGTCGGTCGGGATGGAAACAACTAACCACATTTATTTATGCGCCAAAGTAAATATTTTTTAAAAACTTCTAAAACCACTCCTGCCGATGACTTGTCGGTAAACGCCAAATTATTGGAGCAGGGCGGGTTTGTGCAAAAAGTCCTGGCCGGGGTTTATACTTTTTTGCCATTGGGCTTAAGAGTGCTGCAAAAAATTGAAAACATTGTTCGGGACGAAATGGATAAAATCGGCGATGAAATGTTTATGTCAGTGCTACATCCCAAAGAAAACTGGGAGAAGACCGGCCGGTGGGCTGCATTAGACATATTGTTTAAAATCAAATCCCAGCACGGCAACGAATACGCCTTGGGGCCGACTCATGAAGAAATCGTTACGCCCGCGGCTCAATCCATTATCAGCAGTTATAAAGATTTGCCTTTGGCTGTTTATCAAATTCAGACCAAATTCCGGGATGAGCCGCGCGCCAAGACCGGCTTATTGCGCACCAGAGAATTTAGGATGAAAGATTTGTATAGTTTTCACGCGGATGCCGAAGATTTGGAAGAGTATTACAACAAAAAAGCCATCCCGGCTTATGAGGCGGTTTATAAGCGATTAGGTCTTGACGCGATTTTGACGGAGGCCTCAGGCGGAACTTTTTCCAAATATTCCCACGAGTATCAGGTTGAAATTGAAAACGGTGAGGATACGATTTATGTTTGTGAAAAGTGCCGGCTCGCAAAAAATAAGGAAATCTATCAAAACGGCGCGAAGTGTTCAAATTGCGGCAAAACTTCCTGGCGGGAAACCAAGGGCTCGGAAGTCGGCAATATTTTTAAGTTGCAGGACAAATATTCCAAAGCTTTTGATTTACAGTACGCGGCGCGGGACGGGAGTAAAAAAATTGTTTTAATGGGCTGCTATGGTTTGGGCACTACCCGCGCAATGGGTGTTATTGTGGAAAAATTCCACGACGATAAAGGTATAATTTGGCCGGAAGCCGTAGCCCCGTTTAAAGTCCATCTTTTGGCGCTCAACGGCGCAGAAGCCAAGGCTGATGAAATTTACCAGACTTTATTAAATGCCCAGATTGAGGTATTATATGATGATAGGGACGTAAGTCCTGGCGTAAAATTCGCGGATAGCGATTTAATCGGCATTCCATATCGCATAATCGTTTCGGAAAAGACCTTGGCGCAGGAATCGGTAGAAGTAAAAAAGCGTTTGGAGACAGAAGCGAAATTGGTGAAAATCAAAGAGTTGATTGTCTTATTGGCAAAATAAGGCAAGACGCAAAAATCAAAAATCAAATACTAAAACACAGGCGTCATTCTGAGCAGTAGCATCCGAGCGAGGAATCTCATCAAGAGATCCTTCATCCCTCGTCTGCTACTTCGGGTTCAGGATGACGCCGCTATAATATAATATAAATTTTGAAACTTTATACAATGTTTGGCAACTTTTACAAAAAATTCAGCAAAGACATCGGCATAGATTTAGGTACGGCGAACACTCTTGTCTACGTGAAAGGCAAGGGGATTGTTATTAATGAGCCTTCCGTAGTTGCCGTAAACCAGCGCACAAAGCAGATTTTGGCCATCGGCAACGAAGCCAGGCTGATGGTGGGCCGCACACCGCCGCACATTGTGGCCACCAGGCCTTTAGTGGACGGCGTGATTTCAGATTTTGAAGTTACCGAAGCCATGCTCCGGTATTTTATAGACAAAGTCCACGCACAAACCTACAGTTTTTTGCGCCGCCCGCGCGTGGTCATTGGTATCCCTTCCGGCGTTACCGAGGTGGAGCGCAGGGCCGTGCAGGACGCGGCCATTAACGCCGGTGCGGCCCGCGCTTATTTAATAGAAGAGCCTATGGCCGCGGCCATTGGGGCCAGGCTTAACGTTCAGGACGCCACGGGTAACATGATTGTGGACATCGGCGGAGGCACTACGGAGATTGCCGTTATTTCTTTGGGCGGCATTGTCCTTTCCAAAAGTATCCGTATAGCCGGGGATGAAATGGATGAAAATATTATCCAGTACGCGCGCGAGAATTTTAATCTGCTTTTGGGCGAGCGCAGCGCCGAAGACGTAAAAATAAAAATCGGCAGCGCTTACCCTCTCGGCCAACCGCTTTACGCGCAAATGCGCGGGCGTGATTTAGTCTCGGGCCTGCCCAAAGAAGTGACTATTTCCGACACGCAGGTGCGCGAAGCCTTAATGCACAGCTTAAGGAGTATTGTTAACAGCATTAAGGCCGTTATTGAGGAAGTTCCGCCGGAGCTGATTTCCGATATTTTGGACAAAGGCATAATTATGGCCGGTGGCGGCTCTTTGCTGCGCGGTTTGGACAAATTGGTGCGCGAAGTTACGGCCATGCCTGTGAATATTGCCGAAGACCCGCTAACCTGCGTGGTGCGTGGGGCGGGGGTGGTAGTGGAAGATTTGGAGGTGTTAAAAGACGTGCTGGTCCCTACGGAGTTCGCGAAGATACCGAGGTAAGAAGAAATGAGCAAAAATGACAAAAACGACGGAAATGAGTAAAAATTAGCTGCAGTGTATTTTTGTCAATTTTGTCATTTTTTTAATTTTTGTCATTAGTCTTATGCGTTTTATTTATACTAAAGCTTTTGTGATTTTTGGGGCTTGCGTTTTGGCGCTCGCGTTTTTGGTGTTCCTGCAGTTTAAAGGTTGGCTGGACCCTATTAGAATAGCTTTTTTGGAGGTTCCCCGGCCGGTCGTGGCACTGGTTAACGGCGTTACTCATCCTGTAAAGACTTTTTTTTCCACTATTTATCAATTGGATAAAATCAGCCAGGAGAACGGACAACTTAGGGCCCAGGTGGTGCAGCTGGAGCAGCAGTTGGTGGACAAAAACCAGCAAAGCCTGGAAAATCAGGCGCTTCGGGCGGAATTGGGGTTTGTAAAAAATACTTCTCAGCCTTTAGTGGCCTGCACGGTGTTGTCAGAAAATCCTTTCGGCCAAACCAATGCCTTGATTTTGAATTGCGGAAGCCGTGACGGCGTAAACGAGGGCCAGGCGGTTATTTCCCAGGGCTATTTGGTGGGAAAAATTATTTACGCCGGACCTTCATCCTGCACCGTGCTACTCATCACCGATTCCAACTTTTCTACCGACGCCCGTGTCAGTCAAACCAACGCCACGGCCTTGGTTAAAGGCTCTTTTGGTTCCGGGTTGATTTTAGACCAGGTCCAGCAAACCTCCGATTTGCAAAAGGGCTGGCTGGTGGTTACCGCGGGCATAAACGCAAAAATTCCCAAAAATATTTTAATCGGTCAGGTCAGCGATATTTTGTCATCGGATAACGACCTGTTTAAAAGGGCCGCCCTGCTTAGCCCCATAGATTTTGACAACTTGCAGTTTGTGTTCGTGGTTAAACAGTAACCAAATGAACAAAAATGACGAAAACGAAGGAAATGAGCAAAAATTAGCTGCAGTATATTTTTGTCAATTTTGTCATTTTTTTAATTTTTGTCATTGAATGTATGAAGTATCTCATTTACCTCATCGCCATAATAATTTTACTGGGAGTGAATTTGGGTTTATTTAACAATCTGCAAATTCAAAGCCAGATTCCCAATTTACTGTTTTTGTTAACTCTGTTTTTCGCTTTGGAAAAAAAAGATTACGACTTTTTTTTCATCGCCTTAATTTCGGGCCTGTTTTTGGATTTTTATTCCGGGAGTTTTTTTGGCGGTTTTACTTTGGCTTTTTTGGTCGTGTCCCTGTGCGCTCATTTGTTCGTGACCAACGTATTATTGGCGGAGCTTAACTGGAAAACTTTAAGCGCGGTTTTGCTGGTGGCTTTGGCTTTTTTCAGCCTTATTATTTGGGTTTATGGGTTAATGGCTTTTAAGTTAAGCTGGACCGTCCAATACACCGGAATAAAAATTTTTATTTCGCAGTTTTTGGTAAATTTTTTTTACAATTGGCTGCTGTTGTACCCCGTGTATTTATTTTTTACTTTTTTAAGGAATTTTGTGGACAATATGGATATCCGCCGCAGGGGAGTGGTGAGATAATTTAGGATTTACGGATATCCCTAAAAGACGTTTTTCTGGGGGGGATTAGCCAAAATGTTATTCCGCAAATGGTCTTATGAAAAATCCTTTTGAAATATATACCAGCTTAAATGCCGGCAACAACCAAAAACCCCTTGAGTGGGAGGAGTCGGCCGTGGATGCGCAGAGCCCGGTGGACGATATCCATGACGCGGAGCGCAGCGCCCCAAAAACAAAGTGGCTCTGGCTGGTTTTGTTTGGCGCGTTTTTGCTACTTGGGGGCAGAATATTTTACTTGCAGATTATCCAAGGGGCGAATTTTCGTTTGTTGGCCAACAATAACCAAATAAGAAGCCGGGTACTGTTGGCGCACCCGGGGCTTGATTGTTGACAATTCCGGCCAAGTTTTGGCGCAAAATGTCGCGAGTTTTAATCTTGTGGCCATACCATTTGATTTGCCAAAAAATCAGTCCGATCTGCAAAAAGAAATAACGAACTTCGCGCAAACTTTTTCTTTGGACGCCGGGGATGTAAGCAAAAAACTTCAGGCCATAGATAAAAATTCGGTCGATCCTGTTGAAATCAAGCAGGGGTTGACAGAGGAGCAAAGCATTTTGTTTCAAACCCAAAACAGCCAGTTCCCGGGTTTTGAGGCCCAGCAGATTCCAGTTAGGCAATACTTGGATCCCAATGCTTTTGCCAGCGTTTTAGGTTTTACCGGCCTTGTTTCGCCGGGGGATTTAGATCGGCAAGATAAGGACTTGTACGCCACGGTTGATTTTATCGGCAAAACCGGCGTAGAAGCCTCCTATGAAAAATATTTGCACGGCAATAACGGCGCCGACATTATAGAGGTAGACGCCACCGGAAAATTCTTAAGCGACCTTGGGGAAAACAGCCCTACCCCCGGCGACAAACTGGTGTTAAATTTGGATAAGGGACTGCAGGATCGTTTGTACCAAGATTTATCCACCATTAAATCGCCAAAAGCGGCCGCCATTGCTTTAGACCCGCGCAGCGGCGCCGTTTTGGCTTTAGTTAGTTTGCCCGGGTTTGACAACAATCTTTTTGCCGCAGGCTTAAGCCAGCAGGATTACCAAAAACTTTTACAAGATCCAAACCTGCCGATGTTTGACAGGGTCATAGCAGGCCAGTATCCTCCCGGTTCAACATCCAAAGTCATGACGGCCACGGCCGGCCTACAAGAAGGCGTTATCAACGAAAATACAAAAATAGTCGATAATGGAGATTTGGTTGTACCCAACCAGTTTGACCCTTCCCAAAAATATGATTTCCACGGCTGGAAGCCGGGCGGGCTCGGGGCGATGACTGTGCGCAACGCCATTGCCTTGAGTTCCGACATATTTTTTTACGAGGTTGCCGGCGGCTCGCCCAACGGTTCTTTAGCGGGGTTGGGTGCAAATAAGCTGGCGGAATATTTTAGGAAATTCGGCTTAGGCAAGGTTTTGGGAATAGATATTCCCGGAGAACAGCCGGGTTTGGTGCCGGATCCGGATTGGAAAATGAATTATTACAATAACGACCCGCTTTTGGGCAAATGGTATTTGGGCGACACATACCATATGGGCATAGGCCAGGGCTTTGTTTTGGTAACACCGCTGCAGGTGGCCGAATGGACGGCCATAGTCGCTAATGGAGGTACAGGTTTCGTGCCCCAAGTCGCCCAAAAAGCCGTTGACCAAAATGGCCGGGTGGTTTGGCAAAACCAGCCGAAAGTTTTGGTGTCCAATATCGCTTCTCCGGACGTTTTTAAAATTGTCCAGGAAGGCATGAGGCAGACCGTCACCGCCGGTACGGCCAAGCCTTTAGAAAGTTTGCCGATTACCTCGGCCGGCAAGACCGGAACTTCCCAGTTCGACGGCTCCGACCCAAGCCGCACCCACGCATGGTTTACCGCGTACGCGCCGTATGAACATCCCCAGATTGTCGTCACTGTTTTGGTGGAAGCCGGCGGCGAAGGTAATGCCGTGGCCGAACCCGTAGTCAAGGATGTCCTTTTGTGGTGGGCAACTAATAGGTATAAAAAATAAAATTTATAAATAGTGGCTCGTGGGGGGGGGTGTTGATAACTAATTAGTAGTAGCGAAGAAGGTTAAATATATTTTGCCGGGGCCGGAAGTGCCCTTTTGGCCGTAGCTGGCATGGTTTCAAAAAAAATGTTTTATAAGTGGTGACGGTCAAAGAGGGACGAGATCCGTTCCCTTTTTTTGTCTAAAGTCTTATTTTTTGATATAGTAAAAAGGTAATATTTTTTAATGCAAATTATAGACGGCAGAAAAATCGCCAGAAGGATTTTAAACGAGGTAAAAACCGAAGTTGCAAAACTTCCCTTTCAGCCCGTATTTTGCGACGTGTTGGTGGGGGAGGATTCCGCATCCAGGCAGTATGTGGGGATGAAGGCCAAAGCTGCAGAAAAGCTGGGTTTTAAATTTCGCCGCGCCAATTTTTCGGGAAGCATCTCCACGGGCGCTCTTATTGCCGAAATAAAGAAAATTAGCCGAGAACCGGATATGTGTGGCATGATTGTCCAGTTACCTTTACCCGAGGGGTTCAACAAGCAGGCAATTTTAGATTCTATAGATCCGAAAATAGACGTCGATTGCACCGGGAAAACAAATACCGATTCATTTTATCAAGGTAAGGCTTTTTTGGAGTTTCCTACAGCTAAAGCGGTGATGGCCATTTTGGACAGTTTGGAAATAAGTTTAAGGGAGAAAAAATTTTTGGTGGTGGGCCGGGGCGAGCTTGTGGGGCGGCCGGTTGCTTTTTTGCTCCAACAACGGGGTCTGGCTGTCACTACAGCCGATAAATATAGTGAAAACACATCCGAGTTGATGGCGGCGGCAGACGTAATTGTTTCCGCCGCGGGCAAGGCTAAATTAATAACCGGTCAAAAAATAAAACCGGATTCAATAATTATTGACGCCGGGACTTCGGAAAGCCAGGGGGGCATTGTCGGTGATGTTGATCCGGAGTCGGTAAAAGATGTGGCAGGTTTTATTTCTCCGGTGCCCGGCGGAGTGGGGCCGGTAACGGTGGCGGAGCTGTTGGTTAATGTGTTAAAAGTAGCAAAACAGAAAGTTAGGTAAGATTTTAAAATGTTTTAGTGTTTTTCGGAGAGTTCGGAAAATCAGAAAATCGGAAATTCCGATTTATCCGACCTTCCAATTTATCCGACCTTCCGATCATGCCCGAAACAAACTTACAAAATCAAAAGGATAATCAAATTAAACAGTACCGCGTGCGGCGCAGTTTGTCCATTTTTTGGTTCACAATTTTAAGGCTGCTAAATTCAGTCCTAAATTTTTTCAGCCTTAAACAAACTAAACAGTTTTGGGGCATTGTTTATGATAGTGTGAGCAAACAGCCGCTGGACCCGGTAATTGTTAAGCTGCTGTATGTTGACGGCAGGGAGGCGGAGACTTGCGTTACCGACATTGCCGGCCGCTACGGTTTTTTGGCGCGCCCGGGAAAATTTAAAATTTATGTCCGCAAAACCAACTATTTGTTTCCTTCCAGGTATGCCCCGGGGGACACCGACGGGATTTATGAAAATTTATATCATGGGGAGTTTTTTTCGCTTCACCAAGATTACGAAGTTGTGGCACCGAATATCCCCATGGATCCGGCAGCCGCGGATTGGAACCAAAAAGCCAAGCAGTCCGTTGTAAAAAAGTATCCGTATCTGAAACATTTTTTTAAAATATTGGTTTCAGTAATTTTTTGGTTTGGTTTTATTTTGGACGGGATTTTTATTTGTGCCACTTTCCCCAAAATCCCGTTATCTCTTTATGCTGTTGCCGGAATCTATTTGCTGTTGCTTGTGGTTTCCCTATCTTTGCCCGACTGTAGGCTTTGGGGCAGGATTAAAACCAAAGTTGTTTTGGCTCCGGGGGAATATTTATTCTTGGAATTGCGCGATGCCAAATTTCCGGAAATCAGTTTTGGCAAGGCTGTTGTTAAAGAGAGCGGGCAGTTCCTGCTCAGGGCCAACAAAGGCAGGTATTTGCTTATAGTCAGCAAAGCGGGGATTAATAAAGATTTGACGGTTTTGGCGAGGTCAAAAGCCGTAATCGGCCGTGATGGCGTGCTTAATTCGACAATTATCCTCCATTAGTTGGATTTTTTATTGTAATATGCTATAATTAATTCATTAAAAACCTCTTAATAATATATATGGAAAACAAACTTAAAAAAATTTTATTAGTGGTGGAAGACGATAGCGACTTGCGGAATGTTTTGGTTGACGGCCTAAATCATTTAAACTACCAAATTATCCAGGCCGAAGACGGGGAGCAGGCTGTCGAGCTTCTTTTGGACCAAAAGCCCGACTTGGTTTTATTGGATCTGCTTTTGCCAAAGTTGGACGGTTTTCAGGTTTTAGAGAGAATCAGGAGATACCCGGACAAAACTATTGCCGAAACCAAAGTTGTAGTTTTAAGCAACCTCTGGAGCAATAAAGACATTTTGCGGGCCCAAGCTTTAAAGATAGACGAATATTTTGTAAAAGCCAACACCAACGTGGAAGATGTCTTTAAAAAAGTTGCCGCTTTATTAAACGGGATGCCGGTATCTAAATAGTATGTTTGGCCAGGGCGGCGGGGGATTGTGGCATTTGTTGCTATTTGACAAATACCAGCCGTTTTAGTATCATATTTCCATAAAGGCCGCAAGGGCCTTTTAAAAACGACTACAGAAAATTGCAGAAAAAACACACTACGGATGCCTACAGAAGGCGGTAGTGTTTGATTTCTGTAGGCATCTGTAGATTTGTATTAATCTGTAGTTCTGCAGGCACATGTTCCAATTCCTTATAGAAGTAAAAAACGAATTAGCCAAGGTTGTTTGGCCAACCCGCAACGATACCCTTAAGTATACCCTGACAGTAATTATTTTCAGTATTGTAATTGCGGCGGTTTTAGGGGCTTTTGACTATCTGTTGTTTATAATTTTCCAAGCTATTATTAACAGATAGCGCTAATGACAGAAATGACAAAAACGACCCGTCTCGCTCGGCCCGCTTCGACTTGATTGTCGAATCGAGGCGAGCGCGAGCCGAGGCGGACGGAAATGAACAAAAACGATAAACCTTATTTTTAATATTATTATAGATATCGTCCCGAAACGAAGTTGGGGGATCCCTCATTCCATTCGGGACGGCATAAATGCCGTTTTTGTCACTTTTGTCATTTTTATTATTTTTTTAATTTTTGTCATTTCATTATGTTACCACCGGGCCATATTGCCGCTGGTTTTTTAACGGCCAAAGCTCTTTTATATTTTACCCATACGGGGTTAACCCAGCCGCAGCAAACCCAATTGCTTTGGTGGGGGGCATTCTTCGGCTTTGCGCCGGATTTGGATAATTTTGTCGCTTTTGCCAAAGTCCGGGCCTGGTGGTACAAGCCAGGTACGGATAGCACTATCCACAGGAGATTTTACAGCCATTTGCCTGTTTTGTGGCTGGTTGCCGGGCTGCTGGTTTATTTTTTTGCGCAGAGCCCGTACTATAAAATGTTTGGGCTGATTGTGTGGTTGGGGAGCTGGAGCCATTTTTTGCTGGACAGTATAGACTTGTACGGGATAATGTGGTTATGGCCGTTTAACAAAGAAATTTGGGCGTTTAAAAACCGCGGAGTTGAGGAAAAAATCGCGGGCAAAAGTTTTTTTGAATATTGGTTTAATTTTCTTAAAGTTTACGTTACCAGTTGGACCTTTTATGTGGAGCTAGTCTTATTAATATCTGTTTTATTTTTTATTAAGCGCTAAGCATTAAGCACTATTTCCGCCAAAGGCGGATTCGCCTCTGGCGGACACTAAACATACTTTTATGGCTAGGCAGCAAGTTACCGGCGAAAGGCATTGGTATGTACTCCATACCTACAGCGGCTATGAAGACAGCGTGGCTTTTAACTTAAAGCAGCGCATTGAAAGCATGGGCATGCAGGATAAAATTTTTGAGGCTTTGGTGCCCAAGGAAAAGAAAATCAAGATTAAAGACGGCAAACGGACTACGGTGGAAGAAAAGATTTTCCCCGGCTATGTTTTAATAGACATGATAGTTACCGATGATTCTTGGTATGTGGTCCGCAACACGCCTAATGTTACCGGATTCGTGGGCAGCGGCACCATTCCTACGCCGATAGGCGAAGAAGAATTGGCTTACCTGAAAAAGCGCATGGGTGCGGACGAACCTAAATACAAGGTGGAATTTGCCGTTGGCGATTTGGTTAAAATCCAGGACGGCCCGTTTAAAGAATACGAAGGCAAAGTCGGCAGCCTAGACGAAGCCCATGGCAAAGTTAAAGTTATGGTGACCATCTTCGGCCGCGAAACCCCGGTGGAATTGGACTTTTTGCAGGTGAAAAAAATTTAATTTAAAAAATATGGAACCGATTGTACCACCCACACAAATACGATTAAAATATACAAAGTTGGGTTTTAAGCTCAGCTTAATATTTTGGGGAATATTGATTGCGATATCAGTCCTAAGATTATTATGGGAATATATTTGGTCAATTTTCCATCCAGTAATTAATGCCGGGAATTCATATGTGGGAAGTGGGCAGGGGGGATATTGGATTTTAGCTTTACTTTATATTGCTGCCTTTATAATTTTTATTACCTTGGTTGGCGGTATTATAGATTTGGTACGTTTTTTGGGTAAGAAATAATTTTTTCCTAATTTAAGATTCATAATTCATTTTTGAAAGGAATGGTTGGCCCTGAATTTATCAAAGGGTCTCGATCGCATGTGCAGTTTCCCTCCCCTTAGAATAAGGGGAGGCAAGGAGGGGATATTATCGCAAGATAAATATCACCCCCTCCGCCGTCGCATAAAGCTATGGCGGACAGGTAACCCCCCTCTTATAAATAAGAGGGGGAACGACGCAAATAATTAATCGCGGTCTACCATCATAAAAAAGTATGGCTAAAAAGATCAAAGTTCAGTTAAAGCTCCAGCTTCCGGCAGGCAAGGCTACCCCGGCGCCGCCGGTTGGCACCGCGCTCGGTCCCCACGGCATTAACATTGCCCAGTTTGTTAAAGAATTTAACGATAAAACCGCGGGTGGGGATATGATTATCCCGGTGCAAATGACCATTTACGAAGACCGGTCTTTTAGTTTTGTCCTTAAAACTCCGCCGGCTTCCAATTTAATTATGAAAGCCATCGGTTTGGCAAAAGGGTCCGCAAATCCTTTAACCACAAAAGTCGGCAAAATCACCGCCAAACAAGTGCGGGAGATTGCGGAAAAGAAAATGCAGGATTTAAACGCCAACGACCTTGCCGCCGCCGAAAAAATTATCCGCGGCACGTGCAGGAGCATGGGAGTGGAAGTAATTGATTAATGACAAAAATTAAAAAAGTGACAAAAACGACGAAAATAGAGCTGCAGTAATTTTTGCTCATTTTTGTCAATTATGTCATTTTTGCTCATTTAACCCTATGGACATTCTCTCGTTAGTCATCATCATCTTTGTTTTCTTTATCCTTCCCGCCTTCCGCGTTATCCAGCAGTACCAAAAAGGCGTGGTATTCCGCTTCGGGAAAATCGTCGGTATTAAGCAGCCGGGTTTAACTATGGTCATTCCGTATATAGACAAAGTCCGAAAAGTGGATTTGCGCACCATTACTTTGCCGATTCCGCCGCAAAAAATAATCACTAAAGATAATGTCTCTGTAGATATTTCCGCCGTGGCCTATTATCAGGTAGTGGACGCGGTCAAAAGCATCGTGGCTATTGAGAATGTGATGTCAGCCATTAACCAAATAGCGCAAACCACCATCCGCAATATTGTTGGCAAGTTCCAGTTAGATGAGATTCTTTCCGAAAGGGTGACTATTAACCAGGAAATCAGGACGGTTTTGGACACGCACACCGAGCCGTGGGGCGTAATTGTGTCCTTGGTGGAAATTAAAGATATTGAACTGCCGGAAAATATGCAACGGGCTATGGCTAAGCAGGCCGAGGCCGAACGCGAAAAGCGCGCCAAGATAATTGCCGCGGAAGGAGAATTCCTCTCCGCGCAGAAATTGGCCGACGCCGCGGACGTTATCGCTAAGCATCCGATTGCCTTGCAACTGCGGAATTTACAGACGATGGCGGAAATATCGGTAGAAAAAAATTCCACCATAATCTTCCCGGCCCAGTTTATGAGCACGGTTAAAGACATACGAGCTTTCTTGGCAGGGGAACGAAAAGGAGATTAGATATGGTTAGCGAATATCGTTTTGTTGGTGGAGAAGGGGTTGATTGGGAGCGAACATTTAGCATTTGTAAAACCCCGGAAGCAGTGGCGGATGCCCTAAATCTTTTCCTTCCAAATGATGCACCAAAAGAAGAATGGGAAGAAGCATTAAAACAAGCAACGCTTGTTTTAATGAGGTTGAAAAAAGAAAAAGGTTCAAGGTTAAGTTATGAAGCTGCGAAAAAGCGCCTTCTTTCAATAATGGAGCCTAGAGCGCTCGGCGAAAATAATTAAATATATAAAAAATAAGAATAATTAATTTGTGGGAGAGCGATACATTCATACACGACTGTATGAATGTGGACTTACTAACACCACGAAAGGAAAAGGTTTATGGCAAAAATTGCCAAAAGAGTAAAAGCCAATAATGCGCTTGTAGATGTCGATAAAATCTATACGCCTGAAGAGGCCATTGAACTGGCCAAAAAGACCGCCAATACCAAGTTTACGGGGTCTGTGGAAGTGCATGTCCGTACATTAATAGACGCCAAAAAAACCGACCAGGCCGTTCGCGGCACCGTGAGCCTGCCTCACGGCAGCGGCAAAACCAAGAAAGTGGCGGCTTTCGTTACCGAGGCCAAGGAAAAGGAAGCCAAGGAAGCCGGAGCGGCAGTGATCGGCGGGGAAGAGCTGATTAAAAAAATTAAAGAAACCGAGAAAACCGACTTTGACGTAGCCGTGGCAGAGCCTGTCTTAATGCCAAAATTGGCTCAAATAGCCAAGATTTTGGGTACTCGCGGCCTGATGCCCAACCCCAAAACCGGCACTGTGGGAGCCAATGTTGGCGCGCTGATTAAGGAAATTGCCGGCGGCAAGGTAAACTTTAAAAATGACGACAGCGGCAATATCCACCAAATTATCGGTAAAAGCAATTTTGATAGCAAAGCATTACTGGAAAATTTAAAAGTCTTGTATCAGGCGGTTTTGCAAAGCAAACCCTCTACAATAAAGGGCCAATTTATCGCTTCTGTTTCCGTTAATTCTACCATGGGTCCGGGGATAAGGGTGAAGATGTAGGGTGGTGGGCGATAAGTTACAAGTGGCAAGTTAAAACAGCCCCGTTGTAAAACGTGACTGTTTTTGGTATATTGATATTAGTCTTGCATTTTTTATCCGTAATCCACTATTTGCCATGTCCGACGACATGTTCAAAAAGATCTTAATTATTGAGGACGATCTGGATTTTCGCAATTCCCTGCGTGACGCCTTAGCCGCTGAGGGCTTCTCCGTAAGCGCAGCCGATGACGGTGAACAGGCTATGGAAAGGCTGTTGGCGCAAAATCCCGATATAGTAGTTTTGGATTTACTTTTACCAAAAGTCCACGGTTTTGAGGTGTTAAAAAGAATCAGAAGCTATCCGCAGGAAGACATTGCCAAGACGCCGGTAATAATTTTGAGCAATCTCTCCAGCCAAGCCGATATTGAAAAGGGGCAGGAAATGGGCGTTTTAGCCTACTTTGTTAAAAGTCGGACAAAGACCAAAGAAGTTATGGGCAAAATCAAAGAAATTTTGTTTGGAAGTAGCCAAGCAAAGACCCAAGAAGTGTGGGATTTTACCCAGCACTAATTTTCACTTTAATTGACATTTTGATGAAAAATACTTGTGTCAAAATATATTACAAAAAAATTTGAGTATGATGGAAAATTAGTGCTGGGTTTACTAAAACGGATAATGTTCATCAGCCAGTGACTTAGTCTAAGGTAGGTAATCTAAAAAAATTAAATTTTTTTTATGACAGACGACAATTCAAAAAAAGTCTTAATTATTGAGGATGATTTGGATTTTCGCAATGCCCTGAGCGCTTATCTTTCCGGACACGGACTTGAAGTCGCTATAGCCGAGGACGGCTCACAGGCAATGGAAAAACTGCTCTTCCATTTGCCCAAATTAATAATTTTGGATTTGCTGTTGCCGAAGATTAAAGGCTTGGATGTTTTAAAAAGAATTCGGGAATATCCCGACAAAAATATTGCCAACACTTCGGTCATAGTATTAAGTAACCTTTCCGGTATGGAAGAAATGGAAGAGGCCAAGAGTTTGAACGTAGAAGCGTATTTGATAAAGTCAGAGAACAATTTTGAAGAGATTTTAAAAGTTGTCCAGGAAAAATTATTTAAAGGCGACCCCCCGCCGAATTATGAAATAGTGGATTTTTCTAAAAATTTTCACTAATGTGTTTTTTCAACGCCGTCTCTGGCTTGGGGGATGCTGGTGAAACAGAGTGCTGATAATGATTTTTTGAAATTCAAAAAAATGATGAAGCCGGCAGCGTAGGTTTGCGTCTGCCGGCTTTGTTGCGTTTGCCTGCTTTGGCCGGTGGGCTTGGGCAGGCGAGGTGAAGCAGTATGGTTAGATCCCGCAACGAGCGGCGACCCAGGTAACCGGATCGTCATCCGGGTTGGGGTATCTGTTGCCGGATGTCCCGAGAAACGGAGGTATTGCGCGCTGCAATTCCTCCAGCGTCTCATCGCCGTCACTGGCGGCGCCCACACCGCCGTTAATATCGGGGAATAGCACGACCATCAGTGCGCCAAACTGCAATTGGAACCCTTTGACTTTATTCACGCTGATTCGGTCAATTGCGGTAATCGTGTCTCTGACTTCCTTTCCGCCGATAAGGAAAACAGCTTCTGCGTGAGATTCGTAACTCTGGAATGCTTTAATTCCCACTAGGTGTATCACCTCTATCCTCCTTGAACATAGAATTTATAGATACAAAAATATTCACCAAAACGATAAACATTTTTCTATCAACAAAAAAGCCCCTTGCGGGGCTTAAGGAAAATTAGATTTGCCTAAAATTTATACCGGAGATGCTTGCAATCTAAGCCCAAAACCCCTTACAAAAGTAAGGAGGCTAAGCAAGAGGTTTAAATTGTTTAAATTATTTCGGTGCATTGTTGGTATATTAAAGGATTGGTAAAAGTTTGTCAAATTTGTAAAAAAGGGTGGGCAGTCGGCGGCGACCTGAAAGCACGCCGACTGCCGGAAGAAAGAGCTGTTTTGGGGTTTTTCATATCAGACCCCTACGAGAGAAGGTTCCTCGGCCTCGAGGCCGGGAACGAGTACGGAAGGATCGTACGCTGCCTTTCCGGATTCCGGATCAAGGTAGAGTACATCGTTGCGCGGAGTGAACAGCGGTTTGCCGCTATCGGTTACGGTGCTGTGGACCACAATGGTGGTCAGTCGTTCTGCCATCAGCACAGTTCCGCTAATGCTGAGCGGCTCCATGTCTGCGCCTACCAAATGCACAGCTATGGTGCCATCTTCCTGCCGCGATGCTACTGTCGCGTCGTATATATGCCAGCTCACTTTAGTTGCCCTCCTTGGGTTTGTCTTGGATTCGGCCACAGATTCTGGCCGCAAAGATAGCAGTTTTATTAAATTGCCGTCTTTCCGGTCACAAGTGTAGCGTGCCCATTTATGGGCGATCGATGAAGGCCGATAAATCGGCACACTACAAAATCATCAACAAAAAACCCCTAGCCGCTTAGGCTAGGGGTTTGGAGTTTAAATCAATTTACACTAAAACTCTTCCCATGCCAAGCGGCGTCGGAGTAATAATAATGATTATGCTGGAAGAGATGAATTTGCTCATTTGTGGGTATTTTAAGGCATTTAAAGTTTTTTGTCAACTGTTGCACTTACGCTCGGCCGGGCGTAAGTGCAACAAAAGGATAAAAGACGTCCAAAACTGTTTAATTTATTAAGGTTTTTTTGTTTTTTTGGATTTTGTCAACCGGCCAAAATTGGTGTAGAATAGATGAAATGAGCAAGATTTAAAAGAATTAAAAGATTGACACGATTTAGATTTGTAATTTTTGCCATTCTTGCCCAATCATGTCATTCTTGTCGTTAATACTATGGTAGAAGAACGCAAGCATTTTAGGCCTTCTTGGGACGATTATTTCATGGCAATAGTCAAAATTGTGGCTTCTAGGGGGACCTGCGACCGGCTGTACGCGGGTTCGGTTTTGGTAAAAGATAACCGCATAATCGCCACGGGCTATAACGGCTCGCCGCCGGGCCTGCCGCACTGCGACGACGTCGGGCATCTTTTGGAAGAAGGGCATTGCGTGCGCACTATCCACGGCGAACATAATTCGCTGCTTCAGGCGGCCAAGCAGGGTGGTACCAGTACGGACGGCTCCACAATGTATACCAAGTACAGCCCATGCATCCACTGCGCCAAATATGTTATTGCCGCCGGCGTTAAAAGAGTTGTCATCGGCAAAGTTTACAGGAACCCCGCCGCTTTGGATATGCTTAAAGAAGCCGGGGTAAAAGTGGAAATTTATGCCGAAAACCCAAAATGGCAGCGGGAATTGGGACAGATTTTTTCCGAAGACATACCGGTTCGCCAAAACGAAGGCAGGGTAAAAATGGGAAATGACAAAAATGAGCAAAAATAATAAAAATTAAAAAATTAGCTGATTTGCATTTTTGTCAATTTTGTCATTTATTTAATTTTTGTCATTTAATCTATGTCAAATATTGTTCTTGCCGTGGTTGGTTTAGCCGGAGCCGGAAAAACAGAAACAACCGATTATCTGCTTAAGAAGACTAGTTGGCCCAAAGTTTATTTCGGGCAGGCTGTTTTGGATGAAGTTCAAAAGCGCGGTTTGTCTTTAAGCGAGGCAAACGAGAAGTTAGTTCGCGAAGAATTTCGATCCCAAAACGGCATGGCCGCAATGGCAGTTGCCAATTTGCTGGCCGTAAAAAAATTTTTTGTAACATCATCGGTTATTATAGAAAGCTTATACAGCTGGGAAGAGTCCTTGGCTATGGAAAAAGAATTTGGGCAGGCATTTAAGGTTTTAGCGATATATTCTTCTTTTTCGACGCGCGCGGCCCGCATGGCTAAACGGCCGCAAAGGCCGCTTTCCGCACAAGAACTGGAATCACGCGACAAATCCCAGATTGAAAATTTAAATCAAGCCGGCCCCATAGCGCGTGCGGATTGGACGATTGTGAATGAAGGAAGTTTAGAGGAGTTGTTTGGGAAGATTGATGAAATATTAATCAAATTAAAAGAATGACAACAATGACATGAATGACAAGAATTCTGTACAGCTATTCTTGTCAATCATTTAAATCTTATCAATCTTGTCATTTATTCTATGAAGGCTAAAATAAAGAGATTAAGCAAAAATATTAAACTTCCCAAATACCATACTTCCGAATCCGCCGGGTTTGATATTGCTTCGGCGGCTAACGTAACGGTAGCTCCCGGCGAGGTGGCAAAAATACCTACGGGATTGGTAATTGCGGCTCCCAAAGGCCATTTTTTGCTTATAGCCGCCCGTAGTAGCCTGCCTTTAAAAAAGGGTTTGGCTATGGCCAACGGCATAGGCGTGGTGGATCCGGACTACGCGGGACCGAACGACGAAGTCTATATAATAGTGTATAATTTTACCGGTGCGCCTGTGGGAGTAAAAAAAGGCGAGCGATTGGCGCAAGGAATATTTTTAAAATCCGAACAGGCGCAGTGGAAAGAGGTAAACGCTTTGCGCGATGTGGATAGGGGAGGGATTGGGAGTACCGGAGGTTATAATATTTAATGAGCAAAAATGGCGAAAATGAGCAAAAATTAAAAAAATACTTAGCTTATTATTTTTGTCAATTTTGTCATTTATTTAATTTTTGTCATTAGTTTTATGATTATTGGTCTTGTTGGAGAAAAACTCGCTGGTAAAGACACAGTCGCCAGATACTTGGAAAAACAGTATGGCGCCTTTAGCGTTAAGTTCAGCCAGATTTTGGATGAAATTTTGGATTTATTGCGTTTGCCAAAATCGCGCCGGAACGAAATTGATTTGGGCTTGGGTTTGAGAAATATATTCGGCAACGAGATTTTATACAGGGTTTTGGCAGAAAGAGCCAAAGCTTCCAAAACAGGCGTATCCGTGATCAATGGTTTGCGCATGGACGAACAGGAAAGGGCGGTTAAGGATTTGGGCGCGAAGATTATTTACGTGACCGCGCCTTTTGACGTCCGTTTTGCGCGTTATCAAATCCGCCGTGAAAAAATTGACGATGCTGTCATGAATTTTCAGGAATTTCGGGAACAGGAAAAAGAGTTGACGGAAATCAGCATTCCGGAAATGGGCAAACGGGCCGATTATCGCATAGATAACATTGGGAGCATAAAGGAGTTGTATAAGAAAGTTGACGAAATAATAAGTAATTTCAAATTTCCAATTTCAAATATCAAATAAAACATTAATTTTAAATTTTAAAAATTTGACATTCATTTGAGATTTGTAATTTGGTATTTGAAATTTTACGATTATGGCTTTACTAAAATTCAGAAAAACTAAAAGAACGGAAAAACAACGCGGGCGATTTATTGTGATTGACGGCACCGACGGCAGCGGCAAAGCCACCCAGACCAATCTTTTGGTAGAGGAGCTTAAGCTTGGCGGATATCCGGTGGAAATGACGGACTTTCCCCAATACGGGACTAAATCCGCCGGGCTTATAGAGGAATATTTAAACGGCAAATACGGGCAGGTTGGGCCCAAAGCGGCATCTATTTTTTACGCTATAGACAGGTTTGACGCCAGTTTTAAAATTAGAGAGTGGCTCAAAGAGGGAAAAATCGTGATTTCCAACAGGTATGTTACAGCCAATGCCGGGCATCAGGGCGGGAAGATTCCAGATGATATTGACCGTTTGAAGTTTTTTAAATGGCTGGACAATTTGGAATACAACATTTTTGGCATCCCCAAGCCGGACTTAAACGTTATTTTGCATGTTCCGGCTAAAATAGCGCAAAAATTGGTGGATAAAAAGTCGGCCACCGAGCGCAAGTATGCCAACGGCAAGAAGCGCGACCTGCACGAAGCGGACTTAAAGCATTTGCTTAACGCGGAAAAAGCCTATTTGGAAATTGCCCGGCTGTTTCCCAATACAAAATTGGTTGAATGTATATCCAACGGGCAACTTTTGAGCCCGCAGGAAATCCACAACAAAGTCTGGGATTTGGTAAGAAGGATAGCATTAAAAGATGTTAAACCGTCATAGTGGTTTATTTCCCTCCTATTTATAGGAGGGATTAAGGGAGGTTATTGTGGCTTATATCTTCAATCGGCAAGACCAAAAAGATTTAAGGAGAACGCTGCGCCGGAGCCAGTCGTCAATAGAACGTCTGTTATGGTCAAAGTTGAGGAACCATCAACTGTTAGGTTTTAAATTTCGCCGTCAATATGGGATCGGGCCATTTTTAGTAGATTGTTGTTGCCCATCGGCTAAACTGGTTGTTGAAGAAGACGGGGATAGCCATTACGCAGGTCAAATGGTCCGAGTTGGGGATCAAGAGCGGCAAAAGTATATTGAAGATTTGGGCTTTACCGTGTTAAGATTCACTAATAAAGAAATTACGGAAAATACAGAGGGAGTTTTGGAAGTAATATCAAGGCATCTAAAAAAATAACCTCCCCTAGCCCCTCCTTTGAAAAAGAGGGGGATGGGAATACTTATGAAAGTATATTTGGATCTTTTGCAAAAAATTATGGATGACGGCGCGGAGAAGCGCGACCGGACGGGAACCGGCACCAAAAGCATTTTTGGCTACCAGATGCGTTTTAATTTGGCCGACGGCCTCCCTTTGGTTACTACCAAAAAAGTCCATTTAAAATCCATAATTTACGAGCTGCTGTGGTTTTTAAAAGGCGATACCAATGTTAAATGGTTAAATGAGCACGGCGTGACTATTTGGAACGAATGGGCGGACGCAAATGGGGATTTGGGCCCGGTTTACGGCAAGCAGTGGCGGGCATGGAAAGGCTATAACGGCGAAACTTACGATCAGATTAGTTATGTTGTTGACCAAATTAAAAATAATCCCGACAACCGGCGGATGATTGTGTCGGGCTGGAATGTGGCCGATTTGCAAAGCTTAATCGCAGGCAAAAAAACTGCGCCGCCGCCTTGCCACACCATGTTTCAGTTTTACGTTGCCAATAATAAATTGTCTTGCCAGTTATACCAGCGCAGCGCGGACACATTTTTGGGCGTACCGTTTAACATCGCTTCCTACGCCTTACTGACTATGATGGTGGCTCAGGTCACCGGCAGGGAGCTGGGCGAGTTTGTCCATACTTTGGGCGACGCGCATATTTACAATAACCATTTTGAGCAGGTAAAATTACAATTGTCACGCCAGCCAAAACCTTTGCCAAAAATGAAAATCAACCCCGAGGTCAAAGACATTTTTGGTTTTAAATTTGAAGATTTTACTTTGGAAGGCTACGATCCGTATCCAAGCATTAAGGCGCCAATAGCAATTTAAAACAATACTGGCCGCTAAAATTTACAATTAATAATCACTATTAATTTTATGATTATACTTGGCCCTATAGCCGTGTCGGACAATTTAATTATTGGCAGTGATAATGAGCTGCCCTGGTATTTTTCCGAAGACCTTAAGCGTTTTAGGGAAATTACCATGGGCAAGACAGTGGTCATGGGCAGAAAAACTTATGAATCCATTGTCAAACGCCTTGGTAAGCCTTTGCCTGGTAGAAAAAACGTTGTAATTACCCGGCAAGTTGGCTACAAGGTGCCGGAAGGTGTGTTGGTGTTTGGCAGCCTGGAGGAGGTTTTTAGCGCCTTAAAAAATGAAGATTTGTACATTATCGGCGGCGAACAGATTTTTAAGCTGGCCCTGCCTTATGCCGAAAAGATTTATATGACCCATATCCATGGCAGTTACCGCGGCGATGCCTATTTTGTGAAAATCGACTGGAGTTTGTGGGACAAGGTGGAAGAAGAGAGATATCCAAACTATACTTTCGCGGTTTACCAAAAGAAGAAGTGATTTAGTATTAATTTTTCCAATTGAGTGGATCCCGTCAGAAATAGTTTTTGGTTATTTCGGCGGGAAAATTAATTTGTAAAATCTATTCCTTTTTATTAAGGAATAAATAATAAGGATTTCTAACGGGGTGAATGAACTTGCCAAACGTCTGGAAGCATTATTGGCTGACGTAAAAAATTTAAAAGCGAATTTAAATCTGCCGCAAAAAAAACAGAAGCTTTTGGAATTGGAAAAACAAATGCAGGCCAAAGATTTTTGGGCAGATAATGAAAATGCGCAAAAGACATCGCGGGATTATAATCAATTAAAAAAGTTTTATGACTTTTGGAAAAATTTGGAAAATCAAGTTAAAGAAAATTTGGAATTGGTAAAGTTGCAAAAGGGCGAGATGGTGCCCATCTCTGAGATGGGCACCATCTCTGTTGAAGTTAAGGAGCTTGAAGACCAATATCAAAAAAATCGTTTTGTCGCGTTACTTAGTAAAAAATATGACGACCACAACGCCATATTTTCCATTCACTCCGGCGCCGGAGGAATGGACGCGCAGGATTGGGCCAGTATGCTTTTGCGGATGTTTTTGCGCTACTGCGAGAGAAAAGGATTTGCCACGGAAGTTATCGAGTTAAGCAAGGGCGAGCAGGATGGAGTAAAAACCGCGGTGGTGGAAGTTTTTGGACCTTTTGCCTATGGTTTGCTGAAAAGCGAAGCCGGTGTTCATCGGCTGGTTCGCCTTTCGCCGTTTAACCCGGCGCATACCCGCGAAACGTCGTTCGCCCTAATGGAGCTTTTGCCGCTACTCGAACGGCAGGAAGAATTTAAGGTGGACGAAAAAGATTTAAAAATAGAGGTCAATACTTCATCCGGCCACGGCGGGCAATCGGTTAACACGACTTATTCTGCCGTTAGAATTACCCATATTCCTACCGGCATCAAAGTTTCCATCCAAAACGAACGTAGCCAGCACCAAAATCGCGAATTGGCCATGAAAATTTTGATGGCCAAGTTAAAAACTTTGGAAGAGCAAAAGCTTCAGGCTGAAAAGCAGGAAATCCGCGGCGAATTTAAGTCCGCGGAGTGGGGGAACCAGATTCGCTCATATGTAATCCATCCCTATAAACTGGTCAAAGATCACCGCACCGGTTTTGAATCCACCGATCCCGACTCCGTGCTAAACGGAGAGCTTGATGGGTTCGTAGAAAAATATTTGGAGCAAAATGCCCAAAAGTAGAATTTTTGATCGTTCTTCTTTTGTGGTATAATAAAGATACAGAAATCTTTTGAAATAAATACTGACTAGCTGATAAGCATATCAGCTGATAAGCTTGTAAGTAAATATGATTAAGTTTGAAAACGTAGTAAAACAATACCAAAACAACAAAGCTTTAGACGGCGTGAATTTGCAAATTCATCATGGCGAATTTATTTCATTGGTTGGGTTGTCAGGCGCCGGTAAAACCACGTTGTTTAAGTTAATTATTGGTGAAGAGCAAATTGACGGTGGCAAAATTTTAATAGACGACGTGGATATTTCGCAGGTAAGAAAATCGGATTTGCCTTATTTAAGGCGGAAAATCGGTATGGTGTTTCAAGATATGAAGTTGCTCCCCAGGCGCACGGCATTTGAAAACGTGGCGTTTGCCATGGAAGTTTGCGGGCATAACCAAAGGAAAATCCAAAATGAAGTCCCTAAAATTTTGGAATTGGTAGGGCTTTTGCATAAAAAAAACAGCTTTCCCGAAGAATTGTCTGGCGGGGAAAAACAACGCGTGGCTATTGCCCGGGCTTTAGCGCATCGTCCGGTTTTGCTTTTGGCTGACGAACCAACGGGGAATTTGGATGCAGTCAACGCGGCCGAAGTTTTGGATTTGCTGCTCAAAATCAACCAGCTTGGTACTACGGTAATGTTAGCTACCCATGCCTCTGACCTTGTTAATAAAATTAAAAAACGCGTGGTGACAATAGAAGACGGGAGGATTACCATGCAGCAGGAGAAGGGGAGTTACAAGTTATAATGAGCAAAAATGACAAACCGCTATTTATTATATAGCTGTCATCCCGAGTGCATCCGAGGGATCCCTCATTCCATTCGGGACGGCAGTAAACTGCCGTTTTTGGCATTTATTTAATTTTTTTAATTTTTGTCATTGTTTTATGATGGATTCAATTTCTTTTTTGCGGGTAATAAAAATCGGTTTCGTCAATTTTTGGCGTAATTTTTGGCTGTCTATGGCCGCCACCATAGTTATGACCGTTACGCTGGTAATTTTTTCTACTTTGTTTTTGGTATTTATTTTAACCAATTATTCCATTCATACCATCCAAAATACCGTGGATGTCAGTGTATATTTTAAAATCGGCTTAGCGGAAGACCAGATTACCAAAATTAAAGATGAAATTTCCCAAGACCCAAGAATTAAGGAAGTCGATTACGTTTCAGCTGTCCAGGCTTTTGATAATTTTAAAGCAGCGCACAACAGCGATCCTTTAATAACCCAGGCTTTAAATGAACTTACCCAAAATCCCTTGCCCGCGACATTGCATATAAAAACGTACAATTTGGGCGATTATCCCGCAGTAGCCCAAAATCTGGAATCGGACCAGTATAAAAGTTTTATCGATAAAGTAAATTTTGAGGACAACCGGGTAGTTATAGACCGCTTAAATAAAATTCTAAAATTTGTGGTGACATTTGGCCTGGCCCTGGTTGCGGTTTTTACGCTCATTGCCATTTTGGTTATATTTAACACCATAACCCTGACCATCTACAACCGCAAAGAAGAGGTGGAAATTATGCGCCTGGTCGGGGCCACCAATTGGTATATCCGCGGGCCGTTTTTAACCGAGAGCGTTTTATACAGCATTTTTTCCACAATAATTACCGGGGCCTTGTTTATTCCGGTTTTTTACAAATTTTTGCCCAAAGTTATTGCTTACGTTAACCCACAGGTAAATCTTTACGGAAACAGCCTGTTTCATTTTGGCTATTTGGTTTTGATCCTGTTTGCGTTGGCGTTGTTGCTTTCCGTGGTTTCGTCAATGATGGCTATCCGAAAATATTTAAAAATTTAGCTTAAATAAAAGGTTTTTTGGTTAACGGATTTTATCCCCAAATAAAGTTTTTTAGGACTTGCGGATTTCCTAAAAACCAGTATACTTAGAAAGAGCCTTAAACAGCGACTCTCGCGTTCGGGGCTTTTTTGTTTAGTTAACCGATACTAATCCACGAATGGGACGCGAATGACACGAATCGTAGATTAGTATCACCCGCCTAGACTCGACGTCTAGTCGAGGCTGGTTAGTGTGCAATTCGTATATTTGTATCGTTTTTTATGAAAGTAATTTTTATCAAAGAACTTAGCGGTACGGCAAAGAAAGGCGAAATAAAGGATGTGAGCGACGGCTATGCCAAAAATTTTTTAATCGCCAAAGGTTTTGCGCAGGTTGCCACGGCGGATATTCAAGCCCAAATAGCCAAAGAGGCAAAGGAGTCGGAAATTAAAAAATTAAAAGAAGCCGAGAAATTGCAAGCCTTAAAGCAAGATTTAGAAAAGCGCAGCTTTACGCTTAAAGTAAAAGTAGGGGATAAGGGGCAGGTTTTTGGCGGGGTGCATGAAAGGGATATTGCGGAGGCTGTCGCTAAAAAAATGTCTTTGCTTATGGATCGCAGCCAGGTAATTTTGGATAAACCCGTTAAAGAGCTCGGGGAGCACAAGGCCAAACTTAAATTGGGAAGTCATATTTTGGCGAATATTAACATTAAAGTGGAAGCGGCGTAAATTTATGACTGACAGACAGCAATCCGCATTCTTTTTTCTGATTGTCTTTTTGTTCGCCTCCGGCGCTGGGCTGTTGATTTATAAGCAATGCCACGATTATTATATTGACAAAGCAGAAACGGACCTACTAGAAGCCGCCGCCCTGCCCATACGTCAGGTTAGCCAGAAAACATCGGCGCCGACTGTCTTAGCAGACGGGAGATTACAGGTAGGCATTCCCAAAGCAGGAGACATGGTAGGCCAAACCTTTACTGTTTCCGGTTACGCGCAAGGCTGGTTTGAAGGCAATATAGCGATTAAAGTTTTTGACAATAGCAACCAGCTTCTGTATCAGGGCAATGCCATTGCCGGTGACAACTACGGTCATCCCGCGCCGTTTAAGATATCAGTCACACTTGCTGCCACCCCCACTACACCTACCGGCAAAATTGAGTTTAATGATTATTCTGCCAAGGATGGCAGTTTGGTTTATCAGAAAGTCGTGCACATCAAGTTCGGTCAATAAATAAGTTGATCGACACGCAACAATTTTGTCAATTTTATTTTCCGCCAAAGGCGGATCCGCCCACGGCGGAAATTTTACATAATTAATTTTGGTCAATAATCATATGTCCTACCACATCAAAGCCCGCAAAACCAAAAAGCTAGACACCAAATTTATTTTTGTTTCCGGCGGAGTTATCTCGTCGGTCGGAAAGGGGATTACCACGGCGTCTATTGCCGCGTTGCTGGAAAGCCGCGGTTATTCCGTGGCGCCCGTAAAATGCGATATGTATTTAAATGTGGACGCGGGGACCATAAGGCCGCAGGAGCATGGCGAAGTGTTTGTGACCAAAGATGGCGTGGAGACCGACCAGGATTTGGGCAACTATGAACGTTTTATCAATGCCGATTTATCTAGCTCTAACTATGTAACCAACGGGCAAATTTACCAGAAAATTGTTCAAAAAGAACGGAATTTTGAGTATGACGGCGAAGATGTGGAAATTGTGCCCCATGTCCCGGAAGCGATAATCGCAAGATTTGAAAAAGCCGCGCAGGAGCGCAAGGCCGATTTTGTAATTGTGGAAATCGGCGGCACGGTGGGGGAGTACCAAAACGTTTTGTATATGGAAGCCAATCGTATTATGAAATATCGCGACAACCGCGATGTTATTCACGTACACGTTGGTTATTTGCCGACCCCGCCGAGCGTGGGAGAGATGAAATCCAAGCCTGTGCAGACTTCGGTCAGGATTTTAAACGGCAGCGGCATTCAGCCTGACTTTTTAATTTGCAGGGCGGAAAAACCCATTGATGACCGCCGTAAAGAAACTTTGGCGTGGATTACCAGCGTGCCGGTTCAGAATATCATCGCGGCGCCCGATGTAGACAGTATTTATAAAGTGCCGATGAATTTTGAGCAACAGCATCTGACGGATAAAATTTTGGCAGAATTCGGCATGAAGCCGAAGAAAAACGATTTTAAGGAATGGAAAAAACTAGTGGAAAAAATTACCAGAATTAATTCATCTAAAAAGGAAGTTCACCCCGTTAAATCCGCCAAAGGCGGGACTGCTTCGCAGTCATTTAACGGGGTAAACATTGCGGTTGTGGGAAAATATTATGAAACTGGCGCTTACAAGCTGGCCGATGTGTATATTTCGGTCGTGGAGGCAATTAAGCACGGCTCATGGGCTAATAATGTTAAGGCGAATTTGCACTGGGTTTCCAGCATAGACGTGGAAAAGTACGGCGCCAAAAAAGTTTTGGGGGAATTTGACGGCATTGTGGTGCCGGGCGGATTTGGCAGCAGGGGAACGGAAGGTATGGTCCAAACTATCCAGTATGCGCGCGAAAACAACATTCCGTATTTGGGATTGTGTTATGGCATGCAAATGGCCACAATTGAGTTTGCCCGCCACGTGGCCGGGCTAAAAATGGCCAACACCACCGAGGTAGACGACGATACCCCACATCCGGTTATCCATATCATGCCGGACCAGGAAAAAAAGCTATTAAACCGCGAATACGGCGCTACGATGCGCCTGGGAGGCTGGGATTGTGTGATTACCCGCGGCACAATAACAGAGAAATGTTATATGGATGCAAAGCTTATAGGCAAAACAGGTAAAGCGAAAATTAACGAGCGCCACCGTCATCGCTACGAGTTTAATAACCAATACCGCGAAAAATTACAAAAAGCCGGCTTGGTGATTTCCGGCACTACGCCGGACGGCAAGCTGGTGGAAATTATTGAGCTTAAAAATCATCCGTTCTTTGTAGGCTCGCAATTTCATCCCGAATTCCAATCCCGCCCGCTTAGCCCGCATCCGCTGTTTGCCGGTTTTATGAAAGCGGTGGTGAAGTTAAAGAAATAAATTTTATTATAACATAAAATCGGAAGGGAAGAGGGGACACCTCTTCCAGGGTAAAGATGTGAAATTAAAGAAGTTGATTTATGGGAGAATTTCCAGAGGACGAGCAATTGCAAAAATTTAAAGAATTAGATTCCTTACGGCGGGAATTATATCATCTGGGTTTATGGGAAGAATGCAAGGCAAAGGCAAGAGAAATACATGCCAAATATCCTGAAGAATACCAACACTGCATGCTTTACCATTCGTTATGTGGGGGGGTCTGGCGCAATACCTCCGGAATTTTTAGATTTTCCGAATGGTGAGATTGAAAAGTTTTTAAGAGAGACGATAGCCAAACATAAAGCCCCGCTTAAGTGACGGGGCTTAAAATCGGTCGGATTGGTCGTATAAGACCTATTTGGCAGGTACCACGTTTACAATCTTGGTCTTGCGCAAATTGCCGTGGAAGCGTTTAGTCATCTTGTGTTGGAATTGGACCAATCCATCGGCCAGAGAATACAGGGTGGAGTCGCCGCCAATGCCAACATTCTTGCCGGGGTGGTATTTGGTGCCTTTTTGGCGGACAATTATTTGGCCACATTTGACGGCTTGGTTGCCGAAAATCTTAACGCCTAATCTTTTGGATACGCTATCGCGGCCTAGTGCTGTACTGCCGCCTGCTTTTTTATGTGCCATACGTTCTCCACTAATTCACGAATTTTTACTAATTTCACGAATAATCGTTTTGTGTAATTCGTGATAATTAGTGAATTCGTGGATAATTATATTTTTTCAAAGATTACTATCTCTCTCGCAACAATCTGATCTTTGCGATCATAAATAGCCGTGTTTCTGGTCGTCAGTTTGAGGAATTTAAGTTTTTTTACAACAGATGGGGAAATAATATCCACTAAATTATATCCTAAAGCTTGGGCGAAGTCAAGGCTGGGGAACATTTCGTATTGGTCGCGGCTTTTCCGGTAAGCCGGCAGGCACATGACAATTTTGGCTTGTTTGGGGAGAAATTTGGCAAATTCTTTAAAACTGGCTTTATAAAGTTTTTCCAGGTCCTTAAAATTTTTGGCAATCTCGTCGGCTTTGGGGTATTGGCCGTATATTGGCCCCAGGGTGCCTTCGGTGACAATGGCGGAAATTTGGCTTTTGGATTTATCTATCAAATCGGCGACCTTGGCGGCGTTGGAAACCTCCACTCCGTATTTTCCCGGAGCGATTTTGTAGCGGTTTCTGAACCATTCCAAATTTTGTTCGCTGCCTTTTATGGCCTGCTTATTTATATCGCTGCCAATCATGCGGAAGCCAAGCAACAAGCCTTCCTGGATAATTGTGCCGACGCCGCAGAACGGGTCTAAAATGCTGTCCCCGGATTTGCAGCCCGAGAGGTTAAGCATAATTTGCGCCACTTTTGGGGGGATCATGCCTTGTTTCTCGTCCCTGGCAGGCCGTTGATAATCCCTGCGGCCGTAATCTTCAAAGTCCTGCACTGTTAAAGTTTTAGCCGTAAAAATATTGTCTTTGGCGGCCAAGATGCAAATCTCCGCGCCTTTTTGCAGAAGCAAATTTTTTGTTACCACTACCGAAGCCAGCGATAGGGAATTGTATTCGGGCAAGACCAGCCTGACGCTGGCGCCGCTTTCGGTAAGCCCGTTTTTTATCATCATGCCTACTCTTTTGGGCTCGCTAAAAACAGAATTTCCGCCGAAGGCGGATCCGCCTCCGGCGGAAAAAACTCCTTGGTTTTTGTCCCTCGGATTCGGCCCGGGGCGTTTAAGCAGATCCATATCTAAAATATAAATGCTCAGGCCGAACTGCACTTTGCCTTTGTAGTCCTTAAAAAACTGTTTTTTAAGGATGCCGGGCTTAAAATAATGTTTTAGGGCAAAATTAATGGAATCCCGTTCGCGTTTTTTTATCACATCAACTACCTCAAGAATCTTAATTACCCCGCCGAGCTTTTTTTGCAGCCTTTCCACGTTAAGGGGTTTTCCGGTTTCTACGATTAAAACTTCTTCCGAGGCTTCCAAAATTTGCACAGGTTCACCCGTTAAGCCTAAAGAGGCGTCTGTTTTTTCCAAAACAGCCAAAAGTTCGGCCACCGATAAAGTATAAACCCTCCCTAAAATAAAAGCGTATTTCATAGAATAATTGACAAGAATGACACGATTGACAAGAATGACATGAATTAATTGCACCAAATCTTGTCAATCATTTAAATCATGCCGCTCTTGTCATTAAATCTGTGCTATAATTAAGCAAATGTCTTTTTACGAAAAAGTAAAAGATTGGCTGAAACAAAAAGAAAATAAAGATAAGCTCGTGCTGGGGCTTAGTTTTGTATTGGTCTTTATAGTGGGTTTTGGCGCGGGCAGCTACGTGCGCGAGACACGGAGAGACAGCAGCAAACCTCAGGCGAATTATACCACGGCTGCGGCCAAAAAACCAGCTAATACCGCGACTTCCACCCAAGGCCAAGTTTTGGGGAAGACGACAACAGCAGCCTCCAGCACCCAGGCTTCAACGTGCGTGGTAAAGGGAAATATATCTTCCACTGGCAAGAAAATTTACCACGTACAGGGCGGGGCGTTTTATAACAGAGTAAAACCCGAGCAGTGTTTTAACACTGAAGCCGAAGCCTTGGCTGCCGGGTTTGTGAAATCCAGCCGTTGACAGGGCTTGATAGAGTAATTATAATAGTTTATTAGAGTTTTTTGATTTTAGTTTGGGAAGGTAGGAATTCGTGAGCCTAGTTTCTTTTTTGCATGACCTAGAGGCCGGTAGCGGGTGGCCCCGTAAAATCGGGGTGATGATTATGCAAAAAGGATCTTGGGAATTCTGTGCCTACTTGGCCCGAGGCTGTTGCCCAGGCTTGGAATGGGCCCCGTCTTGTCCGTTGGACAGGTTCGGAAGAACAGGATAACCAGGGTTTTTCTTCTGTATCTTTGTTGAGTCCCCGGCCAATTTTGCTGTTCTTCAGTTGGGGGGCTCAACGAAACCTGCTGTAACAGGCGGGCGAGGACACGGGTGATCAGCGAGAAGGCTGAGTCCGAAGAACAGGGGGTGGCCTTGTTTTATCCTGTTGCGGCGAAAGGAGGAATTCGTAGCAATCACAAGACACTTTAAGCTGACCCGGCTTTTATGTGCCTTGCCTCCTTTCGCCGCCCAGTATAAATGAGCGGTTTTTTTATTCGCCGTTTTTTGCTATAATCCACCTATGTTTCCCAAAGAAAAAAAATTAGTGAGCCCCATTTATTTGGATTATGCCGCCGCCACGCCGGTTGACCCAAAAGTTGCAAAAGCCATGCAGCCGTTTTGGGGCAAGTCTTTTGGCAACCCGTCAAGTTTGTATAAGCAGGGGAGAGAGGCCAAAAAAGCGGTTGATTGTTCAAGAAAAAAGATAGCTGATATAATCGGGGCGCGGCAGGAAGAAATTATTTTTACTGCCGGCGGCACGGAGAGTTGTAACTTGGCAATTTTGGGCACTGCTAAAAAATATAAACCCACAAAAATTTTTGAGCCGCATATAATTATTTCCGCCATTGAACACCACGCGGTAATCAATCCCGCAAAATCGCTAGTAGGGGAGGGGTTTGGCCTGACTATCCTCGGCGTAGATAAATACGGCTTTGTAAATCTAAAAACTTTACAACAGGCCGTCCGTCCGGAAACAATTTTAGTTTCCGTAATGTATGCCAATAACGAAATTGGCACAATAGAGCCTATTGCGGAGATAGGGAAGTGGCTTAGAAGCGAAAACCAAAAGCGTGGGCAAAAACATCAGTCGCGAATAATCTTCCATACGGACGCCTGCCAAGCGGCCGGGTATCTTGATGTTAATGTTAACCGTTTGGGCGTAAATTTGATGTCGCTAAACGGCAGCAAAATTTACGGCCCAAAACAGACAGGCTTTTTATTTGTAAAAAACGGCGTGGATTTAGAGCCTCTTATTTACGGTGGCGGGCAGGAGCGTGATTTGCGAAGCGGCACGGAAAATGTTCCCGGCATTGTCGGTTTGGCCAAGGCTTTGGAGTCGGTTCAGGAAATTAGAGAATCGGAAAATCGGAGGATCGGAAAACTGCAACACTACTTTATTTCCAGATTGGTTAAACTTTCGGGGGTTGAGTTAAATGGGCCAGGCAGCGATGGTAATAGACGCTTGGCAAATAATATCAACGTTACCATTAAAGGCGTTGAAGGCGAAGCGTTAATGTTGTATTTGGATAGTTACGGGATTGCCGTTTCCACCGGCAGTGCCTGTAGTACCGGCAGTAGTGATGCGTCCCATGTCTTATTGGCCATTGGGCGGTCAAAAAAGGCCGCTTTAAGCAGTATAAGGTTTAGCTTGGGCAAAAGCACCACAAAAGCCAATTTAGACTATGTATTAAGAGTTTTATCCGGAATAGTTGCCGAAATGCGAAAAATGAGGGCTTGATTAAATGCGTACTTTTTATTCAATACGGGCGGCCTAAATTTCGTAAACCAAAAGCTGAATTAGGGGATAAACTATGTTTAGATAAAATTCAGTTTAAAAAAAGCGATTTTAATCCTACATAACTGAATGAAAATTTTAAATTGAAAAATATTTCGATAAATAACAAATAAGCCGTTCCTATATAGGACGGCTTGTTTGTTAGAAGGGGGTCTTAGAAAGTTCAATATTTATAAGGTCGCATAAGGTAACTTTTACGACGTACTAAATTGAGACGCCTTAAATATAGGTATTGTTTCTATGGTGTTGATTTGACCTATTTAGGGTAAAGTTGCTGAATTAGGGCAAAAATCCATACCCAACTCCTTGCCTGAGTAATTAGTATCTATGCTTTGTGGTACGACCACTGATGACTTTAAGCTGCAAGCTTGTGTTTGATTAATGTTTAGATCCTTCAGAAAGGTGTTTTCGGCATCTGTCCGGGCTTTTTTTAATGGAGTTGATAAAAGTGTAATTAAGAAAGAACCGTCTATTTTATAATTCAAAATTTGGAATTCACTGTTTTCTTCAATAATCGTGGCATCGCTGGTTGTTGCTGCCGGATGTTGGGTGTAATCGTTTACGGTAACTGGCCCTTGGGATGTTTGGATAGTTTTTGTCCCAGGAACACTTTTGGTTGGCCGATTATTTTTTAAAATGGTAAAAATAGCCGCCAAACCAAAAATTATCAAGATAATAAATATTGTGATAATAATTTTGTTAATTTTGTTCATATATTAGGTATAGTTATAATTTAAAAACCGCACTCATTTTGCCATTGGCTCCAGTTTGTTCCGTTGTTTGAGATTTGGCAAGCATTATTAATGTTTGTCGTCGCATCTATGGCCGCTCCTATACATTGTTCATATAAGGGCATATTTGTGATTGTGCATTTTTTATTTGAACCCGAATATTGCGAGCTAAAAGCGGTTGGACAGGGCAAAGTAGTCCCGCTTGATGTTACAATAGGATGAGCTGATAGATTAATTTGGAACAGGCCCCAAGATACAGAAGCGTATTTGTTGGAATATGATGAATATTGGCCTGTATACGGAACTTTATTGCCGTTTTGGTCTTGGCATATATCGACTGTACTGCCAATAGTAGAGTTGCCCCCGGTTTCTTTACCGGCAATCATGGCGGCATTGTTTGCGTTAATGCCAAAGCAGGTTTGTGCTAGAGCCGAAGCTGTGGCGGGACCAACAGTTGGCGCTTGGCATTGCCCTCCTCCTCCACCAGTACCCGAAGGCCCGGTTATGTTGACCGGCTGCAAGGTATTGCCGTGGAATTGCACCAGGTCGGGGTTTATGGTGGAAAGCAGAAGGTAACCTGCAAAAAGGATAACCAGGGCGGTAATAGTGCTTTCTAGGATACTTTTGGCTTTGTCTATGGACTCGGAATTGCCTTCGGCTGACATATAAACATAGCCGGCAACGACTATAAAAAGTACGCCAAGAACGCAGGCTAAAATTATGGCAAATTTGTAGAGTTGGTTAATGCACTGGTATAAAATCCCGCTGCCGCTTGCCGTGGGATTGCAGAGGTAGGCTTCAATCTGTTTGGAAACGCCTGCATTTGCACCATAATCGTAAGGTGGCGGGGTGGTTTGGGCAAAAGCCGGCACATAGGCAAAAAACAATTCCAAAAGCAGTAAGGTGAAGAAGCATTTTTTTATTTTTGTCATAGTGGCTTTATTATAGCGCATTAATCGGGACTCAAAAAGTCCAAGGGGTTATAAGTATAGCCGTAAGGCACTTTATAATTGCCATAGACGCTGGTGTATTTGCCTTGGCTTACGCCAAAACCGTTAGCATCATAGACTCCAAAGTGCAGATGGTATCCCCTCTCCGGCCCGTAAATTAAACGGGTTGTGTTACCGGTGTTGCCTTCATAACCGATTAAATTCCCTTGCGAAAGGTGCTGGCCGACTTGGACCTTAAAACTCTGCATATGGCCGTAAAGCGTAATAATTTGCGCGGCGCCTTTGGTAATAGCAAGCGTGCTTTTTAGCGCCACCCAATTGCCGAAATCGGCGTCGCTTTGGTCGGTGTAAAGCACATCGCCGTCGGCCGCGGCGTAAATCGGCTGTCCGGGCGGCCCGGCAATATCAATCCCGTTATGGAAGTCATATCCCAAGGCAGTAAAGCCGGTGTTGCCGTAACCTTGGGTAATTATTCCATCCATTGGCCAAGCCAGGAGCCCTGGTGTCCCAGTAATAATATTTTTGCCTACCTTCGCGCGGGCTTGCGCGTCCAAGTCCTCAATTTCTTTTTGTAAGTTTGCCGCGTCCTGTTTGCTGGAAGCCAAGAGTTTTTGGAAATTTTTTTCCAGGCCCTGTGTTTGGTTATATAGCTGCTGTTTTTGATTTCTGACTGTGGTTAAAGAGCTTTGGCTTATTATCAGTTGGTTTTTAGCCTGCTCCAGTTGGGTGGCTTGGACTTGCAAGTCGTGCTGCTCGCTTTGGAGCTGGGTTTTTAAATCTTCAATTTTTTTTACCAGCTGGTAAATTTTGTCCTGAAGGTTTTGGGTATATTGAAGTTGATCCAAAAAATCGGATAAATTATTGCTGCCCACAGTTGTCTGTAAAGCATACCGGTCGTCATATTCATTCAGTTCCACAATTAGTTGCCCAAGAATATTTTTGTTGTCGGAAATTTCCTGGTTTTTTTGGTTAATCAACAGTTGCAGCTGGCTGATTTGTAGATTAGCGTCGTCTATTTGGGTTTGGTTGGCTTCTATTTCCAGCTCCAGCGAGGAAATTTGGTCGTTGTAAATAGAGATTTCGTTTTTTAAGGAACTCGCTTTAGCCTGGGTGTCGGCGACCTGCTGTTGGTATCCTTTTATTTGTTGGTTAATTTGCAGTAACTTTTGCTGGCTGGCCGTCAGCTGGTCGGATATTGTATCACCTAAAGCAAAATTAAAGTTTACAGTTAAAACTAAGGCGAAAATTAAGCCTAAGGCAATTTTTACCCCGTTAAATGTTTTTAAAATCAAGACAAATTCTTTTTGTCTGAATTTAACGGGGTGAACTTTTGTTTTGGTGTCATATAGCTTTAACATCTGCTATATTATACCAAAAAAGGCCGATTTTCACCAGCCTCCGCTGAAGGCCGCGGGTTCTTCCCGCGGCTGAAAGCGGTACGGATATTGTAAACTTATCAGACTTTTTAAGTTTAGCTGCGGCTGGTTCCGCAAGTTAGGCTGGTGATCCGTCGAAGCTTTTAGCGAAGGCGGATACGCAGTGAAGTCGCCAAGTTCTTGCTAGAGCTTCACAAAAAATCAGCCTAATTTTGCTATTGCGGCATTCAGCCTTTTTAAAATTTCTTCTTTGCCCAAGCCCAAGGCTATGGTGGCGCAAACTTCAAAAGGTCCGGGGCTGGCGGACAATCCGGTTAAAGCCACCCGAAGCGGCCAAAGCGCGGAGCCGTTGTCGTAGCCTTTATCCGAAATCATTTTTTTGATCCACTTTTCTATAGTCTCGGCGGTAGCCGAGACAAAATGTAGAGGGTCATCCGCCGTAGCTTTAGCGAAGGCGGATAAGTCCATATTTTCGAACAAGTTTACTAAATCCAACAACGCCTGTTTGATTTTTTTCTTATCGGACTTTTTCCAAATGAGCAGGCTTTGGTCATATTCGGGTGTCGCAAAAAAATACTTTGTCCTCTCCCCTATTTCGGAAAGTTTTTTAAGGCGGTCTCTTTCCAAATTCGCAATTGCCGCCAAGTAATCTTTTTTTTGCAAAAATTTGTGTATGGCCAATTTAGCCTCCTGCCAATAAGGAATCAGACGTTCGGTTAATTCCTTAATTGGCATTTGGCGGATATAGTGGCTGTTTAGCCAGTCCAGTTTGTTGATGTCAAAAACCGCGCCGGATTTGTTGATTTTTGCTAAATCAAACTGCTTAATCAGGTCTTGCATGGAAAATAATTCCTGCTCGGTTTTTGGGTTCCAACCTAAAAACGCCACAAAGTTAATTAGCGCTTCTTTCAAATATCCTTTTTGGATAAAGTCTTCCACACTAACATCGCCTTGACGTTTGCTAAGTTTGGTTTTGTCCGGGTTGACTATCAGTGGCAAATGGGCGAACTGCGTTGGCTCCCAGCCCAGCGCTTGGTAAATCAACAGATGTTTTGGCGTGGAAGGAATCCATTCTTCGCCGCGGATAACGTGGGAAATTTTCATGTAATGGTCGTCTATGACTACGGCCAAATGGTAAGTCGGAAAGCCGTCGGACTTTATGATTACCTGGTCGTCCAAAATTTTATGCTCATAAGTTATGTCGCCGTAAACCAAATCGTGGATTACGGTTTGCCCTTCCAGAGGAATGGCAAAACGGATTACCGGGTTTTTGCCCGCCGCCGCAAATTCATTGCGCAATTTTTTAACTTCGCCGTCCGTTAAATTGCGGCAGTGCCGGTCGTACATCGGCGGTTTTTTTAGCGCGGTTTGCTCTTTGCGCAAATCTTCCAGCCGTTGTTCGGAGCAAAAACAGTAATAAGCTTTGCCCTTTTCAATGAGCTCTTGGGCATGCCGCTGGTATTTATCAAGTCTTTTTGATTGCAGGTAAGGGCCATAATCTCCCCTCTCCCCTATTTCGCGGTTGTCTTTTAAGCAATAGCCTTCGTCAAATTCCACACCCATAACTTTCATGACGCCCAATAAGTTTATCAAAGCTCCTTCCATTTTTCTGTTTTGGTCGGTGTCTTCAATCCGTAAAACGTGGACGCCGCCGTTATGGCGCGCGAACAAAAAACTAAACAGCGCGGTGCGCAGATTGCCAATGTGGACAAACCCGGTGGGGCTGGGAGCGAAACGGGTGCGGATTTGTGGATTTTTATTCGTCATAAATTAGCTCCAATGGGCATCTTTGGACTGGGCACCATCTTAGACCAAAGATGCCCATTGGCTTGAGTTATTCTATCATTTTAAGCCAAATCCTTCAAATCTTCCTGGACGATTTTTGCCAAGGGCAGCCTTTCCGGATGTATAAGTTTATCCAGATCTTTAAGCTTAGCCCATTTATATTGGATAAATTCCTGATTATCCAATTTAATTTCACTGTCCTCGCCGGTAAACTTGAAGTAAAGTATTTGCTGCTGCTGGCCTTTGTAATGGTAAATATTAAAAAATGGGCGAAGGCCGTTCTTCCAGAAATAGTTTGGCGTTTGGCTGGAACGGAATAAAAATTTAAGATTCTTAATACCCAATTCTTCAAAAATTTCACGTCTGGCGCCGGTTTCCAAATTTTCATCGGCCTCAACGCCTCCCTGGGAAAACTGCCAATAGTTTTTAAATTTTACCATGTCAAAATCGCCGACGTCACGTAAGTCTTTATCTGCAGGATTTCTTAAGGCAATTAAAATGTCGTTTTGGCTGTTTAGGATTATAGAAACCACGTTTGGCCTATAAGGCAGGCTCATAAAGACTTTATAGCGCCACAAACGCGATATTAGCCCGAAAGTCGCGTTAAAAATCCTTTTTAGGCGGTAAGGTTGGGTAATTAAGCGCCACAGCCACTCAAGCCCAATGTAGCGGATAAATTTGGGCGGCGTGGATTTTTTTTCGGCAATATAATCAAAGCTTCCGCCCAGGCCAATTGCGAGTTTAATATTTAGCTTAGATAGATTTTCGGCTATCCATTGTTCCTGTTTAATCGGGCCAAAAGCAACAAACAGGAGGTCGGGATTAGCCATATTAATGCCGTCAATGATTGCCGGATCGTCAGAATTTTTATTCGACGACCCCGCAATTTTTAAATACTCGTTAAAACCGCGGCCGCGGTTTATAGCAGTAGATAGTTTTTCTGCCGCGAGTTGCGGAATGTTGCCAAAGCCGCCAAGCAGATAAACTGACAAATTATTATCGGCGGCCAGTTTTGCCAAATCCCAGACTAAATCCGCGCCGACAATCTTTTCCGGCAATGCCGATTTAATCCATCGCGGGTAGAATATAATCGCCGCCAAGCTGAATTTGATTTGCCAAGCCGCCTGCAAAACTTTTCCCCAGTAGCTTTTGGCGGTCAGCGGGATATCCAAAAATCGTTTGGCCCAAAACAGGCCGATGCCGTCGGCCACGGAGAGATCGGCTTGGTTAAAAATCTTCAAAATTTTTGGGTCCTGAAAACCGTGGTATAAAAATTCGGAATAGGGGGTTATAATAAAAGTTTTTTGTCCGTTTTTTATTCGGCCGAGAACACTATCAAGTAATTCCTTTTTAGTTATAGCGTCAACTTTTAACCCTGCTATGTCTATTTTTGTCATATTTGGATTATAGCTCATTTTAGCCCGATTTGATAGCCAAAATCCACAAAATCCTGTATAATATATTAACGACAAAAATTAAAAAAATGACAAAAACGACGAAAATGACAAACAACTATTTTCTAATATAGTTGTCATCCCGAGCGAGTGCAGCCGAGAGAGGGATCCCTCACTTTGTTCGGGACGGCAGCAATCTGCCGTTTTTGCTCATTTTTGTCATTCCCGTCCCTTTTGTTCATTAGCTTTATGGAGCGCTTGGGTAAAATCGCCAAATTTTCTTCGGCCAAGCCATCCTCCTCCGCCAAGGCTTCGGAGGATGGCCATCTATATGATATTAAAAGGTTGGCCAAAAAAGATGCCCACTTGCACTCCCCTGCCCATTTGTTGGCCGACGAGTTATGTCAAAAGTTGAACGATAAAAAGCATTTCGGTTTTTATTTAAAAATGGCCACTTTGTATGACCATAATTTTTTAAGAAATTTGTTAGGGCAGGTTTTGGAGGGAAAAGATGTAAAGAGCCCGGGGAAACTGTTTGCTTATTTGATTAAAAAGTATAATGAAGAAAAGCGACACTAATCCACGAATGGCATACGAATAATACGAATTGCGGATTAGTGTCATTCGTATAAATTAGTGTATTAGTATCGCTATGATTCTTCCAATAAAAATTTATCCCGATTCTGTTTTAAGACAGCCGACCCAGCCGGTAGTTTTCCCTTTGTCCAAGGAAATAAAAAAGTTGACTCGGGACATGGTAGACACCGTGCGCAAGGCCGACGGTATTGGTCTGGCCGCGCCGCAGGTAGGAAAACCGGTTAAGGTAATAATCGTCAATCTGGAAAAAAGCGGTATTCCGCTGGTCGTTTTTTACAACCCTAAAATAATTTCCAAAAGTTTTACCAAGACCGAAATTGAAGAAGGCTGTTTGTCGATTCCAGATGTCTTTGGTATGGTCAAACGGCCAAAAAAAGTTACCTTCGAGGCGCAAACAGCCGAAGGCAAAACCGTGCAATTTACGGATGACGGCTGGTTTGCCCGTGTCACCCAGCACGAAATTGACCATATCAACGGGCGTTTAATTATCGATTTAATAAAAAAATATACGCAAGGCGGAGAGATTGTTAACCGGTGGAAGAAAGAAAAATTGTTATAATCCGAATTACCCGAATAGATACAATCCAAATGACCCGAAAGGGAAGTATTTGGAGCATTCGGATACTAATTCGGGGCATTAGGATTATGTTGTGAAATTTATCAAAGACATTTTATTTTTTGAAATCCAGACCACCGGGCACGACCCGGACAAAGATTCCATAATCCAGCTTTCCGCGGTTTTGCTGGATAAAGATAACCTGCTGGAAAAAAATAATTTTAATACTTTTATCAGGATAAGTTATTTGGACAGCATTATCAACGAACACGCAAAAATTTTACATACCGATTACGAAACCTTGCGCAAAAGCCCAAAAGTCTATGATGCCATAAAAAATTTCCATAAAAAATTCGGCGCGGATTTGCTTCTGGCCACCCACAGCTCAAACAACCTTTGGTTTTTAAAAAATGCCTTTAAAAAAGCGGCCGTAACTTACGATTACGACTATCATGTGATACAGCTTTGGACTTTAGGGTATATTTACACTTTAAATTACGGGTTAAATAAAATGCCGACGTTCCAGACTTTACTGGATTATTTCAGGTTAAAGCAAAAAAATCCTTACGATATGCTGGAAAAAGTCAGGCTGGCGGCGGAAATATTCAGGAGAATAATTAAAGAAGTTTAAAAAGTGGACAGTGTACAGTGATCAGTGGACAGGACTGACCACTATCCACTGACCACTATCCACTATCTATGAACTTTCACAAGGATTTACTGCTAATTGATACCGAGTTTTCCGGTTTTGATGTTCCCAAAAAGCACGATTTGCTGCAAATCGCCGCGGTGCTTTTGGACAAAAAAACTTTAAAAGAAAAAAAATATTTTAGCACTTACGTCAAACCGTCCAAGTGGAAAAGCCGCGACCTTAAGTCCATGGCGGTGAATAAAATTACCTGGGAAATGGTCAAAGACGCGCCGACTTTGAGCCAGGCGATAAAAAAGTTCAACCGCGCGTTTCCCCACAACGTAACCCAGGCTTTTTATGTGGGTTTTAACGACAAACGGATTTTAACGGATGCTTATAAAAAAGCTGGAGTTAAGTGGCCGTTTGACTACCATTATTTTGATTTGTGGGCTCTATTTTACGGCTTTTTGGCCAAACGCAACAAGCTTAATTCCAAAAAAGACTTTGCCGGTTTTGGGCTGGAGTATTTAATTAAAATATTTAAAATAAAAATCGGTAAAAACCAGTTGCACAACGCTTTGGTTGACTGTCGGTTGGAGGCGGAAGTTTTAAGAAAAGTAATGAGGAAATTATGAATGAGAAAATGCCCGCCGGAGGCGGGTCCGCCTTTGGCGGAAAAATTGTATTTTTTGGCACGGCTAACGAAGCTTTGCCGGTATTGGAAACTTTAAATAAACAGCACAAAATTTTAGCTGTGGTTACCAAGCCGGACGCTGAAGCGGGAAGGTCGCAGGACTTGCAGGAAAGCCCGGTTTCGGCTTTGGCAAAAGATTTAAAGCTGTTTGTTTTAAAGCCGGAAAATTTGAAGGAGAATCCGGAATTTTTACGGCAGCTGCAAAATTTAAACGCGGATATTTTTGTAGTGGTGGCTTACGGCAAAATTTTGCCGGCGGAAATTATCGGCCTGCCTCGATACAAAACGATTAACGTCCACTTTTCAATTTTGCCAAAGTATCGTGGCCCTTCGCCCATCCAGTTTGCTTTGCTTAATGGCGACCAGCAAACCGGCACGTCTATATTTTTGTTGGACCAAAAAATTGATGGCGGCCCGCTGCTGGCACAGGAAATAGTTGGAATTGATCCCGATGATAACTATTTCACTTTGTCCGACAAGCTAGCCAGACTGTCCGCCCGGTTGATTAATCGGGTTGTTGAGGATTATGCCAGCGGCAAAATTACTCCCCTGCCCCAGGATGAAGTCAAAGCTTCTTATACCAAAATAATCAGTAAAGCCGACGGCAAAGTTGATTGGCAGCGCACATCTCCGGAAATTTATAATCAATTTCGCGCTTTTTATATTTGGCCTGGAATTTGGACAACTTGGAACGGTAAAATTTTAAAGATTACCGATTGTATTTTAAGCGACACGAATGACACGAATAGCACACGAATGACACGAATGCCGGGCACAGTGCTTGAAAACGGAGTGGCGGTTTGCGGCAGTAATACTTTTTTGCAAATTAAACAACTTCAGCTTGAGGGGAAATCGGAAGTTGCCATCGGCGACTTTTTAAACGGCTATCCGCAATTTATTGGAAGTCGTCTGGGATAACAAAACCCCGCCTCTTTTAAAGGACGGGGGTTTTTTAATTACTTTAAGTATTGCGCTTTATTTTTTTGATGTTCAGCGAAGGTTTGGGCAAACACCGCGCGGCCGGTTTGCGGGTTTGTGAGGAAATAAAAATAATCGCTTGGCGTCGGGTAAAGCGCCGCCATAATGGAATTTAGCCCGGGGTTGCAAATTGGTCCCGGCGGCAGGCCTTTGTATTTGTAGGTATTGTAGGGCGAATCAATTAGCGTGTCCGCCGCGCTTATCGGCGAAGTTCCCGTTACAAAACTTACGGTGGCGTCGCTTTCCAAAGGCATGCCGGCTTTTAAACGGTTGTAAAAGACTCCGGCGATTGTTTTCCGGTCGTCCTGGTTTCCGCCCGATTCTTTTTCTATAATGGACGCCAGTGTGATAATTTGGTATAAGCTCATGCCTTCATTTTGGGCTTGCGCGAGCATTTCTGGCGTAATTTTTTGCGTAAAATTATTTAAAGCCTTTTCTATAATAATGTTGTTGATGTTTTGGCCGGCCGGCGGGTTTTTGGGTATAAAATAAGTATCGGGAAACAAGTAACCCTCCAAGTCAGGGGTTTGCGGTTTAAACGACTGGCTTTGATAGTTTGAGCTGTCAAAATTTTTAACCGCAGCCAAAAAATCCGCGGAAGAAACAATCTGATTTTTTTCTAAATATTGGGCGATATCCTGGTTGCTCCAGCCTTCCAAAAAAGTTACGCTAATTTGCGGCGCTTTTGCCGTCTGCCTTTCCTGCCTAACCTGATTCCGGTATTTTATAGCTCCGTAAATACCAAAACAGCCTAAAAAAAGAAGAAAAATAATAAAAACGATCAGAAATTTTTTTATCATTCTTGGTAAAATTACAATAAAATATTACGGCACAAAAAGCGTCGTTTCTGTATTATAAACTATTTTGTATTTTTTTACTAAGACTTTAAGCCGTTTTCTATATTATCCAAGACTTTTTTTGCATGATCCCTGCCGCCCAAGCCAAAGGCCAAACCACCAGCAATGGCTAGCATGGCAACTACAGCCCTGAACAAGTCCTGCAAAAACGCGGTGGCAATTTGGAGCTGGGACAGAGCGGCTATTGCGGTAAAAACTAAGATCGCCCACTTGGTAAGGGTGCCCAAAGATTCGCCCTTATGCAGACCGCTGGCTTTAACCGTGCTTACAACAATATTCGCAAAGAAGTTTGCAGCCAGAATACCCAAAAGCAGAATGGCCATTGCCACGACCACATGCCCGGCGTAATTTAACACATCCTGGTAGAGGAAGGTTGAAACTTCCTGAAGGCCCAAGATGTCGGCGGCGGCAATAAAGCTGCCCAAGAAGAAGAACCATTTTACCAGCCAAGCGCCCAAAGCGACCAGGCTTAATTTTCTGCCGGCTTTTTCGGAGAGATTTTTTAAGCCAAGCTGGTTGGCTAACTGATCGATTTTAATGATCTCTAAAATTTTGTAAATTACCTTGCTTAAGAATATGGCCAACAGCCAGCCAATAATTACAACTATAATTGCGGCAACAAGATTAGGCAGGTAGGTTAGGGTTTTGGAATATAAATCCCCCAAAGCCTGAATCACTACAGCCTGATATGTTGTGTAATCCATTTTGTTCCTTTCTATTTATTAGCGACGTAGAGCGAGAGTCTCCCGAAGGGAGACCGAGCCGAGGAGCTAATACAGGTTCAATACCTCACAGCTCTGCTCCGAGTAACCTTTATTTTGATTTAGGTATCAAGTTTTTTTGTCTGACAAATTTTTCTTAAGACCGACCACTTAAGTTTTTTATTCGCCTAAAATTTTAACCAGGACTTCACGGCCCCGGCCGCCATCCAATTCCACAAAAAAGATACTTTGTTTGGCGCCCAAGGCCAAACTGGATTTTTCGACCGGCAAAGTTTCGGACGATCCCAATAAAAAAGCTTTAACGTGCGCGTGCCCGTTGCTGCGCTCATTGGGTGACACATTTTGCCTGACTTCAAACAAATCGTGGCTGTAACTGGTATCTATGGGCACTAGCCTGTAAAGCATTTTCATAATATCCTGCATAAGCAGCGGCTCGTTATGGTTAAGCCGAACCGCGGCCGTTGTATGCGGGCAAAAAATTACCGCGATGCCTTCTTTAACGCCGCTTTCAGCGACAATTTTTTTTACGTGGTCGGTAATGTCTATTATTTCAAACTGTTTTTTTGTTTCCAAAGTGATTTTCTTTAAAAAGTTTTGCATTTGAATTTGTGTTTAATATGCTTTCCTGTATATTATACCATAAAAAAGCAAACAAAACCCCGCCTCTCTAAAGAAACGGGGTTATTAACAACAATTAGATTACAGGATTGCGTCTTTGGCCTGTTTGGCAACGCGGAACTTTAAGACGGTTTTAGCCGGGATCTGGATGGAAGCGCCGGTAGCTGGGTTGCGGCCCATTCTGGCTTCACGGTGCTTTTTTTGGAGTTTTCCCATGCCAGGAATAACGAATTCGCCTTCTTTTTTGGTTACGGTGTAAGCCATTTCGACCATGGCGTCCATGAACTCACTAACCTGTTTGCGGGTTATTCCCAGCTTTTCAGCCAGGGCCTGCAAGATTTCTGACTTCGTCATATTTTTGTCTCCCTTTTATTAATTTCTTTAACGATTACATATTAACTAAAAAAGCCAATAAAATCAAGCGTTTTTCCCAAAGTGTCAAGAGTTTTCCGGAAATTTAAAAGATTTGGCTAATGGTTAATCTTTTAAAACGGGCTTAAGTATAAGAGAATTTTGATTTACCCTAATTTTACTGAGCTTAAAAGAAATTTAGAGGTAAAAAAGATATCCACAATTTAGCGGTAATTTAACAAAGCTAAAGCCACTATGGCCAAGATTAGACCAGTTATCTGCAAAGCATTTAAATGTTCTTTGAATATTAATATGCCAATACTGATTGTTGCCAAAACCGAAAGCACGGACCAAATTGTTCCGGTTACGGATAACTGATTTTTTTGTAAAATCGCCGGTAACCAGGCCAAAGTTCCTAAAATATATGCAGTTAAGATCAACAAGACATATTGCCAGCTCGGCCCCAGCGCGAATTTTTTGGAAAAATATTCTCCTACCGCGAAAAACGCCACCGAAACCAGTAGCCAGGCAAAGGCGGGAGTGGAATAGACTATGTTCATAAAAGTATTATATCACTAAAAAATTAACATGCCGTCGCCGAAGGAGAAGAAGCGGAAGTTTTTACTGATGGCCTGCTTGTATAGATCAAATAATTTTTTTCGGCCGACAAAGGCGGAAGTGAGCATCAGCAGGCTGGATTTGGGAACATGGAAGTTGGTAATAAGGCCGTCAACAAATTTAAACTTATAATTTTCTTTAATAAACAGATCTGTATTCCCCGTTAGTTTTGTCAGCCGTTGATTTTTTGCAGCGGATTCCAGGGTGCGGACCACGGTGGTGCCAACGGCAATAATGGGACGGCCAGCCGCTTTGGCTTGATTCAAAAATCGCGCCGTTGATTTATTTATCCGGTAAAACTCCTGGTGAAGTTTTCCAGATTTAATTTGTTCTTCGCGCAAAGGCGCAAAAGTTCCTAAGTTTACATCAAGCTGAACAAAAGCGATGCCTATCCCCTGCTTTTGAAGCTGGTTGATTAATCGTTTGGTAAAATGCAAACTCGCTGTGGGCGCGGCTACCGATAAACCGGTTTTTGCAAAGACCGATTGGTACTCTTTGCGGCGTTGGATTTCCGATAAAGGGGAATTTTTAATGTAAGGTGGTAGCGGCGTTACGCCGTATTTTGTCATGATTTTGGTGATTTGGGATATTGGAAAATTTGGTCTTAAATAATAAAAGCCGTTTTTTTTGCCGATGACTTTAAGGTGTTGATTTTTTGCGCGGCCGCGCAAAAAATCAACACGCTCCCCTACTGGGAGATGCTTGTTGCTGATAATTTTTATAAGCCCGCTTTTTTTATCGGCATCAATGTACAAAATTTTGACTTTGCCACCGGTTGGTTTGATTATTGTTAGCCGCGCCGGCCAGACTTTGGTTTGGTTAAAGACCAGGACGGCGTTTTTGGGTAAATATCCCGCAAGATTAAAAAATCGATCAAATTTTATTTTTTTTGACCGTCGATTGTAAACCAAAAGCCGCGCAGCATCGCGCGGTTTGGCCGGAGTTTGCGCAACTAGTTCCGATGGCAGTCGATAGGCGTATTTTTTTAAAAATTTTTTAAGTTGCGTCATCGATGGAGCTTTTTTGCCTAAATTAGATATTTTTTCCTTTTTAATTTTTCCGGCAGATAATCATCTTTATCATAACTTTCATAACCTTCCCCATATTTTAATTCTTTCATAAGCTTGGTGGGTGCGTTGCGGATTTTAAGCGGCACGGGCAGGTTGCCGTATTCCTTGGCATCCTTCATCGCGGCCAGGTAGGCGTTGTAGGCGCTGCGGTCCTTTTTGGCCAGCGCCAGATAAACGGTCCCGTGGGCAAGGTTCTCGGCGCATTCGGGGTAGCCGATGGTTTCGCAGGCGCGGAATACGGCGTTGGCGACCACCAAGGCCGTGGGCTGGGCTAAGCCGATGTCCTCGCTGGCGAAAATCACCATGCGCCGCGCGATGAACAGCGGATCTTCGCCGGCAGCAATCATCCGGCACATATAATAGAGCGCCGCGTCCGGCTGGCTGGCGCGCATACTTTTTATAAACGCACTGATGATATTGTAGTGTTCTTCACCGGCTTTATCGTAGCGCAAAAATTTGGATTGCAGGGTGTCTTTTAAGGTTTCAACGGTAATTTTTCCGTATAGATTTACCGTGTTTTCTATCATGCTGATGGCCTGGCGAGCGTCGCCGTTAGCCATTTGTACCAGCCAGTCTTTGGATTTTTTATCTATTTTGTTCTTTGGCAGAAGTGTCCCCTCTGCAGCAGAGGGGACACTTCTGCAGGCCTGAACGATGATTTTTTCGATTTCGTCATCGGCCAACTCGTTTAGCACAAACACCCTGCAACGGGAAAGCAAAGGCGGGATCACTTCAAACGAAGGATTTTCCGTGGTGGCGCCGATTAAATATAATTTGCCGGTTTCCACAAACGGCAATAGATAATCCTGCTGGGCTTTGTTAAAGCGGTGGATTTCATCAAGGAACAATATTTTCGGCTGTCCCATCATCGGCGGGCGGTCAACAATTTTCCGGATGTCATCTTTACCCGCGGAAACAGCGGACAGTTCAAAATATTCCGCGTTAACCGCTTTGGCATAAATCCGCGCCAGGGTGGTTTTCCCTACCCCCGGCGGGCCCCAAAAAATAAAGCTGAACAAATGTTTTTGTTCAACGGCAATCTTTAAAGGTTTATCCGGCCCGACCAGATGCTGTTGGCCGACAAATCCTTTAAGCGACGTCGGGCGAATTTTATTGGCTAGCGGTTCCATATTTTAATAGTATACGATAGTTCACTATTATAATAATTCACAATAGCTTTTTTGGCAAATTATTTAAACCCCCTTGGCCCGGATAACCGTAAAAATCGTGCTAAGCAGGCATTTTAGGTCTTTAAGCACTACTTTCCAGCCGGGGTTGTTTTTGCAAAACTGGATGTAGTCCATGTCGATTTGGCTTTGGTTATGGACCGTCTCGGAATCTTTTACCACCTGGAACGGGCCGGTAATTCCGCCGGTAAACAAATATCTTTGGAAACGGCCGTTTTGGCCGTCCTGCCAGGTAACCACCACGTTGGAAGGGCGCGGTCCCACCAGTGTCATATCCCCTCTCAGTACGTTATAAAGCTGGGGAAATTCATCCATGTAAATTTGTTTGAGAATTTTGCCGGTTAGGGTTAAATTATTTTTGTTGTTTTCCAAAGCTTTGGTTTCTACATAACCGTGCTGTTTAAAATAATCCCCGCTGCTTCGGATTTTAAAAATCCTAAATTTAAAAATAGTAAACGGCCGGCCTTTGGAGATTCTCGTTTCCGAATAAAACAGCGGTCCCCGGCTGGGAGGCACAAATATTTGTTCAAGAAAAAATAAAATTAAAATCAATAAAATTAGCGGAGACAAAAGCAGGGTTAACAGACACGCCATAATAATGTCAAAAACCCGTTTGGCCAAAGGCATATCTACAGGTTCAAAAGGCAGCTTAGTTTTGGCAATCTCGGCAAGGTAATCCATATTAATAAAAGTATTATAGCATTTTTGAAAATAAAAAGCGCCCAGAAGGCGCTTCCTCCACTGTTTTGGTTGCTATTTTTTTCCTATAAATGCAGGTGCCGGTTACTTTAGCTAAAATCTACGTAGTGCGTAATCCTTGAAGGAATGGGATTATGATATTAAGGCCTTTTTTATCCCCGCTGGCTTCGCATAATGCTAAGGTTTGGGAATAAATGTCCAAAATTGCCGATTGGATTTCCGCCACAGTTTGTTTGCCCATCCTATAATCAAATTGGGAAAACAGAGCGTATGTAAATTTTTTTGCCCGCTCTTGGGTAAAGTTTCTGTCACGACATGAAAGAAAGGTAAAAGCCAGGGCGATATCCATTACGCAGTGCTGTTTGGTTAACAAAGTTGATTCAATTATTTTGACGGTTTGGTTAAAAATTTTTTGTTTGATGCCGTCATAAGAAGTGGAGCTGTTGGCATAAGTATTTATCATCTCCGTAAAATTCATGTACCAGCTGGCAACCAATACTACATGGAGGCTTGGCGCCGCGTTTAGGTCGCGGTCAAAAAGCCTTATTATTCCCGTTAAAATTCCGCCATATCCGGATCTGCCGCAGGTTGTGGGCGCGTTTTTAAAAATTATCGCGGCATCCTTGTAATATTCATTAAGCCCTTCAAAAAATTTGCCGATGTCTTGCAACGATCTTTTTCCGAATTCACGGCTGGCCCAGTAAGCGCAGCCCCCAAAAACCGGCAAATAGCTATTGTAAGTTTTTATTGCCGAAGGTATGGACGGAATTTTTTTGTCAATCGGTAAGGAAACCACAATCGGCTTGCCCAAGTTTGAGTATTGTATGCGCAGATAGTATTTCCAAAAAGCCAAAATGAATTTTTTGGTGCCATAGCGTAACGGCTTTTCTTTGAGCAGCCAAAGGCCTTTGAGGAAAGCCAAAAAGTTAAATTGTAAGTCGGCTTTAGCCACAAACAAATTATATCGTAATCAAAACAAAAAAATCTAAGTTTGCGAGAGCGGAGGTTTTTTAAAACCAGGATTGAAGGGAGTCTTCGTTATGGATAACAAGATTATTTTTTATTTGTAATCAAACTAACAGAAATCGGCCGGCTAATTTTGTAGTAAGAGACTCCCTTCAACCGAAGATGCCTATCAACCCTTAAGCAAATCCCCCCGCCTGGATTTGCCACAATTTTTGGTAGGTGCCCTGTTCAACTTTGAGCAGCTCTTCGTGTTTGCCTTGTTCGGTAATTTTGCCGTCTTGCAAAACAATAATCCTATCCATTTGCATAATGGTGCTTAGGCGGTGGGCGATGACAATAACGGTTTTGCCTTGCATTAAATTTTTTAACGCATCCTGGATAAAGTGTTCACTTTCGGAATCAAGTGAGGAAGTCGCTTCGTCCAAAATTAAAATGGGCGCGTTTTTCAGTATGGCCCTGGCAATGGCCACGCGCTGGCGTTCCCCACCCGAAAGCTTAATCCCCCGCTCCCCAACAAAAGTCTGGTAGCCCTGGGGAAACTTGGTTATAAACTCATCGGCATGGGCCAGCTTAGCCGCCGCGATAATTTGTTCTTCCGTAGCTTGTGGCTTGCCGTAACGGATATTTTCCATCAGGCTGCGATGAAAAAGAATCGGTTCCTGCGGCACCAGGGAAATGTTGGCGCGCAAAAACTCCTGGACAACCTTGGCAATGTTCTGTTCGTCAATCAGGATTTCGCCGCCTTGGATGTCCGTAAAGCGCAAAAGCAGTTTTACAATGGTGGATTTGCCGCCGCCGGAAGGGCCGATAAGCGCCGCGCGTTCGCCGGGCGAAATAATCAAATTAAAGTTTTTTAGCACCGGCGGATTGTTTTCATAAGCAAAGTCCACGCCACGAAGTTCAATTTTTCCCTTGTTTACGCGCAAATTATCGGCGTTGGGAATATCCTGTACTTCATGCGGCATTTTCAAAATTTCCGTCATCTCGTTGGCATCGGCCACGCTTTCGTAAATGCGGCGGACAAAGCGGCCGAAATTCCAAAGCTGCTGGAAAATTTGGATAAGGTAAGCCTGCAGCAAAGCAAAATCACCGACGGTCAGCAGATGTTTTTGCCACAGCAAAACCGCGGCGTACATTACGCCGAATTCCAAAATGACCACCAGCGCCCCCTGCACGGTTTCGGAGATCTGCCCCAAATTCCAGCCGAGCAGACGCAAACGGTAAAGCTCGCCAGTCAAACTTTTATAATCTTCGGTTTCCTTTTTTAGGCCGTTAAACAGCTTAAGGTTGATGTTGTTGCTTACCGTATCGGCCAACTGGCCGCTGACTTTGGTATCCTGTGCGGCCCGGGCGACATCATATTTTATTTTCCACAAGGCAAAACGGTAGTTAAAGTAAATGTAGAGCAAAGACCAGATTAGGACTATCCAGCCCAAGGGGCGGAAGTAAATAAACAGCACAACTATAATAATCATAACCTGCAGGGCGGTCTGCAGCATATTCTGGAAAAAGATGTCGGATAAATCTTCAAAAGTCCGGCTGTAGCGGTTGACTTTGCGTACCAAACTGCCGGAAAAATTGTTGGAAAAAAACCCATAAGAATGATTTTGCAAATACGCGAAACAGGTATTCAGCAAATCCGACATGACGTTGGCTTCGTAAAAATTCAGGGCAAATTGCGAAGTCCGCCAAGCCGCCCAGGAAAACAAACTTATCGCCAAAACTTTCCAGACAATATTGAGCATTTGCCCGGTTGCCGCAATGTTGCCCGCGGCTAAAAGATTAAATAACGCCTTATATAAAAACGGCTGGTAGGTGTCAAAAGCCACGCCGAAAACCAGTCCGAGCAGCACCAACATAATCATTTTTTTGTACGGCTTGGAGTGCTGGGCAAAAATATCAAAAGTTTTGCGGGTTAGGGATTTCATATTTATTAGTTATTATAGTGGGAATTTGGGATGTTGACAAAAAAGTTATTTAAGATTAAATTTTATCTACGGAGGAATTCCATAGTGCCCAGCGCTACTAGTAGCCTAGAAGAGCAGGTTCGGGAAGCAGTGAAGCAAATGAATGCCGGAGAGGCTTGTGTGATCTCCGGGGTCGTATACGCCAGGGGCAAAAGATCGCCCAGCGGATCGGATATGTACCAGCTCAAGTTCACGAGAACTGGTATCCCGGTCTTCGAACCCTGCCAGGAGCCGTCTTCGGGGATCTTGCAGTTGAAGCTGAAGAACCCGGAGTTGGTTGGCACAACTACCGACACCACCCAGGCCGCCCATGTCACTCAGGGCGTCCAGCTCGGCCAAGCCGCTTGGGCCGGTCAGGAGTAGGGCACCGTCCTGTAGCACGCATGGCAGAGAGGCGCGCCGTCGACCTCTCTGCCATGTAAAATTCAATAATGAGTATAAATTCCAGTGTGTATTAATTTAACACAATTAAACTTTTTCCCGTCATTGAGGCGGGTTTTTTTAAATTCATCAGCTCCAAAATGGTGGGAGCGATGTCGGCGAGGGTGCCCAATGGGCGCAAGATTCCCGCTTTCGCGGGAATGACATTACTGACCAAGATAAATGGGACTAAGTTGGTGGTGTGGGCGGTATGCTTTTCGCCGGTTTTTTCGTCTATATTTACTTCGGCGTTGCCGTGGTCCGCGGTAACAATAGCTATTCCATCGTGTTTTGTAACTTCTTCAACCACCCTTTTTAGTTCCCTGTCTACGGTTTCCACGGCCGTTATAATCGCGCTTTGGTTAGCCGTGTGGCCGACCATGTCGGCGTTGGCAAAGTTAATAACCAAAAAATTGTCGCCGGCCTTTATTCTTTCCACGGTTTTGTCCGCAATTTCGTGCGCGCGCATTTCCGGCGCCAAATCGTGGGTCGGTACGTCTCGCCGGCTGTCTATTAAAAAGAAGTGTTCGTTTTTATGAGGCTGTTCGTGTCCGCCGTTAAAAAAGTAAGTTACGTGCGCGTATTTTTCCGTTTCCGCGATGTGTGACTGTTTTAAGCCGGCTTTGGATATTTCCGCGGCCAAAGATGTATCGATTTTGCTTTGCGGAAAAGCAACCAGCGTTTCAAAAGTTTTGTCGTACTCGGTAAGCGTGACAAAACACAGGTTGTGGGTCTGCTTTTTTTCCAGGATTTTTTTGGCCAGCTGCCTGGCGCGGTCGGGCCGGTAGTTAAAAAAGAACACGCCGTCGTTTTGCGAAATGGGCCAGCCTTTGCCGGTTTCGTCCAAAAATACTATCGGTTCAACATGCTCGTCCACAACCCCTTGTTTGTAAAGCTCATTTAGGACTTCGGACGGTTTTTTTGCCCGCACGACCTTGCCTTTGCTTTCAAAAATAGCAGCTTCGGTTTTTGCCAAGCGTTCCCAGTTTTTGTCTCGGTCCATCGCGTAAAAACGCCCGTGTACGGTGGCGATAAAACCGATTTTTAAATCGGCCAAAACTTTTTCCAGGTCTTTTAGGTATTGGGCGCCGCTTTGCGGAGGCAAATCACGCCCGTCGGTAATGGCGTGAATGGCGACTTTTTCTACGCCGGCAGTTTTGGCGGCTTTTAGGAATTCGTGCAAATGGTCCTGATGGCTGTGGACTCCGCCAGGGCTTACCATACCTACGACATGTAGAGTGGAATTGTATTGCTTGACGTGGTCAAAAAGTTGCAAAAAGGCGGGATTAGTGTGGAATTCGCCTTTTTGCGCCGCTTTGTTGATTTTTACCAAATCCACGTCCAAAACCTGGCCGGTGCCCATGGTCATATGGCCGATTTCGCTGTTGCCGATTTGTCCTTTGGGTAGGCCCACGTGTTCTTCGCTGGCGAAAAGCTGCGTGTGCGGATATTTTTTTAGCAGAGCGTCAAAAAAGGCCGTCTTGGCCTGCGCGATGGCGTTGTTTTCCGGATTTTCGCGATAGCCCCAGCCGTCAAGAATTATGAGGCAAACAGGATTTGGCATATTTTTAAATTTTAGACATCATCCTTACATACTTAAGAATGTAAGGATGATTATAGGATTACATCATGGCTTCGGGCTTTTCGGAAATAATTATAACTTTATCTTTAACGTCCATAATTGTATTATAGTAAAAAACTTTCTGTGTTCATCGGATTTTTGCCTGTTTATTTAACCCTTTACTGTTTGTAATATTCGTCCATCAAAGGCATTAGTTTTTTGGCAATCAGTTCGGTGATGCCATAAAATTTTTTTATTGTATAAATAGTAAATTTTTGGGCATCAGACGCTCTTGTTGGTGATTCCGCAGATCTTCTGAGTTGCTGTAAGAATTCTTCCAATTTTTGGATTTGAGAAGATAGCTCATGAGGTTTTCCATGGCTGCCCATTAAGGTCTTTACTCCCTGCTGTTCTAGTCTTCTTAATCCCGAAATAAGTTCTTCAAAGCTGGAAAAATTTTGAGCTATAAAAGCTTCTACTAATTTTGTTTGCTCTTCCGGTGGCAAAGGAGTTGGCGCTTGATCCATTTGTGACATAAGTGTAAGTTTAATAGTAATCTAAGCTGGATATAAGCTAATTATAGCAAATAACTTGTCTGGGATAAAGGTTTTTTAGCCGTATGTGTATGGACAATTTGGGTTATTTATAGTAAAATATATAAAGCTTGCCAGCTTAGCTCATCCTTGCCCCGTTAAATGCCGCTTCGCGGCATTCCAACATAAGTTGGAATTATTTAACGGGGTGAAGTAGAGCAACGGTTTTGCTGAAAGTCCGCTAGAGCCTTGGCGAAGGCGGGTAAACCGCCCCGCACCATTTATCAATTATATCATCGGTCATATTGCCGATGTAGCTCAGTTGGTAGAGCAACGGTTTTGTAAACCGTAGGTCGTCGGTTCAAGCCCGACCATCGGCTCCACTAAATTTTAAGTTGATTTTTTGATAAATGGTGCGGGGTAAATAGTTCGTCGGTTCGCCCTATCATTCGATAGGGAGCCACGTCGGATGACTGTGGTGAGTCCGACAGCTGGCTCCACCTCTTCGTCACCCTGCGGGTGACTACGAAGTGCAAGCGCCTTCATCTCTAATGGATCAAAATGATACATTTGGATTTTCCTGACGCCCAGGAAAACCCTAAATCACAAATCTTTAATCTTAAATCTAATCTCCTATGTCCCAAGATAACCTGATAAATATGGAATGCACGATTTGCCATAATTTGAATTATCAAACCACGAAGAACAAAAAAAATACCGCTAAGCGTCTGGAACTGCAAAAATTCTGCAAATTCTGCAAAAAGAAAACTGCGCACAAAGAAACGAAGTAGCAAGAATTTAGAATCTTGAATTATGAATATTGAACCAAAAAGAATTCAATCGTTCAAAGATTTAAATTCCTGGAAAGAAGCGCATGCTCTTGTGCTGCTAATATATAAAGAGACGGAAGCTTTCCCAAAATCAGAAATTTTTGGATTAATCTCCCAACTGAGACGGGCTTCTGTCTCTTTGACTTCAAATATAGCGGAAGGCTTTAGCAGGAATACTTACAAAGATAAACTGCAGTTTTATTGCGTAGCGCTTGGTTCGCTGACCGAAATTGAAAACCAACTTATAATAGCAAAAGACCTAAGTTATATAAAAGGCGAATTATTCAGTAAGTTAAACAATCAGATAGTTGTCGTTAGCAAACTTCTATCGGGATTAATTAAAAAGACTAAGGAATTTTTAAAAGGTTAGCGTTCGTCAATATTCAATATTCTAAATTCAATATTCCTTCCCCCTGGGGGCTTGGTGAAACGGTATCACAGTGGTCTCTCCCGACGTTTCAGTCGGGATCCCGATTCCGCTAAGCGGACATCGGGACAAAACTCTATTTAAATAAATCAACCTTTTTGGTGGGGGGTTCGTATAACGGTAGTACATTGGTCTCCAAAACCAATTGCGAAGGTTCGACTCCTTCATCCCCTGCCAAAAAGGGTGATAATAAAAAATTGACAATTGTGCGGGTTCGACTCCTTCAACCCCCTGCCATTGTGTAATGACAGCCGTTAAAGCGGCTGTTTTTGTTTTATTAAGAGTAAGATATTTACCCCGCACCACGCAGAAAGCCCCATCTGTAAAGATGGGGCTGAATGCTATAAAAACGCGCAGCGTAATTCCCCAAGACCACGCCTGTAAAGGCGTGGTGCGGGGTTTACATTTGTTTTGAATAAGCGTATTCTTAGGGTGTAAATAATGATTTTAGAGTCCGTTTCTAAAAAAGCTGGGGCTTAAAAACCTGCTGGCGCGGGGCTTTGTGTTTCTTGTGCCGGCTCTTTGAAAATTAAAATAAGAAAATGGCTACAACAACACCGGCGTTAGTGAATCTCCCTAGTTATTGGGAATTTACGAAAAACGTTGCTATTTATACCTGGCCCGTGTTAAAATTTCTTGTTTATTTGTATTTTATCCGCCTCTGGAAAGTATGGGTAATATTTATCATAATTTCAGCAGGAATGGGTTGGGTTGATAATCAGGTTAGAAAACGGTAAACAGAATTAGTTGGAACCTAAAAACCGGGAGTATGCTAAGGTTTTTGCTGAATCGATTAATTATGGAGCCGGGCACCAGCACCTCTTTTGCGTGGACAATATGACCAATTAGTTGATTATTTAAGGACAATTTCTAATAAATAAATTTTTATATGGGCTTTTTATTTTTTATTGCTATTGTAATATTTGTAATAGCAATTTGGGTTAAAATAAAATATCCAGTCTGGAAAGGCAGAATGGGCGAAGAGTTTGTAGCAAATGACCTATTACAATTAGACCCTGTACATTATAAGGTTTTAAATAATCTACTTTTGCCATCTCTGGGAAACACAGATACCACGCAGATTGACCACGTTGTTATTTCAAATTATGGTATTTTTTGTATTGAGACAAAAGACTACGAAGGGTGGATTTTCGGCGGTGCCCATCAGCAATATTGGACTCAAGTCATATATAACTATAGACAAAGGTTTTATAACCCATTACGACAAAATTATGCCCACACCAAAGCTATAGAGGCTTTAGTTAGTCCTTTATATCCCAAAGTTCCTATTTCCTCCTTTGTGGTATTTCCATCCGCAGGTAAACTTGAAATTTCTGGGACAGATTCCGTAGGATATGCTGAAGATATGCTTGATAAAATAGAAGAGTTTACTGTTCCAGTGCTCTCCGACTCTGACCGAGACAAGATATATGAGATTCTGGTAAATGCCAATATCCAAGATAAAGAAGCTCTTAAAATACACAACCAAGACGTCAGAAATTTAACATCCTTCAATAATAATTAAATAAAATATAATGTCTAAACTGTATATCTTTGCGGTCATCCTAGTAGTAATCGCAATCGTGGTCGTTATTTTGAGTAACTTATCTAAGAAGAAAGAAATTTATCCTTATCAAAAGAAAAAGTATTTCCTTACTCCTAATGAGAGAGCCTTTTTTGAGGTATTGCTGCAAATCGTTAATGACCAATATTTTGTCTTTCCCCAAGTCCATATAGCCAGCGTTCTAGAAGTCATAAAGGGACAGCCAAACTTTATGGCTTGGTTTAATAAAATCATCAGGAAATCTTTTGATTTTGTAATCTTTGATAAACAAAATTTAAATGCTCTACTGGCTATTGAACTAGATGACCCTAGCCATAATCAGCCTGAACGAAGGCAAAGAGATAGTTTCGTAAATGAAGCCGTAAAAGCCTCCGATTTAAACATTTTGCATATAAAACCAAAGGAAAACTATGACATGCAAGAGCTTAAACAACAAATTTTAGGCGGCCTAGAAAGCCAAAATACTGCTAAAATTGGAGATAAAAGTTAATATATTTTGAAAATTTCCGCTTGAACGCTATCCCATAACCGCTGCCAAAGAATACATAAGCCACGTTTGAGCTAATCAGCTTAAATTAAAAACAATTTTATGTCTGGCTTGAACCAAAACCCTTCCGACCAAGAACCAATAGGCCATGCGTATAATTGGCTCGGCGATCATGGGCAGGTAGGCTACGAGCAATTGATAAAACTGGCCCAAGCCGGTACCTCGGAATCCATCGAGCGTTTACACGAACTGGCGGACGATAATAATATCAGTTACGATGAAACCACAGACCCAGTGCAGCTTGCCGAGGAAATTAGCAGCGCCATGGAAACAGATAGTAATACGGGTGTGGAGTAAAAGATAAAAGGGTGTTTAAAAAATCCGAGAGCGGTAAAGTTCTCGGATTTTGCGTTGCCTAATCAAAGTTCTAATATCCCTAACAACGTCCTGCCATTTTAACTAATTCCGTTTGAACGGCATCCCACAGGGGCTGCCAGACAAAAACACCCGATGTTTCGGGTAAAGGTTACTAATTTTGGCCAAAAACAAAGCGGCCGGGTCAGATTGATGTTCTCAATCGTTCTTCCCAAGCCGCATCGCGCCAACCCTTATTTCTGTTTTGGGTGTCCGCCCGGATGCCGCCAATGGTGGTCCATCGATGCAATAATGAACAGTTCGTCTTTGTGGAAAGGTATGGCCAAAACGTCCATGTCAGGGCCTCCCACATTCAGGACTTCTGTCCAAAACCGCTCATCGGCGTGGCGGGAAGCCACGATTATTTTTGGGGGCATGTTATTGATCGTCCGGGTTTGTGCGAAAAATCTACGCCAGTGATGGTGGTAGCGGTCGTTGTCATAGATTACCACAGATACGTGGTGTGTCCGTAAATACTCCAAAGCGACTTGTTCCGTCAAGTTCAGCACCTGGAAGCGTTTACTCTTCAAGCAATGCTTGAACTGGTAATAATCTTGCAAGTCCATTAGCGTTAAAACAAAAATCGGCCTCTGAGTGGGGTCGGTCATGTAAAGCTAAATCCTCCTGTTTGGATTAACTACAAGTTAATTTTATATTAAATACTTATTTTAAGCAAATGAATGAAAATTTTAAATCATAAAAATGGGTATGCAAAAATCGTCCACATTTGTGGGCGATTTTTTGTAAATATTCGTGGAAATAGAGCTAAAACTATAGCGGGTTGTAAGGTGCGGTAAAAAGAAGTATAATGGCCTTAATTAACAATGATTTATGAAAAAAATATTTTGTGCTTTCCCAATCATCGTCTTATTAGCCGCCGGATGCAGTTCGCTCCAGCAGGCCGGTTATCAAACTCCGGTTGCTCCAAATACAAACTCAGCTCCGGCTTCCCAAATTCAGCCTCAAGCCAGCGCTCCAGCACCGGCGAGCCCAACAGTACCGGAAGCCCAACCAAACCAAACAAACAATAGCAGTTCAACAGTATCAAATCCAAGCTCTTCGGCTCAATCGGAAGCAGATGCAATTAGGCAGCAGGGTTTGGATTTAAACGCCAAAATTCATTTACTAACACCCCTAAACGGCGCAAAATTGTGCATTGGCCAGCCGGTTGACATTAAGTGGCAGGTTCCTTCAGACATGCTTTCCTTAAGCTTAGATGTTGTAACCGCCGATGACCAACCGCCAATTTACAATCTTGGGACATTCCCCGCCTCGTATAAATCCCCAAAGAATGATGGCAAAGGCAATTACCCCTGGACGGTAGGAAGTGATATCCCTCCTAACGCAGCGTATCATATAATTTTAAAAGGTGTTTATCAAGGTTGGTCGTTATATACTTTTTCCCCCGGCACTTTTAGTGTTAATGATTGTTTAAATCCAAACGCCCCAAAGTATTAAACAATTTTTGCTAAGTGGAACTGCTAAAAAATCCCTCGCTAGAGGGATTTTTTGTATGGATAATGCCGCGTAAAGCTTGGTTTGTTACGGCGCGATGTAAATGTAATTAGAGGCCGAGCTGGAAAAACCCAGGCTGTTGGTAACCGTAACTGTTACCGTGAAATTATCGGAAGTGCTGTAAACGTGAGTGGCGTAATTGGCCGGGGCTGTTGTGTCGGGAGAGCCGTCCCCCCAGGAAAAAGTATAATTTATAGGCAGGCTTTGCGGATCGTAGGCGCTGGCGTTAACAGTGACTTGCTGCCCAATAATTATGCCGGTAGGCAGGCTAAACTGCGGTACCGAAGGAGTTTGGTTGGGAGGTAAAAGAACGGTCAGCGGGATAGTGGTTGCGACCGTATTATTTTGGAAGTCGGTTTGTGTCAGCGAAAGATAATACAAACCGGGAAGATAGTAGGTATGGACTACGGAATTTGCCGTAACCGAATTGCTGGGCGAGCCGTCGTCCCAGGCAAAAGTATAGATCAAAGGCAAGTTAGGGTCTGCGGAGGTTACGTTAAAAGTCGCCGTAGAGCTGGCGTAAATATTTTGAGGGATAATAACCGACAGCGTACTCGTGGGGACTGTATTGTTTGCGGAAGAACCGCCGGAGCCGGAACTCAAATTCGCAGGATTATTTTGGGAAGGGGTGGAGCCGTTAAATCGTAGGGTTGGTTGGCCGGCAACCCGCGGGTCGTTATCGGTTAACACAGCCGGCGCCCCGCCGGTTTTTAAAAGGGCAAGGTCGTACTTATTGGCTTTAACCACCAGGTTCCATTCGCCGCCGTTGGACAAAAATACTTCGGCGCTGGGTACGCCAATCATTCCGGTTTGGGCGGAATAATAAACCACTTTGTTGTAACTTATCCAGCTCCCCCAGGGATGGGCGGCGTTAGCGGTATTAATTGCATAACTTTGCGACGGGTTGTAGCTGCTTAAATCTCCTTTTACCACATTGCGCAAAGAATAACCCAGTCCGGTAAAAGCTTTGTAATTGGTAAAAGGGATTTTTGTGGTACCGCTGATAAAATAAATCGTCCCGTTGTCGTTGACCAGACTGGCGGTGGGGTAAGGATATGGGTTTGATGTAGTATCCCCTAAAATCTTCGGCTGATTTAAAATATCGGACATGGTTAAAGCAGAAACGCGAGGGGCAAATATAGCGGCAACCGCTAAAATGCCAAAACAGGCCAAAGTGGCTAAAGCCTTTGTGCTCATGGGAACTTTTAGTATATATCCCATAATAAATAATTGATTAATCTTTGTTTTAAATATATTCTTTCGCTTTTATTATACCAAACAAATGTACGTTAGGGTAGGCGTTTTAAAATCTGTACAAAAACCCCGCCATTGCGGAAGGCGGGGTTTTTGTGAGAAACAAAAATTTGGGTGATTTTGGCCACCCTTGCAGATTTATCCTCACTCTAATTTTGGCTGGAGCGAGGAGGTTAGGAGGAGTGGGAACAAGACTGCTTGCTCTCGCACCCCCTCCTAGCCCCCTTGCTCCAACGCAAAGGGATTAATTATCTTATTCAGGACTTCCGCACCGCCGCTTTTTGGGCGGGCAGAACGAGCTTGCCTTTTGGCGGAGCCAAAAGTCATCGCTTTTGAGCCCGACCCTCAAAGCGGCTTTGGCCAATTTCTTCGTTATTTTCCTGCGGTTTTATTCGTCGTACCTAAAGTACGTCTCATAAAATCCTCGGAAAATGCCTCGAACTTGGCTCAATGCGTAAGTCCTGTTATTAATTATTTTTTAAAAGATTCGCGGGTAAACCTCGTTAGAGAACCGATGGCGGCATTAAAACCATCATCGGTTCCAAAAAATCTTTTCTATGCCACCAACTTTGTTGGCGGTATTCTTTAACGGGGTAAACATCCTGGTTCTAAGTCTTAAAAAATGATTGTAATAAGACCGTCTAAGGCTTTGCGGCCTTGTTGAAAATCCTCCAAAACCCCGTATCCCTACACCTGTCCTTGTCCATCCGCGGCTGCCGTAAGGAACGGTATTGGGCGAAGTGGCGGCGGTGCTGCCGCGCGAAACGCTAAAGCTTGCGCCGTCAGAGCCTAGCGCCGATGGCGTAGCCAAGGCTTGCTGGGAGGAGTTAACCATAGTCATAGGTTGAGCGCCCGCCTGGGCGATGGTTAATGTTTGGCCGTTTTTTACCGTGGTGCCGGCGCTAAACTGCATTGTGCCGAAATTATCCAATGGGATAAAAGCGCCGCTTTGTTGGCTGGGCATTTCTTCTATCCATTCGGCACTCGACATGGAAGAATTGTAAGGGATGACGGTTTGGAAGTTTTGGCCGTTGGTGTTATCGCGTAACGTAATGGCCCACTGGTTTTGGGCTTGTTCGGTTACGCTTGCCGTAATTAAGTCTCCGGGATTAACCGTAATGGATATGGGTTGGGAATATCCGGGCAAAGCTTCGTACCAGGCTTCGTAACTAACAGCCGAGCCGTTGGTATTAGTCAAGGCCTGGGTGCCGGTTTGGATTAACTCGGTGCTGGTTACCCCGCCAATGCCAATCCAAGTTGCGTCGCCCGTAAGGCCGGAAGTTGCGGGAATTTGCGGAATTACCCAGCTGCCGGTAACAGAAGTAAAGCTGCCTCCCGTGGCAACATAACCGGCCCAGTTATAGGAAGAGTTTGCTCCCGCTCCGGAATTGGGAGCGGTGGCTTGTGCGGTTTGGGCTAAAGCCGTATTTTGCCCGAGTGTTAACGCTGTCGCCAGTATTAAACCCAAAGTTAAGGGGAAATTTAAAATATTTGGTTTAAATTTCATATCAACTAGCTCCTTGTATAAATTAATACGTAATTGTTCAAAAGATTGTTTCAGTTTTTTTCCGGCTTATGTTAGGGCTAAAATCGGTTTTAAAAGGCTTTTAAATAAGAAGTTTTTTTGATATAATTGGTGTTAGTGAACATCAAGCGAGGACAGTCCTCTGGACGTCCAGAGGACTGTCCTCAAGTGCGTTTAAGAATATATGAAGCTCAAAGAAAAATACTGGCACGAATTTTTTATCATCAGTATTTGCATAAAAACCTTAACCGGCTTGGTGGAAACGGCCAGCGGTTTTTTGCTCGTGTATTTAAGCCCGGCGGTTTTAACGGGAATTTTAAGCCGGCTTTCCCGCGGTGAGCAACTGGAAGACCCGCGGGATTTTTTCCTTGTTTACGCGCACCAGTATCTTAACCACTTAACGGTGGGAATCAAAAATTTTGCCGGCCTTTACATTTTAGCCCACGGAATTATTAACCTGCTTTTGGTTTTGGGACTGGTCAAAGAAAAAACTTGGGCTTATTTGGTTGCCATCGGCGTGTTGTGTTCGTTTATGCTCTATCAAATTTTTAGGATTGCCGTAAACCATTCCCTTTTACTGTCCCTGCTTACCATTTTTGACGCCCTGTTCGTAATTGTAATTTGGCACGAATATAATTATTTGACCAGGAAGTTGGGACGGTAGCGTTTCGTCATCCGGGATTTTTTACCAGCGTTGTTCAACCAAGGATGCCCCTCGGCCGGAGATTCCTTTGTCCGAGGGGCATCCTTGGGCTGCGAGCCCAATCTGCATTCGCAATGGTGGCCATTATTTGCTATACTTTTTAAAGCTTAAAAATAATCAACCACAAGATGCACAAAGTAAAAGACATTAAACTGGCCAAGCAAGGGCATATTAATATTGCTTTGGCCGAGCGGGAAATGCCGGTTTTGCGGATTATCGCGGAAGATTTCTCCGCCAAAGGCGGATCCGCCTCTGGCGGAAAAAAGCGGCGGCCTTTTGAAGGCATAACCATAGCGGCGTGTCTCCACGTGACCAAAGAGACCGCGGTGCTAATGAAGGCTTTGGCGGCGGGCGGGGCAAAAATGGCCTTGTGCGCCTCTAATCCCCTGTCTACGCAGGATGACGTAGCCGCGGCTTTGGCGGAGCTGAACATTAACGTTTTTGCCTGGAAGCATATTTCCAAGAAAGATTATTATTGGGCGCTAAATAAAGTTTTGGATTTTAAACCGCAGATTACCATAGACGACGGCGCGGACTTGATATCGCTTATCCATTCCGGACGAAGCGAGCTTTTAAAAACCGTCTGGGCCGGCCAGGAAGAAACCACTACCGGCATAATCCGGCTAAAGGCCATGGCCAAAGACGGCGCGTTAAAATATCCGGTTGTGGCCATAAACGACACCCCGACCAAGCACATGTTTGATAATTATTATGGCACCGGCCAGAGCACTATGGACGGTTTGCTCCGCGCCACCAACATCCTTTTGGCCGGAAAAATTTTGGTTGTGGCCGGCTACGGTTACTGCGGCAAGGGCATGGCACTTAGGGCTAAGGGTTTGGGCGCGCGCGTGATTGTCACAGAGGTAGATCCCCTGCCGGCGCTTCAGGCCGCCATGGACGGTTTTGATGTTATGCCAATGCCCAAGGCGGCAAAAATTGGCGATATATTTTTGACCGCTACCGGAGATAAAGACGTTCTTACCAAGCAACATTTTAAATTGATGAAAGATGGGGCGATTTTGGGCAACAGCGGGCATTTTAACGTGGAAATAAATGTGAAGGACATGAAGCATGAAGCAAAAAGCATGAAGCAGGTCAGGGATAGCTTGATGGAGTATACTATGAAAGACGGGCGCAAACTTTTCCTCATCGCTGAAGGCCGCCTCATGAACCTGGCCGCGGCCGAAGGGCATCCTTCCGCCGTTATGGATATGTCGTTTGCCGACCAAGCGCTAACTTGTGACTGGCTGGTTAAACATTATCAGGAGCTTCAAAATCAAGTTTATGATGTACCTGCCGAAATTGATGAGCGTGTTTCCAAATTAAAGCTGAAATCAATTGGGGTTAAAATTGACGTTTTAACCCCTGCGCAAAAAAAGTATTTGGCGAGTTGGCAGGAAGGAACGTAAGGGGAAGTTGTTAGTGCTTAGTGCTTAGTGCTAAGTGATTAGATTTCAAAAAAGATGCATACCTATCGCGCGCTCCTAATTAACTGTATGGATCCCCGGCTTCAGGGGGAAAATGAAATAAAAATTGCCCAAAAAGTTAGCTTAACATCGGGCGAATACGAAGTTTTAACTTACGCCGGGCCGTCTTTGTGGATGACCGAGCCTCATCAGCCGTATGACCCCGATAGTTTTTGGTGGCTTTTGCAAAATGTTTCGTTAAAGGTGCATGGTATTAGCCAAGTTATTATCGTCGGCCACAGCAACTGCGGCGGCTTTGCCTTAAAAGGCGCGCCTAAAGACCCGACTGCCGAGAAAAAAGTTATCGTCGATTCTTTATATTCTGCCCGACTCGCAATATTAACTAAGCATCCGGATTTGGAAGTCAAGACGGTTTTTGTGGAAATCATAGGCCATGGGGATGAGGGTTTGCCGGAAATTCATACCGAGCAAATTGGATAATTACTGAAATATTTTTATAATCAAAGTAAGCTTAGTCTCAGGCAGGATTGACCAAATTGTCCGATAAATGATAGAATAAGTAATGTTTGGGCAGGTGGTAGAGCGGTCAATTACATCGCGCTGTAGACGCGACGCCTTCACTGGCTACGGGGGTTCGAATCCCTCCCTGCCCACCAGCAAAAGCCGCCAAAATATTTGGCGGCTTTTGCTTTAAGTAATATTTTGACTTTTAGGTAATAAGGTGCAAAAATAAGAGTAGTTTTCCAAAAAAGCGATATGGACGCCAACGACCCATTTAAAAAGTTACTCTTTGAAGCAAAAGAGTTTTATAAAAAAATTGATAAAGTAAAATGCCCAGCTTTAAATGCCGAGGTACATTTTACTTCTGAAGGGTTTCACCATCTTCGCTATGACCGCTCTCTTAAGGAAAGGAGTAAGCTGGAACGCAGAAATAAACTATCGCATATCGCTGCCGCGGTTGAGACAATAAAATTATCGTCAACTATTCAGGAATACCGGGCCACTTTAGAAGCCGCCGGCTTAAAAGATGCGCAAGGATTGCGACCGGCAGTTAAAGTTCATTACTACGCATTTTGGGCTGTCTTGAATAAAAAAACCAGGGTGAAAGCGATTGTAAGGCAGGTCGAAAATGGACAGTATAACTTTTGGAGCGTAATGCCCTATTGGACGGAAATAAACGGGCATAAGGTATTCGGTTCTGTCCGGATGAGCGACGAATGAAGAATATAAAAAAACGACCAGCCTGGTCGTTTTAAAATTATTCTATTGTGTGCTTGCTTTTCGGCTTACTGGCTATTGCCTTAGCCGAACAGGACTAGGTCCACAAGCACATAAGAATTATACCTGAACAATTTGGATGTGTCAAAGGCCTTATCCACCTGTTATTTTAAGCCAAAATTTGCTATATTTTAAGCAAAGGATTTTAGCATTAAATTTTTTTATATGCGCCCAGGACAATTTGATAACCCTGATTTTCAGGATAAAAATAATCAACCTTCTAAAAATTCAACAACAAACTTGCGCCGACCCGGCTCGGCTTTATCAGAAAGGCAGTTATGGCAACCAAGAATTGAAAACGGTAAAGAAACAGGAGTAAGGGATCCTGAAGGGAATTTTATCCCGTTGAACGAAGGAGAAAGTTTTGTAATAAACAAGGGAGAAGGCACAGATTTTGAAGCCGTGGCCGTTGGTCAAAATGGCGAACGCAGAATTTTAAAACCTTTTAAGGCCGAAGCACATGCCCAAAGACGAAATGAAGACGCTGCTGAAATTGCAAGATTAAGGCAACAACTAGGGGCTGCGGAAATAGCGACCGACAGAGACAGTCAATACTCTGAAAAATATTGGCAGCTTTTAGCTGACAAAGGCAGTCCACCTGAAGAAATTGCAAAAAAGAGAGAAGGGTACAGAGAAAATATTTTGGACGCTGTAAGTAGCGGAAGAAACATTGTTCAATTTTTTGTTGAAGGAGAAAATTTTGCTGAAGATGAAAAAGCCAAAGCATCAATGTACCGAGTTTTGGCAAAAGAAATGGGCTATAAGATTGGGCCTTACAAAATTAATAAAAAATCCGGAACAGCAACTGCCGAAATTAAAAAACTGTAGCCATATTTTTAGCTATTTCTGTTCCAACTTTGTCAAATAGTGCCCACCATAAAAAGACTCCGCGCCAGGCAGAGTCTTTTTATTTAGTAAGAACTTATTTTGGCTATTTAATTCCCAACACCCTCGGCAAAACTGTGCCGAGCAAGTAGCCTCCCAGGCCGGATAAGGCTCCGATAACGACTATTTGCAAGCCGCTTTTGATATAATGCAACTTGGCGAATTTGGCTTTCAATGCCCCCAATCCGAATAATGTAAAAATGGTAAATGATATGGAGTAAAAAAGCGCGTGTTTAACCGGTAAAAAAAAGTAAGGCAGAAGCGGCACAAATGAAGTAATAAGATACGATGTCCCAACTACAAAGCTGTCGGCCAAAGGTGTGGTAGAAGGCGCCGGGTCAATGCCGAATTCCTTTTGTACCATGGTATTAAAGAAAGCTTTTTCGCTGGTCATCAAATTTTCAACGATTACCGTAGCATTATGCTTAGGCACGTCTTCATGCTCAAACAATAATAACATTTCTTCTTTTTCTTCTTCCGGTGAATGTCTGTTGGCAGCCCTCTCTTTTATAAGCTCGGCATGTTGAACTTGATGTTCCGCCTCGGAGGCCAGAAAAGCTCCCGTACCCATGGAAATGGCGCCGGCCAGGCCTTGTGCAACGCCTGTTATTAACACCACGCGGCTGTCGGTAAAAGCCCCTGCCACCGTAGATACAATAATTATGGAAGTTAATAAACCGTCCTGGGCCCCGAATATTAGTTCCCTAATTTGGGAGATTCTGCCTATGCGGCGTTTTTCCGAGATTAAGTGATGGATAATTGAATGTTCGTTATTTTCCATATGCCTGGTTGTCTCATTTATGATAAGGAAAAAATTCGTAATCTTTTTTAAATATGCGCTTGGCAATGTTGAAAATGCCGTAGGTTATAAAGAAGGCCGAAAAAACGTCTATAGAATAGTGCAGGTGCCCCAAAAGCACCGCTCCGCCAAAAAAGACGGCAGTTGCCAAAAACAGCCAGCGCAGGTATTTGTTTTGCCAAAAAATCAACGCCATTAAATACGGAAACCCCGTATGGCCGGAAAAAAATAGGTCATCCCCGGAACCGGAAAGCAATCTTTCCCAAAAACTTACCGCGTTGACCGTGGTCATGTGGGCGGGCGGCGCCAAATGCGTTAAGGTAATAAAAATTGCGCGGGTAAAAATAAACAAAGCCGAGGCTTTGAGGATAAACGGAATACGGCTGGGTTTGTGGATGGCCAGCACCGTGACAAAAGCGATAAAAATCATAAAGCCTTCCAAAAACACGTCGTCCACGTTTTTGGCCGGCAAGTGGTCTAAAATAATATCGCTGACGGAGTTGTTGGTGGAGTGGGTGGCGGTGTAGGCCTGCGCGTAGTAATTGAAAAACAGGCTAAGGGACAAAAATAAAATTCCCGTAACTAGCTGGAGGTAAAAAACTTTATGCGATTTTAGGGAGAGGTATCTTTGGACGATTCCTGCCGTTGGGTGTGTATCCATGCTTTTTATTAGCGACGTAGAGCGAGAGAAACTTAAAAGTTTGACTTTTAAGTTTCCGAGCCGAGGAGCTAATATAAGTTTAATACTTCTATTATAGCATAAATCCCCGCCCCGATTCACCGTGACGGGGATTTTTAAAAATGCTATTGCGGAGGCATTCCCATACCGGGAGAGGTTGAACTTGCCGTGCGGATTTGCACGCTTTGGGCCGTTAAACTGCCGTCGGAATTGGTGGTGCCGGTTATGGTAACCTGGCTGCCTACGGCCACGTCCGCGCTTGTGCCGTCAACCGCTTTGCGGTATTGGGTGGAAGGGGCGAGTACCGCGACTTGCGAGCCGCCGCTTGCCAACTTAACGGTAATGGTATTGCCGTTTACGCTAAGCACGTCACCGCTAATAAAGCTGGCGTTGGCTCCTGTACCACTTCTGCGTCCGGCAAAAGCTCCCGCCGCTCCTGCGGCGCCAGCCGTGCTTGTCCTTACGGCTACAGCCGGAGTCTTAGAGGCCTGGTATTTCATCCCGCCAAAAAAACCGCCGCCCGCGAAAACTACCGCAACCACTATCAAGATAATCCATTGTTTGCTTGTCATGTTGGTCCTTAGTTAATTATTCATTTAAACATCTAAACATGTAAACATTTAAGCATCGCGAATTTACCCGAGTGTTAAAATGTTTGTATGCTTAAATGCTTACATGATTTATTCGTACCTCAACGCTTCTATTGGGTTCAGTGCCGCGGCGCGTCGCGCCGGATAGTAGCCGAATATTATACCGATGGCGGCGGAAACCCCGAAAGCCAAAAAGATGGAAGACAAGGAAACCTGCGCGGCAATGTTGGCGAAATGCTGCACGCCTAAAGCCAAAAGCCAGCCAAAAACAATTCCAATAATACCGCCCAAAAAAGTTAAAGCTATGGCTTCGCTTAGGAATTGTTTGGTAATGTCGTTTTTCTGCGCGCCAATGGCTTTTCTAAGCCCGATTTCCCGGGTGCGTTCGGTTACCGTGGTCAGCATCATGTTCATAATGCCAATACCGCCGACCAAAAGCGAAATAGCCGCGACCGAGGCCAGCAAAATCGTGAATGTGCCCGTAACGGTGGAGGCGCTGGCTAAAATGTCTGCCTGGTTAATAATGCTAAAATCCGCAAGTGTCGGATCGGTAATTTGATGGCGGCTAAGCAGCAAGTTGGTAATTTGGTTTTGCGCCGCGTCCATGGAGTTGGCGTCCTGTACCTGGACGGCAATGCTGGTTAAATAACCGGTCGTATCGCCGGCCAAAAAGTGCTCAACTGTGTCCAGCGGAATAAACACGGCAGTGTCCGGGTTATTAAAACCGGTACCTCCTTTGGCCACGGTTACGCCGATGACTTTAAATTCTTGGCTGTTGATTTTTATGGTTTGGCCTACCGCGTTGGCTCCCACGCCGAATAAGTCGCCCGCCGTTGTGGGCCCCAAAACGGCGACCTTGGCCAAAGAGGTGTTTTCCTGGGCGGTAATAAAGGCACCCTGGTCAATTTGTACGTTATGGACATCTATATAATTTTGCGTGCTGCCGATGACCTGCGTGTTGGTATTGGTGCCTTTGGCGGTAATTTGGTCGCGCGTGGCAAATTCCGGGGATACTTCCTTGACCAGAGCCACGCCGCTGGAAATGGCGTCGGCATCGGTTTGCAACAAAGTTTGCGCGCTGCCGCGGCCGGCGCTGACTTGCGTGCCGACTCCCCTGACCGCGCCCGGCGTTACGGTCAGCAAATTGGCGCCGGAAGCCTGGATGCTGGAGGCAATGCTGGCTTGCGAGCCTTGGCCGACGGCTATCATGGCAATAACCGAGCCGATGCCAATAATAATGCCCAGCATAGTCAGGGAAGTCCTGACTTTGTTGGCGGATAGCGCCCAGTAGGTTTCTTCAAATAAATCTTTGTTCAACATAATTGTTAGATTTTTTGCTTGATTGCGTTTTTACGGTAATTGATAAAAATTACAACCGGCCTGCCTAAGGCGGATTAATTAAGATTAATAATTTTTGGTTGGTGCGAGTTCCCGTCATTTTGTACCACCCCGTCGCGGATGTGGATGATTCTTTGCGCGTGTTCGGCCACGTCGCGTTCGTGGGTAATTAAAATAACCGTATGGCCTTCTTTGTTTAATTTTTGGAAGGTGCCAAGCACAATTTCCCCGGTTTTAGTGTCCAAATTGCCGGTGGGCTCATCCGCCAAAATTAAAGTAGGGTTGTTTACTAAAGCCCGGGCTATGGCTACTCTTTGCATTTGCCCGCCGGAAAGTTGGTTGGAAAAGTGGGAAAAGTGCTCTTCATCCATGCCGGCGGCCAAAAGTGCTTGCTTGGCCAGTTCTTCACGCTTTGCCTTTGGCACTTCGGCATACATTAAGGGTAATTCCACGTTCCTTAAAACCGTAGTCCTTGGCAAGAGGTTAAAGGATTGGAAAACAAAACCGATTTTGTCTTTGCGGATTTCCGCCAACTGCTCTTCGCTAAGTTCGGAAACATCCTTGCCGTCCAGGAAATATTTGCCCGAAGTCGGCGTGTCCAGCGCGCCGATAATATGCATGAGCGTGGATTTGCCGCTGCCGGAAGGCCCCATAATTGCCACAAACTCGCCGTCTTTAATTGTAAAGGTTACGCCTTTTAGCGCCTGGGTTGAGTTATCGCCGCTTGTATAAGTTTTTGTAACATTTTGGACTTCAATCATAAAGAGTAATGACAAAAATGAACAAAAATGAACAAGAATGACAAAAATAAACTGCAAGGTCGCGGATAATTTTTATTATTTTTTTAATTTATGTCATTTTTGTCATTTGTCCTATCTTCCCGCCGCTGCTGGAGCTGCGCTGCCGCCCGTGGTTGTTCTTATGACCGCGGCTCCGCCTCCGCCGCCGAATCCTCCGCCACCGCCGAGCCTTAAAGCGCTGGTTGCCGTGGAGGCCGCGGATTTAGTCGCGGTGGTCGCAATGGTTTGCGTGACCACGGTATCGCCGGCTTTCAGGCTGCCGCTGGTAATTTGCGTGTAGGTGTCGTCGGAGGCGCCGGTTTGCACGACTACATTAGTCGGTATCACAGATGAGGTTACGCCGGTTACGCCCGTAGTACTTTGGGTTTTGGTCGGATCCAAAATTTGCACATAGTTTTGGGTTCCTTGGGTCTGGATGGCCGAGTTGGGCACGGCCAAAACGTCGGCTTGGATATCGGTAATGACAGAAACATTTACGCTCATACCCGGTTTAACGCGCGGATCTTCGGTGTCAAAAGCAATTTTTACGTTATAGTTTACCACTCCCTGGCTGACCGTGCCGATGTTGTCAATTTCCACCACGGTGCCGGTAATGGTCAGGCCGTTCACGGCATCAAAAGTCATAGTGGCTTTATCGCTGAGTTTAACTTTTGCCACGTCCACTTCGTTAAGCGGTATTACGGCCAACGACTGCGGGCTGACCACCACCGCGATAATTGTGGAGGCGGTAACCTGGTCGCCGACCTGGTTGTTTAACTGCGCGACTTGGCCGTCAAAAGGAGAACTTAAAATATTATTTTGGTAGGCGATTTGCGCGTTTTGCAGCTGGGCTTGGGCCTGCGTCAAAGAAGCTTGGGCGCTTTCTACCTGCTGGTTGGTGGGCGGCTCCTCAAGGACACTTAGGTTTATTTGGTCCTGCTGTAGTTTGTTCTGGGCGCTTTGTACCTGGTTTTGGGCGGTGGCTTCCGCCGAGGTCTGGCTGGTTAAGGCATTTTGGTAAGCGTTATAAGCGGAGCTGTAGCTTGAGGCCAATAAGTTTGGGATAGAGACCGTCCAGCTGTCGTTGTTCAAAAAATTTCCGGTAAATTGCATAAACAGGACTTTGGTTCCCAAAGCTATGGGCGAGACTTTGTTTATGGGCCCGCTGGCCGTTTCCAGCCCGCTGACTACGTATTCCAATCCCCCGCCGGTGTTGTAGGTGGTAATGGTATATGCGCCCTGGTCGGTGCCGGTATAGGTTCCTGAAATGGCGATGGTTCCGTTGCTGTTGTTGCCGGAACTCGGAACGGCCTGTAATCCCGCGTTTAAGTAGGCGCTTAGCGCGTTGGCCACGGCCTGGTCTTGTTGTTTGATTACGGTTGCCAAACTGGTACTGGCATTATCCAAAGCCTGCTGGTCGGACTGCACGGTAAGCTGGGACAGCTGGATGCTTTGGCTGGTGGCTCCGGCCATAACCTGGTCGTAACTGGCTTGGGCGCTGGCAAGGGATGCCTTAGCCTGGTTTAGCGCAATGGTGTTGTTGGTTTCATCTACTATTGCTATGGTTTGTCCGGCTTTAATTTGCTGGCCCTGTATTACGCTTATAGCCGTAAGTTTGCCGGAACTTGGCGCGGTTATGTTAACCGTCCTGTTTTGCGAGACCTGTCCGGTCCCGGAAACGGAAGTGACAATAGTTTGTGTGCTGGCCTGGCCTAAAACATAGCGCGTGGGGGCGCCGGAGCCCGAATAGTGCTTATAAATAAAATAGCCGGCAATAAGCAAAACAATTAAGACCATATACTTTTTTTTGCCGGAGAGCAAAGATTTAAAAAATGTTTTTCCGCCTTTGGCGGGGATGTCGTTTGGCATATTTTTTTGTTAGTTTAAAACTCTTATTAGTTTAGCGTCAATTTGGCCCTGCGGGTTCGGCTCGCCGATGACAATTATTTCTTCGCCAATTTTTAAATTACCGGCTTGGATGTTCTGGAAGTTTTGCCGTATGGTAGTTTGCGGTGAAATTACCAAAGTTTTTTCGTTGTTGTCTTCGTCCTTGATAATTACGGTATTTTTGTCGAGCGTCAAAATGGTGCCGTCCAACCCGTGGGCATTAAAAAACTGGCCGCTGGGAGGCGGCGGGACAAGGGGGCTGCGTCCGCCAAAGTTGTTAAAATAATTTTGGCTCCAGGCGTAAGTAAAGCCGGCCTTTTTAATCCCGACATTTACACCCAGGGAGAAGACTCCTACCAAAAGGATCAGTTCCGCCAAAAACACTATAATAAATTTGAATGTTTTAGAGTGCGGAGTTTTGTTAAAAACCGGGCTTAAAGCGCTGCCTTTGGGTTTGTCGTCGGGGGGGTTATTTTTTGCCCCGTTAGGGATCTCCATATATTTATAGTTAATACTTCAAAGGATGGATGTCTAATCTTCCGCCAATTTTTAACGGTGCACGTAATGGGCGGCGTTTAAGGCTTTGCGAAAATTCAACAGACGGTGCGTGGCTAAATCCACCAGTACAATACTGCCAAGCAGACTGGATAGCAGGATTGCCAGTGCCCCCAAAGGTAAGCTTTCCAAAACTCCTAAAGTATAGTCCTGCCAGTTGATTATTATTGAATTAAAATCGGTGAATATTAAAGAAAAATAATGCTGGGTGGGGGTTTGGGCGAAAGCTTGCCAGGAGATGCCGGCGGCTAAGGCCAAGAGCCCTAGGCCGGCCAGAAAAATACCTACGGCCGTCCAAAGTTTGGGCTTTAAAATTTTCAGCTCGCGTTCGTAATCCAGGCGGTTTAAGACTTCGTCCAAAAGGTAATTGCCAAAATCGGGCAAATGGTTTTGCTCAAGATGCCTTTTAATAGCCTGCTCTAAAGCCGTTTGGTCCTGGTCGGGTTGTTGGGAAGTTATTTTCATAGTCTTAACCTTATTAATTATACGATATTTTTGGCTTTTTGGTGCAAAAATAACCGTTTTTAAGCTTAATGTTGCTCAAAACCTTCCCTAATTATAAGTAAAGCGCGCCTATAGCGGCTTTTAATGGTATTTATAGACTCGTCTAAGACTTCGGAAATTTCCTGAAAAGTTAAATCGTGCTGCAAATGCAAAACCACCACCGTTTCGTAAATTTTGGGCAGGCGGCTTAAAACCTCATCCAGTTTTTGGGAAAACTCCGCGGCCAAAAACAGTTCCTCCGGCAAAGGGGCTTTGTCTATAATCCTTTCCAAATTTTCCGCCATTTGCTGCTCGTCTAAGGACTCGGAGGCCACAAAATTTTTGTGCTTGCGTAAAAAGTCAATGCAGGTATTTTTGGTAATTTGGAACAGCCAGGTTTTGAATTTTTTGTCCGGCTCAAATTTGCTTAAATTTTTCCAGGCTTTAACGAACACCTCCTGGGTTATGTCTTCGGCTTCGGCGTCATTTTTTACGTAAGTCTTGGCAAAAAAGAATACCTGCTTAAAATAGCGCCGGACCAAAGTGTCTAGCGCCCGTTCGTCTCCTTTAAAATATTGCTTAATTAGTTCCGAATCCAAAATTTCTTCCATACTAAGACGTCTTGCGAGATAAGCTTTTGAAATAATTTTTACAAACTTCGAGCGAAAAACCCGAACAAACGACGATGTTTAGCTAAGTAGCTAAGCGGAGGAGTTTTGAGGGTTTTGCAGAGCTTTGATGGCATCTGGCTTCGCCAGTGCCGGCTCAAACCCGAAGTTTGGGGAAATTAGCCAAAATGTTATCTCGCAAGAGGTCTTTATAACTATATCACCAAATCCGGTTTTAGTTCAATAACAATTTATTTTATTATAAACGAATCCCCTGGAACCAAAATACGGTCCAGGGGGGATTTAAGGCTGTTGCCTTAATTTAGCTACTACGCCGGGGTGGTATGATATTATTTCCTTGTTGGCCAGTAGCGCGGGAAACCGCCACGTCGCTACAAAGAACTGCACCAGCCAAGCCAGGCTTGTAATCGCTTCCGGAACAAAGTCGGCGTACTGTTTCCGCCAAAGTTCGTACCGGACTATTCTGGCTCCCTTCACGTCCAGCCATACGGTCAGTATGGGGACGCGTCCAGCCGTCTGGCTTTGGTCTACGGCTTCCACCGCCAGGACGCTTATCACCCCGTTCCTGCAGTACCTGGCCAAAAGCTGTTCGCACCCTAAATATTTGCTACCGTCGGGCAGCAAATTAAAATCGGGGTTCAGTGTTATACCATCCAGAAGCGACTGATATAACTCATTGCCTTTCTCCTCCAGGAAGGCGTTGTTATTAAACTCCCGAGTCAGAATCTGGGAGAGCTTGTCCAGTTCTTCCATGTCCCGGTTTTGGCGTTTAGGCCGGTAGCGACCGGCAATTTCGTTCAGAACATACCACAAGACAACCAAGGCAATAAAGTCCAGGCCCCAGTCGATCTGCAGCATATATCCTCCTTTTTCGTATCATTAACCATACGCTTTTTCGCGCTTTTGTCAATAATCGTTAAAACTAAAAGCAATCAAAAAACCGGCTTTTTGCCCGGTTTTAGACTGTTCGTTTACATCGTCCTCCGAAGCTTTAGCGAAGGAGGATTCGCGCGAATGGTTATCAGTTTGTTTAAGGGTTAGGAGTTTAAATAAGTAATGGTGAGTTGTAGCACTGTGGCAAAGCAAACCCAGAGCAGATATGGGATTTGGATGTAGGCCGTCCAGCCCAAGTATGGGAAAATTGCAACCATCGCCCAAATCAGGGTGGCCAAAACCAGCAGAACGTCTATGGCCGCCAAAAAATTATTTTTGAGCCCAAACTGCAGGGGCGTAAAAGCAAAATTAAAAATTAAATTTAATATAAACGGCAAAGCCACAATAAAGGCAAGATTATGTTGCCAAGCCAGCAAAAATACCTTGCCAAAAGAAACAGCGATTAGAATGTACAAACCTGACCATACCGGGCCAAATAGCCTGCTCGGCGGAGCCCAGGAGGGTTTTTTGAGCTGTTGATAGCAGTTGTAGGTATTCATATCTAATCTAATTTATCATCCTTACATTCTCCCCGTAGCAGAACCTACGGTTCACTACGGGGTAGGCAAGTTTATAAGGATGGGTTTTGCCCAGGGTTTTTGGTTTTTATAAAATTTTGCCTTCGTCCTTTAGCTTTTTCATCAGGGCGTTTAACTGTTCCTCGTTGCTTTTTATAGTGTCTTGTCTTCTTTGCTCCTGGGGGCTAAGTTTTTTTTCGGCAACAGGCGACTTGGCGGCTGGTTTTGGTTTTAACGGCGGCCGTAGTATTTTTTTTAACTCCGGGAGGTCGCCGGGCTGGAAATTTTGCAAGTAAGCCAAAATAGCCTTGCAAATGCCCGAGCTTGGACGCTCCATTTTATTTAGCCATCTTTTAACCACATTCTGGGCTACTTCGGTATGGTCTTCAATATATTTTAATACCGCTCCCCTGCCGTATTTTTCGGCCAGCTGGTTAAATAAATTTTCTACCAGGTCCCGTTCCGGATCCCGTCCCCGTTCCGCCTTTATCCTGTTGTCTTCGAATGGGTGGTACATAGCAAAAAAGTTAATTGATTGCGGCTTCTTACATTTATCCGTTTTTGCCAAAGCGCGCCAAATAGGAACACGCAAACACGGCGAGGTAAAAAACCAAGCCGAGCATGCAAGTCGGCAGGCCGAACACATAGGCCGAAAAACCGTTCTTAAGCAGCAGGGGCAGTTCGCTAACGCTAAAGTGTCCGGCAAACAAAATCCCGAGCAAAGAAACTGCCAATATGGCGTTGAGCGCCTGTTTTTCCCTGATTTTCCCAAAAACCAGCAAACCGGAAAGTATCGCGATAACTAAAAATACGGTAAAGCCGTAATAGCAGGCCGGATGGCCCAAAAAGTACGGGCAGGTTTCGTTAAACGCGCAAATTTTGCTAAAAAATTTTACGCCGCTCATGTATCCGGAAAACAAGGTTCCGGCCAGGCCAAATGCAAATAATGTTTTTTTCATAAATTCTAAGGAATTAAATCATTCTACCATTCGCGCGAATGGTTACTTAATTATTTTATAAAAATGGTAAAGTGCTTTTTAAAACCGCGGGCTTGTTAGCCGGTAAAAAGTAAAATACATTCAGGCTTTTTTGCTCAAAATCCACAAAATCCGCGGCGGCGAGTATGCGCAGGTGTTTGGACGTAGCCTTAAGCTTAAGCTTAATTTCCCTGGCAATATCCCCTACCGTAGCCTGTTGGTGCGATTTTAGATATTTTAAAATTGCCAGCCTGCGCCGGTTTGCCAAAGCTTTATATTGTTTTTCCAAATTTTTCATCGTAAATGTATTATATTACTATTTAAAGTTGGTAACTATTCGCGCGAATAGTTACTAGCTTGGGTAATGCTAAAGCTTAAAGTTAAGATGATGTTATGCCCTGTGGCCAAAATCTTGATTTTCATAAAGTCCCCGCAAACGTTTTTCGGGGTTTTGTGCTATGGCTTCTCCCTCTTTTTGCACCTTGATGATTTGGTCCGCCCATGTCCGAACATCAACTTTTAAAGCTTCACTGTCTTTATAAGCCTTAATTCCAAGCTCGCGGGCAAACTCCTCGCGGTTTCCCAGTCTTAATCTCAGAAAGGCTTCCAGCCGGTCCTTTTTTCCGCCATGTTCGGGCTTTCTGAATTCACATTTGGCTAAATAATACAACTGCAAGTCTGTGGCAGAGGCCAGGTATAGTTGCCACTTTTTATTCCTTTGCTCGGCAGCTCGTTGGTTCTCCCCAGGAATTTCGGCATCATAAAGTTGATAGTCTTTTACGAATTCCTGCGGGCTTAAGGCCCGAATCCTCGCCACTTCGTTTTGTAATTCAGCTTTTTTCATAAAAAATAAGTTATTCTACCATTCGCGCGAATTAGAGAACGATATTTTATTTTGATTTTTTTAATTTTAGACTTTGGACTTTGCCGGCAAAAGCTTTGGCTTTTTGCATAACCTTTAGCAGCTCTTTTTCGTTAATTCCCTCTGGCCTGGCCTGGTAAGCGCCGATTAGCGCCTTCATCATATTATCCGTGCTTGCCTTTAGCCTCTCGGCAATGGCCTTGGGCGTGAGTTTCTGCTTTTTGATGACCGTGAATCCTTGTTTTGAGCCGCAATATGAACAAACCGGCGTATGCAGTTCGGTCCTGCCGAATTCCTGCCCGCAATTGCCGCAGCGATAAATTATCATAAATTTCGGCTTTCCCGGCTTCATTTGTCTTCCTAGTTTATTTCGCGCAATTTTTTTCATGTAATTTTGTTCTCCTATTCGCGTTTACCCCGTTAAATTTTTTATTTAACTGGAGCGAATTAGAGAACGGTATGGTTATTTCTCTTTTTTAGCCAATTAACAATGAATAAAATTCCTATAAGGAACGCAGGGCCGGCAATAATCGGAATAGATATCCACATCCCCCCTTTAAGCCGGCCGGCCGCTAACATAGATGCAATATATGCGATGCCGGCGAGAATAAAAATAATCCCTCCAACTATTTCGTGCCTCCAAGAAACCACCAAAACAGCCAGCAGGATTAAAGCCGGGATATTATGAATAAATAATCCAATTGCGATTTGCCAAGCGCTTAATCCCGGCTGGAAGACATCCAGCGAAAATATCATCAAGAAGGGAATAAATATTATTGACAGAATTCTTGGCGTCCAATATATAAATTTATTTATCTTTTGTGCCATATGCTTTATTTTATCAGGTTATACTCATCCTTATATTCTCAAGTATGTAAGGATGATGTTATGTGGATTGAAATGATTTTAGGAAATCGACAAATATTTTTCCGTATGGCGAAAGGGCATGCTCCACAAATTTGCCGCGATATTTTTTGTCTATCAACCCGGCCACGTACAGCCTCCGGGTGTGCTCGCCGATGGTTTTTTCGTTGGCGCGGAGGGTTTTGACAATGTTTTCCAGGGTTATTCCCTTGCTGCCCGCAATAGTAAGAAGTATTTGGATGCGGTAATGGTTGGCCATCCCTTTAAGGTGCCGCTCCATTTGTTTTGCCGTCTTTAATTTTTTCATATTTATATTATACACCACATCCTTATAAACTCCAGTTTTTAAGGATGATGTCACCAGATGGGAAAGTTAAACCCTCTTCCCCTGCTTTTGTCCCTTGCTTTTTTGGTTGGATACCCGTGCAAATCTGATTAAAAAAGGTTTTTATGTGGCCGGGTGTGCCGTTTATCAGAGAGCTTCTTTAAAAAAGTAAAAACTTTGTACAAAACGCAAGCATATAAATAGTAAAAAACTGCAATGCCAATATAGCACATAGTATAGTAAGCTTGCTGATGGCGCACTTCATCTATGCCACTAATGCCGCCAACTAGCCAGCCAACCCAGATTGCCGGGACAAAAATAACATATGTTAACGGCATCATTAAATTTTCATACCAAGGTCTGGGACAAAACGATGCCAAAAAGCAATCCATAGCGTGGGCTACAGCGTATTGAAAAAGTCCGTAAAAAATTAAGCCAAAGCAGGCCGTTATTAAAATTTTTAACCATGTTGGTTTAAAAAAACCAAGAAATTTCATAAATATAGTTTAATATCAAACTTTGGGCAAAAGTCATCCTTATAAACTCCAGTTTTTAAGGATGATGTTACTAGATGGAAAGTTAAACCCTCTTCCCCTGCTTTTGTCCCCTGCCTATTGGTTGGATACCCGTGAATTTAAAATGTTATCCGACTTCTGTTCACGTTTGTAATTTTTTTAAATCCCTCCAGCAATATTCTTTTACTTTCCCAGTACTGTCAACCAAAAAAACATATAAATTTAGGACATCGCATACTGCCCAGGGTAACCTGCGAAATATAATATCTTGGTAGCTATCTGGAAAACCAACGCCATATTTACGCGTGTACTTATAGTGCTTATCGGCCTTTTCTGTCTTCATTCTTGTTAATATTTGCCCTAAAGCAATATTAAAATTTACTTCCATTCGTGAACGTGGGGCTTTGATTTTATTTTTGCTGTTTCCTTTGGCTTCAACTAAAAATCGGCGTTGATAATTATTATGCCAAACTGAAATATCAACTCCGTGTTCATCGGTGGCTTTTTCACGCAAATTTCGTCCCCATCCGTGCCTACCCAAATAGTCAATTATTTTTCTTCTGACAAATTTTTCGTCTAAACTCACAGGCATAAAGAATTTTATTTAACTTTTATAAAAGTATTTTTTGAATTATCATCCTTAAATACTGGAGTTTATAAGGATGAGTTTTGTGGCTTACAAATTTAGATTAATTCTCCCGCGAAGGCTTTGTGAAGAATGGATTGTTTTAAAGCCTTAAAATCCCCTGCCGTCTTCTCCTGCAACTTCTGTAAGTTCCTCGTCTTTTCCGAAAGCGAATCCAAATATTCCACGATCTTTTTTTGCTCGGGAAGAGACGGAAGTGGAATTTTGAATTTTTTTATGATTGTCTGGCTTAAATTTGGTTGTGCTCCACCCCACGCTTGAGCTATGACATCGTTTCTGATATTCATCAGACACTGAAATACATATCTATAGTAAATACTTTCTTCAGAACAAATTAAACCAGCTACGGCTTGATTAGTAGCTGCTTCTTTAACCAAAATACCTGTTTTTCCTGCAGTAGCACCGTACATAGCAAATAGTACAGTATTTTTCGGGAAAACCTTGGCGCTAGAATTTTTTATAGCATCTTCTGTAATATGCTCTTCAGAATCCAGAATATTCTGATTATCATTTAATTCGCCAGACTTTAGCCAGGCAATACTTCCGTCATAATAAGATCTATTTCCTCTTGATGGAGTCCCCCCACTTGTCATCTTGATATACTTTTTATCACCTAATGATATTTCTCTCCAACCCTTTTTCTTTCCCCGCGAAAAAATATGATGCAAAGCGGCGGGGACAAGGGCGGCGGCGTCTTTTTGCGCCTCTTCGCGCAATTTTTGCGCCTTATCTATTTCCCCAAAAAGTTCCTCAATTTTTTTTACAATTTTTTGTTGTTCTACAATAGGCGGGAGCGGGATTCTAAGATTGTATAAAGCTTTTATATCAAGATGCGGAATTGCTGCACCTTTTTTAGCTCCATTAAACAAATCAAAATTTGAGACCAAAAATATTTTAAGGTACTGGGTGTCAATGTTATCTTCATGGTTAATTTTACCCATTGTCGAAGATAATATTCCTTTAAAACCCGTAAAAATATCACCGGAATTTGAACCGTCACAAATTATGATTGTTTCATTTTCTTGTACCACTACCGAACCCTTATCGTCTGCCGATGCGTATTCTGGCTCCTTAGTCCCTCTTAAAAATTTTGCAATTAAATATGGCAAATCACCCGCAATCGCAATTTTTCGCAGTACAGGTTTTTTTCCTTTTTTTATTGAGCAAATTTCTCCTAATTTTTTTGTTGGCCAATTGTTCATTGGGTTGAAGTGTTTTCTTCCAAATTTTTTACGGTATTTTGCAGTCTGTCAATAAGATGGTTATATGTTAATAATTCGATTCCATTTAAACTATTCTGAAGGCGCTCAAAATTTTCTTTCCAAACCAGATCATCTTTTTGTGTGCCAACCACTATAACACATTTTGAAATCTTTTTCTTGACGTTTACGCCAAATTTTTGTAATTCTTCACCTTGCGCGTTTTCATACATTTTTCTATAACCCAGCACCTCAGGTATCGCCCTACTTAGTTGTGGAGATAAGGAATATTCAGTAGAAATACCGCCAGCTTGTGTTTGATTTTCAACCACTTTAAATGTATCGTCCTTAGGCGACTTTAATTCAAAAATAACATGATGTTCTAAATCATGTTCGGCTAGAATATCAAAAAATTTTCCCGCCACTTGCCCTTCCCTCTTTGGGTCCACATATTCTAGGCCAAATATAAGACATCGCTGCTTCCTAAATTTACCACCATCTTCGTCTATCCAGTCTTGAATGAAGGTCTCATTTTTATCTAGATTGTTTTTCAAAAATAAAATATGTGATTTTAGAATATCAATTTGGACTTTCGTTAAATTTGAAAAAAAAGCCTGCTGTACGTTTTTATCTGTTAAAAACTTTCCCAATGCTTCGATCAGTTTGGCGCCACTTATTTCTTGGGGCGGTATTATTCCACCCTGGTCCGTAGGGTGTAAGTTCTTTAGAAAGTTTAAAATATTTATTTGAACCTCGGCACTTAAATTTTTTATTGCTTCTAAAATATTTTTCTCAGTTGCATGAACAATAATAAAATTATCTCGTTCAATATCAGTGATATCAAGGTCTTTTAAATTAATATTTTGTCCGAGAAAAGCTTTTAACCTTCCACCTGTTTTGCTTCCGATAGTACGACAAAACTCTTGATATGAACCCATATTTACCAAAAAGCCTCCTTCAACCTTTTGAAAATTTTTGACTTCCTCATTCAAAGTAAAATATAATCTTGCCTCTACATTTTCCGCTAAAAATTGGAGAACATTTCTGTAATAACGAAATTTTTTTGTTTTTAACCTATGGTGAAAGTATTCATGAAAACGACAACCTTTATCGAAATAAAGGCTTAATCCGTTATAAGTAATCATTCTGAAATTATTACAATCAAAATTCATAATTTGTATCAAATAAACATTCCCAAATTATTTTCTAAAAAAATGAGATAAAAAATATATCAAAACGCCACTCGCAATAAGTGCCACTACCTTTCCATACATGCTATGTAAAACATCTTTAACAAATTTCCAAATAAGTTTTAAGATCCATCCAATAAAAACAAAAATAATAGCAAAAAAATTTAGAACAAAAGTAATAACCCCATCCCAAACACGACCACCCTCGTCATATTTTGTCTTCCCGTCGTATTTATCCCAATTCTTTTTCATTTTACTTAATCTCCTTTTTTACCGTATCTAAAATCCCTATTATCTTGTTTTCTAAGTCTAAAATATTTCCCAAAATTTCTTTTGGATCTTTATGCGCTAAATCTTCTTTTTTCGCCGGGTTTTTAAAGTCCAGGTTATAATTTCTATCCTTAATTTCTTTTATGGAAACTTTCCAGGAATTTCCGTTCGTTTTACGATTTTTCCACCATTTTTTTACCGGGTCAAATTCTTCTATTCTAATTGGCCGGCCTTTGGTATATTGCTTCATACCCTCTGGCAAAGGAAGTTCATAATACCAAATTTCTTTGGTCGGGTTTCCCTTTTCAAAAAACAAAAGATTAGTGTTTACTCCGGCATACGGGCTAAAAACACCTTGCGGTAAACGCACAATAGTATGCAAATTAAACTCTTCTAGCAATTTTTCTTTAATTTTAGTTTTTACGCCTTCGCCAAACAGCGTGCCATCTGGCAGAACAATCCCCGCCCGCCCGGTGGGTTTAAGTAAATGCATAAACAGCACTAAAAATAAATCCGCAGTTTCTTTAGTACGAAATTCAAGCGGAAAATTACCTTCCGTACCGTCTTTAACTGAACCGCCAAAAGGAGGATTGGCCACAATAACATCTACCCTGTCTTTGGGGCCATACTCGCGCAACGGCTTGGAAAGCGCGTCGCCGCGGATAATTTGGTCGGGCATTTGGACGCCATGCAAAATTAAATTGGTAATGGCTAAAGTAAAAGGCAATTGCTTTAACTCCATACCATGAATAGTGCTTTCAAGCAGCCTTTGATCTTTTCTGTTTTTAACCTGATTATGGCCAACATATTCCAAAGTATTAACTAAAAATCCGCCGGTACCACAAGCAGGATCAAGCACGGTTTCTCCTAATTGCGGATTAACCATTTCTACAACAAAGCGAGTTAAAGGCCGCGGCGTATAAAATTCCCCGTAATTTCCGGCACCTTGCAGTTCTTTTAAAAGATGTTCGTAGATTTCGTTAAAATGATGGCGGTCGTCCTTTTTGTTAAAATCAACCTCATTAATTTTATTTACGACCTGGCGAATCAAAGTACCAGACTTCATGTAATTATTTGAATCAATAAACACCTCTTTAATTAACTGACCCAATTTGTCACTAGGTTGGACTTTGAGATTTTTCAGTCCTGGAAAAAGATGGTTATTTATAAAATCCAACAATTCCTCTCCTGTGGAGCCTTCTGCGTCTGCTGCCCATCCGCGCCAGCGCAAAATTTTAGGGATTGGCGATTTATATTTGGGGTTTTCAAGTTCAAACTGCGTTTCCTGGTCGTCAATAATTTTTAAAAATAACATCCACACCAATTGCGAAAGACGCTGAGCGTCGCCGTCCACGCCTTGATCTTTACGCATTATATCTTGAATGGATTTTACCGCAGTTTGAATAGACATATTTTATACGTATAATGCTTCCTGAATTTTATTAATAACTTTAATATATTGTGTTCTCCCGCCAAAAATACCATTTACAATTTCATAAGGCGTTCCGAATTCCGAAAAAGGCTCAACCCCCAAATCACCAATGTCATCAATCGCGGTTATGCCCTGATCGGCATACTTTTCTAAAAGCGCGTCTATTATTTCCCTGGCCTTGCCCTCGTATTTTGTAAAATAATCACGCTTTTTTACATTTTCAGCGCGTTCCTTTCGGGTGAGCGGCGGTTTACCAAAAGCAATATGGCAAACCAAGTCAAATGGATCTAAATCTTTTCCCGATTCTTCCTTTAGAGCTTCAAACAGCACGCCATGATCTTCCAATTCTTTAATTATAGCCTCTTTCTTCTCCGCGTGGGACCAGGCGGTTAAAAACTCATTTAAAGAACGATATTCCTGCAAGATGCTTTTTTTGGTAAAATCTGTTAATGATTCAGTAATAAGTTTTCCGTCTCCACCAATGTATTGTACACGTTCGTTAATAACTTTAACCGGAACACTATTGACATAATATTTTTGAACTGGTCCCTGCGTAATTTGACCGCCGTCTGTTAATGGATTCCAATCCAAATTTCCAGCTTCTTCAGTCTGCTCTTTATTTAATTCAGCCGGCGTCGTTTCTTCTGGCGGTACAATGCTTTCGCCTTTTTTTGGTTCGTAAATTACCACGGGATCGCCGTCAAAATTTGGGTCAGCAAAAAGTTCGGTTGCCGCCCTAAAATCTAAAATCGTAAAAAAAAGCTTTCCATAATCTTCCCGCACGCGTGTTCCCCGGCCGATGATTTGCTTAAATTCTGTCATGGATTGTATATTTGTGTCCAAAGCAATAATTTTGCAGGTTTGAGCGTCTACACCTGTAGTCATAAGTTTTGAGGTGGTTGCTATTACCGGATATGGGCTTTCCGGATCTATAAAATGGTCCAGTTCAATTGGGGCTTCCGGGTTTTCGCCGGTAATTCTAACTACATACCTGCGATTTTTAGCTACTTCGTCTGGATTTTCGTTAACTAAAGCCTGACGCATTCGTTCAGCGTGGTCTATATCAACACAAAAAACAATGGTTTTATGCATTCTGTCAGTTGCCTTTAAATACTCTGTTATTTTATGGGCAACAAGTTTGGTACGCTCGTCGATAACAAGGTTGCGGTCAAAATCTTTCAGGTTATAAATTCTGTCCGGGACTTCGTTGCCATGCTTGTCAATTTTCCCTTGCTCTGGCCGGTAGCCTTCTACGTCCCGGTCTATTGTTACACGAACAACTTTATATGGCGCAAGGAATCCGTCATCTATGCCTTGGCGCAAAGAATAGGTGTAAATGGGCTCGCCGAAATAGGTTTGCGTGGAAATGTCTTTGGTTTCTTTTGGGGTAGCGGTTAATCCTATTTGAGTGGCATTTTTATAGTAATCCAAAACATCATGCCAAAGCGCGTTTTCTCTTGCGCTTCCCCGGTGACATTCGTCTACTATAATAAGGTCAAAAAAATCTGGTGAAAATTGTTTAAAAATATTTTTTTCTTCTTCCTTGCCGGTTATGCCCTGGTAAAGAGCGAGGTAAATTTCATAGGATTTATCTACTGCACGATCCTGGATTTTAACCATTTTATCGCCAAAATGTTTAAAATCATTCATAATGGCTTGGTCCGCAAGAATATTTCTGTCAACCAAAAAAAGAATGCGTTTTTTGAATTTAGACTTCCACAGTCTCCAAATTATTTGAAATGCGGTATAAGTTTTACCCGTACCCGTTGCCATCACAAGCAAAAGACGTTTTTGGCCGTTAACAATGGCTTTAACTGCGCGGTTGATAGCAACCTGTTGGAAATAACGAGGCTCTTTGCCGCCTAACTCCTGAAAATAATCTTGCTGTAATATAGTTTCGGCCTGTGGGGATAATTTATTTGAATCCTTTAGTCTTTTATAAAGCTCGTTGGGGGAAGGGAAACTATTCAGAGAAATTTCTTGTTCTTTTGGACCACTGGTTGATAATCTGTCGTGTTCCAAAAATCCATCACCATTGGAACTATAAACAAAAGGTACATCGAGCGATTCCGCATATCCCAAAGCCTGTTGTATACCCGCACCCACGGAATAATTATTTTCTTTTGCTTCTATAACGGCAATTGGAAAATTTGATTTGTAATAAAGAAGAAAATCTACACGCTTTCTTTTGCCTCTGGCTATAGTTTTTCCTCGCACAATAATACGACCTGCCGTAAACGAATATTGTTCTCGGATTTGGGTTTGCAAATCCCAACCCGCAGACGTTACTGCGGGAAGGATAAACTTGGAACAGATATCTTGTTCTGATAAGTCTCTCTTTGACATATTAAAAAAGCCTTTTATAAGGCCATTTTACACCTTTTTTTACCTTTTGGCTATAACAAAACCCCGTGGAAACGGGGCTTGGTTTAAAGCTTTATTATTTGTAAGCACTTCCCCTATGCTCAACTTTTACCACTACTACAACCAAAACTTGCTTAAATATTTTATAAGTAATCCTATAAGGCCAAGCGCGGTATGAATAGGAGCCTGCAAGCTCCCCTTTTAGCTTTTTGCCTAAAAAAGGATTTACCGCTATTTCCGGCAAAATTGCCAATACTTTGAGCCTAAATATTTCAGGAAGTTTTTCCAGCTCTTTTTGAGCCTTTTTTTCCAGCCTTATTTGATACGGCATATTTATTCTTTGCTTTTTCGCTTAATACATAACCCTCTTTGGCTAAAAGCTCTTCCAAAGTTATATAGTTCTTATATGCCCCGGATTTTATGTCTTTGTCAACTTGGGCAATATCTTTGGGCAAATCCGGAAATTGTTCCATTATTTCCAGAGTTTCCTGCCAACTTTCAAACTCATCCGCGGATATAACAACGGCTTTGGGCTTCCCCTGTTCGGTTAAAGTATAATATTTACCCGGCCGCTGGACATCTTCCGCAATATCAAAAATCTTCTTTCTCGCGTCCGTAATAGATAAAGTTGTTTTACCGTTCATATGTTTATTCTCCTTATGTACATAATAACGTACATGTACACATCTGTCAAGTGGATAACTTTGACAAGATTCCCGCTTCTGCGGGAATGACATTAGAGAAGGTTCTTTTCTTTTAAACTAGCGTGTCCCCTGCCGGTGACAATTACGTGGTCAAGTACTTCTATGCCCAAGAGCCGGCCGGAGTCGGTTAGGCGTTTGGTGACGGTGAGGTCTTCTTGGGACGGCTCCAAGCTGCCGCTGGGGTGGTTGTGGGCGAGAATTATATGGGATGCCAGATGTTTAATCGCGGGCTCAAATACTTCTCGCGGGTGAATGAGGCTGGCGTTTAGGGTGCCGATGGATATTAGTTCGCGCTTAATTTCCTGATTTTGCGTGTCCAGAAAAAATACAACAAAATGTTCTTTTTTGCTGTCGCGGATATCTTTACACTGCTCCCATACTTCTCGCGGCGATAAAATTAAGATGGATTTTTTGTCTTTCAATATTCGGCGACCTAATTCGAAGCACGCTACAATTTCGCAGGCCTTGGCAGGGCCAATCCCGTGGATATCTTTTAGTTCATTGAAACTCGCATTAGCCAGTTTGCTGTCCGGAAATTGTTTTAAAATCTTTTTAGATAATTCTAAAACCCCGGTCCCCTTTGGCCCAGTACGCAGTAAAATCGCAAAAAGTTCGGCATCGGAAAGTCTGCCTGGTCCGTACTTTTCTAACTTTTCGCGTGGCTGTTCTATTTTATGTATATTTTTGATTGGCATTTTGGTTTTAATTTCAAACTTTATTCCTGGCCCTCATTATATGCCTTGTACTCCCCCATTAATTCAGCCAAATCCGGGTCAGCCTCAATCTCCCTCTTTGATACCTGCATCCTCTTAAGTTCTTCTTCCACTTCCTGCGCAATGTTTTCCATCCGCCCTATTGTCTCCGGGGTTCCGTAATCTGTTACCTCCTCAACCAGCTGGCTCCATAAAACCAACAAACTCCTTAAACTTTCCAGCTCCATTTGTCTTTCTTTTTCGGGGGAATGTTCTTGATCCATATTATAATTATAAAAATAATTTCTATTTATTTAATTGCTTTTTTTTGTTATGTTCCAAAATTATTTGGTATCTTGTCAAATTTTCTTTGATAAAAACCGGCAAATCAAACAGAGCCATATTGCTTTCGGGATCCAAATACTTTACTACGTCGCTAAAGGCTTTGGCAATATTAGGCGGAAATTTTTCTATGTTTTCCTCAAATTCAAATAACGTAGTCTCTTTTGGATATTTAACTTCGGGGGCGGTTGAATGTTCCAAAAACTTAGTTAGGGTTTCCCTAGCTTCGGTTAAGTCCTTTATGGCCAGTTCCAATTCCGGTTCCGTCATATCGGTTTTATAAAACTCGCCTTCCGGTAAGCCGTTTATATAATCATCTCTGGTTGGGTCTTCGTGGCTAAAGGGTTCATAGCCCCTGCTTTGCGCATTGGCTAAAACATCCTGTTCCCGTTTAGCCACTTTTGGGTCTACGGGAGTGTTACCGACTTGTACTACATATTTATCGTAAGCTTCTTGTTCGGGAGTTGTTTCCGGCATAAAAATACGATTTACTGACTAATTAAAATGCCTTATTAAGGCTATTTTACACCCAATTTTACGGGTTGACAAACACTCTTAATTTGATATAATATTAATATCACCAACGGAAAAGTTCACCCTATGAGGTTTCGTCCTTATGGGGCCTTTTCTTTTTATAGGCCAATAAGCTTTGTAAATCGTTCATAAATCTTAAATACGGTCTAAATATTTTAAATTTAAGAAGTGCGGAAAATTTGAAACGGTTAGGAATTAATATCACCTGCAATTTTCCCTGTTCTAGCAGGTACTTAGCCAGACAGTGGAAATCGCCGTCTCCCGTAACAATTACGGCCTTGTCGTAGTTTTGATATTCAACCATTGCTTGTAAAACCAGTTCCGCGTCGCAGTTGCCTTTAGTGGTACCGTCTTGGTACTTAAGGGTTGGTTTAAATATGCAAACAAAACCCGCTTCCTGAAGAGATTTATATAAGCTATTATTGCCTTCCACAAAACCAATGAATAAAAACGCTTTGCTAACCCTGTATTTTTCTTTTAAGTAAACCCGAAAACGGGCAAAGTCCAGAGACCATCCTTGTTCCCTGATGGCAAGGTTTAAATTTTGGCTGTCTATGAAAGCGTAATTGTTTTGTTTTAATAGCATAAAAAGATTTTCTGGTTTTATTTTACACTTTTTTTGGCTGGTTGACAAAGCGCCTTTTTTGGGGCGATAATGAATTTCAGGCTAAGGAGGAATAGGACATGAGTTACAAGGCGTTCCGTTTTGCGGACCGTGTGGTCCGCTGGCTAATGGTTGCGGTCGGGCTGTTGTTCGGCTACCTTGCGGCCATGCTGGTTATTGCCAAGGTGTCCCCGGTGGGGCTGCTGCTGATGGCCATGGTCGTTGGCATACTGGCCACGGTGGTAATCTACACGGGCTACCGGTTTTTCTTTCCGTGGGAGTCAGCGCAGTGGCCGGATCAAATGGCCGAGTGGTCGCACAATTTTGGCAAAGTGGCCATAAGCCACTTGTTCAACTACGTCTTGGCCATCGTGGTCTCGTTTGCCGCTATTCTGCTTTATGAGTTTGTGCGCAAACTGTGGGGGTAAAGATGCCCCTCGCAAAAAGCCGGGCGCGTACACTGTGTGTGTACGCGCCCGGCCCTGTTTTTTATATCTTAAAAATGATTGACAAAGGGCTTTTTTAAGGATGATAATTAAGTTAAGGCAAAGGAGGGCCTGTTATGTTGGTCGTCAAAAAGTTCGGCATCATAAATCCCGGGGTGAGCGCGTTGGCGCTCGTCCTTGGTGCTGTTGCCGGCTTGGCAACGGCCTGCCCGTGGATTCCCGTTTCCTGGGCTGTTCGCTATGCCGGCGCGCTCGCGTTTGGCATTGCGTACTGCCTGGCGGTCTGGGCAACCTACAAGTTTTGGTGGTTTCGTTACGGGGTGCCGCACCCGGGCAGATGCTATACAGAATTAATCTCCCCGTACTGGTATAAGGTAGTGGTGCGCCGCTATTTTTACCTCTTTTGGGGAGAGCTGACTTTGTCTGCCCTGGTGTTTAGGGCTGTTCGCCGTTTTGCTTTGCGGGTTAGCCCTGTTTGACCTTGATGCCCACGGCAAAGGCCGGCGCGTTGCGTGCATGCACGCTTCGCGCCGGCCGTGATTTTTTTATTGCGTTAAAATTAAACCCGCTTCTGCCATCTTTCCAGCTTTGGCACCCCTTTGGTCATAAAGCCGGCCAAAAAACCGGGAAAGCCCATTTCCTGTAGCTTGGATTTGCAAAAGGCCTGCATTTGCTCCGCGGTCCAGTTGGGCGCGGTAAACGCGCCGTTGGCATAACAGTAACTGCAATACATCGCGCTCTTGCTGCCGTCTGCCTCTGCTCCCCCGCCCTGGGGATCTTTTTTCATGGGCATGCCGCAGCTCTGGCAATTTTTGTAGGTTCCCATAATTTTTGGATTAATTATGAGTTGTTAATTTGATTTTTTAGTGTTTTTTGTTCCTCCAAAAGCTGTGCCTTTTCGGCGCGGTGCTCAAGAAGCTCCAGGGCAATCAGCTTTTTGACATTTTCGTCATTTTCCCTGCCGAGCTGTAAAACCTTTTCTTTAATTATCTTCTCAACTCCTGCCAAATCCCTATCGACTAAAACCAACTGCGCTTCAAGCTGGCCCTTTAAGGGTGGAAATTCGTTCATATTTTTTTTAATTCCAAACACATAAACAGCGGGATTTCTTTGCGGGCCAAATCTTCCGCCTGTTTGCGCGGACCGGTATCTGAGGTTTTGTACGAAACCCACTCTTCCAGACGCACGACATTGAGCCCTGCTTTGGCAAAAGCTTTAAAGTAAACCTGCAACGGATGATGGAAAGACATGGTAAACTTTTTCTTTTTTTGGGAGGTTTCCCCTTGCGTCATGTCTACTTGCTGGGAAATTTCGGAAAGATATTTGTAGATATTGCGATATTGGATGTTTGTCTTTTCATCGTAAGACCAAGAGGAAGCGGTGGGGATGCGGAAAGCGGGGTGATTTAACACCAAAACGCATCTGCCGCCCGGCTTTAGCACGCGCGAGATTTCGGAAATTGCAGCCTGTAAATTTTTTATGTTTTGCAGGGCGAGTATGCAAATGGCGGCGTCAAATCGCGCATTATTTAATCCGGCCATCTTTTCCGCCGAGAGCGTCAAGTAAGTTTCGTTTTTTCCCGATTGCTCTTTGGCAAGCCGAATAAGCTCCCCTGCTATATCTATTCCCACGACTTTTGCGCCGGAGCTTTTGGCCAGTTCGCGCGCAAAAAAGCCCTGTCCGCAGCCGACGTCTAAAATTTCCTCGCCCGGCTTAGGCGAAAGTATTCTTGTTAAATTCGGTTTTATCAGCTTTTCCTGGTAAGTGTCTTCCTCTTCTTCCAGCATCCGGTTATACCAGCCGGCAACTTTGCCCCAGGAAGTATTTTTCTTTTGCATAAATTTATGTCATTCCGGAATTTTTGACTAAAAAAGAGATTATCATCGGTAGTCAAAAAATATCCGGAATCTAGATTCCCGCTTAGGCTTATTTTAGCATTTTTTAAGCTAAAATAAAAATCCCAGATTAATCTGGGATTTAATTTTTTGTCCTACTACGCATAAACCTACGTAGGACACCTCTTTGCGATGTAATTTATCGTCACTTCTTTGACAACGTGCAGCGCAAGCTTCTACTCGTTCTTCGTAGCCTTGGCGAAGAAGTGGAGCCGACGATCGGAATTGAACCGATGACCTATTCCTTACCATGGAATTGCTCTACCAACTGAGCTACGTCGGCACTGGATAATTGGATTTTTTGGAATTTTTTTATTTTGGTGCGGAGCCAACTGCTTGTCCGCCGGAGTCAGACGAAGGCGGAAGCTACTTGGGCACAAGGAAATGGAATTTTTTTATTCTGATTTTTTTACGATAGAATCTATTATTTCATATTGACGTCTATGACCGGCAGCATCAGCTTTTCCAGCTTGGCTTTTACCAGTTCATTTTGCGGGTCAAGCGCTTGCGCCTTTTTTAAAACTTCGCGGGCCTTTAAACCGCTGTTGAGTTTTAAATAAACGTTGCTTAGGCTGACGTAATACTTTACGGACGGCTCCAGCGAAATGGCGGTTTCAAAACTCTTTGCCGATTCGGCCAAATTCCCCGCCCCCTCCAAGCTTAGGCCCAGGTTATAATAGCGGTTTGGCTGGGTGGAATCAAGAGCCAGGGATTTTTGATAAGCTTGGACGGCTTTGGCAAACTGTTTGTCCAGGTAATAGCAATAACCCAACCGCGCCTGGAATTCCGGATTGCCGGGTTCGTGGTTGCACAGGTATTCGTAAATGTCTTTGGCGTCGGTGAAGCTGGATTGCTCCAGATAGAATTTTCCCAAAAGATCGTAGTTGGCTAAATTTTTGGGCCGCAGCTTTATCATGTCCAAATAATACTGTTCGCTCCTTACGTCGTGGGTGGTCATGGGATGGGGGGCGGTCTGGGCCTTAAAGTCCTGCAGTTTGCCGTTAAAGATTTTTTGCATGCGATAGCCGGCGGCCGCGTGCGGCCTTAAGTCCTTGGCTTCCAAAATAAAGTTCCAAAATTTCCTTGACCAAAATTTTAAAAACGTGGCAACTTTGGAAAAAGCCTGGGCCGGCAGCCCCTTAGCCAAAAGCTTTTCGTGGGCGTCGGCTTCCTCGGGCGTTTGACGCATAATAAAGTCCGCCTCCGGCAAACGCCTGAGAATAATCAGCAATATCCCCAAAACCGCGAAAATAAATATGATGCTGGGAAGGATTTGGTAGCTCAAAGGAATTGACAAAGTTAAGTTTGTAATTTAATTATGTCAATTATTTAATTTACGGTCAAACTTTTTGGGATCCCATTCGTCGGCGTCATCCTGAGGGAAGTAGCAACGACCGAAGGATCTCTTTATTCGTCGCAAATGGGATTCTTCAGCCTTCAGATGCATTCAGGCTTCAGAATGACGCCACAAATTAGCGTCAATTTCCCAATACAAACCGTGCGAATCTTTTAACCTCTACCTTTTCCCCCATTTTGGCCACGGCTTCGCCGATTAAATCTTTAACTTTAATGTCGGGGTTTTTACAATACGGCTGCTCCATTAAGCAGGTTTCCTCGTAATATTTTGCCAGCTTACCTTCCACTATTTTATTCAGGATTGCATCGGAGACCTGCTTGTCCGCCGTAGCCTTGGCGGAGGCGGAACTCCTTGTAAATTTCTTTTTCTTTTTCCACCACCTCGGCCGGAACGTCGCCAGGGCTTACATAAAGCGGATTTGCGGCCGCAATGTGCAAAGCCAGCTCCTTAACCAGGTTTTTAAAGTCCTGAGTTCGCGCCACAAAATCGGTTTCGCAGTTGACTTCCACCAAAACGCCCACGCGGCCGCCCGGGTGGATGTAAGCTTCCACCAGGCCTTCGTTGGCGACCCTGTCCGCTTTTTTGCCGGCTTTTAGGGCGCCCTTTTTGCGCAGAATTTCTACGGCTTTGTTTTTGTCGCCTTGACTTTCGGTAAGCGCGCTTTTAATTTCCATTATTCCCGCTCCGGTCTGCTGCCGGAGCTGTTTTATTAGGTTGTTATCCATAAATTTATATTTTAAGTTTAGTAAATAACAATGTAACAATTTAGCAATGAAGCAATTGTTGTATTGCTACATTGTTGAATTGTTAGACTGGTTTAACCTCGGCAACTTTATCCGCTTCCTTTATTACCGTCTGCGCCTGCCTGCCTTCGTTAACCGCTTCGGAAATTACCGAACACATAAGCTCAATGGTTTTGGTGGCGTCGTCGTTGCAGGGAATAACATAGTCTATCCCTTCGGGGCTGCAGTTGGTGTCCACCAGGCCGATAATCTTGACTTTGCTTTTTTGGGCTTCTTTTACGGCAATGGCATCGTGCTTGACGTCGGTGACAAATATCGCGTCTGGCAGTTTTTTCATGTTCTGGATGCCCTCAAACAGTTTTTTAAGCTTTTCGATTTCGCGTTCTATTAATAGGCGTTCTTTTTTGGTGTAGCGGCTTTCCAGTTCGCCCGAAGCTTTTAGGCTTTCCAGCTTTTCCATTTTGCGGATGGTTTTTTGGATGGTCTTAAAGTTGGTAAACGTGCCGCCCAGCCAGCGCACGTTAACAAAAGGCACATTGCAGGCCAGCGCGGCCTTTTTTAAAATGTCCTTGCTCTGGCGCTTGGTGCCGACAAACAGAATCACGCCGCCTCGGGAAACCGTTTCCTTGGCGAATTTGGCGGCTTTTTCCATCCCCTGTTTGGTTTGTTCCAAATCCAATATGTGGATGTCGTTGCGGGTCGTAAAAATATACGGCTTCATTTTGGGGTTCCACCGCGAGGTGGTGTGGCCAAAATGCGCGCCGCTTTTCATCAACTCCAAAAGAGTTATGTCTCTCATGCTCTTAACCTTTCCTTTTATCCCGCGGCACTTTGTAGCCTGATTGCCAAAAGTGAGGAAGACTTGCCCTGTACCCGAAAGTGGTGCAGGGTGTGCGGGATATGTTTGATTAGTTTATAACTTGCTTATTATATCAAGCCTTGACGTTTTATGCAATAGCTATTATAATTAGTTCTAATGATTATTGCATAATGCTGAAACGACGCTGATTTGAACACCAGCGCTGAAGTTATGCTGATCAGCGTTTTATCAGCGTACAAATCAGCGATTAATCAGCGGATAATTAAGAATAAACTTAGAAACATGAAGCCCAATATTCATCCCCAATTCAATACCGCCGTGAAAGTCACCTGTGCCTGCGGCAACACTTTTATTACCGGCTCTACCGCTGCGTCTTTGCATACGGAAGTTTGCAGCCAGTGCCACCCGTTTTATACCGGCAAGCAAAAGTTGCTGGACACCGCCGGCAGTATCGACAAGTTCAAAAAGCGCAAGCAAGCCGCGGTGGCCATTAAAGCTTCAAAAAAACCGAAGAAAGAGCGTAAAACAAGAGCCAAGAAATAACTATAACCATAACCCCGTACCGCCAAGGGTACGGGGCGCAGCAATAACCGCTCCTTTTTGGCGCGGTTTTGTGTTAAAATATAACCGACACGGATATGCGAAAAAGACGCGAATAACGCGAATTAGTGTCATTCGGGTGGCAATTGGTGTCATTAGTGTCGCTTTTATGGAAATCGCTTTTCAAAAAATCTTAGACGAATATAACCGGCTGACCGCGGACATGTCTCCCCCCTTCGCTAAAGCTTCGGGGGACAGGTCGGGCGGCTCTTTAGGCATGGCCAAGTTGGGCAAACGACAGGCGGAGTTGGAGCCGGTTGTGGAAAAGATTAAAGATTTAGGATTAAAGATTAAAGAACTTGAAGATAACCAGAAATTATTGGCTGATAATAATCCGGAAATCAAGTCCATGGCTCTCGATGAATCCAGGCGGCTTGAATCCGAAATCTTAAATCTAAAATCCGAAATAGAAGAGATGCTCTTGCCCAAAAATCCCAACGACTCCAAAAACGCCATTGTGGAAATCCGCGCCGGGGCTGGCGGCGATGAAGCGACATTGTTCGCGGCCGAGATGTTTCGCGCTTACGGCAAATTTGCCGAAGAGCTGGGATTAAAGCCGCATATTGTTTCTTCTTCGCGTTCGGACGCCGGCGGGTTTAAGGAAATTATTTTTGAAATTCATGCCACAAGGGGCATCCTTTTGCTGCAAAAGGATGCCCCTTGTGGGCCGTATAGTGTTTTCAAATACGAATCCGGCGTACACCGCGTCCAGCGCGTGCCGGAAACGGAAAAAAGCGGCCGCGTCCATACTTCCACTATAACTGTCGCGGTTTTGCCGATTTTGGAAGAAAAAGATTACGCCATTGCGGAAAAAGATTTAAAAATAGAAGCCACCACTTCCAGCGGGCACGGCGGGCAGTCGGTTAACACGACTTATTCGGCTATCCGCATTACCCACATCCCAACCGGCATAACCGCGCAGTGCCAGGACGAAAGATCGCAAGCGCAAAACCGGGAAAAAGCTCTGGAAGTCATCCGCGCCCGCGTTGCCGCGTATTACGGGGAAATAGAAAATAAAAAAGTCCGCGACCTCACCAAATCCCAAATCGGCACTGGCGACCGCTCGGAAAAAATCCGCACTTATAATTTCCCGCAAGATCGCGTAACTGACCATCGAATAAACCAGAACTTTAACCAGATAAATTTAATAATGGAAGGTAAATTCACCCCCATAGCCGAAGCCCTGCAAAAGGCGGATTTGGAACTGAAAAAGGAGGCGTTAAAAAAATGAAATATATGGAAAGCCTAGAAAATGAACAGATACACCAATATCTCGAAAGAGATTATCCCATTATTTTGCAATACGCAATTTCTTATTTGAAAGAACAATATAATATTGGTGTAGCTGATTTTCCAGATGCAATATTGCTAAGACTTCGAGGGTATGTATTTGGGTTCTTAAAAGATACTATCCAGAGGGATGGTTATAGTTATAAACAATTTGATCCATCTTCATTACAATCTTTAGCAATGCGTGCTGTAAAAAAATGGATTAGTGATTTGGTAGGGTTTGATGTAGATTTAAAAGCTAACTTAAAGGTTGATGAAGACGGAAAATTATTACCAAAAGATAAGGAATATATCAATAAGTTAATTAAAAAAACCATTGGAAATGAGAAAAAAGGCGAATGACAATAAAAGAAATATTAAAAAAATATCATAAAATAGAAATCGAACTCCTGCTGGCGCATGTTCTGCGGAAACCCAAGGAGTTTGTTTTTTTGCATCCGGAATACATTTTATCATCTTATCATTTTAACATTTTATCAAGACTGATAAGGCGCAGATTGGTGGGAGAGCCGGTGGCTTATATTTTGGGATATAAGGATTTTTACGGCATGAGGTTTAAAGTTAATAGCCATGTGCTAATCCCCCGCCCGGAGACGGAGTCCCTCGTCGACGGCGTCATTCTGAGGCTGAGCGCAACCGAAGCCGAAGAATCTCAAAAAAGGAATAAAAAGATCCTTCGTCGTCTGACTCCTCAGGATGACGCAGGCAAAATCAGGATTTTGGATATTGGCACCGGCAGCGGGTGCATTATTATTAGCCTGGCTTCAAAATTTAACCAGTGGAAAAATTGTACAAATATACAAATTCCCCACTGGTATGCTTCTGACATTTCCGCAGTCGCGCTTAAAATCGCCAAACAAAACGCTAAAAAACATCACGTCAAAGTAAAATTTATCCAAAGCGATTTGTTAAAAAATATCAATGACAATTTTGATATAATCATCGCTAATCTGCCATATTTGTCGCACGCCTGGAAAAACAACCGCGCGGCGGAATCGGCTGGTTTAAAATTTGAGCCAAAGCGAGCGTTGTTTACCAAAGAAAAGGGGCTGATGATTATCCGTCTTTTATTGGAGCAAATAGCACAAAGAAAGCAAAAACCAAAGTTGGTATATCCAGCACTTTTTGAAAAATCCCAAAAATCTTCCATTAAAAAAGATGGTTTAATAAAATCTTCGCCAGTTGATGAAAGTCCGGCAAAAAAGTGCTGGATTTATTTGGAATTTGATCCTAGGCAAAAATTGCTATTGTTGAAATTAATAAAAAAATCCTTGCCGGGATCAAAAGCAAAATTTTATAAAGACTACAACAACTTGTGGCGATACGTTGAAATTGAAATGAAGGTTTAATTTATCTTATCGTGTTAGCATAAAATGCGGCCGCATTTTATGCTAACAGTCATGAAACATGAAATTGGACTATTCCGGACTATTTTAATATTGACTTTTCAAATTTTTCCAGAGTCTCGGCGCCGTGGACTCGGATACGCGGAACTTCCATTAAATTATCCAAATCCACAAACTTGCCTTCATGGACGGTTATGCCCATTACAAAGCCGGCTTTTTTTGCCTGCTCAAGGTAGGTTGCGGTGTAATGGCCATAGGGATAAATTAAGATATTTGTGATTGTACTTAGGTGCTGCTTTATGTCGGAAATTGAGCCGGAAAGGTTTTGGAAAATATAGCCGGCGGTGAATTTGGGGCTGGAGCCGTCAAAGTGATTTTGGGTGTGCGAGACAATTTCATTGCCGCCCAGGTAAGCTTGGACAATATCGTTCCAGGAAGCGTAGACATTATTCCCGTTTGTGGTTCCGGGGTTTTGGGTAATTATGCCAAAGCTGCCGGTGTAGCCGTATTTTTTTAAAATCGGCACCGCATTTGCATAAGCGTCTAGGTAGCCGTCGTCAAAGGTAAAGACCACCGGCTTTTGAGGCATGGTGAATTTGCCTTGGCTGTAAAGATAGATGTCTTCCAAACTGATGCCGGTGTAGCCGTTATTGTTCAGCCATTTAACCTCGGCTTCAAAATTGGCTGTGGGGACAGTCAAGTCCGCAAGGGTTTCGTCGGCAGCTTTAGGCCAATCCCCTACGTGATGGTACATTAAAATTGGTATTGCCAGCGTGCGGCCGTTTTTTAGGGACTGCGGCGAGACCGGCAAAGGCGCAAAATCTTCCGGCTTGACTATGCTGCTGTAGTTTAAAACGTCCGAATTTGATTGGCCCGCAAGCCTTTGACGGTAAAAATAAGCCGCAGCCAAGCAGGCCAAAATAAGTAAGATTAAAACGGAGATAGAAAATTTATTTTTTTCCAGTCCCATACTTAGGAAGTATATCAAATTATATTGTCGACATACAAAAACTCCGCCCCTCGACTTCGTTCGGGGCGGGGTTAAAAAGCCTTTACTTTTTTTCTTCTTTTCCGCCGGGGGTTTTTGCGCCAGCCAGAGGCTGGTCAGCCTTTGGCTGAGTTCCGCCTTTGGCGGGTTTTTGTTCCTTCTCGGCTTTTTCCGGCTTATCGGTCTTTTCTGCCTTTTCGCCCTTATCGGCCGTTTTAACTTCACCTTCAGCAGCCGGTTTTTCTTCCGCGGCGCCTTCAACTTTGCTTACATCTTCCACTACCGGAGTCGCCAATTCGGCTTCCACATCCCTGGGCGGCTGGACTTTAACAATCATTTCGTCGCCCGGAGTTACAATTTTAACTTTGGCCGGAGCGGACAAGTCTTTAACGTGGACGGAATCCTGCAGGGTTACCAAGGAGTTTAAGCTTACCGCAATGCTGTGCGGCAAATCCACCGGCAAACATTCCACTTCCACTTCGTTTAGTACTTTTACCAGCACCCCGCCCAGTTCTTTTACGGCTTTGCTTTCACCGACAAAGTCCAAAGCAACTTTGGCTTTGAGTTTTTCGGTCATGCTGATTTGGTAAAAATCAACGTGGGTAGGAACGCTGGTTAAATAATGCTTTTGGAATTCGTGAATCAGCACCGGGTGGACTTTGCCGTCATCGGTTATTAATTCCACGATAGTGCTTTCGCCGGCTTTTTTGAGAACCTTGTCAAATTCTCTGGCATTTATCGATAGCGTTAAATTAGGGATTTTGTGTCCATACAAAATTGCGGGCAGCTGTCCGTTTTTGCGCATTTTTCCCGGCTTGTCTTTTTTTACGTCGCGAACGGCTGCTTTAAGTTGGAGTTTCTCCATTTTGATCCTTGCCCGGCTTTGCCCATCCCCTTCGACTACGCTCAGGGTACTCACAAAACCTTAAAATTTAGATTTTATCCCGTACAAATTTCAACAAACCATTCCAATAGAAAGATATTGATTGCGTTTTAGAACTAATGACTTTAATTAGTGTTGGCTTATTAAAATTGGTGCGGGACTTGATAATTCTATCAAAAAACCCCTGCTTTGGCAAGGGCTTTGTAAGAAATGCCACTTTGCTATTTTGGCTTGCTGGTAAACAAGGAGACAAAATCCCCTTTAAAGCCTTTTAGGTTTTGGTGGATGTTGATAATTTCGTTGGTTTTAATGGGGCCGAGCTTGTTAAACTTGGAGCTGTCCTGGCCGGTGAGGTCCGTAACCATGCCCACGCTAAAAACTTCCGGTCCGCGGATTTCAACATTGAACATTACCGAACTTTTGCATTTGCCGCAGTCGGAATGGATTAATACTCTGGCCTCGCCGTAAACTTCGTCCTGCTCGCTTTCCACCACCCGGGTTTTATCGATGTTGTACTTGGCGCCGCAAATTGGGCACTTTAAAATTACCCCGAGCCATTCGATGATCCTTTTAAAGTCAAAGTTTTTTCCGCCAAAGGCGGATCCCGCTCCGCGGGACATATCGTTTTTCATGCCTTAATTTTATCAGATAAACCCTAAAACCGCAAAGCTTTGGACTGGATGGACACGTTCTGCAAAACGCCCAAAAGCATGAGGCAAACAACCAGCGAGCTGCCGCCGGCGGAAACAAAGGGCAGGGGGATGCCGGTTACCGGCAAAAGTCCGATGTTCATGCCGATGTTTATAAATACGTGCAGAAAGAAAAAGAAAAATATGCCGCCCGCCAAGTACATGCCTAAATCGTCTTTGGCGTTTTTCATAATTCTAAGCAGCCTAAAAAGGAGGAAAAAATATAAACCAAGCAAGCTGGCGGAACCTAAAAAGCCGATTTCTTCGCTGCTGGCGGCAAAAATAAAATCGGTTTGGCGTTCGGGTAAAAATTTCCTCTGGCTTTCCACGCCTTTCCCGAGCCCCGTTCCGGTAAATTCCCCGCTGCCCACGGCAATGGTCGCCTGACGCACATTATAACCGCGGCCGCGCGGATCGAGCCCTGGGTTTAAAAATACCTCTATGCGGGCTTTTTGGAAATCTTTTAAAACAAATTTCCAGGTCACACCGGTGAAAACCAAAAACGCGGCAAATATTACCGCCAAATATTTTTTCTTAATCGGACTAATTAAGATGATGCCAATCCAAATGCCGGAAATAATAATTGCCGAACCCAAATCCGGCTCAAGCGCAACTAGTGCCGCCGGCACCAAGGCGTAAGCCAAAGTCCAGAGGATGGTTTTATAGGAATTGATTTGGCCGCGTTTTAAATAAAGCAAACGCGATAGACCTAAAATTACCGTAAATTTTACAAATTCGGCCGGTTGGAAGCGGGTAATCCCGAAATCTACCCAGCGCCTGCCGCCGCGGACTAAGGAGCCGAACACGGTTAAATATAAAAGCAAAGAAACCAGCACGACATAAATTATCCGGTTGGTTTTGGCCAAGGCGTGGTAATCAAAGAAACTTAAAAACAAAAAAGCCGCCAAGCCTAAACCCAAAAATAACAACTGGCGGAAAAACACCGCGGAGCTCGCGTCCGAGAGCGTGGTGGCGTACAGCGTGGCCAGCCCCGCCGCTACTAGTAGCAGGGTGCAAACCAAAAGCGGCACGTCAAAATATTTAAACCGGTTTAAAAAAGAAAACAAAATGGTTATCCTCTATCCTTAATCATTTATCTTTTACCGGTGCCGAGGATAATGGATTAAGGATGCTTATTGTTGCCTTGTCGCAGGCCGGCTTAAATCGGAGGAAGAATTGGAATTTATTCCAGGCGCGGAAAGGTTGTTTGGGTCTAAAGTATTGGTATCGGCGGTTACGTCTATGCGGTTTAAATTGGGCGCAACCATATTAGGCCAAAGCTGTTTGTAGGCGCGGCGTTCAAACGGGGCGACGGTAAATTCATCCCGCTGGCTTATGCCGATAATGTTATTGCTTTGGTCAAACAGAACAAAAGTTAAATGCACTGTGCCTAAAGTGTATGGGCTATTATTGACAAAATCCCCTTGCGCCACAAAGGCTATGGGAGAGGTTTGCTCAAAAGTTTGGGGTTGCGATGTTGAGAAGTTTACGGTAGGAATGGCCAGCCGCTTTTGCCAGGGAAGGGTTTGGGGCAGCCCAAAATTGCTGTAAGCTATGGGCTGACTTGGGGTAAACTTCGGCGCCGTAACATATTTGGCCTGGTTTGGCAGCAAAAAGAGCGTATTTTGGTACTGGTAAATTTGTTGTTTTTGCGCGTTATAAAAAGTAAAACTGTACGGGACATTGTCAATGGATAAATCCAAATTTTGATTGCTGATTTGTACTACTGCGGCAATACCCCCAGAGCCGGAATTGGTTAAAGTTACAGGCGAAATTTGTGGCGCTTGCGGATTGGTAAAGCTTGGTTTGGCCACAATAGCGCCTTGCTCATAGCGGGCCAGCCAAATTTTTTGCGATAAGCTTCTGGAAATGTAGTAAGCCGGGATAACCGCCAAAAGTGCCAAAACAATGAGCCAAATTAGCACGGGCGGAAACTGGCTTAATTTTTTTTGCGTGTAAAGTTCGGCTTCCTGAACATCCAGCTCGATTTTGTCTTTTAAAAGGGACATTTGGTGATTGATTTTTTATTTTTCTCGCTAAAGTCATTATAGCAAAGTTGGCCGTTTTTTGGTACACTAGAGAGGAAATGACAAAAATTAAAAAAATGACAAAATTGACAAGAATAGTCTGCACTTAATTTTTGCTCATTTATGTCATTTTTGTCAATTTTGCTCAATGACCTTTACCCATCTCCATTGCCACTCCCATTATTCCCTGCTTGACGGGTTGTCAAAAATTGACCCGCTGATTGAACGCGCCAAAGAGCTCGGTATGGAAGCGCTGGCCGTTACCGATCACGGCGTGATGTACGGGACAATTGAATTTTACAACAAGTGTAGGGAAGCCGGAATAAAACCCATTGTCGGGCTGGAAGCCTACATAGCGCCGCGCGGCATGGAGGAAAAGGAAGGCAGGGTGGACGCGGACTACCATCATTTGATTTTGCTCGCCCAAAACAACTCCGGATATAAAAATTTAATCAAGCTCACCACCGAGGCCCACTTACGCGGGTTTTATTATAAGCCGAGAATAGACCTTGCTTTGTTAAAACAGCACTCTGGAGGGTTGCTTTGCCTGTCCGGTTGCCAGCGCGGGGAAATCGCGCGCGCGGTAACAAACAAGTCCGAAACCGAGGCGCAAAAAGTTTTGGGAAAATATTTGGACATTTTTGGACCCGAGAAGCTGTTTATTGAAATTCAGAGAAACAGCAAGTCAAAAGATCCAAAGGAAGAAGAATTGAACCAAAAACTAATCGCTCTGGCCAAAAAGAATAATCTTGGCATTGTCGCCACCGCCGACTGCCATTATATCTATCCCGAGGACGCCGAGGCCCAGGACGTGCTGGTTTGTATTGGCACGGGACGCACGGTAAACGACCAGGACCGTTTGGATATGCGCGGCTACGAGCTTTCCTTAAAATCGCCGGAAAAGATGTGGGAACTGTTTTCCGATTTGCCCGAAGCTTTGGAAAACACCCAAAAAGTCGCCGACCTGTGCGATTTGGAAATATTAATTAACCAGACGATATTTTCCCAAAGTTAAAATTCCGGAAGGCGAAACATCCGAAGAATATCTTAAAAAGATTACTTATGAAAAAGCGTTGCCGCTTTACGGCCAAAGCGGCCGCCTGCCCGAAGACATCAAGCAGCGCATAGATTACGAGCTGAACATTATCTGTAAAAAAGGTTTTGACACTTATTTTTTAATGGTGGCCGATGTGGTAGCGGGAGCGCATGACATCGGCGCCATTACCAACACCAGGGGCAGCGCCGCCGGCAGTATTGTCGGGCGCATTTTGGGCATTACCAACGTTGACCCGCTTTATTATGAATTGCCGTTTGAGCGTTTTTTAACCATGCATCGCCCCACCCCGCCCGATATTGATTTGGATATTGCCGACAACCGCCGTGACGAGGTCATAGAATATATTACCGAACACTACGGCAAAGATAAAGTCGCGCAAATTATTACTTTTGGCACCATGACCGCGCGCGCCGCGGTGCGCGATGCCGGCCGCGCGCTGGCCGTGCCTTATTCCAAGTGCGACCAAATTGCCAAAATGATCCCGATTGGGCAAGCAGGGTTTCCAAATGACTTTGGACAAGGCTTTGGGAAAAAGTCCGGAGCTCAAGGAAATTTATGACCATGATCCGGAGACCCGGCACGTTTTGGAAATCGCCAAAAAACTGGAAGGTTGCGCGCGCCACGCCTCCATGCACGCCGCCGGAATCGTGATTACCCCAACCGTCCTTACCGACTATATGCCGCTGCAAAAAGAGCCGGACGGCGAAAGAATTATTACCCAGTACGATATGTACGCTTTGGACGTTAACGCCAACGGCAAAGCTTTGGGCGTGGTCAAGCTGGATTTGTTGGGTATCCGCAACCTTAGCATTCTGGAATCAGCGGTAAAAATGACGGAGCAGCGCCACGGCGTGAAGATAGATATTTACAATCTCCCCCATCCCGACCCGAAAACTTTTAAATTGTTATCGGAGGGTTTAACTTTTGGCGTGTTCCAGCTGGGCTCTTCGGGCATGACGCGGTATTTGCGCGAACTCAAGCCGTCGTCAATTTTTGACATTATGGCCATGATAGCGCTTTACCGCCCTGGTCCGATGCAGTTTATTCCCGAGTACATTGCCCGCAAAAACAACCCAAAATTAATAAAATACTTTGATCCGGCGCTGGAAAAAATCCTTTCCCGGACTTACGGGGTGCTGGTTTACCAGGATGATCTTTTGACTATTGCGCACGATTTGGCCGGCTATACCTGGGAAGAGGTGGACAAGTTCCGCAAAGCCGTGGGCAAAAAAATTCCCGAGGAAATGGCCAAGCAAAAAATTAAGTTTATCCAGGGCTGCCAGGAAACTTCCAAATGGAGCTTTGAAAAGGCTACGCAAATTTGGACGTGGATAGAGCCGTTTGCGGCTTATGGTTTTAACAAGGCGCACTCGGCTTCGTATGCCATTGTCAGCTACCAAACCGCCTATATGAAGGCCAATTTTCCGGTGGAATTTATGGCCGCGCTTATGACCGCGGAGTCCGGTGACGAAGAAAAAATTTACGAAGCCGTGGAAGACTGCCAGGCTTTGGGTATTGCCGTTTTGCCGCCGGATGTAAACGAATCGCTCGGCGATTTTACCGTAGTTGATGACAAAACTATCCGCTTTGGCCTAAACGCGATTAAAAATTTGGGGAGCGATGTGATAGAGAAGATTATACAGGTTAGATCGGAAAATCGGAAAATCGGAAAATCGGAAAATTCATCAAGTCCGACTTCCGGCCAAGCCGATTTCCAATCCCTTGAAGACTTCCTTATAAAATCTCATACCAAAAATCTTAACAAAAAGTCCTGGGAAGCTTTGGTTAAGGCCGGAGCGCTGGATGCTTTTGGCGAACGCGGCCAGCTGCTTAATAACACCGAAGAAGTTTTGGACTTCGTGCGGCAGCATTTTAAAAATGAAGCCAGCGGCCAAAACTCCCTGTTCGGCAAATCTTTGCAGGCCGGCAAACTAAAATTAAGGGAATCTGTGGCGGCCACCAAAGAGGAAAAATTGCTTTGGGAAAAAGAGCACTTGGGCATGTATGTTTCGGCGCATCCACTGGATGCTTACGGCAAAGTGCTGGCTACTTTAAGGACGGTTAAAAGCCTGACTTTGGACGAGCTTGGGGCAAACGTGGTCATGGGGGGCATTGTTTCCCGCATGAAGAGGACTTTAACGCGCAAGAACGACCCAATGGCCTTTTTTATCCTGGAAGATTTCACCGGCAGCATAGAGGTATTGGTTTTCCCCACAGTCATGGAAAAAAGTTTGCCGTTTTTGGAAAACGATAAAATTGTGCAGGTTACCGGCCGGCTTTCCGACAAGGACGAGGAGTTTAAATTAATCGCGGACACAATTACGGAGCTTCCGAACGACGACTTATACACAACGGCGCTGAGCCAAATGGAAAAAAAGCGGCAGGTGGTTTTGCATATGTCGGCGTTGGCCGAAAAAGATGTTTTAAACAAGATAAAAAATATTTTGCAAACCCATCCGGGCAACGTCCAGGTTTATTTGTCGGTCGGCTCGGGTTTGGGGGCAAAAAAAATAAAAACCCAGTCGCAAGTGGCGATGAGTAACGAACTGATGACGAAATTGCGGCTGATTCCGCAGATAGATATGGTGGATGTGAATTAAAATTTTGTCGTTGTTGTACAAAATTTTAATTCACCCCGAGCGTAGTCGAGAGGTGGATTAAGCTTATAGCGGTTAGCGTGTAGCGTACAGAAGAAAAAAAGACCCCTGTAAAAAATTCGTGCCGCCGGAGGGATAGGACCTCACGGCGGCGGTTTTGCTTTCATCTAGACCTCCTTTCCGCTATGCGGCCGTGTTGCGGCGGCCGCTGGTTGTTGAACCGCCGGTTCGCTGAACCGGCGGGTTCGTCGTTAACGCCGCCAGCACGTATAGCGGCCCGACCGGGGCGGCCATAATCGCGCTCAATGCTGGGGAAATCTGGAAGGCTCCGGTTACCATCGCCCCGCACAGCAAGTACGTGGCGATGATTGCCCACGTCGCCCGGCGGCTCTGCAAGTATACCGATAGGCCGGCTCCAAACAGCGCACTCCAGAATGCCGAGACGAGTACTGGCACCCACCAGCCGTACTGGCTGGCTTTAGAGATGGCTGCTACACACAGAATTCCAACCACGAGCGACAGGAACCACAGGTACTCGGAGGTTGGCATCCCTCCTGAATAGGGGTAGCGCGGCTCCCTGTTGTGCTCGCCGATCCACCGCGCGATGGCGGTGATTTTGCGCAGGATGCCCATGAGCCCTCCTAATCATTCAAGTGCATGCTGAGGTCGGCGCCTTTGCGTTTGCGGGTGATGTATAGGGCCACCAACCCGATTACACCGACTGCGATCGCGCCTGCGATCAACATAGAATTCCTCTTTTCTATCAGTTCACCTCCTGACTGCGAGTGAGCCTGATAAGCATAAGCTATATCGTAAAATCCTTTTTGTCAAAGCTTTACCAAAAATTTGGTTTATATAAGCCTAAATTTATTGTGGAAAACGTTGTTGCTTCAAATTAAGGCATATGTTATAGTTATTTTAGTTCTTCAAATGTTGATCCGGCCACCAACCGGGGAGTTTGAAACAAACGGCAATAAATCTGTTTTGGTTCTAGAGCCATAGCGGATGAAAAGATTTCCGATGTAAATCATCGGGGATATTCTGGGACGGAAACGTCTCTTGTCCTCCGAAGCTTCAGCGAAGGAGGGCGCATTGAGACCCCGGAATTTCATTATCGAGTATCGATGGTGAAGTTCTGGGGTTTTGTGTTTATAACCGACACTAATATACGAATATACGAATTGGATACGAATGACACGAATCACGAATTAGTATCGTTCGTATGCGATTAGTATTATTAATATCGCTAATAATTTTATGGATGGCAACGAAAAATTACATAACTTACGCCACTCACTCGCGCACCTTCTTGCGTCGGCGGTTTTGGAAATATTTCCCAAGGCGCAATTGGGAGTCGGGCCGGTTATTGAAAACGGCTTTTTTTATGATTTTCTGCTCCCCCGCCCCCTTCAGCCTTCAGATATTAAGGTATTGGAAAAAAGAATGCGGGCGTTGGCGCAATCCAAATTGCCGTTTGAACGGATGGAGATGACCACGGCCGAAGCCAAAGAATTTTTTAAAAAACAAAACCAGCCGTTTAAAGTTCAGCTAATAGAAGATATAGAAAAATATGGTAGGACTGACAAAATTTTTGATCAAGAATTTGCGATTACAACTGGAGGCACACCTTCGCCAACAGTAAGTCAAGTTTCTCTTTATAAAACCGGCAAGTTTATAGACCTCTGCCGCGGCGGGCACGTTGATAATACTTCGCAAATAAGAACCGACGCCTTTAAGCTGGATAAAGTTAGCGGTGCTTACTGGCGCGGCGACCAAAAAAACCCGCAAATGCAGCGGATTTACGGCATCGCGTTTGAGACCAAACAAGAACTTGATAAGCATCTAAAATTGCTTGAAGAAGCCGCTAAGCGCGACCATAAAGTTTTGGGACCCAAGTTGGAACTGTTTATGTTTCATCACACGTCGCCCGGGATGCCTTATTGGCTGCCCAAGGGAGTAATTTTGTACAATCAGCTGATAGATTTTTGGCGCAAGGAGCATGCCAAGCGCGGTTATCAGGAAATTGTCTCTCCTTTGCTTAATAAAAAAGAATTATTCCGGACTTCGGGGCATTTTGAACACTATTGGCACGATATGTTTATGGCAAATATGGGGGAAAACGAAGAATACGGCATTAAGGCCATGAACTGTCCCAATGCCATGGTGGTGTTTGGCTCTCGCCTGCGCAGTTACAAAGATCTCCCGCTAAGATTTTCCGACACCGATATGCTGCACCGTTATGAGCTGGCCGGAACTTTAAACGGATTGCTCCGCGTGCGGGAGTTTCGGCAGGACGACGCCCATATTTTTATTACCGAAGAAATGATAGAAGCGGAATACGCCAGGGTATTTGAAATTACCAAATTATTTTACGGGATTTTTAAAATGCAATACCGCTACCGTTTGGGAACCAGGCCGGAGAAATTTATGGGCGATGTTGCCACTTGGAATAACGCCGAAGCCGCGCTAAAACGGATATTGGACAAATCCGGCAAAGAGTATTCCATAGAAGCGGGCGACGGCGCGTTTTACGGGCCGAAGATTGATATTTTAATGAAAGACGCGCTCGGCCGGCAGTGGCAAACGGGGACCATTCAGTTGGATTTCCAACAGCCCAAGCGGTTTGGTTTGGAATACATTGCCCAAGACGGATCGCGCAAGACTCCTGTGGCCATTCACCGCGTAATTTACGGCTCCCTTGAACGTTTTATCGGTTTGCTCATTGAACATTACGCCGGCTCTTTGCCTTTGTGGTTGTCACCGGTTCAGGTAAAGATTTTGCCGATTTCAAGGAAGCAAAATGTTTATGCTAAAAAAGTTATGAAGGAATTAGGAATTATGAATCAAGAATTAAGAATTGAGCTTGATGACAGAGATGAATCAATAGGCAAAAAAATCCGCGAGGCCAGCATGCAAAAAATTCCATACCAGATAATTGTCGGTGAAAAAGAAGCGAAATCCGCCAAAGGCGGATCCGTCTCCGGCGGAAAAATCGCGGTCAGGACCCGCGAAGGCAAAGATTTGGGTGTTATGCCGCTGAAAAAGTTTGTGAAAAAGATTAAGATGGAAATTGAAAAGAAAAAGTGAAAATTGGCGGCCGGGCGGCCGCCAATTTTTTATCCTAAGCGAAGCGAAGGATCTGCTATGTCAATATCCTCGCCCCGTTTTTGGTTATGGCAATTGTGTGTTCAAAGTGCGCGGCCAAGCCGCCGTCACGGGTGGAAATGGCCCAGCCGTTGGGTTCAAATTGCACAAAGTATTCGTGCTCGCAAATCATGGGTTCAATGGCCAAAACCATACCTTCCCGTAAAATTTCCCCGGTGCCTTTTTTGCCAAAATTCGGCACGGCTGGGTCTTCGTGCACATCGTAGCCCACGCCGTGGCCGACCAAATCGCGAATCGCGGAAAAACCGGCCGCCTCGGCGGTTTTTTGCGTGGCAAAAGCTATATCGCCGGTAGTGTTACCCGCTTTGGCTTGGTCAATGGCGGCAAATAAAGATTTTTTAGTAACGTCTATTAATTTTTTGGCCGTCTCTGATATTTTGCCGACCGGGACGGTAATTGCGGTATCGGTAAACAATCCTTTGTATTCCATGCCAATGTCCAGGCCGATAAGGTCGCCGGCTTTTAAAATCGTATTCCGTGATGGTATGCCGTGGACCACAACGGAGTTTACCGAGGTGCAAAGCCCCGCGGGAAAGGGATTCTTTTTTGGGCCGTAATTTTTAAAGCTCGGCCGCCCGCCGATTTTTTCTATTTCCTTTTCCGCAAATTCGTTTAGCTCCCACGTAGAAATGCCGGGCCTGACCAGCTCGGCTGTGGCGTATAAAATGTTATGAATAAGCCTGCCGCCCTCGGCAATAATATTTATTTCCGATGGGGATTTAATTAACCCTTTTTTCATTTTGGGTATCTGTTGACAAAACGCGCGGCCGCGCGTTTTGTCAACAAGGTAAAAATTAATCGGTATTAAAATTTTGCAGCTTTTCTTTTAATCTTTCTCTTGCCTCCGGTATGCTGCCCATGGTCGAAATTTTTATAAATGGATAATGTTTTTTGAAAAATGCCACGACTTCCGTAATATTTTTTTTGTAGTAAGCAATCCGGTTTTTTAAAGCTTTGCCGTTGTCGTCCGGCCTTTTGGAGAACTTTCCTTTAAAATAAGTTTTGCGGCTTGTCATGCGGCGGATGGTTTCCTGTATCGGTATGGACAAATAAATAAAAAGCACACGATTGCGCTTTTCCTGCCTAAGCCATTTGGCCACCAGCTTGGCCTCTCCCAGCATTTTGGGTGTGCCGTCAAAAAGGATGCCGCGTTTTTTTTCGGTAGAGTGAATTCTGTCGTGCAGCAGGTTTCTGACCAATTCCGTGGGCGTAAGTTTGCCGCTGTCCAAGGTTTTATTCAGCCGGTATTTTTTCCGCAGCGGGAGGTTGTGCTCCAGCGAGCGCAATTCCTTACCCATGTCCAAATCGTAAAGCCGGTACTTTTTGGCCAAAAACGCGCCGTGAGTGGCTTTCCCGGACGCTGGGTCACCCAGAAGAATGATATTTAATGGTTGCGAACCCATTTTATTCATAAACATTTTTTTACACAATGGGCACCGTTGTATAGCACAACGGTGCCTATTGTTTACAGACCCAAAGTCTGGCTAATTTTTTTTACCACTTCTTCAATCGATGGTGTCCCGTCAATTTCAAAAAATTGGGAATTTTGCTTTAGGAAATCCAAAACCGGCAATGTTTCTTCCTCGTATTGCTTGAGTCGAAACTCTATTTTTTCTTTTGTGTCGTCGGCGCGCTTTTCTGTTTCGGCGCGTTTAAGCAGGCGGGCCAGCGATTCCTCGCGCGGCAAACTTACATAAAGGGTCGTAAAATTATCTCTCCCCTGCTTTTTTAGGAAATCAAGCAAGAATTCCGCCTGTCCGAGGCGCCTGGGGATCCCGTCAAAAATTACCCCCTTGGTTTTTGGGATTTCGCCAAGGCGCATTTTTACCACCTGGTATAAATCGTCATCTTGCAAAAGCACCCCGGAATCTATCAAGTTTTTAATCCTAATGCCCAAAATGGTATCCCCTGCCGCCACTTCGCGCAAAATCCCCCCCATTTCCCAATAGAAAAAATCCAAACGCTTGGCCAAAATTTTTGCCTGCGTGCCTTTGCCGCTTCCTTGCGGTCCAATGAAAAATATTGTATTTAATTCCATGGTATTAAGTTAATGTATTTATCCAGCACCTTCCTGCTGAGTATCCAACTATATAGAAATATTTTATTAAAATCATTTATCCATAGAGCAGAGCTGCGGGGTATTCCGGAAGGTGCTGGATTTATTTTAGCTTAATTTTGGCTTTTTATCAACCCCGTTAGAAAATTAAAAAACGAATTTTAGGTCAAAACCCCACTAAAAACGCCTACTTTTTTGTGGTAAACGGTCATTGGCTTTTCTAACGGGGTCAAGTTGTGTTATAATATTTAAAATTCTTGCATTAGAAATCAAAAAGCAAAAATTTTAAATGAACGGGATTTTTTTTGAACTCACAACGGTTTTAATTCTGGCGGGGCTGATATCTTTTATCGTCAGCCTGCTTAAGCAGCCCAGCATCATCGCTTACATCCTTACCGGTTTAATTGTCGGGCCGTTGGGCTATTATCGCCTGCAGCAGGGCGACGTGTTTTCGGCTTTGGCGCAAATCGGCATAACCTTGCTGCTCTTTATGGTCGGCCTGCAGCTGGATATTGGCCAGCTAAAACGCATCGGCAAAACCGCGCTACTAGCCGGGCTTGGCCAGGTATTTTTTACCAGCATAATTGGCTACGGCATTTTGCGGGCTTTGGGGTTTAGCGCGGTTTCGTCTTTATTCATCGCTCCCGCCCTGACTTTTTCCTCCACTATAATCGTGGTAAAACTTTTGGGCGAGAAAAAAGACCTACAAAGCCTTTACGGTAAACTGGTTGTGGGTATTTTTTTGACGCAGGATTTTGTCGCCATATTAATTTTAATTTCCCTGTCCAGCCTTCAGCCAAACAGCGGCAGTATTTATACCAACCTCCCGCTGTGGGAGAACATTATTATGGCATTGGTTCGGGGACTGATTTTAATTTTGGTGGTTTGGTGGTTAAGCGCCAAAGTTTTTCCCAAAATTATGGAATACATCGGCAAAAACGACGAGTTGATGCTGGTGGTTTCCTTGGCCTGGGCTTTGGGGCTGGCGTCCTTTGTCGCCTCCCCCATAATGGGCTTTAGTTTGGAAATCGGCGGGTTTTTGGCTGGGCTGTCTTTGGCAAGATCCGGGGTGCATTATGAAATAGGCGGAAAAATCAAGCCGATCCGCGACTTTTTTATTATTATCTTTTTTATCGTTTTGGGCTCCGGCCTGGCGCTGAATAATTTAAGCACAATGGCCCGCCCGGCAATTATTCTTTCTCTGTTTGTACTCATCGGCAATCCTATAATTGTTATGATTCTGCTCGGCCTGTTCGGCTATAAGCCCAGGACCAGTTTTTTGGCCGGAGTGACGGTGGGGCAAATCTCCGAGTTTAGTTTGATTTTGGTCAGCGCGGCTTACGCCTCGGGGAATTTATCGCAAAGCGAAGTCAGCCTGGTTACTTTAATTGGCATGATAACCATTGCCATATCTTCCTACCTGATTATGTACGCCGGAAAGATTTATGATCGGCTGCATCCCCTGCTTAAAATTTTTGACTTCCGCAAGGGCGCCGCGGAAAAGCATTTGCATAATGTGGTTTTAAAGAATCATATTATTTTAGTGGGAGCGCACCGGCTTGGGCATCATTTAATTGAAACTTTGCAAAGTCAAAAAACGCCTTTTGTGGTGGTGGATTTTAATCCGGAAATCGCGGAATTTTATGCGGAAAAAGAAATTTTAGCCTTGTGCGGTGACATTACGGACAGCTTTATCCAGGAGCAGGTAAATTTGCCCAAAGCCAAAATGGTAATTTCCACGGTGCCGGATTTTGTTGATAACATGGCTTTGTTGCATGCCATAAGAAGGGTGGCTTTGGGTAAGCAGTATAAGCCTAAGCTGATTTTTGTCGCGCAGGATGAAACGGAAACCAAAGCGTTTTATGAGGAAGGCGTGGATTACGTTATTTCCCCGCATTTTATGGGCGGCATGCATTTGGCCAAAATTTTGGAAGGCAAACAGGCGGCGTTTGACCTTAGGAAACTGCGCGAACAGCATATGAAAATTTTACTTACCGATGGCCGTTAAAGCTTCCAAAACGGAAGCTTTTTTGTTAAAATAGTTGTATGCTAAAACTTTACGATACCCTGTCCAGAAAAATTGAAGAAATCCCGAAAAAGGATCACTTTAACCTTTATACTTGCGGGCCGACGGTTTATAATTACGCGCACATCGGCAATCTGCGCAGTTACATTATGGCCGATTTATTGTATCGGACTTTAAAATATGACGGCTACAAACCCAAGTGGGTTATGAATGTCACAGACATAGATGACAAAACCATCAAAAGCACGATTGCCAAACATGGCAATAACGCTACGGTAGAAAATTTACGGGAGTTTACCAACTTTTATTTGGACAAATTTTTAAAAGATTTGGGGGGGGTTAATGTTTTAAAAGACGAAATCACATTTATCCGCGTGACTGAGGTTATTCCGCAAGTCCAGGATTTTACTGTCAAGCTGATAGAGAAAGGCTATGCCTACAAAGCCGAAGACGGCAGTACTTATTTCAGCATTGAAAAATACCAAAAAGATTTTGGCGATTACGGCGAATTGGTCGGGCATAAATTTTTGGAAGGCAAAAAAGTCGGCGCCCGCGTGGCCGTAGACGAATATGAAAAAGAAAATTTATCAGACTTCGCGCTTTGGAAAGCCTGGGATAAATCTACCGACGCCAACATTTATTGGGATCATCCGTCTTTGGGCAAAGGCCGCCCGGGTTGGCACATTGAATGCTCGGTGATAAACCAAATCGGCTTCAACGGCGAACCCACCGATATCCACACCGGCGGCGTAGACTTAATCTTCCCCCACCACACCAACGAAATCGCGCAGTCGCAAGCTTTGGTCGGTAAAGGCAATTTTGTTAAGCATTGGTTTCATTCCGAGCACCTATTGGTTGACGGCAAAAAAATGTCCAAGAGCGCGGGGAATTTTTATACACTGAAAGATTTAAAGGAAAAAGGATTTGATGGTTTAGATTTGCGTTCTGTATTTTTTGATACCACTTATAATCTTCAACAAAATTTTACGATATTTAGTCTAGAATCAGCAAAAACAGGCAGGGAAAGATTATCTGAGAAAGCTAAATATTTAGGTAAATTCGATGAGAAATTGTCCAAGGGGCTTTTGGAAAATTTTGAAAGTAGAATAAACCAAGATTTAAATATTTCCGCGATCCTTCCTTTACTAAGAGGTGCAATTGAAACTGCTGATGAAAAGTTGCTCGACAAAATCGAATTAGTTTCCGCATTAAAGTTAAAAGAAGAAAAAGCAAATATAATTCCGAGCGAGATAACAAAATTGCTTGACCAAAGAAATGAAGCAAAACAGAAGAAAGATTTCGTAAAATCAGACAAACTTAGAAAACAAATAGAAGCCTTGGGCTATGAGGTTATGGATACGCCGGAAGGGCAAAAGGTCAAGAAAAAGCTGCAAATTTAGGTTTACCCCGTTAGAGAATGTTATCAATAAGCCGATGATAAAGGCTTGCTGTTTGGAACCGACGGCAATCAAATAAGACTATTGGTTATTCTCTAATGGGGCATCCACCTGTATTCCCCACTATACCCACAAAATAGGCCGATTTTGGCCTATTTTTGGTCTTGGAAGGCTACGAGAAACAGGCTATAATGGTATTATCTTACTTTTTAACCCTCACTTTTAATCCCTCTCCCATCCGCCTTCGCTGAAGCTTCGGCGGACTTGCAGGAGGGAGAGGGAAACGATTTGTATGGCTGATAATTCCTTCATTCAAAGAATGCCGCCGCAAAACCTGGACGCCGAAATGTCGGTACTCGGTTGTTTAATGCTGGATAAAGATGCGATTATCAAGATCGGCGACATTGTCAGCGCGGACCATTTTTACGACGAAAAGAACAAGCAGATTTTTGAGGCGATTTTGGATTTATATACCAAAAATACCTCAATTGATATTTTAACCGTGACCAACTGGTTGGAAGAAAAAAAGTTATTGGATAAAGTCGGCGGCAGCTCTTACTTAACCCAGCTGGTCAACGCGGTGCCCTCGGCCGCGCACGTAACCCATTACGCTTATATTGTGCGGAAAAAAGGCACGTTAAGAAAATTAATTACCGCCGCCGGAGAAATTTCCAATATCGCGTTTAAGGAAGAAGGCGAAATGGAAGATATTTTAGATATTGCCGAACAAAAATTATTCAGCATTTCGCAAAAACATTTAAAACAAAATTTTGTCCCCATTGGCAATATTTTGCACGCCACCTTTGAAAGGATAGACGAGTTGCATCGTGAAAAAGGGAAATTGCGAGGTCTTCCCACTGGCTACGTGGATTTGGATAACTTGCTTGGCGGTTTGCAAAAATCGGACTTGGTGGTTTTGGCCGCGCGCCCCTCTATGGGGAAGACTTCCTTGGCTTTGGACATTATGCGGCATGTCGCGGTAAACGTTAAAGTGCCGGTGGGAATTTTTTCTCTGGAAATGAGCAAAGACCAGTTGGTGGACCGTCTGCTTTCCAGCCAAAGCGACGTTAACCTTTGGAAAATCCGCACCGGCCATTTAAACGAAGACGACTTTGACCACATTGGCAAAGCCATGGGCGAACTTAGCGAGTCCCCTATTTTTATAGATGACGCCGCCGGCAACAACATTATGGAGCTCCGCACCAAAGCCCGCAGGCTCCAGTCCGAGCACGGCGCGGGGCTGATTATTGTAGACTATTTACAATTGATGGAGGGACGCAACCAGGAAAACCGCGTGCAGGAAGTTTCCGAAATTTCCCGCGCGTTAAAGCTGCTGGCCCGCGAACTGAACGTGCCGGTGTTGGCTTTATCGCAATTATCCCGCGGCGTGGAAAGCCGTCCCGATAAAGTTCCCCAGCTGGCCGACTTGCGCGAATCCGGCAGCATTGAACAGGACGCGGACGTGGTCATGTTCATTTACCGCGAAGAAATGTATAAAGGCAAAGATGCCAGGCGCCCGCATATCGCGGAAATCCACATTAAAAAACACAGAAACGGCCCCACCGGCCAGATAGATTTATATTTTGACCAGGACAAGACCTCGTTTAAGAATTTAGACCGGACTTTTGACGTTTCCCCGCAAGCGGTAATGGAGGGCATGATCCCGGCGGAAGAACCGGTGTAAATCATCTTAACATCTTAACATCTTAACATTTTATCATGTTATCAAACTGGAATTTTACGGTTATGTTAAAATGTTAAAATGATAGTATGATAAAATGATTCATGACCAAACTCCCCTCCTCCCTCCAAAAATTGATTAACGAACTCGGAAAACTTCCCGGCATTGGGCCAAAAACCGCCCAACGCTTGGCTTTTTATTTGTTGAAAGAAGACAGTATAGATTTAAATAACCTTTCACAATCCATCGCGCAAGTTAAAGAAGGCATTGTTTTTTGCTCCGTTTGCCATAATATGGGTGAAGCTGACCCTTGTAATACTTGTACTGACCCAAAGCGCGACCAAAGCCTAATTTGCGTGGTGGAAGAGCCGCTGGACGCGCAGGCCATAGATAAATCCGGACAATACAGCGGGGTATTCCATGTGCTGGGTGGGGTGCTAAATCCTTTGGAAGGGATTGGGCCGGAGAACTTGGAAGTGGAGTCATTAATCAAGCGGATAAGCAAGTCAGCGGATAAGCCGGTCAGCGAGATCATCATCGCAACCAATCCGTCGCTTGAAGGCGAAACGACGGCCATGCATCTTTCCAAAATTATCAAGGCGGCCAGCCCAAAAATAAAAATCACCCGCATTGCCCGCGGCCTGCCCATGGGCGGAGATTTAGAGTATGCCGACGATATAACTTTAATGCGCGCTATGGAAGGTCGTCGTGAATATTAAGCTTGTACATTCATACACGACTGTATGAATGTACATTAAATTTTGGAAGGTAGAAGGGAATATTAATTGATCAATAAAAAACCGCCCTAAGAGTAGGGCGGTTTTTCTGATCAGCACTTTAGCTTAGGTATGCAAACAGGCTTGCCCATATATTTGAATTACACTATAGTTGTGATAGGAGGCCGAAATGGAGGAACGGATTCGTATCGTCAGTGTTCCCAGTGGCGAAGCGCCGTTGGAAGTCAGGAAAGCCTGGGTCGGTCTCGAATTGCCGATCAAAGAAGCCTATCCCCACATGCAGGTGACCGACGTAGTAAGTGGCAAACCTCGGACATTGGATATTGGCTATGTTGTTGACTTCATGAAGGCGATGCAGATCCTGGCCGCCCACGATGTCGCCGCTCATCTTTGGTGGTTTCAGCGAGCCGGCGACGACCCGGAGAATAGAACGCTCGTCTTCGACGATGCGTGCTGCATCCTCGTTACGGGATAAGAACGAACTGGCGGAAACGAAAAAGGACTGCCTTGGCGGTCGCCCTGGCAGTCCTTTATTCATTGGTGTATATATTTATGCTTTGGTAATCTCTATTTCGGTATAAGCTTGCCTCGCCCCAATTTTCCTTCGATATTTGCTTTTGGCGCGGTATTTGAGCACGTGGACTTTGTCTCCCCTGCCCTGCTTTAGGACTTTGCCGGTCACGGTCGCCCCGGAGACGTAGGGTTTGCCGACTTTGCCGTCGTGAAATAAAACTTTATCAAAGGTGACGGTCTTACCGGCTTCCGCATTTAGCTTTTCTACCTGGATTTTATCGCCGGTTTTAACCAAATATTGTTTTCCGCCGGATTCTATGATAGCTAACATCAGATTAAAGATTTATGATTAAAGATTTAAGTTACTCGGATATTTTATCAGCTTTTTGTTTATCCGTCAACTCCGCATAGTCAAACAAGTCGGGCAAATGCGGGTGTTGTTTTTTGTACAAAATCACCGTGGTTAGAGCGATAATTATCATTACTATAAATAAAATTAACAGAGCGATTAGTTTGCCGTAGCTTTGCAAAAATATGGCGACGCCGCCAAAAACTACTGATATCGCGTAAAGCGCCAAAACCGCCTGGCGCTGGCTTAAACCAATATCCAGGAGCCTGAAATGCAGGTGCTGGCGGTCGCCTTTAAAGGGACTGCGGCGGTAAAACAGCCGGCGGATAATGGCCCAGGCAACGTCTAAGATCGGAATACCCATAACCAGCAAAGCCGTGGCGATTTTTGCCCCTAAAATAATGGCCAGCACGCCGAGCATAAAACCAATTAATGTGCTGCCCGATTCCCCCAAAAAAATTGAAGCCGGGTTAAAATTATAAAACAAAAATCCTAAAAGGCATCCCGCAAAAATAATCGCGATGGTGGCGGTAATCGGCTGGTTGACTTTGGCTGTCAGCGATAAAGCAAACATGGTCAGCGAGCCGATTAGCCCCACTCCGCTGCATAGCCCGTCCAGCCCGTCCAAAAGCTTGGTGGTAAAAATCATGCCCATCATCCAGAGCCAAACCAAAATAGCAGACAATCGAAAATTAAAAATTAAAAATTGAAAATTATGGTTAATGTTTATCGGCGAGCCAAACGGGTTGCTTATATGGGTTATGCCTACGCCAATGCCCGACCAAATAATTATTAAAGACGCCAAGGCCGGAAACAGCCACAAAATTTTTGGCGGTAAGTTAAATTTGTCGTCTAAGGCGCCGCCGATAATTAAAATTAAGCCGCCAAAAATGATTCCGCAGAAAAATCGCATGGGCACAATATTAAAATCCGGATGTCCGAATTCAAAGTATGCCAATAGTGCAACAAGCATGCTCAAATAAACAGCCGCCCCTCCCAAAAGCGGCGTAGGATTTGGGTGCAGTTTTCGGGATTGGTCGGGTAAATCCAAAACCCGCCGGCACCAGGCAAGCTTTTTTATAACAGGTGTAATGCCAAGCGAGAGCAACAAAGCCAATAAAAAGAAAAGTAAATACATCATAAATTGGGTAAAGCGGCTTGTTTTGGTTTATGGTTAGTTTTTGATAGCCAAAGGTATAGTAAAAGCCAAAGCAAAACCGCGGCCAGCGATAATTTCCAGCCTAAGCCATAGGCGTAGTTTTTGGGATGATAACCAATTTTAATGCTGCCCTTCCCTGCTGGGACGGCCACGGCCCTTAAGCCCATTACATTCTGCACCGGAATGCGCCGACCGTCAATTTTCGCAAACCAGCCGGGATAGTAATTATCGGTGGTTACCAAGTAACTGCCTGAGGGCGCGTTATAGACAATATTTTCCGCGCCGTCTTCCAAAATGCTAAAACCTACGGCTGGTATTATCAAGTTTAGATTTTTGCCGTTTTGCAAACCGGCCAGTTTGGTTATTAAATCATTAGTATCGGAAGCTTTAATGGTAAAAGCCCTGGGCAAGGGGTTATTCAGTTTTAATACGGCGTAATTATTATCGCTAAAAGCCAAACTTAAATCGGCCGCGTGGAATTTTAAAAAATCCAAGCCTTGCTGCGCGGGATAAAGCAAGTACCCTACGCTTAAAAAGCGCAAGGCGTTAAAATTCGGGTCGCTAAAAGTATATTCCGGCGAATAGTTGTAATCGCCCACCGCCGCCTTAAGCTGTTTGTTGCTGGTTAAATAGATGGTGTCGTGGTCGTTGAGCTCGTTAATATGGTACCGGGTGCCGATGTTGGGCAGTAAATTGTCGCCATAAGTAAAAACCCGGTAAAAATTTTGAGGATACTGGTTTTGCAGATAATTTAAGGCCGGCTCGTTGGGGTAAAAATTAGCCGGTTTAGAAGTTTTCATAAAGATCATGCCGTGGATGGTGGTTTCGATGATAATCAGTAAAAAAAGCATAAGGAAGGAAAGTTTGGGAAAAACAAAAATATTCTTCGACCCCTTCGGCAAGCTTAGGGCAGGCTTTGTGGAGAAGATATTTTTGTCACCAGGCCAAATAATAGGTTCTCCACTTGGTCGAACACTATTATTTGGCGAAGCAACCGCAGTTTTGATTATCAAATACGCCACCAGAAGGTTGGCAAAAAAAGCAATAATTAGCGCGTCTTGCCACAGGCTGACCGTGTGCCAGTTAAGATTATGCGCGAACTGCCAATGTCTGGTGGCAATTTTATTGGCCACGATAAAAATCAACGAAAAAATCGCAAAACCGGCAAAGGTCCAGTTCAGGCGTTTGCGGCAAATTTTGTTATCAAGCAAATTTTCCAAGCCGAAAGCCGCCAGCACCGAGCCGCAAAACGCCCATAAATACAGCAGGCGGTTATTGTAATTCAGGTTAAAACCGGGAAATTTATTTATCAGAAAATAAATAATCGGCGCGTGATAAATCAAGGATAAGCAAAAGACCGCGAGGATAATGAAAAACCAGATCTGTTTTCGCATCTTTTTGCCAAAGGCGAACAGTGCCATTATAAAACCGCTAATGCCAATGTAGCCCAGCGCCAGTTCGCCGTAATTCGGCACCAGCAAATAGCTGAAGTTTTTTACGCCGGTATTGCCGTAAAAATCCGGAATTAAATTAGCCAAAAATACCAGCGGCTGCAAATAAAACGGGTTTTCGGTAAAGCCTGCGCGGTAATTTAAATTGGCGCTTAGCTTTAAATATTCCAAAAACGGCAAAACCGCCAATGCGGACATAATAAAGCCGAGGAGGTAAATTGCCGAGAGTAAAATTAATTTGTAAGTCCCCTGTCTTAAGTTTTGGCCAAAGAAAAACGATTTAAATACCGTATAGCCGTAAATCGCGCAAAAAATATAAAAAAAGGTTTGCGGGTGCCCGGCAAATAAACCCAAAGCCGTTACTGGCGCAAGCCAGAAGGCGGTTTTAATATCGCGAGTATTAAAATACCGCTCCAGCAGGAAAAACGATAAAGGCAAAATTAAAATTACCGAAGTCAGGGGCCATAAAAACCAGATGACGTTGCTATTACAAAAAGCGAATAAAATTGCCCCGAGCAAACAGGGGTAATACTTTAATTTCAGTTCGCGCAAATAAAAATAGGTAAGCAAACCCATCAAAAGCAATTTTAAAAACGCGTAAGCATCCAGCGCGAAACGGACGTTAAAAATATAAAACAGCCAGGTTAGCGGAAAAAAAACCGCGGACTGCATATTGGCTAAAAGAGGCAAACCGTTGCCGGAAAAAATGTTCCAAAACGGCAAATGGCCGGATTTGACCAGCTCACCGGAAAGTTTCCACCACGGCAGCATCTGGGTGGTTATATCCAAATACGGCGCCACGTAATGGGTGGTATCCACCGGCGCCAAAAAGCGTCCTTGAAAAAACGAGGGTGAAATAAAAATTAAAACCAGCAAGCTTAAAATAACTGCGGCGGCAGAGTTTGGCCGTAAATTAATTTTATCTTCAATTTGTAAAAAAAGTTTCCGCACAAAAGTATATTATTTATTCGTGGTTTGCATTTCCTTCATGGTCAGTCCGGTGTTTTCTCCTTTTCGGGCTTTGGGAGTAACCCAAAATTCCAGATATTTGCCGAACATCAGGCGGGTTTGGGCTTCCACGGCCGGAAGGCTGCCGAAAATTACCGAAACAAACGGCACAAAAATCCACTGTACGTACATCATAACAGAGCGCCAGACGCTGTATTTTTTCGGCCGCGGCGGCAGTAGGACCATGTTTACATAGACGCTGAAAATCAAAAATACCAAAGCTATATCCAGCAGGATAACCGTTATTTTGGGCAAATTATAGCCGACTACGCTCTGGTTAAAGGCTTCGCCGCCCAAATACAAAGGCAAACGGCCTAAGAGAGTAATAAGTATGCTGGCGGTTGCCCAGTTAAAATTGCCTTCCGCGTATTGGTAAAGTTTATACATTTTGTCCCAAAATTTAGCTTTGGATTTTAAAAGTGCGGGGATTAAATGGGGGTAGTATTCTACGTTGTAAGCCCAGCGGCGTTTTTGCTTGTACTGGTTAATTAAGGTTTGCCAGGTGCTTTTGGCCAAACAGGTATCCAAAGAAATTGGGATAAACAATGGCACCACCTGGTAGTCGCCGTTATAATGCAAATAGCATTGCCAGTAAATATAACCATCTTCATTAACGATATCTTTTTCCCAAAAGCCCACCTCAATTAAGGCTTTTAGAGTCATAGTGTGCGAGGAAAAAGTCCGCAGGCGGTCAGGCCGGCTGCTTTCCGTAAATTGCCAAAAGGAATTGGAGACCGAAACTACCCTAATGATTGCCGGGCTGTCCCAGATATTATTATTGTAAATAGCCACGGGCTGGTAGCTTTTTTGGTAGGGTTTGTCCACGGTTAAAAATTCGTACATAACCCGTGCAAAATATTGCGGGTGGATGATTGTGTCGGAATCAAAGTTGGAGACTAAAACCTGCTCATCCTTTATGTCTAATTTTTGTAATTCCGGCAAAATTGACTGGACCGCAAAACTGGCGTTGGCGCTTTTGCCCTTAATTTCGCCTAAAAGCCCATCCGGGTGGACGGTGACAAAAAATTTATAAAATTGGCCTTGGTATTTTTCCTTAATTTGCGCGGCCACCTTCTGCGCTTTAGCCCCGGCGCGTTCTTCGCTGGCCAAAAGCACAATCATTTTTTCTTTGGGGTAATTGCTGGCGCCCAAGGCCTTAAAAGTTGAGTCTAAAACTTCAAAGCTTTCGTCAATAAACGGGATTAAAATCAGCTGGTAGTAATTTAAATAATCGCCGCCTGCTTTGCCCAAGGCCGTTAGCCTTTGGATTTTTATTATTTCCTCGCTGAAAAAAGTTTTTGCCAGGGATGTTTTAGAGGCTTTTTCCTGTACCAGCAAAAATTCCGTAAACTTTTGGAAATTACCCAGTCGTTTTATATAATCTTCCCAGTTTATGGTGACAATAAACTTAAATTTTCTATAACTGGCCAACAAATGGACGGCGACGTTTATTGCCTTTAAGACCCAGTATAAATCAAAACAAATAATAAAAATTGCCGCCCACACCGGCAAGTAAAATGAAAGCAAAATGGATCCGAAGAAAACCACCCAAAATTGCAACCCGGGTAAAATTTCCCACAGTCTTTCTTGGAATGTTCTTTTTCTAAACATAATTTAGTTAACACGGATCTACGGATTGAATTCGGATCTACCGATGTTTACTGATGGGCACTGCCAGCGGTATCTGTAGTCATCCGTTGATCCGTGTACCATCAGTAGATCCGCGTTAGTTCACTTTAGACAAAAATAAAGACACGGCAAGCAAAATTACTTGTGCGCAAAGGCTGACAAAAACCGTTAGCGCCGATAAAAAATTTTTATTGTCACGCAAAGCTCTATAGAGCGTAAAATTGGCTGCTGATATAACCAACCCAACTCCCGGGATAAGGTACAAATTTTTTCCTTTGCCATACCACTGCACGCCGACCAATACGTTATAGTGCAAAGCCAGGGTTTTATTGCCCGGGTGAATTTTGAAATATATGAATAAAAATGTTATAATATTAAAAATTAGGCACAAGGCCCATAGAAACCAAATATTTAGTAACCAAGCTTTAATTTTTTCCGTACGCTTAAGCGTCATTTCATTTAGATAACGGTTTTTTTACTTTCCAATTATAGCAAAAAAAGGGATTAATTTCCATTGCCAGAGTTTATTTGAAAATAAAATAAAAACTATAATTAAGCCGGAAAATTACAACCCATGAGCAGGAAACAAAAAGTTTACTTGATGCTGATAATTCTTTTAGCGGTGTTTTTTCGGTTCTATCAAATTGTCCGTATGCCGGGCGGGTTATTTCCGGACGAAGCCGCTAATGGGCTGGATGTCAACTTAATGCAACAGGGCCACTTGCAGCCCTTTTACGAAAGGGGTAATGGACGGGAAGCCTTGTTTTTTTATTTGGAGTGGGGAGCAACCTCCTTATTCGGCAAAGGCCAGTGGCAAATGCACGCGACTTCCGCCTTGGTCGGGGTGCTTGCGGTCATAGCGGTATTTTTTGTAGCCTACCGCCTGTTTTTGACCGACTTTGAAAATAAAAATAGCCGGTCATCCGCTAGGGCTTTCTTGTCCGACGAAACTTTAGTGAAGATGGAAGCGAAGGCGGATTCAGGCGAAAACGATGAGCAGCGTAAAAAAAAGCGGGCAGTAAGTATTGCTTTGCTGGCATCCTTTTTAATGGCCGTCTCCACGTGGCACATTGTTTTGTCGCGCACGGCGCTTAGAGCCAACCTTACTCCCCTTTTTGGCGCCATAAGCTTGTATTTTTTGCTCCGCGTTTACCAGGCGCAAAGCCAAAAGGCCAGGTATTGGTTTTCACTTTTACTGGGAACCAGTTTTGCGCTGGGTTTTTATACTTACATTGCCTACCGTATAATGGTGCCGATTTTGTTTATGGTTTTGCTCTGGCCTCTTTTAGCATCATTTAAAAAACATGAACTAAAGGTGGCAATACAAAAATATCGGAAACAGTTTTTGGTATTTGTGGCGGCCTTTGCGGTTTTTGTTTCCTGGATTGCCGATTATTTTTACCACAATTTTGGTTATTTTATCGGCCGCAGCGGCCAGGTCAGTATTTTCAACCAATCCCTGTATTTGGTAAACGGGCAGCAATTAACCAGCAAGCCTTCTTTTCCGGTTATAGCCGCGGTTTTTTGGACTGTGCTAAAAGCATCGGTAGTCGGGTTTTTTACGCAGGGCGATTTAAATTGGCGGCAAAACATTTCCGGCTATCCGTTTCTTTCTCCGTTAATCAGCCCGTTTTTTGGGGTTGGTTTAGCAATTGTAACTCTGCTGGGGATTTGGTATTTTTTTGCCCCGGCTAAACGGCAAAAATACTGGAGATATTTTTTGCTTACTGGTTGGTTTTGGGGCATGCTGTTGCCCGAGTTGGCCACAGCCGAAGGCATACCGCACGGACTGCGCAGTGCCGGGGCCATTGCGCCGGTGTTTATTATTACTGCTTGGGCGCTGTATGAATTTTTTCAAATAATAATTAAACTTCATAAAAAACTTTGGAATAGTGTTTTGCATTATTATAAAGATCCTGCTTGGGTGAAAGATAGTAGTTTTACTCCGCCGCGGTTACGCATTGTGAATTTTTCATTTAAAATTCTTGTCGTTTGTTTCTTTGTTGCCCTGACGCTCCAAACCTACTTTTTATATTTTGTGTACGCGGCAAATAGCCCGGAGTATTTTTACGCTTTCCGCGCGGATTTAACGCCGGTCAGCCAATATTTGGTTGACCATTGCAATCAGTCTGTGGCTGCCGGTCTTGGCTCAACCAAAGAGCATACCTATCTGGTTTTGGACTCATTTTCCATCCAAACTACGGATTTTTTGACTTCCGACCCAAAAGGCAATTTTAGCCAGCCGTGCAATGTGCCTTATCACCAGGTTGATCCGGAACATGCCTGGGAGCTTTCGGGGCTAACTTCACAAGACCAAATAGTATTTACCCAAAGCAGTCTGTTTGACACGGTAAAATTTAAGCAATATCATTCCAACGCCTATCTTGCCCAGGAAGACCGCAACCAATTTAACCAAGATGTAATGGCGGTGTATAAGATACATTAATCACAATTAACAATTAACATTTTATGAAACCAAAATACTGGGCATTAACTTTGTTAGCAGTCGCCACAATTTGCGCCGGTGTTTTTTACTACTTAAAGCAACCCGCACCGGATTTGGGGCCGGTTATTGTTCATCACCAGGCCAAACCCGGTGCTTCATCAGTAATCCAGATCGCAGACCAATGTCAGCGGGTCATCGTCCCCGAGTGCAGTCAATGGGTGGAAAACATATACAAATAGCCAGTATGGGTTTAGTTTGGATTATCCGTCTGATTGGAATATTGATCCTTTTTCAGTTTCAGGGTCGCCATTACATTCAGAGATGATGGTTTATACAACAAATTATAATGCAGGACTGTATGAAGGTCTTGTTCGTGTAGGAATTTATGAAAACCCTTCTCAACTATTTTTCCAAGAAAAAGCTTCTAACTTGGAAGATTGGCTGGTAAAGATTACTAAAGATCCAGAAATTATGGCTAGTTATTCTATTGGTACTTTGGGTGGACTAAAAGCTTACATGGTTTATTGGCCAGGTGTTACTACTTCAGATCAATTACTCATAGAAAATAACGGTAAGGTTTATTATTTAGAGATTGAAGATGATTCTGATACATATACTGTGAACATTTTTAATAAAATCGTTTCCTCTTTTAAATTTACAAATTAACTTTAGATTTAACCTCTCTGTCCCGCCAAAAGCGGGACATCTCCCCATGAATTGGGGAGAAAAATAATGAAGAATCTATGAAAAAATATTTTTGGTTAATCGTAATTTTAGCAGTAGGAACTGCTTTAAGGTTTTATCACAATACTTCCATTTCGCTTTGGCACGACGAGGCTTTTTCGGCGCTGATGATCCGCTACAGCTGGCCGGAAATGTTTCGGAGGCTGGCTTTGGACGTGCACCCGCCGATGTATTATATTTTCTTAAAAGTTTGGCATTATGTTTTTGGCGACAAACTTTTGTCTTTGCGGGGCTTTTCCATTTTATTTGGTGTTTTGACGATTTGGGCAACCTGGCTTTTTGTAAAATACGTCTTTACCCCGCACCATTCGGCTACAGCCTCAGGTACGGGGCGCAGGAGCGAAAAAATGGCTCTGTGGGCGGCTTTGCTGGTTGCCATCAGTACTTTTCAGTTGCAATACGTCACCGAAGCCAGAATGTATACCATGGGCGCGTTTTTCTCGGTTTTGGGAGCTTACTTTTTGGTCCGTGCTCTTAGGGAGCAAAAACAGTTTTACGATGATAAAAAACTGAACATGCCTAATCTACCGCAGGACATCAGCTTAAAAAAATCCTATCTTTGGCACTATTTGTGGTTTGCGGTTTGCGCCGGCATTATGAATTTTACCCATTACTATCTTTTGTTTACCACGGCCGCGCTGTGCTTTTACGCGCTGGTGTACCACATCTATCATTACCGCTCAAATTATAAGCGCTACTGGGAGTTATTACTGTCGTATCTTGTGATAGTTATATTTTTTCTCCCCTGGCTGAGACAGTTCATTTTCCAATACAAGCAAGTTTCTGCCGGCTACTGGATTCCGCCAATGGATATTTGGAGCATCCCCGGAACTTTGTGGGCTATGCTCTTGGGCATCGGGCACGACAACAGCAATTCTTTTACTTTAAAAATGCTAGTGGTTGTATTTTTGTTTTGTATCTTTTTCTTTTGGCAGTTTTTGCGCAAGACCCAGTATTTTGAAAAATGGCTGGTGGTTTTGGCGACCATAGCCCCGTTCGGCGGTGCAATTTTATTTGTTTTGTTGGCGCGCTTGAAAGGCAGCACGGTTTCGGTTTACGAAGAGCGCTACTTTTTATTTTCCAGCACATTTTTTATTGTCGCCCTGGCCGCCTGGCTCTCCGAAATTCGCATAAAATGGCTATCTGTAGTTTTATTTACCGCTTACTGTTTATTCAGTTTTTGCGCGTTTTTCCATTATTGGAACGGGTTGGACATTGCAAAAAACCCTGGCATGAACGGCGCGGCCATTTTTTTGCATTCCGTAGTCGCGGAAAACGACCATGTTTTTGTTGGCAGTAGTTTTGAATTTTTTAACTACAAATATTACGATTATACCTATTACCCCCTGCCCAAGGGCGTGCAGCCTCTGTTGTTTACCGGAGGGCGCGGCGACATAAGCCAAATTTCGCATGTGGAAGGCATAGCCCTGCTGACCAATCAGGATTTGCTCCCAAGTTTTTCGGACGCCGTGCATACAGGAGACACAGTCTGGCTTTTGTGGACTGATGCTTTTGGGTCTGACCCCGACGGGCCTCAAGTGCCCCTCAACTGGACATCCGTCGATAAGAGGGACTTCCCCGATGTCCGGCCTTGGGTCGGTACCAATATTTATGTGACGGAATATAAGGTGAATTAATTTTGTTAAAAATTAATTCACCCCGAGCGTAGCGAGGGATCTAAAAAACAAAGATACTCTTTGCGCTGCGCAAAGAGTATCTTTGTAATTTTGCCATCGTTATTTAATTATTGTTCCCTTAAACTTTTTGCCTTCCAAAATATCTTTTAGATTCTTCAAGTTTTTCCCATTGGCAATAATTATTTTTAACTTATTTTTCTGTGCTAATTTGGCTGCAGTGGGGTCAAACGGCGCGTTTTTTCCCGGATTCCAACGGCTCCCCACAATTTTACGGAATTCCGGCCAGGAGGCTAACTTAATCTTTTTGGCGTCTTTAAATTTGCGGGGATCTTTGGTATAGACGTAATCTATGTTGCTTAAATTAATTACGGTTTTGGCACCGTAAATATGGGCCAGCCTTACGGCGTCGTCGTCCGTGCTCCGTCCCGGCATCCAGCCCCCGGCGACCAAAATTTTTTCTTTAAAATTTACTTTTTTATTCGGGTCTTCAACCACGACAGGATGGGCCAATTTGCCAAAACTTAAACGTGCTAGTTGCGCATTAAGGCGCGTTGTGTAGATGCCGAGCCAGTCCAGATCGCTGTTCGCGGGTTTGCCGATGCCGCTTAGAGCGTTTTGGTAATGCCGGCACAAGGTTCCCCCGCCGGTAATTAAAACAAAGCGATTTCCTTTTTTTGCTTGGCTAATCATCAGCTGGCGGAAATTTTTTAGAAATGCCGTGTCCACTTGACCGGGGTTTATTAGCGATCCGCCCAAGGAAATTACAAAAAGTTTTTTTCGTTGCATAAGTATCAGTAGTTAGTGTTAGATGCTCAACCCCTTGAAGACTGTCTTCTGGGATGCAAGCGCTTTGTCATTTAATCGTATATTGGTTTTTTAAAGTTACCAATTAAACAATAAATTTTCTTTTCCAGAAGACAGTCTTCAAGCGCGCTGGATAGTTTTAATTAGCAGGCGTGGTGCTGGACGCCGGAAGGTTTATGTCCTGCACGCAGGCGGTACCCTTATAGCAAACGTATCCGTTATTACCAAATCGCATATCAATGTAAAATAATTTGTTGATATCGGAATCGGCAAACTGGGAAAACAGCAGCTTTAAATGGCCTAAGGTTTGCGCAACATCTGAATCCAGGCTGAGCATTATCTTAAAGCCGTTTTTAAAATAAACGGTAAGATCAGGTATTTGAAGCCCGGAAAGTTCATAGTAGGCTACGGGCAATTTCGCAATCCCCGCCAGCTGTGTTTGCATTTGGTTTAAAAAATCAACCTCTGTTTGGCTAAAGGCTTGATGACCAATAATTAAACCTTCGCTGTTGTCCAGTTTAATGGAAGTCAGGCCGTTTGGCAAGGTACCGGAAGCGTTTAAGGACACCTCGCTTGTTATTAAACCGTCTCCTGAAACCGAAAAGCCGGTTGAGCTGGCGGTTTGAATAACAAATTGGTCAACTCTTGGGGTTATGTCTAAAACCAAAGTTGACGGGAATCTTTTGTTAATGCTGTTTATGTTCAGAATTTTTTGGTCGTTTTCCAGCAAAAAATTTTTGAGTCCGGCTTTGGAAAGCAAAACCAAATTTTTTTGCGGCCAGGGAAGTTTTTTTGACAAGTAGGAATTAACCAATGTTTCGATAGTTGGTTTATCGTCGGTATGTGTATCGTTAATAATAATATGTTTAACAAAAAAAACATTTGGTATAAATACCAAATATATTAAAAGCAAAAAGACAAGCAAAGTAATGAGCCTTGAAAACCACGAACCTAAACCGATTTTAAAAAGAAAAATTTCGCCGGCTCCCAGAGGCCTGCTGCGTACGGGCCTTTTATACCCGCGGGCCTCCCGCAGACGTTGCTTAAACCGGCTGTTTTGGAAACGGATGCGGGAGTCAATTTTTCTTTTGTTTTTATTGAACATTTTAACACGGATCTACTGATTAAATGCGGATCTACGGATGTCTACGGATGAAGCAAAACACCGTTCGTGAAGATTTAACCAAATCGTCGCAATTTAGAATCAGTAGACATCTGTAGATCCGAATCCGATCCGTAAATCCGTGTTATTTTATAACCTCTTTCCCCACATACGGCCTTAAAACTTCCGGCACAATAATGGAGCCGTCTTTTTGCTGATAATTTTCCAAAATGGCGATTAGAATGCGCGGGCTGGCGATAACCGTGTTGTTTAAAGTATAGACAAATTTGGTTTTGCCGTCTGTGGCTTTGTATTTTATGTTCAGCCGGCGCGCCTGCCAGTCGGTCAGGTTGGAATCGGAATGCGTTTCCCCAAAGTCCTTGCGGCTGGGCATCCAGGTTTCTATGTCGTACATTTTGTATTTACCCGCGCCCATATCGGCGGTGCAAATGTTCACTACGCGATACGGCAACTTCAAATCCTGTAGCAGGCTTTCCGCAATCTCGCGCATACTTTCCAGCCACTTGTCGCTTTCAATAATATCCGCTTTACATAAGACCACCTGCTCAACCTTCATAAATTCATGGACGCGGTAAATGCCCTTGGTATCTTTGCCGTAACTGCCGATTTCTCCCCGAAAGCATGGGCTGACGCCGCAAATTTTTATTGGTAAATCTTTTTCCTCCAAAGTTTTGTCGGCGTAATATGCCAAAAGCGCCGGCTCCGATGTTCCGGCCAAATAAATTTCTTCCGTGGCCGTGCCTGTTTGGACTTTTTCCAATTCTTCGCCGTCCAGCACGCGGTATTGGTCTGCCTTGCCGACTGGGAAATGGCCGCTGCCGTAAAAAGCGAAAGGCTTATCCAACATAGGCGGTACCATCAGCGTAAAACCCTTTTCTTGCATCTTTTTCAGCGCCAGCCAAATCAGGCCGTATTGCATCAACACCGCTTCGTTCTTTAAATAATAGCCGCGGAAGCCTGAAGTTTTTACTCCGGCTTCGGTGTCAAGTAAATCTAAACTTTTTCCTAGAGCCAGATGGTCTTTAATTTCAAAATCGAATTTGGGCGGAATTTCTTTGGCTTTGTCCTTGTCCTTTGTCGGGTCAACGATTCCTAGGGACAAGTTCCAATAGCGCCACGGCACATTGCCGGAAGGATCCGCTCCGATTGGCGTTTCTTGGCTGGGAATATTGGGTACCAGATACATCAGGTTCTCATATTCCTGCCAAACATCTTTTAGCCGAGTTTTTAACTCCCCTGTCTTTGTGTCAACCTCCTTCATTTCCAAAAGTTTGATTTTTTTGTCTTTGGCCGAAAGTTTCGGGATTTCTTTGGAGGCCTGGTTTTTTGCCGCCTGCAGGCTTTCGAGTTCCGTGATTAAATCACGGCGCTTGGTGTCTAAATCCAAAAGCTGGTCCACGCTTAAATCTATGCGTTTATTTTTTACCGCTTCTTTAACTTTGTCCGCGTTATCGCGGATAAATTTTATGTCCAGCATATGATAAAATTAAAAATTGAAAATTATGATTGAAGAAGGCTGATTGTTTCATAAATATTTTGGAAAGCATCCAGGTTTTTAATTTCTTCCAAAGAAAAAAATTTTACTTGCCCTATTTCCGCATCTGTGGGTTTCGGGATGCCGGAAATTATTTTGCATTCGTACGACAGCACCAAAACCTGAAGCCTATTGCCGTTATCGTATTTTTGGATGTCGCTGATAACTTTTGGTAATAACCTGAGTACTTCCACCTCAACCCCGATTTCTTCCAAAACCTCCCTTTTTAACGAAGCTACCGGATCCTCGCCAAAATCCACGCCTCCTCCCACGAATTCCCACTTGCCGTGGATTTCGGTAGTTTCAGGCTGGTTTCTTTTGGCCAAAAGCACTTCTCCTTTTTCATTCCTGATTATTGCAGCAACTATGGTAATTTGTTTTTGCGCCATAATGTGATAATTTTATAATCCAAGCTTATCCAATTCTTCCATTAAAAGTTCTGGTTTGAATAACAGCCAGTCATGATGTTCATCGAGTTTTCTTATAGTATGCGGACCAAGTTTTTGGCTTAATTTATTAATAGATTCATAGTCTAATATTTCATCTTTTTCACTCCACAAAATCAAGGTTTCGGTGGGCAATTTTTCTTCCAAAATTACAGACGAATAAATTGATCTTAAAATTATTCTGGCTAGGGTGATTGATTGGCTAAATTTTCGCCAGATATTGCTTAAATAATCATTCCGGATTAGATGTAATCTTTGCGGGTCTTGATAAGCTTTGAGATTAGTCCTATGTTTCTTAAACAGAATGATATAAAGAAGTTTTGGGATGGAGTGGATAACCGGACTTCCGGTTGCGGCAATTAAAACCAATTTAGAAATTTCCGCATTTTTTTTTGCCATGCGCAGCGCGATCTCTCCGCCAAAGGAATGGCCAACCAGAATCAGATTTTGTAATTTTAAGTCCGCGGCAAACTTATTTAAAAATTCTGCGTAATCTTCATAACTCCAAATGGTTTGTGGAACGCTGGATTTGCCGAAGCCAGGAATATCTGGGGCATAAACCGTAAATTTTGAAGCCAGTAAATCTAAAACATGGCGATAAGAAAGCGTTGAAACCCCGACACCATGTAAGAATAGCAATGGTCTTCCCTGTCCTAGGATCAGGTAGTGCAGTTTTATTCCGTCAGCTTCAAAATATTTTGACCTAACATCCATAAAGAGATCCTTCGCTACGCTCAGAGCCTGCCCTGAACTTGATTCAGGGATGACGCCAGGCATTGGCGTCATTTTTCTGATTTCATCGGCGGAAAAATTATGGTTTCGCGGATAGATTTGCCCATTAGTACGCTAAATAGTCTTTCGCTTACGCCAAAACCCGCGGCTGGAGGCATGCCGTATTCCATGGCTTCTACGTAGTCTTCATCCAGCATTTGGGCTTCGCTGTCGCCGGCAGCCCTAAGCTTCATTTGCTCTTCAAAGCGTGAACGTTGGTCTACGGGATCGTTAAGCTCCCCAAAACCTTTGCCAAGCTCCGTACCGTAGGCTAAAATTTGCAGCCTTTGGACAATTTTGGGATTTTTGGGATCGCGCTTAGCCAAAGGCTCCAGCTCTAAAGGCTGGTTGATTAAAAAGGCGGGTTTATTGGTTTTAATGTTCGCTCGGACTTTCTTTTTAAAAATTAAATCTATGAACCGTCCCCTGCGGGCAAAGTTTTCGTAAGTAATATGGTTTTTATCGGCAAATTTTTTCAGCTCACCATCGGAACAATCCATTAAGTCCAAGCCCGTATGCTTTTTAAAAAGATCAATGTAATTGTACTTGTCCCAGCTTCCGCTCCAATTGACTTCTGTTTCGCCACTTGTGATTTTAAGCGTGCCGAAAGTTTGCTCTATAACATACTGGTACATCTCCTGCAAAAAATCCATTAACTTTTCAAAATCGCCGTAAGCCCAGTAAAATTCCATTTGGGTGTAGTCCTGTAAATGTTCCGGGGAGATACCCTCGTTCCTAAAAATCCTGCCGATTTCAAAAACTTTTTCCAAACCCGCCACCAGCATTTTTTTTAGCGGCAGTTCCAGACTTATTCTAAGATAAAAATCGCGGCCTAAGGCATTGTGGTGGGTAATAAAGGGTTCTGCCTCGGCTCCCCCCGGCACGGTTTCCAAAACAGGCATTTCCAGCTCCAAAAACCCTTTCTTTACCAGAAATTCACGCATGGAAGACCAAAATTTGTTCTTTTTAACAAAAATTTCCTTTGTGGAAGGGTCCATTAGAATGTCCAAATAGCGTTTCCGTAATTTGATTTCTTCATCAGCCAAACCGGAATGCTGGTCGGGCAAGGGGCGGAGGGATTTAGCCAGTAGCTTGTAGCTTGTGGCTTGTATGGTTTTTTCGCCGGTTTTTGTTTTAAACAGCGTACCCGTGGCCTCAATAAAGTCTCCAATGTCGGTGTTGTTTATTATAAATTGGTAATTATCGGCTCCAACCGACTCTTGCTTGAATAAAATTTGGATTTTTCCGGTGCCGTCTTCAATTTGCGCGAACGTGATTTTGCCCATATCGCGCCAGCTGCGGATGCGGCCGACTACGGTAATTTTTTTGCCTTCAAGCTCGTCAAAATTATCCACCGCCTGTTTGTTGGTGTGGGTGCGCGACGTAAAAGGCGGGTATGGGTCTATCCCGGCTTTTTTGATTTCTTCCAATTTTTTCCGCCTCGCGGCTAGGATATCTTCAAAACGTTCGGACATAGGTTTTATTGGCGTCATTCCGAACGAAGTGAAGAATCTCTATGCTTCAATTTTGAGAGATCCCTCGCTACGCTCGGGACAAAATAACTTATAAGTTATTTTGATTATAACAAAAACCGCCCCCTTAAGCAAAAAAGGCGGTTTAGTGGCGCATCGCCATATTAATCCACTGCTAAAATCGGCGGTTACTCGATAAAAATTATCTCATAATCCATTTCTCCCGCTGGAGCGGAAATTTTAAATTTCTCACGGGCTTTGCGGCCTAAAAGCGCTTTGCCGACCAAAGATTCGTTGGAAATTTTGCCTTCCTTGGGGTTGGCCTCGTTACTGCCGACAATGGTATATTTTTTTTCGCTGCCGTTGATTTTTACGGTTACCGTTGAGCCGATGGTTACAGTGCTGCCGTGGCTGCTCGTGGAAATGATTTCCGCGTTTTTGATTATGTCTTCAATTTCCAAAACCCGGCCTTCAATAAAGCTCTGTTCTTCCCGGGCTTGAGCGTAATCGGCATTTTCCGACAAGTCGCCGTGGCTGGCTGCCTCCCGAATGCGCTCTATCACATCCGGCCGTTTTTGGCTTATGAGTTCCTTTAATTCGTCGTTTAGCTTTTGCAAACCGTCTTGCGTAAGCAAATATTTTTTGGACATTGATTTTGTAGAGGCGAGAATAAGCGCGAAGACTGCAACGCGAATATAAACGCCATGTAGCCCAAGGGTCATCCTCGGACTTAGGAGATTCGTCGGCCGAAGATGGCCCTTGGCCTTTGAAGCGTCAATTATTTAATAAGCTGCGTATATGATACTTGAGGTTGGCTTTTGTGTCAACCCAACACCCAACCAATTCATATATTTATTTATCGGTTGGTCTGATCTTTCTGTATTTTTTAGTAACAAGGGTACCTATGTCAATCCTTTTGTCGTATCTGTCCAAGTTTGGTTTCTCGGCAGTTCTAGGAAGGCTAGCAGAACTATTACGGGGTATACGGAGGTGTCCTTTTAGCTCTATTTTTAAAAGTCTAACTAAGCCAGCTAAGTTTTGAGCTGCCCTTTTTTTGTGCGCTTCCAAATGCCATTTAAAGAATGAGTCCAATGGAATCATTTGGCCGTCATCTAAAGTAATGGCCTGACCTGTATGATAATGATCTTTTAACATTTGCAAGGCTTGCCTCGGGTTATCAAAAAAACTTGCGATTTTTTTTAATGTTTCACCTGCTTTCTGTTCCGTAATTTTTTGTTCTTCTTGTATTCTTTTATCTTCCTGTTCTTGCAATAATTTTCTTTTTTGGCCTTCCTTTATTTTTAAGTCTTGATTCATCTCGTTTCGTATATTTTCAAGCTGGGATTTGGTAACTTCCAAACGGAGTGGTTGATCCGGATCCATCCAGTTAACTGGTTTTTTAGAAATTACTTCTTTTGCCCCGCCTTCTATTAATTCCTGATCACTTTTTTTCTTGTTTTCTTCAATTTCTTCCGATGTTAAAGATTCTTTATTGGACATTTTATTAAAATTTCTCCACAAGTATATGTGGTTAATTATATAATTGATTTTTAGTGTATATAATAAGTGCTTAAATGGGTAGATTTTTTATCCACCAGCAAGCTTAGGGTAAAAAAACTAGATATCCAAATTCTTAACCCGTTCAATAGGCTCAGGGTGAAAAATCTAGATATCTAGATTTTTCACCGCCTTGGCGTGGGTGGTAATAAATCTTTTTCGCGGAGCGACTTCGTCGCCCATCAACACTTCAAAAATTTCGCTGACTTTTTCCGCATCGGTCAGTTTGACCTGGAGCATGACGCGGTTTTGCGGATCCATGGTGGTTTCCCAAAGCTGTTCGGCGTTCATTTCCCCAAGGCCTTTGTAACGCTGAATGCCATATCTTACGCCGTCAATGTTGCCGCCTGTGGTTTCTTCCACGGTGGATATTTCTTCTTGTGGCTCTGCCGTCTCATCGCCAGGCGCTTTTTTGGCATCAGCTTTCCCTTTTTTGACAGCCGTTTTTTTATCTTTTACCTGCGCGATCAATTCTTTTAGAACTTTATCCCGTTCGTCTTCGGAAAAAGCGTATTTGGATTCCCGACCCACCTGGACTTTAAATAGCGGCGGCTGGGCAATGTAAACGTAGCCGTTCTTGATAATGTCCGGGAAATATCTATAAAAGAGCGTCAGTAAAAGCGTACGGATGTGCGAGCCGTCCACGTCGGCATCGGTCATAATTACTATGCGATGATATCTTAATTTGGCAACATCAAACATATCGCCGATGCCGGCTCCCAAGGCGATGATAATATTTTTTATTTCTTGGTTGCCGAGCATCCTGTCTAAACGCGCGCGCTCCACGTTTAAAATTTTACCACGCATGGAAAGTATGGCCTGAAACCGCCTGTCGCGCCCCTGTTTGGCCGTGCCGCCGGCGCTTTCCCCCTCCACAATGTACATTTCACATTTTGCGGGGTCACTCTCGCTGCAATCGGCCAATTTACCCGGCAAAGCTAAGCCTTCCAAAACTCCCTTGCGGATTACGGAATCGCGCGCCGCCCGTGCCGCCAAGCGGGCTTTGGCCGCCAAAATAACTTTTTCGATTACTTTGCCGGCTTCCTGCGGATGTTCTTCCAAATAAATTTCCAAAGCATCGTTGACCACGGTCTCCACCGCGGTCCGTACTTCCGGGTTTCCAAGCTTGGCTTTGGTCTGCCCTTCAAATTGCGGGTTAGGCAGTTTTACGGAAATAATCGCGGTTAACCCTTCGCGCATATCTTCGCCGGTCAGCTTCTCTGCTTCTTTAACATAGCCGTTTTTGGTCGCGTAGTTGTTAATCGACCGCGTTAGGGCGGTACGGAAGCCCGTAACGTGCATGCCGCCTTCGGGATTGTATTCGTTGTTGGCGTAAGCCAAAATCCGTTCGTCAAAATCGTCCGTATACTGGATGGCAAGTTCCACCATTATGTCGTCAACCGATTTATTGATGTAGATGGGGACGTTTTTTACTTTTTTGTTGCGGTTGAGCTGTTTGATATAGCTTAAAATGCCGCCCTCAAAATAGTATTGATACGTTAGCCCGACTCTTTCGTCGGTTATGATAAAATGCAGGCCTTTGGTCAAATACGCCTGGCTGCGCAAATGTTCCAGCACGGTTTTAAGCTTAAACTCCGTGGTTTCAAAAACGCTTGTGTCGGGATAAAAAGTTATAGAAGTTCCGGTTTGGTCGGGATCGTCTTTGTCTACCTTGCCAATAACTTTAACTGCTCCTTGCGCCTTGCCAATTTTGTATTTTTGTTCGTAGATTTTTCCGTCGCGTTTGACTTGCGCGATTAATAAAGTTGACAAAGCGTTGACGACACTAACGCCCACGCCGTGAAGACCGCCGGATACTTTGTAGCCGGAAGCAGCTCCGCCGAATTTGCCGCCGGCATGTAAAACCGTGAGCACGGTTTCCAGCGCGGATTTTTTGGTGGTTTTGTGGATGTCTACCGGGATGCCGCGGCCGTTGTCCACTACCATAACGCCGCCGTCTTTTTGCAGCAACACGCCGATTTTTGTGGCATTGCCGCCCATGGCTTCGTCTACGGAGTTGTCCACGACTTCCCATACCAAATGGTGAAGCCCGCTCTCGCTGGTTGATCCAATGTACATGCCCGGGCGCTTGCGCACCGGCTCCAGCCCCTCTAATACCGTAATATTTTCCGCGGTATACCCGCCAGAGGGTTTCTTTTTTTGGTCTTCTTTTTTAGCCATAAAATAAAAATAAGTATCAGGAATTAGGTATCATGATACAACTTTTTTAGATGAATTAAAGTAGTCATTTTACCTTAATATTGTAGCATAATTTGAGCCAAAAATCTAGAGGTAAAATATAAAATATCCCTCTTAAATAAGAGGGATATTTGGGTTTAAAGTTATCAACAATTACTTACCAACAAGGGGCATCCTTTTGCAGCAAAAGGATGCCCCTTGTGTTATCGTAATTGGGCGTTGTATTGCTCTTTGGTTTGCTCGTAAAGCTTGTTTTGCAAGGGCTCAACTTCATCGGTTTTCAGCGTCCGTTCGGGACTGCGATAGACCACGCGGTAGGTATAGCTGACTTTTCCCGGACCGAACTTTTTTTCGTCCTGGTACTTATCCAAAAGCTTCACTTGCTCCACAAGGTCGCCGCCAATGTCGCGGATTAGGTCAAAATAGTTGTTGGGCACAAAATCGCTGCCGACAACAAAAGATATATCGCGGGTAATTGGCGGGTATTTGCTGACTTCCACAAATTTTTGTCCAAGATGTAATTGCTTGGTTACTCTTGGGTCGGTTGACCATAATAGGCGGATGTCCGGCAAGTCTATCGAAATAAGCGCAAAACGTTCTATGCCCGGCCCAAAAGCCCAGCCGTTCCATTTTGAAGAATCAACGCCGAATTTTTCCAAAACACTTCCTTTTACTACACCGGCTCCGGCTACTTCCAACCATTGATCGCCTTTTTTCACTTCCATTTCCAAAGAAGGATCAGTATATGGGAACGTATCTTTGTTAAAGCGTACTTGGACATCTGTTCCAAAAACAGCTTGTGCAAAATTTGACAAAGCTTCTTTTAAAATGTCTATCCCAATAACTTTTTTGTCTTTCGGCGCAAGATACCAGCCATCAATTTGATGAAAAACATTCATATGATATCGGTCTATCTCGTCCTTGCGATAAACTTTGCCAAAACTGAAACAGCCGACCGGTTCGTCGGCAGCCATGCGTTTTTTGATTTTTTCGTCCCGCAGATAATAATACCACATTACGGTTGTATGGGTGCGCAAAATATTTTTTTCATCAACGTAATAAGTATCTGACTTGCTTCTGGCAGGATGGTCTGCCGGAAAATCAAATAAATCAAAACTTATATTGGCAGGAACAATTTCCGGTACTTCGATTACATCCAAGTCTTTAAAATAAGGCCAATTTAAGATTCGCTGGACAATTTCATAAAGTGGGTGTCCAGGGGTGCGCGACAAATCCGGCATGCTTAAATACCGCCTTATGCGCTGAGCCTCAAAGTCGGTGCGTTTTTCCAGTTCTTTTTTTAAACGGTTTTCTTCCGTGGTTGAAATAACAATATTCTCAGTCATAAAAATTATTTTTTCCCAGGCCTCCACCAATATAACAGGGTTAGCAAAACGAAAGTTATTATTGATACCCAAAGTGAGGTCATATAGTTAAATTATTTTACCATTTCGGGAGAAAATGTGCTACCCGGCGTAATATTATCTTTTAACAGCATAATCCCCTGCCCGGGCTCTTTGGCGAGACCGAGTTCAAAGGCCGCGCAGATCATTCCTTGGCTCTCTACGCCGCGAATTTTGGCTTTTCCCAATACGAATGGTTGGTGGTCAGGCGAATGGATGTCTTGGGCGATTTTCGCCCCGGGCAAGGCCAAAGCTACCATAGCGCCGGCGTCAAAGTTAAACGCGCCGCATACAATCGGCTCTATTATTTTATCTCCGGCATCAACTTTTACAATCCTTAAGCGGTCCGCGTTAGGGTGTTTTTGTATTTCTAAAACTTTGGCGGCAATAATGCCGTCAAAGTTAGATTGTTTATTACCAAAAAGTCGTTTAAAAAGTTGGTTAAAAAATTTCATTAAAGCTGAAGTAATCTTATTTTATTGGCGTCATTCTGAGCCCGAATGCATCTGCCTTTCGACTTTGCTCAAGGCACCCTGAGCGAAGCCGAAAGGGTGAAGGGCGAAGAATCCTCTTAATCTTTGATTGAGATCACAACGCTTCCGCTCAGGATAACGCCGAGGGTGGGTATTTAGTAATTTTGGCAGTTTTCCTGGTTGCACATATAGCCTGTGGTTCCCGTTGGCGGGTTATCAAGCAAAGTTTTTAAAGTAAAGGTGTTAAAAGTTGGCGAAACTTCATAATCGTAATCGGCTCCCGTTTTCGGGTCAACTGGTATTACCGAAATATATTGTGGCACAATCGCGGTTTTGTATTTGCCTTTGGTCGGGAAAACGTAATCCTGGCCGCCCGCGACGTTATTTTGGGAATATAAAAGCAGGGCCGTTCTGATGCTTTCCAGATCGGTTTCCCTTTGGTTGTCGTAAATGGCTGACTGCTCGTTATTTGCGTCTTTTATGGCGTCGGCGGCATTTTTGCTTATCGGCTGGCCCGCAACTTCGCTGTAAAAAGACAAACTGAAATCGGAGCTGCTGGCATTGGAACTGTAGGAGTAAACGTAAGGCGGTTTGTTAATTGGGTCTATTGGGTTTGTCGCGACTTTTAGGTAAAGTTTGACTCCCAAATACATGACGTTAAAGTCATTGGTCGCTGGGTAAGCTTGATTGTCGGTTTGGTATTTAACCAAGGCAATTTCCAAATTTTTTATGGTGTCCGAGCGCTGGGCGTCGCGGTCTTGCTTAGCTTCCACTGATTCATCCAACCCGTTTGGATTCGTGGAGCTGGCCATGCTTGGTTGGGTTGAAGTGGAGGTGGTCGTGGAATTTGGGACGGCAAAGTTATATAACGGGCCTAGCACGCCGCTTAAAGTGGTAATGGTTGGTTCGTGCAGGCCGAATTGTTGCATTTTGGCCGTTATAGCAGAAATTTGAGCGGCAGACATTTTATTATTTGTGGTTATATCGTAGCCTCCCTTAAAAAAGTCTGCGTCGGAGTATTTGGGATTATTGGCCGTGTGGCTGTTTAAAGGGTCGGTGCCGAAAACATTAACTTCGTCGCCGTCGGCCAGGCCATCCTGGTCGGAGTCAGGATTATTTGGGTCGGTGCCTAACTTGTATTCCTGGAGATTGGTAAGCCCGTCGTGGTCTGGGTCGGCGTCATCGCCGCAGACTTTTACGTCAGTACAGCCCGTAAAATAATGATCTCTCCATGTTTGTGGCGTCGTAAAATCCGTTTGCCCTGTGGTTTGGGGACTTTGGGTTTGCGGTTTTTGGGCTTGGTTTGCCTGGTGCTGTACCAGGAGATTTTCAGCTTTGTAGCTGTTTAAGCCAATCGTGGTTATAAAATTTATCAAAAAATATATTCCGGCTCCGGCAACCAGAATGCCTAACCCGATAAATATATATAGTTTATATTTTTTAAAAATTTCCATAAAGCCGTTTTTGGTTTTGGCAGGGGCTTCTTCAGATATTACGGCAACCTTCATTTTTGGTTCAATAAAAGCGCTTTGGGTGCTGGCTTTGGGCATGACATTAAAAAATACCAAATCCTCCCCTGTTTGAGGTTTGGTCCGGGCGGAGGATAAAGTTTCGCTTTGCGGTTCCGATTTTGAAGTAAAAGCATCAGAATTTAGAGGTGTTTGTTCGTCCATATTTGTATTTATTTTATTGGTTTCAAATTTTTAAGTTCAAAAAGGCTTCCACGGCCGCTAAAAATAAAATTAAGCTTAGCTCTACCCACCAAAACAACAAATGTTTGGACAAAAGCACGAATGAGGCGACTACTAAAATAGCAATGAAAAATCCCTGCCTAAAGCTGTTGCCCAAATTTATTACGTAATGCCCGGGGTAAAGTTTTTGCCTAAGCCCGAGGCCAATAAGCGCAAACAAGCCTAAACAAAAAATAAGCAAGCTTACGTAAAAAAACCCAAATGTCACCCAAGAACTACTTGTGGGATCGGTAAAACTAATTATGGAACCGAGCGAGAAAGCGGCTAAAAAAGTGCTAAAAGCAATTAAAAATAGTTGTTGTTTTGGGCTTGTTGACATAAACATTATACCACAAATATTCTGGTTTTGCTAACTATGAATTTTTACTAATATACGAACTTACCTTTGCGGGGTTTAGCATATTAGCATTGATTAGTAGTTAGTAAAGACAGCAAAATCATTCCAAGTCCTCAAATTCGCATTTATGCTCCCTGGTTTTTTTGTGTTCTTCCTTGAAACGATCAAATTTAATGGTCTCCACAACTCGATGCATAAGTTCCAGAAGCTCATGTTTTAACTTCACGACATCTTCGGCTGACGCCAGTTCTTCCGTCAAAAACTGCTTATGCTTTTCCTGCAAATACCAATACCTAAGGTCGATAACTTTTTCTTTTAAGTATTCCTGTGCGGCCCATTGGTAAATATACAGCTGGTCAATATCCTTTTTTTCCGATTTTTTAGGGAGCCTGCCTGTTTTATAATCGTAAATTACCAGCCCTTGCGGAGTTTTGTCGGCCCTGTCAATTCTTCCCACGAGCCTGAATTTGTCCAAAAATAAATTAAACGATTGTTCTATATATTTAGGCGCCGGCTTATTGGCTTGGCATTCGTCATAAAATTGTTTTAGCATTTGTTTGCCCCGCGTAAAATAATCTTCTTTTTGTTTTTTGGTTTGATACCATTCGTCTATCCAATTTTTTTCGTAAAGTTTTTCAAGTACCTCAAAACAGGGCAAAGCGGGGACAGTTTTGCTTTTGCCGAACAAATCTTGCTGGGCAAAAGTGCCTGCGTCCCTAAACTGCCGCAAATATTCTTCAAAAACTTTGTGGATAGTGTTGCCGAAACTTAAATACGGGCTTCCTTGGACGGGCAGTTTTAAGTAATATTGGTATTTATATTTTAGCGGGCAGGCTTCAAAATCTTTAAGCTGGGAATAGGAAAACTTTTCGGGTAAAACCTGAAAAGTTTGGGATTTTTTGGCAGGTGCCTTATTAAAAACAACTTTGCCCGTTGCCCGCGTTGTTTTATCGCTCGGCACCAAACCGGATTCCACTAAAAACTGAGAAGGTTTTTTGGTTAGCTTGCCGCCATAGTCCTTTGCCCAGGTCAGAAACAGGTTTTTTTTGGCGCGCGTCACCGCCACATAAAACAAGCGCCGCTCCTCCTGCAAATGAAAGTCGCCTTGCGGCAAAATATCCTTAATAAGCTCTTTGGGAATTTCTATGGGATCTTTTTTACCCAGGGTCGGGAATCGTTTGTCTACCAAATTTATCACAAAAACATTTTCAAATTCCAAGCCCTTGGCACTGTGGACGGTTAAAACTTTTAAGCTTTCAGGGCCTTCATCTGGGTTAAAGTTGATTTTCCCCTCGTCGCCCGCCTCTTCTTCCAACTCCAATATGCGTAAAAAATTATGCAGGCTCTTGTCTTTGCTTTCGCCCTCAAAATTTTCTATTTTTTTGTAGAACTGTTCTATTAGTTCCCTGTTTTGGGCATTTTCCGGAGTTTCGTCTTCCAGCCGCTCGGCCATTTTTAAGTCCTTGATTATTTCCACCGCGGTTTCCGCGGCGCTTTTGCCCTGCGCTAAAGCGTGGTGCCTGTGCAAATTGGACGTTAAAATTTGCAATTTTTTTCGCGCCTGCTCGGTAAGCATGGTGCCGATTTTCAGTTGCTCCAAAGTTTCAAACAGGCTCAATGTTTTTTTCTGGGAAAATTCCAGGATACCAGCTATGTCGTGGACGCTTAACTTAAACAAAGGGATGTTAAGAACGCGGTAAAGCGAAAAAGAGTCATGGACATTGTCCAAAAGCTTTAAGTAAGCCAAAAGATCCAAAATGATGGGCTTTTTATACAAACCCGTATTAGCCAAAAACGTGTGGGGAATTTGGGCGTTTTCCAGTGCCGGTAAAAGCAGTTCGGCCATGTTGTTGCTCCTTATTAAAATAGCAAAATCATTCCAGGATTTTTTTTGGGTTTTTACTTTAATGGTTCTTTTGACAATCTCGTTTAATTCTGCGTTTAAATCTGGCGCTTCCAAAACTTCCACGGCCCCTGGCTCCGTCACGTTGGCTTTAAGCTCCTTGTTGATTTTAAGTTTAATTTCCAGCCTGTCGGGGTTGTTTTGCTGGATAAATTTATAAGCCAGGTCCAGAATCTGTTTGCCGCTGCGGTAATTCTCCGCCAGCGTAATTTCTTTAAGTTTTGGATAATCGTCCTTGAATTTTAGAATATTGGACACGCTGGCGCCGCGGAATTTGTAAATGGATTGGTCGTCATCGCCCACAACCGCCACGTTTTGTTTTTCCCCGGATAAAAGTTTAACCAGCTGGTACTGGGCAAAATTGGTGTCCTGGAATTCGTCCACCATTATAAACTTGAATTTACTTTGGTAATATTTCAAAATTTGCGGGCGTTTTTGAAACAACAGTAGAGTGTAATTTATCAGATCGCCAAAATCTAAATAATTGTTATCCAGCAAAAGTTTTTGGTAAACGTGATAGGCGTTGGCAACTTCCTCCAAACGGGAAATTTCCGTTTCGTCCACGCCCTCCAAATCTTTTTTTTGGGTTATTTGGGGCTGATCCATTTGCAGGCGTAAGGATTGGGCATAATCCATGTATTCTTCCGGTGTAATAAGTTCGTCTTTGCACTTGGAGAAATGCGAAAGCAGGCCGCCGATAAATTTTCCCGGGTTGCCCAAAGGGCGGTAATAATCCAAATTGAACTTTTCAAAATTGTTATAAACCAGTACCCATTGCTTTGTGGCGTCCAAAAGTTCAAAGTCATTGGAAAGCCCGATGTCCAAAGCATGGGTCTTTAAGACGCGATCACAAAAACTATGGAACGTGGAAACCCAGGTGTCCACGTAGCCGATGGGCAATAGCACATCCACCCGCTCCTGCATTTCGCCGGCCGCTTTGTCGGTAAAAGTCACTGCTAAAATTTCATCGGGCTTAGCCAATTTTTGTTCTATAAGGTAAGCGATCCTGCGGGTTATAACCGTGGTCTTCCCGGTCCCTGCCCCGGCCACAATTAACAATGGACCGTCTTTGTGGGTGACGGCTTCAATTTGTTCTTTATTTAAGTTTTCCAGAAGTTTATCCATAAAGCGACACTAATATACAAATAGCACCCGAATGACACGAATTCGGATAATTCGGGTACAATTCGTGGATTCGGGTCGGTTATCGGTTTTTGATGTAGTTCGTCCACTGTTTCCACAAATCCATGCCTTCGTCTTTATAATTTGCCCAAAACTGGGCGGGGTTTACAATCTGCACATTTTGGAATTTGCCTATTTCCAACAGTGCATTATCGGAAGTAATTAAATAATCCGCGCCGGCTTCCACAGCGCTTTCCAGAATTTTATTGTCTTCCGGGTCGGAAACAACGCGGATTTGCCGAAGGTTTTTCACCCAGTTAATTTGCGCGAATAAATCGTTGAGCTGGTTTTTGTATTCGTCGTTATCAATCAATTCCGAACTTATGAGCCTGTTTTCCCGCAAAGTCTGCTTATTGGCGGATGCCTCAATTTCTCCAGCAATTACGGCGTCAATAATCTTTTTTTCGTAAGAATACTCGTCTTTAAAGCCATTAATTAAAACGTTAGTATCCAAAACAATTTTTATGTTATTCACCATCTGGCATTGGGTCTATGTGCGTAAAAATAAAATCATTGCCGACTTTTTCATATTCCGTATGGTCTTTAAGCAATTTCTGCAATCCTTCCTCAAAACGGAGTTCAAATATATTTGTTACCAAGTGATCGCTGGAATATTTTATTCCCAATTTTAAATTTTGCGCCCTTCTAAGAAAGTCGGCTTTAAGCTCATCAACTATTTTTTGTCTTTCTTTAAAAACATCAGGAGAAAGTTTTTTTGCATGTTCATATTTTTCAGCCTCCTTTTCGTTTTGATTAAAAAAAGTATGACGAATCGGCATATTTATCCTTTATTGCCCTTAATATTTGTAACCAATACTATTTTCATGTTTATTCTTGCTTATTGTCGACGCGTAAAAAAAGTCGTGCCTTTTTCTATTACGGAAGTGAGTTGGCTGGTTTTTGACCTCATAAGAATTTGCAGGCTGGACGTAACAAGCGGTTTGGGGATGCCCAGAGCTTCAGCGATTTGGACGGATGTAAACCTTTGTTTTGGTTGATTTTGCAGAAATTCTGATATTTGTTCCCGAGCTTTTTTAAAAGCCTCATCTTGTCCTGCTGTCCGCGAAGCTTTCTTTCTGTGGGCAGCCGCAACCGTCCCCTCAAGTTCTATATCCGGGTCTATTAAGGGTTCGTTAATTATACTAGTAAATACATAAGCCGGAGATCGTCCCGGCTTAGCGACTTTTTGGAACGTGGTTCGCCTTGGTAAAAATTTTAGTAATACGCTTTCAAAATCTAAATTAAAGAGTCTCTCCAATTCTTGCTCCGTATATTCTCGTTGTTTTAAAACGATTGTCCGCAAGCCTTTCTCAAATGTTCGCATAGCCAATTGCGTAACCAAAGTTTTTTCGGAAATTTGTGTCGGTTTGGCGGGCTGCTCTTCAGGCTGTTTTTGCTCCGGCCGCAAAGAAGGCTCTTTATTTGGGTCAAATTCCGGCATACATTATTTTCTCCCTGTTTTTATTGGCATTAAAAATTTGCGTGGGTTTTCGTCCAGATCTATAAAAAAGTCGGTCACTTCCTTAATTTTGCCGGAGCAGGATTTGCCAAAAGCCAGAGTCTCGGTAAACTGGCCGGACATTTGCAAATATTCAAGTAGCGGCAAGTAGTCGCCGTCGCCGCTGGCCAAAACTATCACGTCCAGCTTATTCATCAGCTTGATAATATCCATGGCAATGCCTACGTCCCAATCACCTTTTTGGTGCCCGCCGGCATAAGTTTGCAGATCCTTCATTTTTACCTCAAAGCCGGCTTTTTCCAGAGCCTCAAAAAAAGTGTGCTCTTCGGGCATGTCGGCTTTAACGACATAAGCAATGGCGCGGATAAGCTTGCGCCCGGCCACAGCCGCATCTAAGACCTCGTTAAACTTTACTCTGGCATTATAAATATTGCGCGCGGAATAATATAAATTCTGCACGTCCACGAACACACCGACACGCTGGTCAGGATTTCTTATGCTCATTTTCTTTTTGGTTTAATAAATTAATTAATTGATTTATTTTTGGAAACTGGTAGTAATTCATAAATGGATCGGTAATTTTGCCCAGTGACTCTCTTAGTTCTTTAACTGATATGCATAATACGGGGAAAGTATCTATTAAATACCATTTTGGTTCGGGGTTGCTTCTTGTTGTTCCATATAGTAAATTTTCGGTTTTGCTTATGTCGGGGATGAAACCAGCATTGAAATTTTTCAAGTAAAGAGTAACGGCTCCTACCAACAAGTTTTCCAGTTTTTCCGCGGTTTTTCTGTAATCTTTCATTTGGGCAGGCTGCACCCTTTCTGTAATTATAGCCGGGGTCGGTTGTCCATCTTCTGCAAAAATAACTAATTGATGCCGTGGGGTAAAATCAGAAAAGTTATTTTTAATAAAAGCGTAAGCTTTTTTTATTTCTTCAAGGTTATCGGAGTCAAATTCTTTTACTAAAATGTCCGGATCTTTTTTGGCTTCGTAAATATCGGCGAATTTCCCCATGGCCGACATTTGACTGTTTATCTCTCCTAACTCATATGGTTTTAAGTCAGACATAATTATTCCAATAACTTTTGGGGTTTTTCAGCGGCTTTATCTACCTCGCCGGTTTCTTTTAGCTCTAGCGTCGCGGCGTTGCTAATGCTGGTTTTTAATTTGGCAAAGTCGTTGTTGACCGTGCCCATGGTGTTGCCGGCGTTTTTGATGTGACTGCCCAAGACTTCCAAATTGCGGCCGAATTTATCGGATTCCTGTTTAATACCGGCTATCATTGCCAATATCTGCTGGGCTGCTTCGTTAACCTTTTGCCCGCGAAGCGACAATAAAATTATTTGCAAATGATGATACAGGGTGTTCGGGCTGACAAAATAGACTTTTTTTTCCCTGCCGTAAGTTAACGTCGCCGTATCGTCCAGTACCTCGCTGAATACGCCTTCGGAAGGGATGTACATTAATGCAAAATCAAAAGTGTTCTCCTGCGGCAGAATATATTTTTTGTGGATTTCGTCTACTCGTTTTTTAACGTCTTTTAAAAAAGATTTTTTTAAGCCCTCGGCGGCCTCTTCGGTTTTGGCTTCTTTGTAAAGCCGGAAGTTTTCCATGCTGAATTTGCTGTCTATGGGCAAAATCTTGTCCCCAACGTAAATAATCGCATCCACCACTTCGCCGTTATTAAATTTGTGCTGGATTTCGTAACCGTTTTTCGGCAAAGCCTGGGAAAGCATGTTTTCCAGCATCTCTTCGCCAAAGTTGCCTCTTAATTTGGGCGACGCCAAAGTTTCCGTGAGCCGGCGGATGTCCGGGCCGACTTGTGATATGCCTCCCAATTCTTTGGTAAGCGCGGCGATTACACGGCCGGCATTGTCCAATCGTTCATTTATTGCCTTGTTGGTCTGGTCGATGGTTTTTTGCATGCCTTCGCGTGTGGCATCCGTGCCTTGCTTTATCTCTTTCATCCATTCCATCATAACTTTCATGCCTTGGTCATCAGTAGGTTTTTCTGTCTTCTTTTTTAAGTCGGTTAAAAAATAAAAAAGCAAGCCAAAACCTGCCAAAAGTACAAGGATTATTACGTAAAGAATGGTTGTTTGCATGCGCTTATTATACTATATTTTTTAGCCAAAAACAACCGCTTGACAAATTATCAATCTTGGGTATAGAGTGATAACAGAAGTCTAATCATTAATCTCCGCCTTTGGGTTTGCGGTTAGGAGAGGACGGGATTATCCTGAATAACATCAGGGGAAAGAGAGCCCTCCCCTAGCCTTTGGCCCAAAGGCGGGAAATTAAAGCAAAAAAGGAATAAATAATTTAAAACCATCCCGCCTCTTTAAAGAGGCGGGATGGTTTGTTTTAAAAATGGAAGGGAGATGGTCTCACCCCCCAACCTCGGCCGCGGAATTCCGCGGTCCGTCGATGCCGTTTCCTGTGGTGGGGCAGTCATCTTTGTGTACTGGTTGTACACAAAAGCATCTCCCGCAAATTTGAGGGTTGCGCGCCAGCAAACCTTCGTTCAGCCACAACAACTTGCCGCTGCCCATATCCAGTACCGCTATGGTTCTGGGATAGAGTTCCGCACAAAGAGAATGGGGCCCATCCTCGATGTGGAAATAGTTCTTCCTATCTTTTATTAGTGTTGTTAGCGGTACATAGACTTCCACGGGATGTTTTTCGGGTCCCTGGCGAATGGTGGCATAGACTTGGGGCATTACTGGCACGAGTGTGCCGGGCATCAAAACAAGGATACAACCGCGTTGAGGCATTGGAAGCCTCCTCCTTTCCGTATGATATTCAAAGTCTAGCTTTAAACGAAGCTGAAGTCAAAAAGAGCCGGTTGCTTTTAAAAAGGTTGTGTAGTATAATATATCAGCTATTATCGCGGGATAGAGCAATTGGCAGCTCGCAAGGCTCATAACCTTGAGGTTCCCGGTTCGAGTCCGGGTCCCGCAACCACGGGTTAATCATTCCTCACTCCGTTTTGTATCGCGCTTTGGGCGAGATACTCCACTTCGTTCGGAATGTTGCCCCTCTCCCCAAATTTTCCTAGGACATTTCCAGGAAGAAAATTTGGAGAGCCCATTTGGGAACATATGGCTAATCCGTGGTTGCGAATGCGACATTGTTAAACTAAAAAAGTTAAAATCGTGACAGATTTTACCCTCTGCACGAGGGTTTTTATAAAAAAAGGCTCCTGAAAATTAGGAGCGCAGTCACCCTCAGGGTGACGAGCACGGATTTTTGGGAAAGAGGAGCAACCGCGGAAAGCGAAAGTAATTTGCTTTAGCAAATTCTGGAGCTTGGAGCGAGTTGCGGCGTGCCGGGGTAGCTCAGTTAGTTACCCGCCCGAACGTACCGTTCGGTACGGGCGGGGAGCGTGGGACTTTCACCCGCCCACCAAATTTCCCAACAATATGTTACATGGCGGGATAGCTCAGTTAGTTACCCGCCCGAACATACCGTTCGGTACGGGCGGGGAGCGTGGGACTTTCACCCGCCCACCAAATTTCCCAACAATATGTTACATGGCGGGATAGCTCAGTTAGTTAGAGCGTGGGAACTCATAAGCCCAAGGTCAGAGGTGCAATTCCTCTTCCCGCTACCAAAAAAACCTTTCTAAACGCCTCAAATTTGGTGGGCGGGCAAGTAAGCCCAAGGTCAGAGGTGCAATTCCTCTTCCCGCTACCAAAAAAACCTTTCTAAACGCCTCAAATTTGGTGGGCGGGCAAGTAAGCCCAAGGTCAGAGGTGCAATTCCTCTCTTCGGCACCACTCAACTCGTTTTGACTATCGTCAAAACTCGCTCGTGATTTCGGCCTAGTATAGGCCTCAACCAACCACAAACTCTAAACGGAGTCGAGTGGTGTCCCGAGCGTAGTCGGGGGGGGCACGAAATAGGTTTTACAATACGGACTGGTAGCTCAGTTGGTTAGAGCGCTCCCCTGTCACGGGAGAGGTCGCGGGTTCGAGTCCCGTTCAGTCCGCCAGACAAAAACGCCCAATTTTTTGGGCGTTTTTGTCTATTGCGTAAAAAAACAACAAAACCACCCTTAATTTTGGGGTGGCCTTGTTATTCCGATAACATCGGAAAGCAAAGACTAGCGGCGCTTCTTTTTGGAACCGCCCTTTTTCTTCTTTGCAACTTTCCTTTTCTTAGCCATTGGGCTAGTCTCCCTGAAAGCTTGACTAATTTTGGCCAAGCTTTCTTAATTTTCTACCCTGGGATCTTGAAACTTTATGTCTCAAGTTGAGTAGTGTCATCTTAGACTATTTGCGAAACTAATACGCGATTATTGGATACTGCAAGTTCTATCTTTATAAGTTTTTTCTGTTTTCTATGTTAGTTATCTTTTCGTTTCGGTAATTATTTATATTATAAATTTATTATAGAGTTTTTTTTATTTTATGTCAAGCAAATTTTATTTACCCATTATGTTTAAAATGATTTTTTTATGATTTAGGTTTGCGATTTTTTCTAACTCATTTTTTATCCGCGATTTCGTCAAAGTTTTTACAAGTGGAAAATTTTTCTCCATGGCATTTTTCGCCCTGCCATCCAACTTGAAGTTTAAAGTTTGCGCAAAGCGCAAAGCTCTGATTATTCTTAAAGGGTCTTCTTTAATCCGTTTTTCCGGGTTGCCGATAAATTTTAAGAGCTTCAATTTTAAATCTTTCAATCCTTGATGGAAATCCAGGATTCTTCCACTTTTCGGGCTTAAATATAAGGCATTTATAGTAAAATCGCGGCGGTTACTATCTTGTTTTAAGTTTTTTACAAAACAAATTTTTGGGTATCTGTTTTTGCTTGGCAAGTCTTTGCGAAAAGTGGCGATTTCAATTTTATAGCGCCCTCTTTTTGCCACAACTATTCCAAAAAGGCTGTACGCGCCATCGCAGACAACATTGTTATTGGTTAGCAACTTTATGACTTCCGAAGGCGTTGCTTGTGTCGCGATATCAATATCAGTTAAAATTTTGCCTAGTAGCAAGTCTCGGACCATGCCGCCAACAAAAAAAGTTTGCGGGAAGTTGTCCACAAGCAAATCAATAATTTTTTTGCCAAACTTTTCAAGCTGGGATTTTGGTTGGTAATCTATTTTCATAAAAAATATGCTTCGACCCTGAAGAGAAGCATATTTTTACCATTGTTCTCGACAAGCCTGCCCTGAGCGGAGTCGAAGGGCTCGAACAATATTATTTATATAAAATCATTCCTGCAAATTCCCCTGCCCTGTTATTGGCATATTCCTTCGGTGTGCATGCTTACGGGCTATGTTCAGGCGCATAAGACTTTGATTTAAACTGCTCGCCACTTTGGCATATTCCTCGGAAGACATTTTGGTTTCTTTCATGGCCTGCTGGGCTCGCTTTACGGCTTCCTCGGTTTTTTGCACGTTTATTTCATAATAATGTTCAGCAGCATCCGCCAGCGCAGCCACCTCGTTATTTGCCCTAACTTCAATAAATCCGCCTGTAACGTTAATAAAATGCTCTTTACCGCCGACGCGGGCTATTAGCTCTCCCGGCACTAAAGTGGCTACCAGCGGAATATGCCCTGGTAATATGGTAATCTGCCCTAAAGTTGTAGGGCATGACAAACTGTCCAGTTCTTCGTTAAGAACAGTGCGCTCGGGGGTTACTAATTGAAAGTGGAGCTTTGTCATAGGTTTTAGGTTTTAGTTGTTAGGTGCCTGGCCTGAAATCCAACATCTAATGTCTAGTTATCCAATGCCTATTTTTTAACCTGCTCTATTCCGCCTTTCATATAAAACTCGCTTTCAGCCACGTTGTCCAGTTCCCCGTTCAAAATCATTTTAAAGCCTTTGACAGTATCTGCAAGTTTAACAAATTCGCCTTTGCGGCCGGTAAAGACTTCGGCAACTCCGAACGGCTGGGAAAGGAAATTTCTGATTTTACGGGCGCGGAGCACAGTAATTTTGTCCTCGTCCGGTAATTCTTCCATGCCCAAAATGGCGATAATATCCTGCAAATCCTTAAAGCGTTGCAAGGTTTTTTGCACGCCGCGGGTAACGTCATAATGTTCTTGGCTAACTATTAGCGGGTCTAAAATTGTGGAGGTTGAGTCTAACGGATCCACGGCGGGATAAATACCCAACTCGGTTAAAGCGCGGCTTAAAACCACAGTAGAATCTAAGTGGGCAAAAGTTGTGGCTGGAGCCGGGTCGGTTAGGTCGTCGGCCGGCACGTAGACTGCCTGTACCGAAGTAATGGAGCCGTTTTTGGTGGAAGTAATTCGTTCCTGCAGTTCGCCCATTTCTGTTGCCAACGTGGGCTGGTAACCCACGGCCGATGGAATGCGGCCGAGGAGGGCCGAAACTTCCGAGCCCGCCTGCGTAAAACGGAAGATGTTGTCTATGAACATTAATACGTCCTGGTGCTCTTCGTCGCGGAAATATTCGGCCATAGACAATCCTGAAAGGCCGACACGGGCACGCGCTCCCGGCGGTTCGTTCATTTGGCCGAACACCATAGCCAGTTTCGGCAAAACGTTGGCGTCTTTCATTTCGTGGTACAAATCGTTTCCTTCACGCGTGCGTTCCCCTACTCCGGCAAACACCGAAACGCCTCCGTGCGCCTTGGCGATGTTGTTGATTAATTCCTGGATGATTACGGTTTTTCCCACGCCGGCGCCACCAAACAAACCCACTTTACCGCCCTTTAAAATCGGGCAAATTAAATCTATAACTTTAATGCCGGTTTCCAGAATTTCGGTTTTGGTGTTTTGCTCGGTAAACTTTGGCGGCGGGCGGTGGATGGGGTATCTTTTATCGGATTTAGGCGTTTCCTGGCCGTCTACAGCCTGCCCCAAAACGTTAAAAATGCGTCCCAGCGTGACTTTTCCAACCGGTACGGAAATAAGTGCGCCGGTATCCGTTACCTCGGTGCCACGTTTAAGTCCGTCAGTAGATGACATGGCAACGGTGCGGACGATGTTTCCGGGCAGTTGCTGTTGGACTTCTAGGGTTAATTTGGTGCCGTGACTGGACCGAGGGGCATCTTCGGTCTTGGATTTTGCCTGGTCCGAGGATGCCCCTCGGGCATCTGCCGATTCTATTATCACCTCCAGCGCGTTATAAATCGCGGGCAAATCGTTTGCAAAATGCACGTCTACCACGGGGCCTATTACTTGGCTGATTGTTCCTTTATTCATGAGTTTGATTGATTAATACTCTTTAGGCGTCATTCCGAACGCAGTGAGGAATCTCTTTATCTTGTGTTAAGGGATCCTTCGCTTCGCTCAGGACGACAGCTATAAAATTAATTAAAGTTTGTCGCTTGTGATATTGTTTCTTTGTTCATAATTGGATTAAAGATTAAGGATTTAAGATTTATTATTAATTATTATTCAACAGCGATCTTACCGGCGGTTATTTCCGCCAGTTCGGTCGTTATTTTGTTCTGCCTTAATTTGTTATATGTCAGCGTCAGGTCGGAAATCAGATCGTCAGCGGCTTCGGTGGCATTTTTCATCATGACCATACGGGCGGACTGTTCGGAGGCTTCGCTTTCTAATATTGTTTGATATATCTGCGATTCTATGATGCGCGGGAGTAAGTGTTCTAAAACTTCTTTGGGGTTAGGCTCGAAAAGGTAATCGGTGCTTCTATCTGTCATTGCGAGTGCAGCCGAGGCAATCTTTTTATCCTTAGGTAAGATTGCTTCGTCGGATGCACTCCTCGCAATGACATCGGAGGCAAACGGGAGAAGCTGCTTTACCGTCGGCTTTTGTGCCAGCGTGGACACAAAATGGTTATAAAAAATCAAAACTTTTTGGTATTTTCCGGAAAGGTATAGATTGGTAATAAAATTCGCAATTGGCTCAATGTCCTGCGTGGTTATAACGCGATCAAATTTCTCAAAATCGGCCAAAACTTCTTTGTGGCTCTTGACCATTACATCCCGCCCTTTGCGGCCGTAGGTAATAATATCCGCCTCAAGCCAAGGGGCATCTTCGGTCTTAGGTTTTGCCTGGTCCGAGGATGCCCCTTGGTTCCCAGATTGAATTGTTTTTTGCACCATCATCAGTAAATTTGCATTCAAACTACCCACCATTCCCCTGTTTGTGGTGAGAATTAAGACAGCGATTTTGGAGGCCTTGGGGAAAGATTGGAGCAAGCGCGCAATCTGTTGTGCCATTCCGGTCTCCGAGCCGGAATCTCGATCCTGGTTTAAGATTTCCGCTTGCGCGGGAATGACACCGCTTAAACTTATAATCAACTCCCAAGCCAAAGAAGCGTAACTGCGGCTTCTCATGGTCGCGTCTTGGCTCTTGCGCATTTTGGCCGCGCTGACCATTTGCATAGCCCGCGTCACCTTGCGGGTGCCGCCAATAGACTTTATTCTGGTTTTAAGTTCCTTAATTCCGGGCATAAATTATTCAACTATTAACCACTCCGGTTCCATTTGAAATCTACTTGAAGAAGTTATTTCCGTGAGTCCGATAATTACCTTTCCTCTTTCGAGGCTGATTACATTTCCTCTAAAATTTGGAAGGCTATCGAAATATGGCAGTTTATGAAGCGCCAAAGCCTTCCTTCCTTCTTCAGAAATTCTGACTTTGCTCCCTTTCTGGATCTCTTTGCCATTTTTGTCAAATATGGGACTCGCTTTTTCGGGATTGTTCATGTTTATTTAGTGCTTGATACAAACTGCTCAATCGCTGTCTTTAATTTGGCTTCCGTTGAATCCGAAAGTTCTTTGGTTTTGGCGATTTCCGATAAAACGTCCTTTGCCTGCGTGGCCATATACTGGTGGAAGGCTTTTTCCGTTTCAGCCATTTTGTCTACGGGAATGGGGTTAAAGTAGCCGTTGTTGACCGCGTATAATACGGTAACTTCTTTTTCCAAAGCATACGGTGTATATTGCGGCTGTTTTAAAATTTCCGTCATTCGGCGGCCAAGGTCAAGCTGTTTTTGGGTTTCAGGATCCAAATCGGAGCCAAACTGGGCAAAAGCTTCCAGCTCACGAAATTGCGCGAGCTGTAGTTTTAATTTTCCGGCAACTTTCTTCATCGCTTTGGTTTGGGCGGAAGAGCCTACGCGGGACACGGAAATGCCGACGTTCAAAGCCGGACGGATGCCTTTGTAAAATAAATCGGTCTCCAAAAATATCTGTCCGTCGGTAATAGAAATGACGTTTGTCGGGATGTAAGCGGTAACGTCGCCGGCTTGGGTTTCCACAATCGGCAAAGCGGTTAAACTTCCGCCGCCAAAATCCGGGTTGAGTTTTGCCGCGCGCTCCAGTAAGCGGCTGTGGAGATAAAAAACATCGCCCGGGTAAGCCTCGCGTCCCGGCGGGCGCCTTAAGAGCAAAGAAATTTCGCGGTAGGCCACGGCTTGTTTGGATAAGTCGTCATAAACCACTAAAACATCTTTACCCTGGTCCATAAAATATTCGCCCATGGCGCAGCCGGCATAAGGCGCAATGTAAGAAAGCGCGGCCGGCTCGCTGGCGCCGGCGGAAACCACGGTGGTGTATTCCATAGCTCCGGCTTGTTCCAAAGTGTCGACAATTTTGGCAACTTTGCCTTCTTTTTGGCCAATGGCAACGTAAATGCAAATCATATTTTGGCCTTTTTGGTTAATGATGGTGTCTATGGCCAAGGCCGTCTTGCCGGTTTGCCTGTCGCCGATTATAAGTTCGCGCTGTCCCCGGCCGATGGGAATTAGCGCGTCAATGGCTTTTATCCCGGTTTGCACCGGCGACCTGACGCCTTGGCGGGTAATAACGCCGGGAGCAATTTTTTCCACCGGATAAAATTTATCGGATTTCACCGGGCCTTTGCCGTCAATAGGCACTCCAAGAGCATTAACCACGCGGCCAACAACAGCTTCGCCAACCGGCACGGATAAAATTTTTCCGGTTAAACGAACCGTGTCGCCGGCTTTAATCTTTTGATATTCCCCAAGGATAATCGCTCCGATAACGCTTTCTTCCAAGTTTAAAGCTACGCCAAAAACATCATTGCCAAAATCCAACATTTCCATGCTGGCGCATTCTTTTAATCCGCTCACCCTCGCCACGCCGTCCCCTACTTCCAGTACAGTGCCGACTTTCTCAATTTTAACGTCAGCCTGGAAATTAGCAATTTTGTTTTTGAGTTGTTCTACGATATTAGTGTTAGGCATACATTAATTTGGACTAAAATTTATTATTAGTATAAAAAATAAAATAGAAAGAAAAATGAGAAAAGCGAGGGATTTTAAAATTGTTACCAGAAATTTTTTGAATGAACCGTTATTGATTGGGAGGATGTCCTCATTATCTGCAAGAAGTTTTCGTTTCTTTAGAGCACTTGTTGAAATTAAAATAATTGAAACTAAAATTCCGACAATTGAACAGATTGACAATAGAAATAATATTGGTATATATTGGACGCCATTCCATCCTTGTAATTCGGGATTAGGGAACAGGCGCCCTATAAACATTATAATAAAAATGCTTAATATAAATGTTTCGGTGAGCGCCACTGTCACTAGGATAGGTATCTCCAACAATCGCGTTGAATTGTTTTGCTGCGTATCCATTTATTGTTTAAGTTGGTTGTTCGACTATATTAGTTTGTGCCATGTATTTCCTTTGTCATTCCGGAAAATTTATATTGCTATTAAATTTATCCGGAATCTGATTTCTAGGTCTGGATCCCGGATATTTTTCAGACCACGATTGTCCTTAGGCTGAAAAATTCTGGGATGACAGCTAAATTAATTTTAATTATTAGTTTGTCAGTTGTTCTACAATATTTGTTGAGGCCATATAAGTTTAATGTTAACAAATGGGAATATTGAAATTATTTAACTATTTTTGGGTGCCGAACTATTATATTTTGATTTGGGTCATTTGGATTAAAAATTTTGCTGCTGTCATATGCGACAAATAACTGAAAAAGGATAAAAAGTGCTAACAAGGATATAATTATTGAAACAATCATATATTTATGTTTTTGTGTAGGCTGATCTGCTAAAGAAGAATTTTTTGGCAATCTTTTTTGCACTGCAACTATTACTGCAGTAACAAAAGCTAGAACAATTATGCAAAGTGCTTCGGGTATAATTACCATCATGTCAGCTAAACCGGCCATACCTTCGTTACTTTGTCCACGAAATAAAAATGCATCAAAGATAACGGACGAAACTACCGCTAAGACTAATAAAGTCTGAAAAATTATTTTAGCTGTCCAAAGTTTATTTTTCATTTAATTCTTTAAACTCTTATTCAAATTATTAAGCTGGTTTTTTACGCTGGCGTCTATTAATGTGTCGTCTACCCTTATTACTACACCGCCGATTATGGATTCGTCTATCCGTTTCTTTATTTCCACTTTACTTCCGACTATTTCGTTTAGTGAGTGGATCAACGCGGTATTCATTTCCACTTCTTTGGCGATGGTAACCTCGGCTTCTTTTATGCCTTGCGATAGCAGCTTCAACTTACGGAATTCGGCGTCTATTTCTTCGTATTTCCCTAAATCCCCGTTTTGCGCCAAAACTTTTACAAAATTATCCAGGACTTTGTCGTGGTCGTGGGGTGCGGTCTCGCTGATTGCTTCAAATAGGGCCTGGGCGTATTGTTGCGAAGTTAATTTCATAGTGATTCCTTGTCATTGCGAGTGCAGTCGAAGCAATCTTTTCTTTGATAAGATTGCCGCGTCGCCCCTCGGATGCACTCGGGGCTCCTCGCAATGACACTATACTTATTTTATGTTCGCTAACGATTCTTTAACGAGCTCTTGGTCTGTCTTTGCATCCAATTTTTTTCTTAATATCTTTTCCGTAGCGTTGGTTACCAAATCCGCCAATTCCGATTTTGCTTCCAAAATAGACTTGTTTTTTTCCGATTCAATTTGCGCTTTGGCCTGGTCTACCAATTTTTGCTGGTCTTGCTTGGTTTGGTCGATAATCAATTGTTTAGCCTTGCCCGCTTCAGTTTGTGCCGATGTAACAATCGACGAAGCTTCCTGCCTGGCTTTGCCCATTTCCGTCTGTCTCCAAGCCTCAAATTCCTTTTTTTCTTTTTCTATGCGGTCGGCATCAGCCAGGGATTTTTGGATGCGCTCGGTGCGGGCTTGCATTGCTTTGGTAACGCCGGGCAATATCCACTTCCAAAAAATCAAGAGTAAAATGCCAAAATTGATTAACTGGGCAATAAAGAACTTGACGTTTAAGCCTAAAACAGCAATGCCGCCGGAGCTGGCAGTTTCCTGCGCGTGGGCGACGGGAATTAAAAAATTGATAAAAGTGTGAAGATCAAGAATCATATTTTTGGCGTCATCCTGAGCGAAGTGAAGGATCTCAAATAAAGAGATTCTTCGGCCTCGTTTGCTACTTCGGCCTCAGAATGACGCCGAATGTGTTAAGTTGTAAATCCTGATGATTGTCCTTGGACCATCATCAGGTTTAAAACCTATAAAGTAAACGTAACCACCAAAGCGTAAATCGCAATAGCTTCGGCAAAAGCCATGCCGAGCAGAAGCGGCACGAAAATTTTATCCGTGCTTTCCGGGTTTCTGCCGATAAACTCCATGGCTTTGCCTGCAATTCGGCCAATGGCCAGCGCCGGGGCAAAGCCTCCAACGGCAATTGCGAAGGCTTTGGCCAATACCGTCATTGTTTGGGTCTCCATAGTTTTTCCTTCTTTCACATTTGGTCGACAATTTATATTTATTGTTTAATGTCGCCTTTTGTGAGGGTTAATAATTTATTGTTAATCGTTAATCGTCGGCGCCGCGCGTATCGTTTGTACGGCGGCGACGTGCGGAGCTCCGCACCTGCCCTTAACGTTTACCGAAACGCGCCGCGCTGCCGTAAACCTTAAAACGCTATATCGTCTCCACCTCGCTGACTTCAATTTCTTTATGGTCAATTTCGGTATGCTCCTGGATTTCTGCCGTGGCAACGCTTAAATAAACCAGCGTTAACATGGCAAAAACCGTAGCCTGTACAATCCCTACTATTAATTCTAAAAGCATAAACGGGATCGGGATTAAAAACGCCCCGTAGCCGGCAATGAGCGACGCTAAAACCGTCAGCAGGACTTCGCCGGCAAAAATATTGCCGAATAACCGCAAAGACAAAGAAACCATTTTGGCGGCTTCGGAAAAAATTTCGATAAATCCGACAAAAAATTCAATACAAGCGACCATTATTTTAATCGGGCTTAGGCTTTTTATTGCCTGCCAAATGTCGCCAAGCTTAATGAACTTGTTGGCGTACTTAAAAAAGCCGATGGTAAAAATGCCCAAAATATGGCTGGTAACAACCGCAAACACGGCCATGGCCAGAGTTAAATTCAGATCCGAGGTGGCGGGCCGCAAAATGGGGAAAAACTCGCTGCCGCGAAAAATGCCAAAACTGCCGGTACCCGGAAGCAGCCCTATCCAATTGGAAAATAGAATAAAAAAGAACATTCCTCCGACAATCGGCAAAAATTTTATGGTTTTTCGCCGGTCTTTGGTAACGCCGTCAATATAGCCCAGGACAAATTCCAACAACGATTCAAAAAAATTAACTATGCCGCGCGGCGCGCCTTGCGCGTAGTATTTTTTGGCGCTCTTGTTTAAAAAGAAAGCAAAAACCGCAAAAGCCAATACGCCCAACGTGGAATTAATGTAAGCGTTGGTGATGGGGAAAGCTCCGATGTGGAATATGGGTTCTGCGGCTAAAGGTGGAAGTGAAAGCATGGTTTTCTTCTGGCGTCATTCTGAGTCCCGAATGCATCTGAGGGACCAAGAATCTTTTAATCTTTGATGAGATCCTTCCGCTTCGGATGCACTCAGCGTCAGGATGACGCCGGCTACTTATTTATTTTTTATCCATCAAATCCTTAACCGACTTGACTTTTTTATATATCAGATAGGAGCTTAAACCTAAAGCTAAAAAGATGCCGATTATGACGAAAAATTTATGATTGTATTTGGCATCCAGCCACTTTCCGGCATAAATAAAAGCAAACAAGGGAATTGCAAGATAAAGGGCAAAATCCAAACCAATTTCCATTAGCTGAGACCAAATGGCCGCTTTACTTGCCCTGTACCTCTCCGATGGTTCAGGGCGAGCCTTAATCTCTTGTTCCTTTTCTTTTTCAGGATTATCCATGATTCTTCAATGTGAACGCGATAAGATTAACAAAAAACGGCTGATTTGGCAAGGGTGGCGATTTTGGGAGCTCTTGACACTTCTTCGCTAAAGTTGCGAAAGTGCGAGCAAAGCCTCACAAATGCGCTGCTTGCACTGCGTAGCCCCGATTTATCAGGGGCGCAGCAGGTGGAGCCGAGAAGAGGAACTAAACCTCCAACCCGCGGTTTATTCAGCCCGTTAAATATGGAGCCAAGAGTGGGGCTTGAACCCACAACCTATGGTTTACGATACCATTGCTCTACCAATTGAGCTATCTTGGCAAATTATTTAACGGGCCGAGCCGTTGCTCTGCTTCACCCCCGCACCAATTCCCCTAATGCATAAATTTTAAAAAAGTAATTTTTGCAGCAAAGATAACATTATTGGCAGTCTAGTTTATGGGAATTGGTGCGGGGCAAGATTGAGCTATCTCGGCGTAATGTAGCGTGCCCATTTATGTGCTGCAGCCGATGAATCGGCGCGCTACAAACTAACAACTTTAAACTTCAACTTTTTCCCAAATAACCTCTTTGCTACTTCGCCAAAATCCTTGTTGAAAGCCGTAACCAAAAATTCGCACTTACCATTTTTAGACAGTTTGCTATCAATTTCTTTGTGCCGCTTTAAATAATCTTTCAACTTTCCTGGCAAAAAATCGGTTTGGGAAACCATCTTTATTTTATTCCCCGCCAGCTTGCCAATTTCGTCCTTTAACAACGGATAATGGGTACAACCCAAAATCAGCGCTTCAATATCGTGCTTCAAAAGCGGTTTCATGTATGATTTTAAGACTTTTTTGGCTTTTTGTAAAGAATTTTGCTCAATTAACATGACCAGTTTTGGCGCTGCTATTTCAAAAATTTTGGCTTTACGGTCGATTTTCATCAATTCTTTTTTATAAATGTGTGAGCTAACAGTTGCCGTGGTCCCCAAGACGCCGACAATTTTTCTGGTATGGTTTTTATTGGCTTCTTCCAAAGTAGGGATAACCACTCCCAGCACGCGCCTGTCCGGATAAAATTTGGGTAAAAATTTCCGCTGGATTTTTCGCAAAGCCAAAGCCGAGGCGGTATTACAGGCTAAAATAACCAATTGGCAGTCATGTTCAAAAAGGTATTTAACAGCCCCAAGTGTCAATTTATATACTTCGTTTTTTTGCCGGTTTCCGTAAGGCACACGCTTGGTGTCGCCAAGGTATATGTAATCATACCCGGGGAGCTTTTTTAAAATAGCCTTGGCGATTACCAAACCGCCAAGGCCGGAATCAAAAATGCCAATTTTCATAGTTTAATTATATAGCAATGCCGGCGAATTTAAAAGGCCTTTTAGATTTATTGAATCCCCGTTTCCGATAAAGTATGCCTGCCCGGTGCATATCCTCCGGTTGCCTGCCCTAAGCAAAAAGTTAACTGGAATTTTCCGGGAGCAATTTTTGTATAGGTATAGGCATTATCCTGTTCGGAACAAGTCCCCGAAGCTGCGGGCGGAATAGGAACGATTCCAATGTATGTCGGCGACAAGGCATTTAGGCTTTGGGGGTAAGAGCCTTTATCGTTATAGTAAAGCTCTAAAGCGCTGGACATCTGTCTTATGTCAGCCAGCCTTTTGGCATCGTCCGCCAGACTTTGGGTCGCTTGGTACTTTTGCACAAGATCAAACGAGCTTGCCGGAGGAGTAACAGGAATTGTTTTGCCGTAATCGGTATAATCTGCATCGGCCTGGACTTGGGCGCTAAAATCAAGCTTGCTAATGAAATCTGTTATTTGTTGTTTTATAGCTATGTTGGGGTCAATTGCATCCGCCGATTTGGCGCAGTGCTCCGGGGTTCCCGGGCAAGTTATGTTGGCCGTTATGCCCGAAGGTGTGAGTTTCCCGATGCCGGCCTGATAACCGTCCGCAGACGATCCAAGACAAAAAGTCATTTGATAAGAGGAATAAACCGTTTTGCCTTGATATATAGTTTTTTGTCCCATAGGTTGGTACCAATAGGTGTTAAAAAAATCACTGCAATTGCCGGCAGTCTGGGGAGCGGTTGGGAACGAAGTCATATACGCAGGTACTAAATCAACTGGTTGGCCGTTTAAGGCATCGGGATAGCCGTGGTGCGCGTTATAATAAAGTTCCAGAGCGGATGCCGTACGCCTTACATCTAATATCCTTTTATCGTCGTCGGAAGAGGGCTCTATGAAGCTTCCCGCATTTTTTGCCAAAGATATTAACGAAGGGGCATTAACAGCCAAATGTACCCGGTAAAGCTTAAAGTCGGTCATTCCGACCCAGGTTTCAAAATCTTGAATTTGGACTTTATCAATGAGCTGGCCGGCGATTTGGTTAATGGTTTGGGCGTCGCTGTCGGAAAGCTCCGAGCCGCTGCCTTTAAGGGCTTTGGTCAGTTCCTGGACATACTGGTTTATTAAACCTTTAAGGGCTTGTTTATCTACGGAATTTTTAAAATGTAAAGTCGTAACGCCGTTAATTTTTTCCCGACCGACATACGAACCTTCCTTTATTATGGTAGTGTTTTCCCAAATTTTTTGGAGTTCGTTTTTAAAATCGGGGTTGGCAAACTGTTGATAAAATTTAGCCGTATCCGGAGTACCGGAAGCCTGATTGCTTAATTGGCTTAAATCAATTTTTATCCAGTCAATTTTTTGCCCGTTGTTGGCCTCCTGGCTGATAAAATCTAAAATTGGGTTGCTGCCGACATTTAAGTATAAAATTTTATTTTGCAATATGTATTCTAAACCGGTGGAAAAACTGGTATTGCCGCTGCTGAAAGTGTATTGGATTTTGGAAGTAGATTCCGGATTGTCCTTATTTTGGTCGTTAACATAACCGCTGCCGCTTAACTGGAGTTTAATATTTTTAAATTGGAAGCTAACAAGGCTGCTTGTGCCGCTGTCATATTGGCCGGGATCGGAATAAGAAAAATTGAACTTTGTCTGGTAAGTAGCCTGCTGGCCTGCTTGGGTAAATTTTTGCCAAATTCTTGCCGGGTTGGCTAAAACTAAACTGTAATAGGCATAGGTTCCGACCGCCAGCAACATTAGAACCGCAACGGCTATCCAAAGTGCTGGTTTCTTAAAAAAACCGTGTTTTTGAGGCTCGGAAGCTTTTCGAAATTGTTCTTCGCTAATGGCAACGGTGGTGTGGGTATTTTGGAAAGCCGCTGGTTGCCGGCTTAAATCGGGTCTTTGGGAGGCTCGGTAGCCAGCCGGTACCTGTGGCACATCGTTAGCGCCCGAGTGCGTATCAACTGCTTTTGCAAAAATAAAGCTTTGCTCAACCATGTTGGCATCCCAGCCGGCGTCAAGCAAGTTTTGTTTAATTTCTAAATCGACCAGCCCGTGTTTTTGGGCCTGTAAAATGTAGTCGACAATTTCTTGGTCCATAATGTTTTGGTTAATAGTCATAAGTTATAGATGCCGGTTTAGTAATAAGTGTATGGTTATAAGTACCCTATAACCTATTGCTTATGACTACACCGGTTTCCACAACCTATAACTTTATACTTGTCAGATTTTTAATAAATTAATGACTTTAAAATTTTTTGTTTGGGCGTTGAGCCAAGCGTTAAAATCGTCCGTATTTAAAAATATTTCCCTCAAATGCAAGCGGTTATTGGTTTGCTCCTCCAAGCGGATAATATACAATCCCTTAAGGCCGGGGATAATTTTGGTTTCGCCGGGCTTTAGGTTGCTTACGCTTTCCCTAAGTTCTAAAGAGAGATCGGTTATTTGCACAAAACCCATATCCCCTTCGGAACTTTTTCCCGTCGGGTCTTCCGAAAAGTGAACGGCTAAAGCAGCCATGTCGCTCCCCTCGTTTATTTGTGTCAGCAGGTTGTTTGCCAAACCGTAGGCCCGAAGATTTAAATTGGGCTGGGAGTTAAACCAAATTCGCAGCTGGTCCAAAAGCAGTTCTGGCTTTATCACGCTGTTTTTTAAGATGCTTTCATTTAAATTTTGACTTTGCAAAAATTTTTCAAAATTAGGCTGCCCCTGCAAATTTGTTTGAGCCGATAAAATTGAGTATTCTTGGTCAATTTGTTTTTGGTTTACCGAGACATCACTTTGTGCCGCTAGTTGGGAAATTTCGTCTTCCAAAATCAGCTGCTGGGCAATGGCGAATTTTGCCTGTTGCTCGTTATTTTGCGTCAAAACTTTTTGGGCAACGCCAAACCTTATCAAAAAATCCTTTATGGGAAGAGGATGCCCGTTTACCAAGGCCATGGGCAGAGGCACGATTTGGAAAATTTTTATTTTGTCCTGCGTGAGCGTACCCGTATACAGCCATAAGGCGGTCGAGATTATTAAGACCAGAATAATTGCCGTTAGCCAACAAACATATTTTAAAATTTTGCGATGTTTGCTGGGCATTTTTTAGTTCGCAAAAAAATAATCAAGCCATTTTTTAGCATTACCCCGGCCTTGGGAATTTTGATTCTGCATTTGGCCGGCTGCCGCGGCATCCATAAAAGTGTAAACCTGCTCACCCTGTTTTTTTAAATTCAGCTGCCGTCTGGCCACACTTTCCTTAAAGCTGAGAGAATTAAAATCCTGCAAGGACTGGCTTAATTCGTTGTTCTTTTTTTGTAAAGCGTCGGCCTGCTGTTGTAAATCTTGTTTTTGTTTCTGGATTAATTTTTCACTGGACCACTGTTTGTATTTCCAATCCGACAAGAAGGCCAGTAAAATTAACAGGCCTACGATAGTTATTTTAGATGACAGGGCTTGTTTGTTTATCATTTTACCTGCCTAGGTAAAGACGGGTGTTTAATTTCCAAATTTTGCGTTAAAATCCCTCCTCCCGAATGCTGGTTATGGATTTTCCATAAGAAATCCTTAAGCTTATCGGGCTGGCTAACGTTTTTTAAAGCCAAAGGATCAACAAGGCCTGCCGCCTGGACTTCTACCGTGCCGAATCTGAATAGGGACTGCCAAAAACCTTTTATTTGGAAACTGACATTTAAAATCCGCTCCAGCGGGGTCTCCACCACTTTTTTATTAAGCAGGCTTTTGTGGGAGACATTTATTAAGCGCATATCGGTAACAATATAAGCGTTAAGGAGCCAAATAAGATAAGTGCGGACGCCATACAAAAAAACCAAGAAAGTCCAAAACAGTAGCAGGCGCTCATGGCCGGAAACTAATTCGTATTTGATTAAAAAATACCAGGGGGAAAATATTAACACAAAAATAATGAGTACCGGTTTAAATAGCACCGCCTCGGTTTGCCGATAAATATTGATGACTTTTTCGTTTTCCAGCAAATCAAATTTGAACATGGAAAATTTCGCTTACTTGTTGCCGATAAATGCGCCAGCAAATAGCGCCCCAACCATGCTAAGGACGACTATAACCATTATTATGGCCATTATTTTGTTTAGGTGTTTGCGATTTTTAAACATAGGTACCTTTATCCAGCACCACTTTTTTTAAACTTTTACTGTTTAAGGCTGGGGTAAAATTGACTTTAAATCTTATCTTTTAATAGTGATAATCAAAAAGTAGCGCTGGATTTATTCTACCATATTTTAGGCAAAAATAAAAACCCCGCGCCAGTTCGGCGGGGTTTTTAGCGCGACAATGGGCACCATTGGAATAAAAGTTGGCTTTGGCCAATGGTGCCCATTGTGTTTGTGTTGATAGCTATGTTGTACAGTTTTACTTGCACCCTAAATCGGCCAAACATTTGGCTTTTCCGCTGCCTGCGTAGTTGCAAGCGGCACAAGCTTGGGCATTACTACCCGGTGCCACTGGGGTTTGGCTTTGCAGCTTCCCCATGTCGCTAAAATTTATGGAAGAAGGAGGGGTGAATTCAGACGAATCAGCCGTCCAGCCGGAACAGTCATATTGGTATGGATGGTTTGGGTCTAAGTCTTGGCGCAGTTTGCTTGCGCCGAACGGTTGGCTAGAGGTACTAGTTTTTTGAACCGGGGCTTTAAATCCCAATGTCGAATCGCTAGTCCAAAGGTATGCATACTGGCCGTTGCTAATTACGCTGAAGTTTTTTTCGGCGCCGTTAAGCTGGTAAGTTGTATCCATCCGAACGTTGCTTCCGTCAATATAGACTGTCCCTTGATTTTGTGTATTGTTAACTACGTAGCTGACTGTGCACTTTTGGGATTTGCCCGCTGCCAATAAATCATTCAATGTCATTAGCTGTCCGCTTGCCTGGGTATTTGTCTTGGCATTGCCCTGCAAGGGATTGACCGGTGCAGGAGGCTGCTTCTTGCCGCACCCGGCGGCTACTAAAGTTATGGCAACTGCCATAAAAATTACTTTCTTTTGCATAGGTTTGTTTGTTAATTTTTACTTGGAATCATTATATAAAATCTTTTTAAAAAATCAAAATTTAAAAATATCCCAAAAAACCGCATCTCAATTTGTTAGATTGAAACATTTTTTATGAAAAATCTAATCCTGCACAAAAACCTGGTCGTGTTCATGCAGCTTTCGCCCGACTTTGATTCCCACATAGTCACCACGGTAGGCAAAACGTGCCGTTTCGTTGGCGACTTCCATTTCGCCGATAGTTTGGAAATAATCGCCGTTAGGGTCCTTAAAGTGCAAGGTTTGGCCGACTACGAGCCTGCCCGAAAGCTTAATACAGGCAGTCCCTTTGTCTTCGTAATATCGGAAGACTTCTCCCACAAGCTCTTCCTTGGGCATATAACTCACCCCTTTCCACCTATAGTATACACCTTTTTCGGGAGATCAAGTTGCCGCGGAAAATAGGGCTTTTTGATTGTATTTGCTTGTTCGAGTGCTAATTCGTGCGAATAAGCACTCGGCATAATATCAAAAAATCGGCCTTTTGCCGATTTTTAAAATCCTTTTTTTCTCAACATCGCTCTTCTTTGCTGCCTGCTCATTCTATTCGGGTCGTTAAGTTTTAACTCCTCTACAAAATCAATGCAGGCACTAGAAGGAGTTCTAAAAGACATTACCGTTTTTCCATTCAAATTCGTAATACAAAAATCACCCAAAGTAATAACATCCATTCCAATTAAGCAGTCGGTATTTTGAGGCAACGAGGCCTCAGTTACGGTTAAATTTACAATGCGAACCTTATTTGGTAAATAAATGTCAACAAGGTAAGTCTGTTGGTTTGCTTTTCCATTTGCGGTATGTACTTCTCTCATACCGATTGGCTTTAGACCCAGATCCGATACTACTTTATTTGTTATCACACATCCCGTGGCCCCAGTGTCCCAAATCCCTCTGAAATTTTTTATTTGAATTGTTTGATTTGGCTGAAGATTACCTAAAGGTTCTGATACTCCAACTTCGGAAACTAAAACTCTAGCAATTCCGTTAGCTTTTAAGGTAAGCGCTTCCGGCATGATTTTATTATATTACGCTAACTCTGGAATGAAAAGTTTGGGTATAACTTTCTGTTCCCGGTAAAACTTGCTGAATAAGAAAAGTGCCAAGTTCTTCAATTTTTTTGGTTTCTTCATAGGCCTCAATTTCTGTATCATATACACCGATCACCTTGGCGCCTTTAATAACGATAAACTTACCTTCAAATTTATCGACGAGTTCCTTTTGGTGGTCTTTATAATATTGAAATTCACTTTCTAGCATGAACAAATTATAACATTATTTTTTAAGTACAGCAAGGAATGCCTCCTGAGGAATATCCACCTTACCTATTCTCTTCATCCGTTTTTTGCCGCGTTTTTGTTTATTTAAAAGTTTCATTTTGCGGGTGACGTCGCCGCCATAAAGGTAGCCGGTAACGTCTTTGCGCAGGGCGGAGATGGTTTCGCGGGCGATTATTTTACCGCCAATTGCGGCCTGAATGGCAACCTCAAACTGGTGTTTGGGAATTAAGGTTTTAAGTTTTTCCACTAATTGCTTGCCTTCGGCGGTAGCGGTAAAACGGTGCATAATTGCCGACAGCGCGACTACCGGCTCGCCGGCGACCAAGATATCCACTTTAACCAAATCCCCTACCCGCTCTTCAATTAAATCATAATTCAAACTGGCATAACCGCTGGACACGGATTTAAGCTTATCGTAAAAATCGGAAATAATATTGGCCAGCGGCATTTCAAAATTCATTTCCACGCGATTTTTGCCCAAATATTTTATGTCTTTGGAAATGGCGCGGCGCTGGGTGGCGATTTCCATAATCGGGCCAATGTAAGTTTGCGGCACCAAAATATTTACGGACATCCACGGCTCGTAAAGCTCTTTTATGATGGACGGATCGGGAAACTCCGCCGGGTTGTGGATGTATAAATCTTTTCCGCTGCTTGTCACGACATGGTAAGCCACCGAAGGCGCGGTTAAAATTAAATCCAAATTGTATTCGCGGGTCAGGCGCTCCTGTACAATGTCCATATGAAGCAGCCCCAAAAACCCTGTGCGGAAACCAAAGCCGATGGAAGGAATATTTATCGGCTCAAATTCCAGCGCGGCATCGGAAAGCTTTAATTTGTTCATGGCATCGCGCAAAAGCGGATAGTCATCCCCGCTGACCGGGAAAATGGTGGCATAAACCATCGGCTTTACGTGTTTGTAGCCGGGCAGTTGTTTTACATCGGTTTTTCGATCATACAGCGTGACAGTGTCGCCCACGCGGGCCTTGCTGACGTCGCGCAAACCGGTGACTATATAGCCGACTTCGCCGGTTTTTATTCCATCGGACTTTTCCATTTTTGGATGGAAATATCCGACCTCCAAACTTTCAAACTGGGTTTGGCTGCCGATGGTAAAGACTTTTTCTCGGTTTTTTAATTCTCCGTCAAAACAGCGGACAAAAATTACCACGCCGCGGTGGATGTCGTACATGGAGTCAAAAATCAGGCCGCGGAACGGCTTTTGTTCGTCGCCGACCGGAGGAGGAACTTTTTTGATTACCGCTTTTAAAATATCCTCCACGCCTTCGCCGGTCTTCCCCGAGGCGTAAAGTATTTCATTGTCCGTGAAGCCAAAAACGGTTTTTAGTTCTTCCGCGGTTTGTTTACGGTCGGAGTTTGGCAAATCTATTTTATTGACCACCGGGATTAAAACCAAATTATGCTCCTGTGCCAAGTGGACGTTGGCCAAGGTTTGGGCTTCTATGCCTTGCGTGCTGTCCACGACTAAAATTGCGCCTTCACAGCAGGCAAGGGATCGCGAAACTTCGTAACTAAAGTCCACATGCCCTGGCGTATCAATTAAATTCAATGTGTACACTGACGGTGATGGACTAGGAACGGACTTTTCGGAAATGGACTGTAACGGAGTATTAATAATCCGTTTGATATCGGCGCCGGCAGAAGAGAAGTTGACTAATAGAGCGAGTTTATATGGAGTACCTTTTAAATAATGCCAAACCTGTCTCTCTTCATTCTTTCCAATAAATGACAAAGCTTTGGTTTCCAGTAATACTTTATTATCTATTAAAAAATCTGGTTGGTAAACGCCGACTTTTTTATCGTAATACAAGACATCAATGCGTTTTTCCTTTTCAAAAGGTATATTTCGTTTTTTGAACTCTAAAGCCAAGGCGTTCTGGTAAACACTTTCTTTATGGCCCGGGCCGATTTGCCTGCGGACTTCAAATACAGCCCCTCTTATCTTGTAAGTTAAATCCTCGTATAACAAATTGCCTTCCGCGTTAGTCCGTTTACTGTCCGTGTTAGTCAGCGTATATTGCATTCTGACAGGTTGCAGCTTGATTGTAATTCCCCTTTCCCGTTCCAAATCCATTTGGTCAAGCAGCTGGTCCTTCATGTCACGCTTGCTGACTGTGTGGGTAATTTCCAAAAGCCGGTCAGCCAGCGTGGACTTACCGTGGTCAATATGAGCGATGATGCAGAAATTTCTGATGTTGTTCTGGAACATAAATATATCGAATCAAAAAAATGGATTAGAACACTTTTCTTATGATCCCCAAAACCCTTTTAGTTTGCTGTATGCCTATTTTATAGGACACAACTAAAAATGCCAACAGGGCAATGGTAACGGCCAGGCCGGATTGGATGATTATTCCCAAAGTTGTGCGGGTGTTGACTAAAGGCGCAAAAGCATAAATTCCGCCATAACCGACAAGGCCCATTACAATGCTGGAGAACAAAAGTTTAACCAGAAAGTGCCCTACTTCGCTGTCAAAATCCGTAAACGAGATATCGCTTTTATGCAAATACCAGCGCAAAAATAAAAACATTACCAGCGCGTCCAGTGTGCAGGCAATAACAAAACCGCCGGCAATGCCTACCAAACCGAATTGTTTTCCCAAGACGTAAGCCAAAATTATATCTACAATTATGGAGCAAATATTGACCATAACCGGGATAATCGTGTTTTGGCGGGAGTAAAAGCTGCGTGAAAACAGCGGCGAAAGGCTTTGCCCGATAAGGGAAAAAGTTAAGATGCCGAAAGTCGTGAACATCAAAACCGTGTCGTTCCAGTTAAATTTTCCGTGGCCGTAAATAATGCGCACAATATAGGCGCGGAAGATTAGCATTAAGATTGTAATCGGGATAATAAAAAACAGGACCATTATGACGTTGTCGGCCAAAGTTTTTAAAAAAGCCTTGTTATCGCCTTTGGAGTAATGCTCGGAAAGCAGCGGAAATGAGGCAGCCGATATGGAAAGCGCAAAAATTCCCAATGGCGCAGCCTGTAAGTTGTTGGCAAGGTTAAAAATGGTAACGGAACCGGCGGCTAAAATGGAACCAACGGTGGTGCCGACAATCAAACTAATTTGGGAAATATCCACTCCGATTATCCTGGGTATAAACAGTTTGGCGATTTTTTTCAGCGTGGGCTCGTGCCAATCTATCACCGCTTTAAAACGCCAGCCAAAACGCACGGCTTCCGGGATTTGCACTAGCAGGTGGCAAAGCGCGCCTAAAATTACGCCGTAGCCCAAACCCATTAAGCCAAAATGCGGGTAAAAAAAGAACAGGCCAAAAATAATGCCCAAATTATACATAATGGGGGCGATGCTCAACACCAGGAATTTTTTGCTCGCAGTCAGAAAACTTGTAAAAACGTTGGAAGCGGTAAAAATAATCGGCGACAGTAAAAACAATCTCATTAACTGGATGGTGTGAGCAAGTTTGTCCCCCGAAAACCCCGGAACCAAAGCTTTTGTCAGCGGAGCGGAGAAAATAAGTAAAATTAAACAGATTGCCGCCATGCCGGATACGGAAATATTTAAAACGGAACTGGAAATGCGGTTGGCTTTATCTTTGTCTTTTAATAGCCATTCGGTAAAAACGGGGATTAACGCGACCGACAAAGTTCCCAATACCAGCAAATTAAAAATAAAATCTGGGATGCGAAAAGCCGCGTAATAGATATCCAAGCTGTCGCCTACCCCGATTTTTCCGGCCAGCAGCGGATCGCGGATTAATCCGACCAATTTGGATAGCAGCGTAAAAAAGCCCACAATAATTGCGGCTTTGGAAACGGAAAAATTCTGTTCTAGGTTCTTGAGTTTGTTTAGCATTTTACTGGCTTTACTAATTACGAATCTTTACTAATATACTAACTTTGGATTTGTGCATTAGTATATTAGTATGAATTAGTAGTTAGTAAAGAAAGTTACAGGCTATCTCTTTTGTAATACCATCCCAAAAAAGTAATCCTTGCCCAGTATTATATCAGAATTCAGGTTGTCTGTGTTAAGGGTTTGCGCGTCAAAATTTTTCCAGACAATTTTCCGGCTCGCAAAATTAAAAGTCCAGTTGAAGTCGTCATTTGTGCTGCCGATTTGTTTTTGCAAAAGCAGGCTGTATTTGTCCGTGCCGCTTAATTTAAAAGGCAGCTGATAGACGAGCTTAACCGTTCGGGTTTGCCCACCGTCAAGATTTAGCCAATTGCCGAAAAAAGTTTTGCCGCTCTCCTGGCCAATATAAGTTCCGCTGACCACGTCTTTTACGGAATTTTTCTCCCAGTTATAAATATCTGGATCAATTTGGTAATTTTTTCCCGAGGGATAATCCAAAGTTACATAGTCAAACCCAAGATTGCTAATAAGTTTGCTTCCCAAAGGCACATAAATCCTTAAGAAGCTGTTGTTAAAGGTATCCGGCAAGTTCGGAAGCTTATTGGTCCGAGTAATATTTAGTTCATTAATTATAGAGCCGTCGTCCAGCACAACGCTGGTTAAGTTAATCTGCTGGTCCACGTAAAGATCGGTCTTTGTAGCCCCAAGGTTGCTGGAAACTACGGATAGATAGTCACGGTCGGTATTATTTACCGAACCCGTCCAGTTAAATTGTTTAAGTTGGCTTTCCAGACCGCTGTCGCGCGAGTAAATAACAATTTGTTTGTTGTTTAAATTATCCTGCAGGCTTTGGATAATTTGAGGCCATTCAGAAGACGGGCTCTGGCTGATTTTTTGTAAAAGTATGGGAACCAAATCGGCCAAAATCTGTTTGGGAGAATTGGTGGGCAAATTGTTGCTTATAGTGGTTACTACTTGGGTTTCTTCCACAAAATTGTCGGCAGTCAAAGTTACGCCGAAGTTAGGAAGAGCGATAGGCCCGGTAATTTTTAGCCAATCAACAATTAGGTTTGGCGTCATAGCAATAACCAAATCAGGGGTTTCGCCTCCTTCCATCTCGTAAAAATTACTAACTTTTGCCGCCGACAGTGGAAAGTCCGTAAACCAATTGGCGTCCCTCATATACCAGTTGGCGCCGACTTTTAACAAGGGGGTCGGTGGCTGGATGTTTTGTGTTAGCTGATTATCCAAGTCGTAAATACTGCTGACGTTAATTTTACTAATTTGTCCGTCGCTAATTTTTAAAATCCCGTAAGTCCCAATAAACCCACCACCGGCCCGAAGTTCGTTGTTATTTTCAAAAAGTACCAAAACGTTTTTATCTCCCTCCAGCAAATTTTTTATAAAACCAAAAACCGAAGTAAAATTATTTAGGGCGAATTGGGCAATTTGTAATTCAGTTTTTAAGTTGGCAAAATTTTCCTGGTTTGCGGCAGGTAAAAAGTTCTGATTAATGTTGTCGATGAGGCTGTTTGCACTGGAAATTTTATCTGAAATTGCGTTTATTTGGGAGTTAATTGCTTCTAAAGTATCCTTGGTGGTTCCATTGTTGGAGCTTATGCCGCCCTGGCCAATTTGCAACGATTTAATTTGGCTTTGCAATGAAATGAAATCCTGTCCGGCAGAAGAAACCAAAGCCGCGGCTTCAAGCAAACCAGCCGCCGTTTGCTTTTGAGGCAAAACAGACATCAGCTGGCTTAAAAGTTGGCCTGATGAGGACAGCTCGTTTTCCCCTTGGTTGAATGTCTGGAAAGCCAGAGCAAAACGATTATCGGCAGTAGAGAAATCTTGGGAAGCCAAAGCGTCTTTGGCTTGCGATAAATAAGCATCGCCCAAGGCGGCCGTTTGTATTATTTCGTTTTTTAGTTCAAGGCCGGTTGCTACTAAATGCAAAAAAATAATACCGCCGTAACCTATGGCAGAAAAGCATAAAAATATCAGTAAAGCCCTCGCAAATTTTTTCTGGAACAAAAGCTTTAAGCGTTTAGGAAAAATGTTCCCGGTATTTTTTATATCTTGTTTTAATGCTTTATAAGCTTTGAGGGGCTGGGTAACCAATATATTACCGATGTTGTAGCAAAGGGTGAGTATAATTTTTTTTAAAAAATTAAATATTGCCAAAATTGCCATTCCGATAAAATAAAAAATGCCAAAAATTATGCCGGCTAGTTTGGCAAAAAAACTGTGCCAGGGCTTGCTTTTTGTCCCCAACGTTAAAAACCTTCGGTGATGGGTATACAGTGTAAATTTGGTGGTTTTTTTCATTTTGGATTTAAGCTAACAAGTTGATGGGAGTCTTCGTTGTTGTTAATAAAACTGCATTTAATTTAACGCCAAACCAACAAAAATAGACTAACTGATTTTGCAGTAAGAAGACTCCCATCAAACCCTGATTGTTTTATGCCCATACTTGGAAATATTAAGTAAGATTCCAACAGCAGCTAAGTTGGTAATTAAGGCGGTGCTTCCGTAACTAAAAAAAGGCAAAGGGATTCCGGTTAACGGTAACAAATTTAAAATAGCCGCAATGTTTATCAAAGCCTGCAGGGTAATCCACGATGTAATGCCCAAAGCCGCCATTTTACCAAAAGTATCTGGGGCGTTTTTGGCAATTTTGAAACCTTTTAGGGCAAAAAGGGTGAAAAGCACCAAAGCCGCCAGCACCCTGAAAAAACCCAGTTCTTCGGCAAACACGGCAAAGACAGAATCATTTAAAACAGCCGGAAGATAGTTGTGTTTTTGCCGCGAAAGCCCGTAGCCAAAACCCCACAAGCCACCGGAACCAATGGCCAACAACGCTTGGTTAATTTGATAACTAATGCCTTTTGGGTCTAAGGCAGGATTCAAAAAAGTTGCCAAACGTTTTACGCGGTAAGGCTCTGTTTTAATAAATGCGTAAAGCGCCAAAACCGCTCCTATGAAGCTGTAAAAAAAGTATTTCCAATTTATTCCGGCGGCAAACAGCATAAAAAACGACACCAGCAATAAAACCAGCATTGTGCCAAAATCGGGCTGCCACAAAATTAGTGCGCCAAACAAGGCTATAATGCACAAAGAGGGTAAAAGCCCATAATAAAAATCGTTCAATGTCCCGCGTTTTTTTTCCACCCACGCGGCCAAATACAGGATGATAACTAATTTGGCGAACTCCGCAGGCTGAAAGGTAACCGGTCCCAACCTCACCCATCTGGCTGCGCCACCTGAGGCAAAACCCAGACCGGGAATTTTTACCAGCAGCAATAAAAATAAAGACAAAAAAATTAAGTAAGGCAAATACTTTTGCCAAATATGGTAGTCCATTTTAGAACAGAGATACATGGCAACAAGGCCAAAAAGGGCGCCGTACAGTACTTGGTGAACAATATAGTAGCTGGTATTCCCGAAATTGGCAAAAGACTGTACTGTAGAAGCCGAGTAAAGCACTGCTAAACCGTAGGTCAACAGGCCAAGGGTAATAAATAAAAGGGTGTAATCAATTTTTGAATTTGATTTTTTCATCAAATTTTACCAGACTTGCTAAAAGCAGTTGTCTGTTTAAAAATTCCTTACGGCTTGTTTGAATTGGTTACCCCGATCTACGTAACTGCTGAACATATCAAAGCTGGCACAAGCCGGTGAAAGCAACACTACATCTCCGTCCGAAGCTACTCCCTTGATTTGGCTAAAAATTTCCTCCATATTTTTTGCTCCCTCAAAGAATTTTCCTTCAAATTTTTTTGTGCCGCTTACGGCATCCTTAATTCTGCCCGCTTCTCGGCCAATAAGGATTAAAGCTTTAATGTTTTTTGTGTTACCCAGCGTTTCCCCAAGCCTTGAAAAATTTGAATTTTTGGATGAGCCTCCCAAAATCACAATTAAAGGTTCTTTGAAGCTTTCTATGGCGGCGATACAAGTTTCTGGCGTAGTGGAAAAGGAGTTGTTGAAAAACTTTATTCCCTGTTTTTCGGCTACAAATTCCAACCTGTGTTCCAGCCCTTTGAATTTTTTTAAGACGCTTTTTATTGACTGCGCGGAGCATCTCGCGCTAAAAGACGCCAAGACTGCCGCGCAAACGTTCTCCAGGTTGTGCCTGCCCCGTAATTGCAATTTAGAGGCCAGGAACTGGAAATTAAAAATTGGCGCCAAGATCATATCATTTTGGACAAAGCAGCCGTTCTTTTGTGGTTTAACGCGGCTAAAAAACAATTTTTTGCCTTTGCCAAACGAACCTATGGATTTTGATGCGGGGAAATCCTGATTTATAATCGCAATATCGCCTTTTTGTTGGAATTTTACAATGGAAGTTTTGGCTTCATGGTATTCTTTAACGGTTTTATGGTAATCCAAGTGCTCTCCAGTAACCATTAAGACCACTCCGATATGCGGACTTTGTGTTAAATCCTGCAATTGAAAACTTGAAAGTTCGTATATTACCCAGTCTTCGGCATCCAAGTCGTCCAAGAAATCCATCGGCTGAATTTTGCCGATGTTGCCGGTCAAATAGCACTTGGCCTTTAGCCTGCGGCTGTTGGCCCGAAGTATCTCAAAAATTAGGCTTGCGGTTGTGCCTTTACCCTTAGTGCCGGCAACCCCGATGATTTTAGCCGGGCAGTGTTCAAAAAACCATTTGGTTTGGGAGGTTATAATCGCAACTTTTGGTAATTGACCTTTGATTTTTGACAATTGTACCCCTGGACTCCTAAATGCTATATCAAACCCTGCCAACTCCTTAAATGCATCCGGCCCAAAAATAAAATTCAGTCCAAGAGACTTTATATATTCCCGGTCTTTCTCCGTCCATTTTGTCCATGGCTTTTGATCAAACAGCACGGGTTTAACTCCGTGCTTTATTAGATACGCCGTCACCGCGCGACCTTCCATGCCAAACCCTAAAACAGCAACAAGTTTTTCTTGCAAATCTTTGGTTTCCATTTTAAATGTTTGCCTTTCAGCCTTTTTATTTTACCATATTTTACGCAAAATAAAAACCAACTGGCATAAACAGATTGGTCGATTTTTTTATTTGTCCGACCTTACTCCAGCGTCCTTGCCTCCACCAGACCACCTATGGGCATAGACATATCAGCGGTATTAGCGGGAACTACTTGTGAAAAATCATTATCTTTGTGCCAACTGTTATAAACAGCTAAGGACGGATAACCGTGCAGGGTGCTGTCCCCCCCAATCCAGTAGATGGTGCCTTGTTTGTTGATGTCTAAGCCGGGCAGATGAGCCGATTGGCCGTTGCTGAGGTCAGCGGCTCTAGGCAAGGACTGCAGTTCCGGGTTGGTGACAATAAAGACATGGCTAAAAGAGAAACCAAGGGCGGTAAAGACCTGGGCAGAGACAAAAGCATAACGCCGGTTGTTGGAAATGAGGTAAACTGTCTTGTCCTGGTTAGATTTAACCAGATAGCCGTTGCCGGGCAGGAGCAAACTGCCCAAGGGTATGGCTAAATCAGCGGTGGTGGCTGCTTTGGCATCCGGAAAGTCAAAACCATAGCTGTAGAGGATGCCCGGGGAGGTAATACCGTAACGGTAGCCCCCCTTAATGAGATAGAGGGTGCCGGAGGAGTTAATCAGGCGCAAGACCGAGGGAGAGGTTGAGGTACTTGGAGCACCGGGCTGGGGAGTTGAGGAAACAGGGGCAATTGATCCCCCACCGCCTCCCCCGCCACCGCCTGATGAGCCGCCGCCTCCCCCACCACCTCCAGAGGAATTGGTGGTGCAGGACACGGTAACACTGGTAATGTTAGCGCTAGAGACGGTGCCGCTGCCGTTGCTGACACTGCAGGTCTGGTTTGAGGGCTGACTTAAGACCGTGACATTATACGTTCCCCCGCTGGTGGTGGCCGTGGCAAAGGTAAAGGCGCCGTTGGCAGAGGTAGTGAGGTTATCTCCCCCGTTATTCTGCAACACTACGGTGCCGGTCAGGCCACTGATGGTGCCGCCGATGGTGTAGGTGGGGGTGGAGGTGGCATACTGGTAAGCACCGATGTCCCAGGCGGCGGAGGCGGGACGGGAAATGCCGTCCGCGTCGGTGGTGAATATCGAATACAAATTGACCCCTTGCCCAACGAGAGGCGATGAGGATTGTAAATGCAAGTTGCCACCGCTTCCGGAATCTGTCGGATTTACGTACTTGGGATCGGTATTGAAGCCGTGAGCTTCGTATCCGGCTGAATGGAAACTCGCCCAGCTTCCGTATGCCGAGGCATTGACAGTAGCGGCATAAGCGGTGAACCCGTAGAGATCATTGTAGTCGCTGGTTACGCTTCTGACGTTCTGATACTGCCCGAAGGTCAGAGCCTCGCTGCCGCCGATAACGATGTTGTTTTCAACGACCGCGCTCGCGGCTTGGTCAACCGAAATGCCGTAGTACGACACCGCGTTCTGCTGGATGCTGTTGTTGTAGATATAGACGTTGGGCTGTACGCTTGCATCTGGTCCGCCAAAGCTTAACGCATGTGCTGTTCCTCCTGTTGTGTCGCTCTCCGTCCAATGGTTGTTGTACGCGTACAGGTTCCCGGAAGCGGCGGAAATCCACAGAAACGCGGTCATCCCGGCCCCGCTGCCCGAGTTCAGACGGCGAGAAGTCGCCATAGCCCCAATTATTGTAAATAAGAGGACTTACAAGGTAGCTGGTGGCGTCACCAAAAATGTACAGGCCATCTCCATGGGCCCCGCTTGCCATCTGGTCGTGGAAATCATGGATGACGTTGTCATGGAAAGAAAAGCCCGTGCCGACGCCTCCGCCACCGCCCAGTCCCCATGAACATGCGGAAATATCATTCCCTTTGATCTCAATATTGTTCGGAGTTCCAGACTCTATAAAAGCAATGGCGATCCGGCTCTCCACAGGCAATACCATATTTTCAATCAAGATGTCGTGATTGCCTCCGGTAAGCTCAACGGCATAATTTCCTTGATTCAGTCCCGTTCCACCGTTCTCTGCGGGAGTTACGCCAATGTTCTGCACGCGCAGACTGTCCATGGTGACGTAGGAGCCCGTGATTTCAATATAGGGGTCGGCAACCACGGGGTTCTTGTGGCCGCCATCAATAACAGGTTTTGACCATGAGGCTCCGGCATACCATGTCTGGTCAACCCCATAGTAATCATGTCCCGCCCCAGCGGACCCGGAGTTAGAAATAGTCCAGGATGTGAAGCAGGGGGTGCCGCTCGAACCACACGTCTGCCCACCTTTGAAAATGAATTGGTCTCCTGCGGCATGGCTGTAGGTTGCGCTGAACCCCGTCATTCCGGGGGCATGTTTCCAGGGGGCTAACTTAGTTCCAGCTTGGGAATCGTTGCCAGATACGAGATCGATATAGAAGGTGCGGGAGCTTAAAGCCATGGTCACAAATGTCGCATCCGTCGTGGTGGCTGGGTTTCCCTGGGCGTCGGTGGAGAGGATCTGGTAGTGGTAAGTGGTGCTAGCCGTAAGGTTGGTTAGGGTGATTAAATGGCTGGTGACCAGGGTGGAGGTGGCGGTGGAAGAGCCGTAGCCGGAGGTGAGACCGTAGTTGACCTGGGAAGAGGCGGTGTGGCTCGTGGTCCAGGTGATGGTGGCGGTACTGGTGGCAGTGGAGGTGGAGACGGCAGAGATTGTAGGTGGATTCTCCACATTGACCGTGCTGGAGGCCGTAGTGGTGTTGCTGGAGGTGTCGGTGGAGAGGGCCCAGAGGGTGGTGGAGCCGTTCGTAAGAGAGGCCGTGTTCCAGGGTATGGAATATAGGGTACCGCTGGGGGTGGAGGTGGAGCCGATGAGGGTGCTGGAGGCAAGACTGCTGCCGAAGCTACCCTCATAGAAGGACGTGGTGGAAACAGCCACGTTATCGGTGGAGGAGGCGGTGAGGGTGACGGTTCCGGAGACCGTGGCATTTAAGGCCGGAGACACCCAAGCCACGGCGGGAGGGGTGGTGTCGGTGCTGGTGGCGTATTGGTAGGCGCCGGCATCCCAGGCACCGGAGGCGGGACGGGCGGTGCCGGACTTGTCCAGACACAGAGGAGCCAGATTCGAATCTGAATTACAGACAGATGTTAGGTTCGTCCCAAGCCCTATTGCCGAAGACCCAGCACCTAGCTGGTCGGTTGTGGATAGCTTCGGGTCTCCTGTGACACCGTGGATATCGTATGCGGATGGGCGAGGATCGCCGGATTCTCCGCAACTCGTGTTCTGCGCCGCGCTATAGGTCCATCTCGGGCAAGATGTGTTGTAGTAGTACCACCAGCCTGCGTTTGAGACGTTCCACTTGAACGCCTGCTGGGGCTCCCCTCCCGAGCTAATTCCATACCAGACGTTGTAATCCGAGGTGCCAATAGCCCCATCCTCAATGTCGTGGCCGGAGACATAATAGTTTATATTGTTCACCCAGTCCAACGTGCTCGCGTTGGATACGGTGGTCCTGGTGCCGAAGTTGTAGGGGCTGGGAGAGCTATTTCCACAGGCTGCACTCGCATTGAAGGTGTTATTATAGACGTGAACGTCTAGGGTCTGCCAGGGCAGCGCTACCCACCCATCCGCGTTGCAGGCTAGGTTACTAGGACCGCCAGTGTAGGTTGATGTCGGCTTCATCACGTTATTAAAGACATAGATTGGGCCATCCGTCGTGAGACTGGCGAATATGAAACCCGTCATGACCCCTAGCGCACCATGAATGTAATTGTTATAGATATAGGCATAGCCATAGGTTCCCGTGGCTCCGCCGGTAGGATTGCCATAAAGGAAAATTGCATTGTTGTGAAAGTATGGGCAATCATCTCCGCAATTTACTAGGGTTGTGTCCCAGTATTGATCGTTGTTTGACAGATCGTTGTCATGGATGAAGATATAGTGGGTTTGGCTATTGACGTTAGCCACATTGATGAGCCAGGATGCCTGACTAATAGTGTTGCTGTATATCTGCCAATTCGTAGAATTCGTGTTGCTTCCAGACACGCCAATACCACCGTTTCCGCAGTTTGTCATCGTGTTGTTGTGAATAAGGATGTTGCTTCCCGCAGACAAGAGAACGATGACACCGCTGCCACCAGCGGCTGCCTCGTCCGACGCGGTGTTTGCCACACGCACGTAATTGTTTGTAAACGTAAGATTACGAATTTCAATGTCATGTACCGACCCGGAAATGCTTGGCTGGTACACCATCGTGGAAGCCTGATGGTAAGTCAGACTGGTCCCGTTGGCAGTGTTCTGAATAAGCCCGTTTGTGCCTCCGTCGATAGTAATGTAATTCTGATCGTTCAGATTGATTGCGCCGTTCGCTCCCCAGGCAGGAGAATTCAATTGAGCGCCACTCTCAAACAAAATTGTGATGGGTAAGCCAGATGAGCCGCTGCCTTGGAGCGTGAGCATAGAAGTGTTCGGAGTTGCGGTAGAAAACACCCCGCACAGGTGTACCGTGGTGCCGGGGCCAATCTGGCCGGTGCCGGTACCCCAGTTGCCGGCAGTGTTAAAGAAGGAGACGGCTTTGGCATTGGCGCAGGAAGTACCGTTGTTTGAACCTTGGGCGGTCTGGGCAATATAGACATTGGCTAACGGAGCTGTCTGATATTGGTAAGCGCCGGCATCCCAAGCGCTGGAGGCGGGACGACTTACCGTTGTGCGGCTATTGCCAAAAGTAGTGTCATTGCACAGTGCTGCAAGATTCCCAGAACAGACCTCCGTTAAATTTGCGCCCGCTCCGATCGTTGCGCCGCCTGAAACTGGGGAATAAGCATATACCTCGGAGGTCGTATAGCCTTGCGCGGTTGCCGTCGCTGTTGACTGCCAGATGTTGTTAGTATTGGTAACTGTCGCCGCATTGCCACAGCCACTCATATTAAAGCAAAGTTCTACCGCACCTGTCGAATTGATAAAATGGTTGTTTTCAACGTTCAGGTTGGCAATTCCTGACCCCCTGCCGATCACTCGGACAGCATCGACCAAGCCATTCGCCACCAAGGTATTGTTGTAAATGTTGATCGTGTCGCACCCGCCCGCTCCCGTATAATAAGAGTCATTGATGTCCACCATGTTCACGGTATCGGGTGCTGCCAGCGGGAAGTAGACGTTATTGTAAATGCTTACGGTGTTTGGGGTACACGTGGAGTTATCGCCCTCTGGGTTCGGGTAGAGGGCCGTCTCATTCGCGCCGTAGTTATAGAAGACGTTGTTGTATATGGCTCCAGAGTACACCTGGTAGGCACCATCGGTATGGTAAGAAGCGTCAAAATCGGCCGTCGGGTAGCTTACGTCGTAGATCAGGTTGTCATCAAAGACGTTAACCCCGGAAGCGACCGAGGCAACATCGTGTATCGTATTGTGGTCGATATGGTTGATACCTTGAAATACCTCGCCGGAATTGTGAACGGTGGAGAAAGACGTATTTTCAATCAGGCAATTTGTCACCTCATTCGAGGTGCAAGTTCCGCCGCATGTCACAACTCCCATGCCCTGATCAGTGTCACTGACAATGCCTCCGCTGGAACTTGCTGCCGTCATATTCGCACTCGTGTAAATAAATTGCGTCCCGCTCATGACCGTGATGGACCCCGTAGGACTGCCGCAGTGATTGCCGCACGACGTGTTGAATGAATTGTCTGTGACGCCTGAAACGACCAAGTTCATACCGGTGGTAAAATCATTCGCCCCTGCTGTTGTCACGGTCACCACCCCACTTGAGTTTCGGCTAATCGTCGAGATGTTGAAGTACACCTGGTCCCACGCATGAAAATAACAATTCTCGACCAGAATGTTAGACTGGCTGTCTATCCCGATGTACTTCGTTGCGGCAGAAGACGCACTCACGAGGTTCCTAAACTCGATGTTGTCAAAGGTAACATAACCGGCTTCAACCTGAATCATAATTCCATTACCGCTAATTGATGCACTTTCAGCATCGAAGATCGGTCGCGCCCACGAACTCCCCGTGTACCAAGTCTTGTCGACACCATAGTAGTCGGGGTCGCCGTTCGTACCGCCACCGTTCACTGTCATTTTCCAATTGGTTTCGCCCCAGGTCACGCCGCCTTTGAAAATAAAAACATCTCCGGCCTGATGAGTGTAAGAAGCAGAGAAACCCTGCATCCCCGGCGCGTGTTTCCAAGGTGTAGCTTTTGAAGTTCCGTTATAAGAATCACTGCCGCTGGCATAATCAATATAATAAGTAGTAGCCGCGGCCTTAACCGGATGGCTGAAGGTTGGCAGCAAAGCCAGGGACAAGAGCACGAGAAAAGCCAAAGCCACCCCATAAGGGACAAGATACTGGTGCCAGTGGGGGGGTCGAAGGGAAGTTTGTTTTAATTTTTGGTACAGGGACATATGGTTTGTCTGCTTGACCTTAAGGTTATTGGAGCACCCGCTCACTGACCACGGAGCCCACCGGCAAGCCCAAAGCCAAAAAACAAAAACCCCGCGCATAGCATCAGTCCGAGGCTGACCCGCCTAAGGCCGGAAAGCGCGGCGGTTTTTGTGAAGGTAATTCTAAAAAGCTTACTGGAAATATTCTCTCCCCTCCAGCATTCCGGCTTTATTTTGATTTCTGTTGGGGGCATCTTTTTAAGAAGGCCAAACTCTATTGAATTTGGGCTTCAGGAGTTTTTTGGCGTCAATTTTAAGCCGTGCGTTAAAAAAACATTCCTAATGCCACCCTTTTAACCCTTTCTCAAGGCATACCCGGGCAACTGGTTGGTTAATTTTCCTTCCGAAAGCGCGGCCTTGCCGTTAACAAACACGTAAGAAATCCCCTCGCTTAATAGATAAGGGTTTTCGTAGCTGGCCTTGTCGGTAATTTTTTCCTGGTCAAAGATGACCAAGTCTGCAAAATTTCCAATTTGAATTTCCCCGCGTTTTTTTAAACCCATTTTTTTTGCGGGGCCGGAGGTCAACTTTCTTATGGCTGTTTCCATTGGCAGGCTTCCGGTCTTCCGGACATTGGCCAAAAATTTAGTTGCGGTTCCAAAAGACCGCGGATGGACCAGCCCGCCGCCTGCGGATAAATTGCTGAACCCGGCGCCGTCGGTGCTGATAAACGATAAAGGGTGGAGGGTTAATTGCTCAACCTGTTCCATGTCCAAATTTTTTTCGAAAACCAGAACTTCGCTGCCGCCGTTTTGTATCAAATGCAAAACTGCCTGCTCGCTGGAACATTCCAAATTTTTGGCAATTTGACCGATAGTTTTTCCGGCAAAGTTCAGCCTGCTGGCCGTGGACGCTACGCGCACTTCCGAAAATTTAACGCCCAGGTTGTTCAAATACATTAAAATTTTATTTTTTTGCACTGGATCCGCAAAATGCTTTAACATAATTTTCCGCCCGCCCTCTATGGCCCATTTCGGCAAGTAGCTGTAAAGCGGCTGCCACATAATGTCGTAAGGATATAAATCAAAATGCACCTGGGTGCCTTGCATATAGGCCGTATCGATTAAACTCAAAACTTCGGGAAACTTGTCCCAGTTCTGCTGATTGCGGACTTTTAAGTGGGAAATTTTTAAATTGACTTCCGTAGCCTTGGCAATGTCCAAAGCTTCGTCCAAAGCTTCAATAATTTCCCCGCCTTCGCTTCTTAAGTGGATTGAGAACAAACCACTCGCGCTTTTTACGATTTTTGCCAGCTCAAAAAGCTCCAGCTCGGAAATAATTATTTCGTGAGCGTAAGACAAGCCGCTGGACAAGCCAAATGCCCCTGCTTCCAAACTTTCTGAAAGCGCGGTTTTTAGGGCATTAAGTTCCTGTTTTTCCAAGCTCCTAATTTGGTCGCCGACCATTGCTCTTCTCAAGGTTGAGTAGCCTATCAGGCTGGCTATGTTGCAGGCAAAGCGTTTTCTGGAAAGCTCTTCTATAAACTCGCTGTAGGAAACCCAATTGACATTTATCCCTTCTAGATTGTGCCATTTTTGCAATGAATATAAAGCTTCGTGAGTTAACAGGGGCGCCAGGCTGGCGCCGCAGTTTCCCACTAAAATCGTGGTGTAGCCCTGGCTAATTAAACTGTGTAGTTGGGGGTTGTCAAAAATTTGCCAATAGCTGTCGCTGTGGTTTTGCAAATCCACAAAGCCAGGGCTAAGAACTTTCCCGGTTGCGTCAATAACCGATTGCGCCTGCAAATCTATTTTTGGCGCAATATTTACAATTTCGTCACCCTGCACGGCCACATCCAAAACCTGCCCCGGCTTTCCGGTGCCGTCAATGACCGTGGCGTTTTTTATCAATAGTGAATACATGTGAATAAAATCTAAACACTAAACTTTAAATACTAAACAAAATCCAAATTATAGATATTAAATTTTAAACGGGAACAATCGAGGTTTGTAATTTATTTTTTAATTTTTGTAATTTGTTTAGAATTTAAGTTTTAGTTTTTAGGATTTAATTAAGTTTTTACCCAAGAAAGTATATTATTACTCCTATAAGGCTGGTGACCGCGGCGATTATCCAAAAACGCATGGTAATTTTGGCTTCCGGCCAGCCTAAAGCTTCCAAATGATGGTGAAGCGGCGCGGATAAAAGGATTTTCTTTTTTAGGAACTTTTTGGAAAATAGCTGGATAATCGTGGAAACGGCTTCCAGTAAAAATACAAACCCCACAATCGGCAATATCAAAACCGAATTGGTCAAAAAAGCAACAATGGCCAGCAAAACACCCAGCCCCATGGAACCGGTATCTCCCATAATAAATCTTGCCGGAAAAACATTAAACCACAAAAAGGCTAACAGGCTGCCACAGATTACGCCGATAAAAGTCGCCAAGTCGTGCTTGCCCTGCAAAAAAGCGATAAGGCCAAAAGAGAAAAAAGCAATCATCAGGCTGCCGCCGGCCAGTCCGTCCAGCCCGTCGGTCTGGTTGACGGAAAAGCTGGTGGCGATAACCACAAAAATAAAAAACGGAATAAACAGCCAGCCGAGATGTAAATTGCCGGCAAAAGGAACGTGGACGTAATCGAAACCAAGTTTGAAGTAAAACCACCAGGCGCCGATAGCCGCGACAACGGAATATAAAATGAGTTTAAACCTAAAACGCAACCCTCTGCCATTATGGCCGCGCTTGTGAATATCTAGCCAGTCGTCTATCAGCCCGACTAGCGACGCCCCGAGCAGCGCTCCCAAAGGCAAAAGTGTTTCCCTGCGGGAATAAAAATCAAAATTATTGAAAATACCAACGTGCGCGACCCTATCAAAGAACCAAAAAACAAGCATTAAAATGCCAAGCGTGCCCCAGACTAAGATGCCGCCCATAGTTGGCGTGCCGGCCTTGTGCTTGTGCATTTCCGTAAACAGCGGCGTGCTGCCGTCGTTGCGGATTTGCTTGCCAAGTTTATTTTTGTATAAAAATTTAGTAAAAAGCGGAGTAACCGCCAGAGCAAAGATAAAACCTAAAGAGGTCAACGCGAAAATTTTAGTCAACACCAAATGGCCCATCATATAGCATTTATCCAGCACTTATTTATTTCAAATTAAAGAATTGCAAAATAAATAAATGCTGGATTTATTGTACCATAAAAAGACATTTTTAAAAAGTTTATTTTAATGGTTCTTCATTGTCAGAAAAGAGGACTGTCCTTTTCCGTGCAAAATCAGGGTAAAAGGACAGTCCTCAATATAAACAAGGGATTTTATCAATTCCAATCAAAACTAGATGCTGTAGCCGACTTAAGCTTAAGCGTGTCCCTTTCGCGGTTTTGGCTGTCTAAAACTAAAATAATTATTTGATGTCCGGAAATACTGATTTTGGTGGCCATCGCGCCGTTAGCTTCGTCGGTAAAACCGGTTTTGATTGCCTGAATATCGGGGTGTTCTTTTATAAGAGTGTTAGTGGCAGCCGTATAATAAGTTTTACCTTCAGCTCCAACAAACGTATAAGCGGTTCTGCGCCCTAAATCGGTAAAAGCAGACAACTGCTGGGTAACTGTTATAAGAAGTTTTAAATCTTCGGCAGTGGAGTAATTTCCGTTACTGTCAAAACCCATGGGATTGCTAAAACTGCTGTTTAGCATTCCCAGCTGCTTAGCCTGCCGGTTCATTAAATCAACAAAATTATCGCCCGAAGACTGGGACGAATAGTCTGCCAATGCTAAAGCGGCGTCATTGCACGAACCGATTAGCATGGAATTAAAAATGTCCAGGGCGCTAACTTCATCTCCGGGGATTAGCCCTAAATTGGGTTTAATATTCAAGGTGTCCTTGTCCGAAATTCTATATGTCCGGTTGAGCTTTGAATTATTATAAGCCGTCAAAGCCGTCATCAGTTTGGTTAAACTGGCAATGGCTACTTTTTGGGCAGGATTTTTCCCCAAAAGTTCCTGGCCGCTGTTTAAATCAAAAACCAAAAAACTTTGTGCGCTTATGCCCAAAAGGTCGGGATTACTTGTTTGGCTAATGGTTTTTGTTGTGCTTTGGCTGTCGCCCCTGATAAAATTTGGCGCATCGGTACTGGCTCCTAAAATTTTTGGCAGAATAACATCATTTTTGGGGGCATTCAGAAAACACAAAAAAGCCGCTGTTTGTGCTGAAATAATTAACAGCAGTAAAATCAACCAATAAGGCATCATTTTTAAAATTTTTGTTTTGGTGTCCAATTTTAAAAAATTATACTGGTTCTATAATCATTATAGCTTATTGACAGAAGTTTGATCTGTGGATAAAATAGATAGGCGTTTATAAATAACAAATAATTGGTAATCAATAACTGTGAATGCCGTTATCAGTTATAAATTATCAGTTATTAGTTCCTCACATATATGGCGGAAATAAAGATAGACGAAAACAATTTTGATAAAGAAGTTTTGCAGTCTAAATTACCGGTAATGGTTGATTTTTGGGCTGTGTGGTGCGGACCTTGCAAGGTTTTGGGCCCGATCGTTGAAGAGTTGGCCAAGGATTATGAAGGTAGGCTTAAGGTTGGCAAAGTGAATGTGGACGAAAATAATGCTTTAGCATCTAAATATGGCGTAATGAGCATTCCCACGCTAAAATTTTTTAAAAATGGCAAGCTTGTGGGCGAAATGATAGGAGCTGCGCCCAAAGCCACCGTGGAAGCGGAAATAAAGAAGCATATTTAAAAAATAAAAAAATTCCCGGTCAACCGGGAATTTTTTTATAGTTTGTGCAATTCGCCTGGGTTTAGAACTTTTTTTTCTACTGTTCCCGATTCTAATTGCGGCTTTGGAACGACGGGTTGTGGAGACTGGGTTAATATTTGAGCCACGGCCTCGCCGGTTTTTTTGTTTGCTTGGTTAATTTTTTCCTGTTGAAAATTCGCAACTTTATCCCAAATGGGGTTTTCCCTTTTTTGCTGGGTCCTTGATTCTTGGCCGCGGTTGCTGACATTGGTTTTGGTTTGCTGCCTTGGCTGTTGGTTTTGCTGTTGCCTGTGAGGCCGGTCTTTTTGCTGGCGAGCTTTTTCCGGTTGCCTGAAAACCTGGCCCTTTTTTTCAATAAACGGCCTTTGGGGCGATTCAGCCGGCTTTTTAGGCTCCGAATTTTTTTGAGCTTCGGCTTCAGCTTTCTCTTGGGCCTGCGGCTTTGGCCGTTCAACGGGCTGCTGGTTTTGTTCGGGCGACTCCGACGGTTGCTGTTCTTCGCTGCCTATCAGTAAAGCCGATTCCTGGTGATATTCCGCGCCCATCCAACGGGAAATTTTTTCTTCAACTTCAGAGGCGGGGTTGGCATAACGTTCCCTGGAAACTTTTAAAACTTTTTCCTGGTTGCCCGTAAGATGGGTAGGGTTGGGTGCGAGAGTTATCGCGGAAAACGGGTCCGAAGCCACGCCGTTAATCATTAATTTTAAAATAATTGAATACTTGGGCAAGTTAACCAGGTCGCTTGGGGTAAAAATCGGCTCGAATTCAGTTTCCAAAAATTCGGCGTCTACGGCGCCAATCCTGAATATAATAATCGTCCCGACGTTACCGAAAATCGCGTCGCGGACTTTGGTGCTTCTGTCTTCTTCCAGCTGGGCAATATACTGGTGGCCGACAATTAAGTTAAGGCGGTACTTGCGGGCTTCGCTTAAAATTGTGGCGAAACTTTCGGTGGCAAAATTCTGGAACTCGTCCACATAAAGGTAAAAGTCTTTTCTGTCTTTTTCGTCGATGTCCGTGCGGGACATGGCGGCCAGCTGGATTTTGGTTACCAGCATGGCGCCAAGCAACGCGGAGTTGTCTTCGCCGACTTTTCCCTTGGACAAATCCATAATCAGGATTTTACGGTTGTCCATGATTTCGCGCAGGTCTATTGTGCTTTTTGGCTGCCCGACAATGTTGCGGATAATGCCGGAGCTCAAAAACTGCCCGACCTTATTTTGGATTGGCGCAATGGCTTCGGTGCGGTATTTTTCGTTATAATTGGCAAACTCATCTACCCAAAAAGCGCGGACCATGGGGTCTTTAATGTTATCCACGATTTTTTTGCGGTATTTTTTATCCACATACATCCTGGTAATTCCCAAAAGGGTGTTGCCCGGGCTGTCCAGCAAAGCCAAAATCGTATTGTTCAAAATGTATTCCATCCTTGCTGACCACAAATTAGCCCAGATTTTGGTAAAAACGCCCATAAGCCCGCTAGCCACCAAATGTTTGTATTTTGGATCAACCGATTCCAAAATATTGAAAGCCACGGGGTATTCCAAATCTGCTGGATTAAAATAAATTACGTCGTTTATTCGGTTTGATGGGACGCAGTCCAAAATTCTTTTGACTGAATCGCCGTGCGGATCCAAAAATGCCACGCCGTGACCGTTTTGGATGTCCTGAATGACCATATTTTCCATAAGCGTGGTTTTGCCCATGCCGGTTTTCCCGATTAAATACATATGGCGGCGGCGGTCGTCGGTTTTAATGCCAAAAGGCACTTCCTTGTTGCGGAAGTTGGTTTTGGCAAAAATTGTAATTCTGTTTTCGTCGTTATCCATTTTTTAATTACTGACTTTACTAACTACGAATCGATACTAATATACTAACTTCTGAGAACGAACATTGGTATATTCGTAAAATTAGTAGTTGGTAAAGAAAGTTTTAAGCAATTACTCGGTCTGGGCAATCGGCAAGTCTGCCGGTGGCCTGGCGGTTTTACTGGCTATGGCCTGCACTTGGGCTGGCGCTACCGTGGTTTCAAAAGTAATCGGGAAATGGAATAACGTGGCAAGTTCTTCCGTACTCAGTAAAAACTTCGGTGATCCGACGTAAATACTGCGGTTTTTGTAGCCCCGTAAAAACCAATATTTTCTGTACTTTGTAATTCTGTCCAAAAAGTACGCTTCCAAAGCCTCGGAAAAGTATGGATCTACCTTTGTCCAGATATGCGAGTCAACCTTAAGCGTGTTGTGCATCCCGGCCCCGCCACCAGGGCTAAAATGCCTAAGCGCGCCGATTAGTTCAAAACGCCTGCCTTTGTCATATTCGGCCTTGGGCGCCATGTACAATAATCTTATTTTGGTATTATAACAGGCCTTGTTAATTTTATTTTCAATTAGAGTCACGCGCCCCTTTTCCCCTTCGCTCATGTTCAGCCAGTTATTCCTGGGTTTGTTTTCCTGCTCGGCGTGGCCACCATGGGAACCAAAAAAGGTTTCTTTGTAATTAAAACCGGCAAACCAGTGAAGCGGCCTTAGGAAAAAGCCTAAGATTGAAGCTTCGTGCGGAATTTCCTCGCCAGTCAGCTCTTTTATTTTTTTTACGGCTCGCTCTTCCCATTCGTCATTTTGGATAGGCTGGATGAGGATTTGCAACGATAAAAATTCGTGCGGCTTAACCCGCTCCATGGTTTCAATCAGATTGGCAAGCGGGTCTATAATTTTTTCTTCGGCCGAAGGATGTTCAAACTCTTTATAGGTTTTTATGGGGATAACGCTATCCTGGGCCATTTTCCATTCTGTTCCGAAAAAATCGTACTGGTTATCGTCATTGTAAGGGTCCAATTTGAAGTTTTCCATGTAATCCGATACCTCATGGATTTCGGCACTCGGGTATTGGGCGTAAAAAGCGGATTCAACCAGATGCTGGGAACGCTTCGGTACTCTTAAAATAAAAGATACTACACCGCCCAAACTGACTATTTCCAGGGAATACCACAATTGGAATTTCCCCTCAACATACTTTTCATGCCAAGTTAGGCTTCTGTGAAGCGCGTGCATTTGGGCAAAAATATTTTCCACCCCCAACGTGCTTACTGTATTTTCCTTTGGCACTAAAATATGTAGGAATACCCACTCGGTAGCTTTAACATATTGTGCCTGGATTTCTTCCAAATATTCAAAATAAAGCATATAAACAAGCCCTAAAACAAAAAGCACCCATCCGTAATAGGTAACTATTACCAAAAAGGCTATATGGAAAACTTCTCTGAAATTCGGCAATATGCTTGTTAAAACTTCCATTTGTGTTTCAAATACTATTCGCGAATATACAAATTGGTATTAATATACGAACCGTTTTTATAAGACCGCCACAATTTGCAAAGCAATCTTAATTACGGTAGCTTTAGTTGGTGCCCAAAATGACCGGTTTGCTTTTTGTATATTACTTGATTTTGTATGTTCGCGATTACTATGCTAATGCGTAAGAATTTTTTCCGACCTTCTGGAAAAGCTTTTTATTTGAAAGTCCGACTAAAATAGTATTCTTTTTTACCATCCTGCGTTTTAATACCTCTTCAATAATCTTTTCTTTGCTCAGCGGCTGGTCTGATTGCTTTAAAATTTCCACTATTACTTCCGCCACCACGCCCGGCTTGTAGCCCCATTCGGAAAGCGCGTAAATTCCGCGGCCGATTAAAATAAACCTTTGGTCCTTAATTAACTCATTATGCACGGTCTCTTTGTAAGCCTTGCGCTCGTCAAACCCGGCTTTATTAATCATATCGGTAATCGTAGAATAATGCTCCGGGCTCTTGTGGTGCTTCATTACCAGGAAAGCTTTATCGCCGACGTCTTTTGGCCTAACTTCTTTCCACAAGCTCAGCCCCCAGTGGCCAAAAACGTTTTTTTCAATCTCTACAGTGAGTTCCAAATAATTTAAAATTATGCGGTCGGAAAGTTCGGCCTGGTTTTGCTTATAAAATTGTGTCTGCTTGAAATGTTCCAAAAATTCCGCGGCCGGGAGCGGGGTATTTTTTTCACTTATAATTTTTTTGCTTTCGGTTACAAAACTGGAGAGCAAATCCTGTTTGAATAAAACAGAGACCCAGGAGTTTTTATAATTTTCGTGGATGAAGTGATCAAGCTCTTCGATTAAATGCAAAATAAAAATTAACGCGTTCCGTTCTTTGGCGTCGTTAATGTTCAAATACATCAAAAGGCTTTCTTCGGCAATAATGCGGCCGTGTTCGGCGACAATGTCAAGCAAAAAATTTTTCGCTGAAGCAAAACTTTCTTTTTGAAGGCTGGTTTTCTTTAAGTTTTTTAAAAGGTCCTTCTCAATTTGCCTGACCCTTTCGCGCGTTAAATTTTGTTCCTTGCCGATGGCGGCCAAAGTTTGGCTCTCGAAGCCTTCCAAGCCGTAGCGTTGGATTAAAATACGCCTGTCGCGCTCTTTGAGTAAATCTAAAATTTCTTTAACTACGTCGGAAGGTTTAAACCGGCTTAAAGATTCATTTTGCTTGGTGTGGATTATGGTATCTAGGATTCCCATAAAATTTCCTAAAAATTTTACCCCGAGCGAAGAAGTCGAGGGTTAAATAACTGATAATTTATAATAGATAATTCATAACTTATGCAGAATTTTTGATATTTAGTTATGAATTATTAAGTATTGTTAATTTATATCAGTATAGCATAAAATAAGCTTAATTGTCAAATGTTTTAAGATAAATAAAATCTTCCTTAAATAAGGAAGATTTTGGATATTTCAATATCTTAACGTTAATTAATATCCCTTTATATTTGTTTTGTTTTCCACCTTTGCCAAAGCACAAGCACAGGGCTTGCGATAAAAATAGATGAGTAGGTCCCCACAATAATCCCAATAAATAAGGCAAAGACAAAATATTTAATGGTTTCACCGCCAAACAGCAGTAAGCTTAGCAAAACAAACAAAACGGTTAAGCTGGTATTTAAAGACCTGACTAAAGTTTGGCTGATGCTGTGGTTAACCACAAACTCAATGCTTTGCCCCGCGTAAACCCTCAAGTTTTCTCTAATCCGGTCGAAAACCACAATGGTATCGTGGACAGAAAAGCCCAAGACTGTGAGCATGGCGGTGACAAATAAGCTGTCTATTTCTACGCCTTTAAAATGTCCCAAAATAGAGAAAACTCCCAAAACAAAAAGTAGGTCGTGGAGTAAAGCGATAACTGCCGCCCAACCAAATCGCCAGGAAGTAACAGGCTTGGTAACCTTGCGGAAGGCGTAGCCGATGTAAAAAACAATTCCTAAAGAAACGAATAAAAGTTGCCAAAAAGCGCTTTGCGTCAGTTGTTTGCCAATGACCGGGCCAATGGTGGTATACTCGGTTTCCGTAAAATTTCCCACTGTTGACTGAATTTTAGCCAATAGCTGGTCGTGCTGGTCTTTGTTTAAACTTTCCGTCTCAATTATCAAACCGTTATTGGAAGCCGTTTGTAGCTGAAAATTCCCTAAATTCTGCGATCTTACGGCATCTTGGACCTTGGTAATATCAACCGGCTGGTTAAACTGCAGCTGGACTTGGCTGCCTCCCTTAAAATCTACGCCGAGCTTCAAATGATAAACCGAAAGGGAGACAATCCCGAAAAGCAAAATTATTCCTGAAACACAGAAGAAAAATTTGTAATACTTTAAAATGTCAAACATTTTAATTGGTGTTAAGATTTACTGTTAGAAACTTCTTTTATTTTACTTACTCCGAATAACCACGGATGCGTGGCAATGTTATTACCTACAAATACCCGCAAAAAAGTCCTAGTAACGGTAATCGCAGTAAACATGGAAATTAAAATACCGATGCCCAAAGTTACGGCAAACCCTTTAATGGAAGGAGTTCCAAATATATAAAGAATGGTGGTTGTAATTAAGCTGGAAACATTGGAATCGCGGATGGAAAGCCAGGCCCGTTTGAAACCTTCTTCAACGGCTTTGTGAATTTCCTTGCCAGAACGGATTTCTTCCTTTAACCTCTCAAAAATCAAAATATTGGCATCAACGGCCATGCCGATGGATAAAATAAATCCGGCGATGCCCGCTAAAGTTAAGGTCACTGGGGCAAGCCCGTTTAGAAAAATCAACAGTAAGTAGCTTAAAAAAGCTAAAGTCCCGAACCAGGCGCTGACCGTTAATCCCAAAAAGAAAAACAATCCGACTAACACCACGGCGGTAAACGAAATTCCGATTTTAAAAATCGCGAACGACACTACGGCATAAATCAACAGGGCAAAAGTGGCCAGGACTCCGGGAAAACGGTAGTAGATTATCATAAATAAAACTATCAGGATTAAACCAATAATACCGGCTTCCACGGATTTTTGTACTGATTCCTTGCCCAAAGTCGCACCGACGGTTTCTTGGGAAATCAGCTTTATAGGTACGGGCAAAGCCCCACTGTTAAGTCTGGTAGCCAAATCTTTCGCTTGCTGCACGGTAAAATTACCGGTGATTATGGCCGTACCGTCAGTTATGGCGTTTTGCACTGTGGGAGCGGATAGCAGCTGGCCGTCGAGAAAGATGGCGAGCGGTTTGCCAACATTAGCAGAAGTAATTTGTGAAAAAAGTTTTGCCCCGTCGCTGTCAAACTGAAGCCGCACGACAACCTGGCTGCTCAAAGTCTGCCCTTGCTGGTAATCTACAGTCGCTTTTTGCAGTTGTTTGCCCGAAAGTCCGGTGGATAACCATTGGTCGCCCGCATTTAAAGTCACGCTGGTACCGGATGCGGTTACCGGCTGGGGATTAGGATTTTGGGTTTTAAATTCCAGCGTCGGAGTTTGTCCGATTTGATTTATGGCCTCGTTGATGTCTTTTATGCCGGGAAGCTCTATAACTATTTGGTTGCTTCCGGAAACCTGTACTAAAGGTTCGCTGACGCCAAAACTGTTGACGCGCCTTTCAATAGTATCGCGAATGGCGTTTAAAGCGTCGGCTTGGTCGGCAGGCTTAATGCCGCTAAAATCGGCCTGATAAACCAAGTGGCTACCGCCCTGCAAATCCAGACCCAAATGGATTTTATAGTTTTGGCTATAGGGTATTTTAAGACTTTCTAGGCTGATTTTGCTGCCTTGAGGCAATACTATCCATACCGCACCGGCTGCTATGAGCAGTATCGCCAAAAGTGAAGAAAAAAGTTTAAGCTTTGGATGCATGTTATTTTTAAAATCGGTTTTGTATGGGGAAAATGGTAATTAAGTAACTTTGGATATTATAGCAAACTTTAGGATTTTGGCAACAGCGCAAGTAATTTTATCAATGTTAGCATATTAACATTCTAACATCTTGGCGGTTCGGTTTTTTTGACCTCTGGTAAAATGGTAGTATGATAAAATGTTAAAATGGCTCTATGACAGTAGCCCGATATACGCAATCATTGTCTCAATACTTTTTGGCTTATCCCGCCTGTAAGAAAAATACTCTTCTTTTAGGCAAAAAGTGCATTTGCCGCAATTTTCAATATTTTGGCTTTTTAAGCCGGCAACAACCAGCTGTTTTTTGATAATCATCGGTAAATCCACAAAAAGTTTGTTGCCCCGATTTATTACGGCTTCCGGATAGCTTGCAAATTTTTTCAAAACGTCATCTTTAATTTCAAAATGGCAAGGGCCGATGCCTGGGCCGATGCCGGCTAATAAATTTGTCGGATTATTGGAAATAGTTTGGACTGCCTGTCCGACTATATTGCCCGCAGTCCCTCGCCAGCCGGAGTGCGCAAGGCCTATGATGTTTAAGGCGGGATTGTAAAAATAGACAGGAAAACAATCGGCTACGGTTACGGTTAGAAACAAATTATGATCACCGGTTACCAAAGCGTCTGTCTCCGAAATTGTTTTACCGTGATGGTCCCCGCCAACTTTGTGGACCGTGGCAGAATGAACAATCCCGGCATTAACTGTATTTAAAACATTTACCCCTTGACGGTTAAAATAGACCCGGCGATTATTTGCTTTCGATAAATCTCCGACCGCCAATTCCATCGCGCCGTCGGATTTTTTCGATATTCCGTATTTTAAGTTTGTAAAATCGTCAAAGTTTTTGAACATTTAACCAAGTTTCGATATGTTTTAAATCGCGCTTGAGCCACGCGCCATTGGAATAGATTTTTTCCAAAACCTGTAAAATAACGCGCTTCGCTCCCGGGGCTTTGTGCTGTTTAAAGAACGTTGACACTTCTTTGGCCTCTTGGGTGTTTGTAAGGCCCGCGGTCATTTTGACAAACCTGTTTAAAATGTGGCTGGAAGGCGGGTAACGTTTAACCAGGGTGGCCCAATTCCTTTTTGTAAACTCCCAGGCAATTTTTTTTCCTTTAGGATTTGCCCAAACTGCGGCAAAAATTCCCGCCGTATCCTGAATGCGCACATTTCTAGACAAAGCGAATTTCAAAGATTTTTTTAACAATTTTATATCAGTAAACTGGCCGAGCGCGCGGCCAATTCTGTTTTTTTCTTCGCTTAAGCTTTCTTTTCGGTATCTTTTAATAAATTTCCGATAATCGTTTTGCGTCCCGGTTACGGCCCTAGCATGATAAACCGCGGCCCTAATATCGGCCGGAATATTTTTTGCCGATTTGTAAATTTTCACTCCCGACTTTATCGCTGGCTGATAATTATAACCGATTAACTGGTTTAAAACCAAACTTCGGAGCAATCCTCGGGTATGACCCTCTCCGGCTTTGGTTTTCCATCCCAATTTTTTGCCAATGCCGGTAAATATTTCTCGCGCAAACTTTTCAAATTCTCCGTAGCATTTTTGCCCATAGAGCAAATTTTTTAAATCGGACAAGCCCGAGGCCAATTCAACCCAAACTGTATAGTCGGTTTCATTTTTGTAATTGCCCATAAATTCCAGTGCCCTTACGGAAGGCATCTCTCCGGCTTCAGACAGAGCCAACAAATCGCGGATTATGCCCAGCCGGTCTATTGGCGGGAGTTTTTGGGAAAAAACTGGCCCGGATAATTTTGTCAGCAAATTTCCATCGTATTGCGTACGGAAAAAACCCGTTTCGCCGGCGTTAATTTTAAGCCACTTGACGCAGGGGCTAAAAAACTTTTGCCTTTTTGAAGCCAAAAAATGGGAGCCGCGATTTTTATTCGCAGATGAAAGATTGCTTATTGGGATTTGCCACAAAGTTTTGTCCTGGGTTTTAGAAAGCGGGCTGGAAAAAAACCTTTGTTGCATTGTGTTTACAACCAAGCTTTTTTTGTCGTCTTTCAGCGTCTCAATTTTCACTATCGGGTATCCGCCTTTGCCCGTCCAATTTTGCATTATTTTAGCCACCGGCTTTTTGGAAATTTTTTCAAACGCTCTCCAAAGATGCACGGTTGAGGCATTTTGATAGGAATGTTTTTTTAAATAATACCTTAGTCCATCACGAAAATCTTTTTCTCCCAGAAAGCCCGCCAGCATTCTTATGACGCTTGAGCCTTTGCTGTAGCTTATCTCATCAAAAATTTCTCCGATCTCGTCCGGGTGATGGACTTCCACTTCTATTGGGTGCGTGTTTTTTAAGCCGTCCAGCTCCAAGGCCGGACTCAAATCGTTATAGGCAAATTGCGTCCAGACATCCCATTTGGGAAAAATATGGTCTATGGCTAAGTATTCAATGTAAGAGGCAAAGCCTTCGTTCAACCACAAATGTGTCCACCACTGCATAGTCACCAGATTGCCGAACCACTGGTGCGCCAGTTCGTGGGCGATAACCAAAGCCACCCACTGCTTATTTGAGGCCGACGAGTTTTCCGGATCTGTCAGTAAAGCGGATTCACGGTAAGTGACCGCGCCCCAGTTTTCCATGGCGCCGTGGCTGAAATCCGGGATGGCAATCAAGTCCAAGGCCGGCAAAGGATAAGAAATCCCAAAATATTCGTTGTAGAATTCCAAACAGCGGATAGCGGTATTTAAAGCGAATTTGGCCTGATGTTTTTTGCCCGGCGTGACGAAAACTCTAACCAAAACGCCGTCTTTGGTTTTGCCTTGTATAAATTCAAAATCTCCGATTATAAAAGCCACCAAATAAGTTGACATTTTTGGCGTGGGTTGGAATTTTACTATGTTGTAGCCGCTTTCATGTTCTATAATCTCCGACTCAATTGTATTGGAAATCGCCGCCAAACCTTTTGGCACTATCAGCGTTATGTCAAATACCGCTTTGTGCGCTGGTTCGTCAAAGCAAGGGAAGGCCATGCGGGCATCTGTGGCCTCAAATTGCGTCGTGGCAATATGTTTTTCCTTGCCGTTGTGTGTATACTTGCTTCTGTAAAACCCGCGCATTTTATCATTTAGAATTCCCTTAAACTTCAATCTTAGTTCCCCCTTGCCTTTAGGCAAAGTTTGCCCGAAGCTAAAAGTAGCCGTTTCGGCTTTCTGGTTGTATTTGATGCTTTTTATTGGAAATTTGAAATTAGAAATTTGGAATTTTACATTAGTTATACTTAACTCCTTGGCGTGAAGGGTTATTTCGCGCACTGGTTTCCCTAAAGACAAATTTATAACCTCTTCACCTTCAAAAACAAACCCTTTCAAGTCGGGTTTTATGGTAAGCTGATATCTTTCCGGCTTGACGTGCGTTTGCAATCTGACATTTTTCATAGGTCTATTCCTGAAAACAGTTTAATCACATTAAATTACGGCCGTTAACTAATGTGATTTGCTTTTCAAGTATTTTTTTAACTTCAAAACCGCGATTCCTCTCGGGCTGGATGCAAAATTACCCTTAGCTTTGATTACCGATAAAGTTTCGCGTTTTCCGTAAGGCACAAAAATCGGATCGTAGCCAAAATTATATTTTCCCCTTGGCGCAACAATTTTACCGCTTAAACTACCTTCAAAAAACAAAATAGATTTGGAGTTTTTAGCGTAACCGATAATCGTTTTGGCTTTAGCCCGGTTCTCCCCCATAGATTTTACTAATTCCGCGTAGCCGTTGCTTTCGATTGTATCGTTAAACCATTTTACCAGTGGTCCCGGCAATTTGTAGCCAAAACATTTTAGATATAAAGAGCTGTCGTCAATAATAAACTCGCCCTTTTGGTGCTTAAGTGCCTCCCGCAATTTATGTTCAATGATTTTTCGCGGATCCAGCTCCTGGATTTCAGTTAAATCAATGTTAACCTGCCTAATTTTAACAGGCGCCAGCACCACAGCCACTTCTTTAAACTTTGTTCTATTGCCGGTAATAAACTTTAACATACTTTTTTGAGTTAGGGCTAACAATGGGCACCATTGGTCTGAACAATGCCTTAATCCAATGGTGCCCATTGTTTCAAAGCAAAATTATTCTGCCTTTTTCGTTTCTTCTTTTGCGGGTTTGAACTTGGCTATGGCTTCATTTATGCTTTTACCAAATTCCTTGATTTTTTCTTCATCGGTTGTTAAGAACTTGGCAATTTTTTGCGCGTCCGCCCCCAAAGCCAAAGCCACCGCTAAAACGGTCATGGAATTGGAAAAAGTCTGGTTTTCCAGCTGCTGCTGGTGTACCGCCAGTTCATACATAAATTTTTCGGTTTTAGACGGTTCTTTTTTCAGATAATCGTTGGGCATTATTTCTCCTAATGAATAATTAATTTTGGCTTAATTTTTATGTGGATAAAAGTCGCGGATACGCCTAACAAAAACGCTGCGAAAAATAGTACCCCCACCGACTGGTTATTGGTTAGACTTGCGGTAAACCGGTTAATTATATCGTAATGGGTCCATGTTAGAAAACCAAGCAAGTGTGAAAAACCAACTGAATACATCCACATAAGAGCTATTTTCCTGTCAATAAATCTAAAAAATGCCAGTCCGATAAAAATCGCCACAGGAACCCAAATAAAGGTCAATGTCCAATAATATTGTCCCAGCCTCTGCCATAACCATATCACTATAAAATCACCTTCAAAATTCTGGTTGCCTCCCTGTGTGCCTATAATTGTGATATAACTATCAAGCGTTTCAAACAAAATAAACAGGAGCGTCGGTAACAGAAATTCAGTCTTTAAAAAACTATACGTTTTTCCCATGGCACTTCTTGAATTTTTTTCCGCTGCCGCAAGGACAGCGGTCGTTACGGCCGACGTTAGCGTACTTGGAGTCAGACGATGATTTGCCTGGTGCTGATGAGCCATCGGATAAATTAGTTATCATATTATTTGGCAAATTCTGATTTTGCTGCTGCGGCTGGACGTTTACCGAAATATGGAAAATGCTGTTAACAATTTGCTTGTTAATTTCTTTTAGCAAAGTCTGGAACATTTGGTAACCTTCTTTTTTGTACTCCACCAACGGGTCGCGCTGGCCGTAACCGCGTAATCTGACCGAATCGCGCAAATGGTCCATGGTATCCAAATGCTCCATCCATAAATTATCCAAAGCCTGCAGGGCAACAAAACGCTGGGCGCCTTCAAAAATTTCTTTACCAAGCTCCTTTTCTTTGGCTTCCCACATATCCACGGCGGATTTATAGAACGTGTCAGCCACGGCAAAATCCTGGTCCGCGGCGTTTTCGTATTCCGCTTTGGCCCTTTTTTGCAACTCCGGCGTTACTGGAATTATAGTATTTGCCGCTTTAAACAAATTATTCCAATCTCGTTGTTCGTTGCCGTTTTCATCCACTACATTTAAATTAAACTCTACTAATTCGGTAAGTTCGTTACGAACTAAGCCAAGAATTTCGGTTTTAAGGTCAATTTGTTTGTCTTTAATTTCTTCCGATTCACCTTCGTTATCATCGGTTTTCTTTTCCAGCTGCTTAATCGATTCAATTCCTAAATATACACGTCGCTTTTTGTAAATATGGTTGCGCTGGTGGTTTAAAACGTCGTCAAATTCCAAAACGTGTTTTCTGGTATCAAAGTTTAGGCCTTCTATTTTCTTTTGGGCAGATTCAATACTGCGCGAAACCATTTTGGCTTCTATAGGCTGTTCATCTGGTAAGCCCAAAGTCGTCATTAGCGATTTCATCCGTTCGCCGCCGAACAGGCGCATTAAATCATCTTCCATAGAAACAAAAAATTGGGAAGAACCCGGGTCGCCCTGGCGCCCACTGCGGCCCCTTAACTGGTTGTCTATGCGGCGGGATTCGTGCCGTTCCGTGCCCAAAATGTGAAGTCCTCCGGCCTGGATTACGGCCTTCTGTTCCTCAAGGTCCGGAGGGTTGCCGCCCAAAATAATGTCTACGCCGCGCCCGGCAATATTGGTTGCCAAGGTAATTTGCCCCAAGCGGCCGGCCTGGGAAATAATGTGCGCTTCGCGTTCGTGGTTTTTGGCGTTTAAGAGTTCAAACTGCAAGCCCTCTTTTTTTAGCACCTCGGCCAGCATTTCGTTTTTGGCGATGCTTACTGTGCCTATTAGTATCGGCTGCCCTTTTTTGTGCCTCTCTTTTATTTCCCGGGCAATAGCGTTAAACTTGGCGGTTTCGGTTTTATAAACCACATCCGGACTGTCTTCCCGGATCATCGGCTTGTTGGTAGGGATTTGTTCAACGGTAAGCTGGTAAATTTTGAAAAATTCTTCTTCCTCGGTTTTGGCCGTACCGGTCATACCGGAAAGTTTTTTATACAATCTAAACAAATTCTGGAAAGTGATGGTGGCCAAGGTCTTGCTTTCTGCCTGGATTTTTACGCCTTCCTTGGCTTCAATGGCCTGATGCAAGCCCTCACTGTATCGGCGGCCAAACATTAACCGCCCGGTGAATTCGTCCACAATAATAATTTCCCCTTCGCGCACCACATAATCGCGGTCTTTCTTAAACAGGCCACGGGCGCGCACAGCCTGCTCAATATGGTGGATGGTGGTTACACCTTTGGACGTGTCGTAAATATTCGGAATTTTTAAAACGGCCTCTATTTTGTTTATGCCTTCGTCCGTCAAGCTTGCGGCTTTATGCTTTTCATCCACGGTGTAATCTTTTTCTTCTTCCAAACGGTCAACCATGCGGGCAAAATCGTAATATTGGCTGGTCGGCTCGGTATCCGGCATGCTGATGATTAAAGGCGTGCGCGCTTCATCAATAAGAATTGAGTCCACCTCGTCCACAATCGCGTAAAATAAATCCCGCTGGACAAGCTGGTTGATGTTTTGCACCATATTATCGCGCAAATAATCAAAACCGAATTCGTTATTGGTGCCGTAGGTAATATCCGCCGCGTAAGCTTCTCTTCTGGAAATTGGCCGCATGTGCTTAACATCTAAAACCAAACCTTGGGTTTCACCTTGCAACTTATCTATTTCTTCCTGCTCGGGTTTATATTCGGGATCGTATAAAAATGACGCCTCGTGCTGAATGGAAGCAACAGAAAGTCCCAAATAATGATAAATCTGCCCCATTAAGCTGGCCTGCCAACGGGCCAAATAGTCGTTAACTGTAACTAAATGCGAGCCTTTGCCTGCCAAAGCGTAAAGCACTAGTGGCAAAGTCGCGGCTAAAGTCTTACCTTCACCGGTCTTCATTTCCGCGATTTTTCCCTCAGCCAGCGCAAAACCGCCGGCTACCTGAACGTCGTAGTGGAATTGGGAGATGGATCTTTTCGCGGCTTCTCGTACTAGCGCAAAAACCCTCGGCGCGATTTCTTTAAGCCGGGCGAAAATTTCTTTATCAGTTTCCAGTTTGGCAATTTCCGTCCTAAAATTTGCGATCTCTTCTTTCATCGCTTCTTGGGAGAGCCCCGCAACTTCATCTTTATATTGATTGACCAAATCCAGCTGTTTGGAATATTTTTCCAAAGGATTTTTGTCGCCGCTAAAAAAGTTTGTTAAAAAAGACATAAGGTTAATGAGCAAAAATGACATGAATGACAAAATTGAACAAAAATGGCGGATTCAATATTTTTGTCATTTTTATTATTTTTTAAATTTTTGTCATTAGTATTTATTATAACAGAGTTAGGCAAAATAAAAAAGCCCTTTTTGGACGAAAAATAGGGTTGTTGCGGGGAGTGGTATGAGGGTTGATGTCTTTCGTACCTTTCTCCCCGCCGATGCTCTATTTTGGCCAGACTTGATTCTCTTTTGTTGCGGCAAGCCAAGCAGCAAGCATGGTTTCGTCTGTGACTCTGAACCCCGCCTCCTTCGGCCTCAAAGTTTCAGCCAGAGGGAAAGGTGGGCAATCCAGATAACATTTGGGGTCTGAGCAGACCCCACTTGGTTCACGTTCGGCTCCGCATTTGCAGTTTGCCATTTATGATATCCCCCTATCAGATATTGATGCCGGTTTGTCCGCAAACACTCGCGTGGACAAACAAAAAATCCCGTCTCGCGTCGAGATCGGGAGTCTTAAGTTGATATGTATCCAAGTACTTTAAGGTTTTAAATCATCGTTAATCAACTCAAAATTTCCAAGCTCAACGCCCGGCGTAAAATAAAACCAGAAATTTTGTGTTAATTTAATCATTTATATTATTTTAGCAAATTGATAAAGATTGTCAAGTAGGTGGGAGGAGGCGAAAATGTATTTCGCCTCCCGGGTTGTGGCAGGTGGCAACGCTGCCCGTTGTGGGCGGAAAAGCCACTGCCATGGTTTTGCGACAGCCGGCCAACGGTGTTTCAGAATCCCCCCTGAGGCTGAAAACCGCCTCCAGCGGGAAGGAAGGGGTCGTTGTCGGATTGGCCGTTACGATCAAGAAACTTGTCCGCTTGAGTCGCTAGGATCCGGCCAAAGTGCCTTGTGCCTACGTTTCCACCTTGGTAGCTCAATACCAGATGCAGAACCCCGTCCACGATATTGCTGACCCAGCCATCTGCCCCTTCTGGGGCGGGGCCGAGTTTTTCTCTAACGCTAAAAGTCGCATGAAACCACGATTGTGTTGACATAGACCCTCCGGTCTGTTTGGGCAAGCCCAGCCGCTTGTACCCCAACTTGGAATTTGTGCTGGTGGCTGTTAGTATAAAATGCGGCCGCATTTTTTATCAACAAACAATCACCAGAACAAAGCTAATTAAATTATTTTCTGGCGGCGGAAATTTATATATTTCCGCCGCCAAGACCTTGCCATTTCAAAACAGGCTTGATCTGTTTTCTCTCATTCTTACATGGGCATCGCACTTGTCAAAGATTTGGGCGAAAGCAAGACCACAGGCATCTACCTGTATGCAAAATGGGTCGAAAGCGTATGGATTAACTGCAAACTGAATCTGCCCGTCTCCAGTCGCTACACATACAGTTATCCCTGTCACCTGATGATCGGCCGCAAGCCTTTCCAGAGCCGCGACGAAGTTTGTTGCGGTATTTTCACCTGTGCATCCAGACCTGGACCTTTCCTGGTTATACCTGATCTGTTTCAGAAATTTGCTAAGGAGTTCTAGCAAAAGCCTGAAAAAAGTTTCTTGTACCATTTTCCCTTCTTTCTCGCGGACGAGTACCCAAGCGCTCTTGCCGTCCGCCTTTTGTATTTGCGCTGGCAAAGCGGCCCAAGCCCAAAGGAAGCGGTGTCAGTGCAAATAAAAAACACCTTCGGCAAAGCCTTAGGTGCGTATAGGCGCACTGAACTAGGGCTTTGCTTTAGGGCAATACCTTCCACCAGGAAACATTGTCTAATTGATTCTTTATATCTTTCATAGCCCAATGATACACCTAAACCAATCTTTTGTCAACTAGCGTACTAGTACACTAATACACTGATTTTTTGGCGACTTTTATCATATTCTAGGTTATCCACAACCTCTTGAAACAAAATTTGTAACGTGTTAATGTACTAGTACATTAATGCTACGATTATGCGATATATTCATAAATACGGCGTTGAGCTTGAGGGTTTGCTTAAAAAATCAGCAAAAAGCAAAGGCTTAATGCACGAATTGTTGTTTGACCTACTCTCCCCCGCCGAATATAAAGACCTGGCTGTGAGATGGCAAATAGTCAAGCAACTGCAAAAAGGCGTGCCGCACAGGGATATTGCCAAAAATTTAAAAGTCAGCGTATCCACGGTAACGCGGGGTTCAAGAGAAATGATGAATAAAAACGGCGGATTCGCTAAAGTTCTCAAAAAGTATTATTCAAAATAGGTTATTATAAAGCAAAAAAGGGGCATCCTTTTACAAAAGGATGCCCCTTTTTGTTTAGGAGGACCCCCCTGGCTTTAGCCCCGGGAGGAGGTCATTATAACTTAATGTATCTTGGTCCGCCTGCGCCTTAAACTAACCTGTTTGTCTTTTTGGCGAGTTAGTTGCTCCTTAATTTTCGGGATTACCAAGTCAAGTGCGGCGTAAACATCTAATCCCCGCGCTTGGGCATAATGCCCGCGCGGCTGGATATCTATTTCCGCTCTAAAATGCGGCTCCTTGGCGCGTTTTTTATCAACCTCTATCTCTATACGGATTTTGTCTTCCGGCCGGATAAATTTTGCGATCGCATCTAATTTTTCTTCAATGTAACTCTTTATTGAAGGCGTAAGGGTTGTGTTAGTAGCTTTGATATTGATATTCATGAAACGCGGATATTCTCGCGGATCTGCTACGCGGATAAACGCAGATCTTTTACTTCTAAATTATATCATATTTTTTAGGCCACTCTCTAAAACCCAACCAATTCAGGCTCAAACCTAAGTTCAATTCCGGTCTTTGTTAATACCGTTTGCCTGACTTGGTCGGCTAAATTTAAAACATCTTGGGCGGTGGCCTTTCCGGTTTGATTGATTATTACCAAAGGCTGGTTTTTATTTATTGCCGCACCCCCGCTTTGCATATCCTTTAAGCCGCATAATTCTATTAAATAGGCGGCTGGTACTTTGACCTGTCTTTTATCGTCAAACTTCCATTTATCCAAGCCATCTGACGCCCGCTTGCCAAACTCGGCAGTAACTTTAGCATGCAGCTGCCGATATCCATCAGGATTTAAAACCGGATTTTTGAAAAATGATCCGGCATTGCCGTTTTTTGCCTCAACAGGAAAAGGAAACTTTTTATCCCGAATTTCAATTATCGCCCGTCTAATTTCACCAAGCGACGGGTTTTTGCCGTCAAATTTTGCTTTCAGATCGCGGTATTCTAAATTTGGATTTCCAGTCTTAGACAATCTAAAAGTAATATTAAAAATTATATATTTCTCCTTTCTCGAGGAATTAAAAATGCTTTGCCGATAACCAAAGCCGCAACCGCTATTTTTAAAATTTTCGATGTTTTGGGTTTCTTTGTCAAAAGCCATAACTGATTCAATAACCCGGCTGGCCTCCTGTCCGTAAGCGCCCACGTTTTGCACGGCAATAGCACCGGTTGAGCCGGGAATATGGGACAAATTCTCTATCCCCCACCAATTATTTTCCACGACAAATTTTACTACTTCGTCCCAAACTTCGCCGGAAGCGACTTTAATTAATATTTGGTTTCTATCTTGCAATAAAATTTCCATGCCTTTGTTTACAATCTTTATTACCAACCCGTCAAATCCTTCATCACTAACCAAAATATTGCTGCCACCCCCCAAAACAAAAGTCTTAATCCCTTTTTCTTTGGCAAATTCAAAAGCTTGCAAAACGTCAGATTGATTTTTTGCAACACAAAACCACCTGGCCGGCCCGCCAATTTTAAATGTGGTATATGGGGCTAATAGTTCATTTTCCTTAATTTGCATATCACAGAGACTCTTTTAATTCATAGGCTAAACGGTTAAAGCTGCCCACGGCCATTATTATAACTACGTCTGTTGCTTTTAAATTATTTTTCAATATTTTTAAGGCCTGTTCTTTATTCTGAACCAATTTTATTGAATTATGAATTTGGAATTTGGAGTTATGGTTTTTAATTGCCTTAATCACTTTCTGTGAATTAATTGTTGCTTCCTTGGCGCTTTCGCGGGCGGGATAAATCTCAGATATTAAAACCTCGGCGGCGGCATCAAAAGATTTGGCAAGTTCTGGCAAAGTAGCTTGGGTACGGCTAAAGGTATGTGGCTCAAATACAGCCCAAATTTTGGCTTTAGGAAAGCGCAAACGGGCAGCATCTAAGGTTTCCCTAACAGCGGTCGGATGGTGGGCGTAATCGTCAATTATGGTAATGCCCTTTTTTATACCCACAAGCTCGAAACGCCGTTTTACGCCTTGATAAGTTAATAAATCCAGCGCGATTTGTTCCTGAGTGAAGCCTAAACATCGCAAAGCGGCTATGGCCGCAAGAGCATTATAAACGTTAATTTCCCCTGGCAATTGGATTTTATATTGCTCGGTTCGGCCAAGCGGGCTGCTGGAAATATTTTTGGAAAATTTATTTAAAACCTCGATTGTCGTAAAGTCGCCGTATTGGATTTGCTCTGCTTTAAAAACAGCTCCATTCTCCATACCATAACCTACGGAGCTAATATTTGATTTGAGAACCAGACGAGTTAGCGCGGCGTCGTCGGCATTATAAACAATCAGTCCGTCTTCCGGCATTTTTTCTATTAAAAGGCGAAATTCCTGTTCCAATGATTCAAAATCCGGAAATAAATCCGGGTGGTCGTATTCCAAATTTGTTAAAACCAAAATATCGGGGTGGTAATACTGGAACTTGGGTGCGGGGTCGTCGAATTCTTCTTTGTATTCATCGCCTTCAAAAACAAAATAATGCCCGTGGCCTAAATAAAAATTTGTTTGGTAATTTTGCAAAACCGCGCCAACCATAAAGGAACTATCGTCTTGGTTCTTAAATAAATGCCCTAAGAGCCCCGCGGTGGTGGATTTCCCGTGTGTACCGGCCACAACCACCCGCAATTTTCCTTTGGCTAGATGGTAAAGCAGCTCGGCGAAACCGACATGGGGTAAACCTTTATCGTAAATATATTTAACTTCCGGATTTTCCAAAGTTTCTCCGGCGGACAATATAAATAAATCCGCGTAGGATGCTTTTACCTGCTCTTGGCTGTAGCCCAAAAAATATTTTATTTTGGATTTGTCCAAAACATCCTTGGCCGGAGAATAAACTCCCTTGCTGTCGCTCCCAGTGACTTCAAAACCGGATTTTTTGGCAATACTGGCAACTGCGGACATGGCAATGCCGCCTATGCCGACAAAATAAAGGCTGGCGTTTGGTTTTAAGATATTTTTTAAATCGTTAAGCATACAATTTCGCTCTTATCAGGTCTTCTATTTTCGGCAAATTTTCTTCCGCGACCTGCCTGCCGATTTCGTAATATTTTTGCATAATTTCTGAGCTTAAATCAAAGCGATTAAAATTTTTAAAATCCGGGGTTATTTTTAAATCGCAACCATCATCGTCCAGATAACGTTTATTGGCGTAAATTGCCAGGTCTAAACTTTTACCCAGCACACTGAATAACTTTGGGCTTTGCTCAAAGCTGTCCCCGTAGCCTTCCGGCCATAAGTTTTTTAACAGTTCTGAAATTTCATGAAATAGTAGAAACTTCTTAAAAGTATTCACCATTTTTTTTGCGTTCATTTGCGCGCCAGTAAAAATATTTCGTGTCAGCGCCAAATTCAGGCTTATGCTGATATCAGGTGAAAATTTCTTTAAGCTCAGTACCGGCACAACGGATAAAACTCCGCCGTCCACCAAAACCCTGTTTCCCCATTTTACAGATTCAAAAAGTCCCGGGGTGGTGCAGGAAATCCTCGCGGCGCGGGCAATGTCACCCATACATAAATCCACCAGCTCCCCGTTTTCAATATCCACCGCCGTAAACACCATTATCGGCCTAACTTCATCAAAGCGCCGGCCTTTGGTAAATTTCTCATTTAGGATGTCTTCCAAATAATCCAATTTATACAGCCCACCCTTGCCCTTATCTTTAGTCATTATGGCCTTAAAATCTTTAAAGTTCATTTCCAAAACCATTTTTTTCATCTCCGGCAAAACGCCGCAGGCGTAAGCGGCGGCAACCAATGACCCGCCGCTACAGGCAGAAATATAATCAACTTTAATCCCGGCTTCGTTTAAAACTTCCAAGAATCCGATATAAAAAGTAGTGCGGTTGCCGCTGCCGCTGAATGCCAAACCTAAAGTTGGATTAATTGATTTTTCCATCAAGGTTTCTCCGTCAGTTTAAGGATTATCTCGCTGATTTTTTCATTAGCTTCGTGGGGCATTATTTTGCCTATATTGTGCTTTAAAATATCTTGCGCCTCTTGTGCAAACAAAAGTTTCCTAATAAGTCCCACCAAACCTTCCGGAGTCATCCGTTTTTGGCTGACGACTATGGCGGCTTCTAGGCGCATTAGTAAAAGGCCGTTAAGTTCTTGGTGGCTTTGCGGCATGGGGACAATTATACTTAATTTTTTTAAATTTGACAATTCCGTAAGGGTGGACAGTCCAGCGCGGGCAAGGACAATATCAGCGGCGGCGTAAGCTAGGGCCATGTTTTGGATGAACCCATAAGGACAGTAATTTTCTGCGGTTTTAGCCTTAAATTTTTCTTTGCCCGTAGAATGGATAATCTGGACTACTTTGGACAAGTTGGGCAAGCTATCTAAAATTAAATTATTTAGGAATTCCGCGCCGGTGCCACCGCCCAAAACCAGCAAAGTCGGCAAATCCGCCTTAAGATGAAAAAATTTTTGCGCGGCCGCCTTATCGTATGCCCTTAACTCTTCGCGGAACGGGTTACCGGTTACCGTTATTTTATCGCCCGAGCGCCTTTTATAAAATATGCCTAAACCAGTGGAAAAATTTTTAGCGCTTTCGGGGAAAGTTACGGTAATTTTTGAAGCGCAAAGTTCGCAGAGCTTATTGGCCAGGCTTGGAGCAAGATCCTGTTGATGTAAAACCGCGGGAATTTTTAAAAACCAGGCCGCCCAAACAACCGGCACCTGGATAAAGCTGCCTGTACCAAAAACACAATCGGGCCGAAATGACCTTAAAACCTTAAAGCTTTGGGAAAACCCCGCAAGCGTTTGAAACGGAGCGGCAAAATTCTTCCAGGAAAAATATCGGCGCCATTTGCCTGAAGTTATGGCAATAAAATTTATCCCTGCGTTTTTGGCCATCATTTTTTCAGGCCCGTTTTTCGTGCCTACCAACAAAAACTCCGCCTTTGGATGAGTTTTTAAAATATGTTGCGCGATGGCCAGCAGGGGTGATACGGTACCTCCGGTACCACCGCCGGTTAATAAAATCTTCATATTAACATTTTAGCATTTAAACATCTGCGGTAAACCTCCAGCGTTTCCGATGCCGCTTTTCCCCAATCAAACAATAATGATCTTTCAAAGCTCTTTTGCTGGAGCTGTTGATAAAATTGGCGATCGCGCACTAGCAGGTGCATCTTTTCTCCAATGTCCTCGGGATCCAATGGGTTAAAATAAATTGCCGCGTTATCGTAAATTTCGTTGAATACCGGAATGTTTGATACTAAAAGCGGTAAGCCAAAACCCAAAGCCTCCACACCGGGTAAGCCAAAACCCTCGTGTAGGGAAGCCGAAACAAAAGCATAGGCACCCTTATACAAAGCCCGCAATTCCCAATCATCTACGGCTCCGGTAAATACCAAACGCCCAGAGTGTTTTATGTCTAAAGCTTTGTGTTTTATCTCGGGGTAATGTGAATCACTTTTACCCACAACAACCATATCCATGCCGGCTTTATATTTTTGCAAAAAATAGTCAAACCCACGGGTTAAATTTACCAAGTTTTTCTTGCGCTCCAAAATTCCAACAAATAAAAAGTAAGGCCTGGTTATCAAATAACTCTTTTTGACTTTTTCTGCCAAACTTCCGCTGATCTCGGGATTAAGTGAGTTGCCTTCATATATGACCTGTATTTTATCGAAGCTGATTTGCAAAAAACGGGCGATATCTTTTTTTGAGGCCTGGGAAACCGTAATGATTTTTTGCGCTTTTTGGGCGGCATTTTTGATAACTTTTTTGTAAGCCACAAAATGCAAAAAATGGCTTTTTTTTGCGCCGCCAATCTTGTGGTGTACCATATCGTGAATAGTTACCACAAAAGGCTTTTTATACAAAATCGGCACGTTAAAATTGGGGAAATGGACAAGGTCTAAATTATATTTGTTCAAAACTTTGTAAAAACCCAACTGTTCGCCTAAGGAATAATGGCGGATTTTAGTTGTTACAATTTCCGCGTTACCAAAAGCTTTAAAAACCTCCAAGTCTCCCTCTAAAGCGGCCCTTTGGTTTACAAACAAAAAATATTTATTCGCGACGTAGGGCGAGCGAAACTTTCCGTCTTCGGCGGATAAGTTTCCGAGCCGAGGAGCTAATATAGGCTCAGTGCCCTCCTCAGAAGGACCTATATTTTGCCCGTCCAATTCCAAAACCCTGGGGAAAAGCTCCCTAGAATAGCGGCCAATCCCGCCGTGTTGGTAGCCAAAAAGCCTTAAATCTAATCCGATGTTCATAATACTTTAAAAGAATCTAATACTTCTTCCGCTGTCTTTTGCCAATTAAATTTTTCCGCTTGGGCAAAACCCTTTTGAATTAACGACTCCCTTAATTTTTCATTAGTTAAAATCTGATCAATGGCACTTGCTAGACTATTTGAATTATATGGGTCAACCAAAAGCCCGGCACCCCCGGCCATTTCCGGCAAAGAAGTTAAGTAACTAACTACTACAGGCGTGCCTACGGCCATGGCTTCAAGCGGCTGGAAACCAAAGCCTTCATAAAAACTTGGGTAAACCAAAATTTTAGCCATTTTAATTAAGGCCGGCTTATGTTCTTCTGAAACGTAGCCTATATATTTTATTTTAGCAGACTTTTTGCTGCTTTCTATGAGCTTGAAGTCTTTTTTGTATTTCCATCCTAAGCGGCCTGCAATGACTAAAGAAGCCGGGGATTTAATTTTTTCAAAAGCGCTGATTACCCCCGCTAGATTTTTTCTCGGCTCTATGGTATTTAAAAACAAAATAAAATCACCCGGCAGGCCATAAAGATTCCTAACCAGCCTCTGATTGTTTATTAAGATACCCTGGTTAAACGCTGCGCGGTTTATTCCTGGAGAGACAACTTTAATTTTTTTTGCGCTTATATTGAAAATTCTAATCAGATCATCTTTGGTGTATTCAGAAACCGCAAACAGTGTATTGGCGCGCTCAAAAGCCTTTTTATAATTTAAAAATTTATGCCAGATCTTTCTTTTCAAATTGTAAAATTCCGGAGTCACTACCGGTGATAAGTCGTGAACGGTAATCGCTAGTTTTGTATTTGGGCCGATGTTGAACTGGTTTAAGTTGGGCATAAATAACCAATCACACTCACCTGTAAACTTTTCAATTTGTGTCAAATTAAATTTAAAAGCCAAATTTAAAATTTTACTCGGAATGCGGCTTTGCTTTATTGTGGAATTAACATAGTGAAAATCGGGCAATTGCTTTGCCCGTATGGAATTATAAAACAATAAATACTGGTTTTGCCTGTCAAGCAGCAGCAAGCTTTCCACCAAATTCATGCAGTAATTCTCCACCCCGCTCACCGTGCCGCTGGACAGGCTTCTAAGGTCTATGGCGATTTTCATTACCGTTTGTTTAGAAGAATAAAGAAAGGCTCCAAATTATCAGAATGCCGGCCTTCCTTTATTATTTCCCTTAATTTTTCCGTTATCCCAAGTTTCTTACAAGCCTCAACAAGGTTTTCTCCTATATATAAATGTTTTTCTAAACCAAACTGCTCAAAATCTACATTTTTTAAGTAATCAGTGGCTCCAATTCCACCCACAGGGTGCCCTAACTCCCCTATTATTATCTCTCCTTGTCTTTTCAATACCCTGGCTAATTCTCTGTAAAACTGCTGCATATTTATTCTCCAAGTTCTTGTTCCATCTGCTGTTACTTCAGGACGTATGTCTAGATTGCCAAATACATTAATCAGCCAAACCTCATCGGCGCTCTCATCTGCTAGAGGTAAATGCGCCATATCGCCAACTAATGCTTGTTGGACATCATATTCTAAAGTCTGAGACTGCATAAATTTTTTCAAGTCTTCTTCTTTAGAATCAACTCCGATATACAATGCTCCTTGGTCAATATTATCTCTAACCCGCCTCGAAAAATGAGAGGCGGGCGTACCGGAACCATATTGCCCCGCCGGGCCTATTTCTACAATAATAGGCTTCCTATTAACCGCTGACTCTAATTGACCTTCCCTATTTCCTTCGTTCATAAAAATTCCTTTAGTTTAGAAACCTCCCTTTTTATATTTTCTTTAAATATTTCTTTGCTGAATTTTTCGGCTTGTTGGCGCAAATTATCGGCTGTATATTTTTGAGGGTCCCAGGATAAAATGAGTTGCTTGATTTTTTCTTTATCATAGCTGTCAAAAAATTCTCCTGTCACTCCCGGGATAATCGTTTCCAGCGAGCCCCCTTTACCATAGGCCAATGTTGCCGTGCCGCAGGCCGCGGCTTCCAGGGGCATTAGGCCAAAGTCTTCCAGCTGGGGGAAAATAAACCCTTTAGCACCGCTGTATTCATCCCGCAAACGCTCATTGCTTACATAACCAAAAAATTTAATGTTAGGTTTGGCAATTGACCGCAAATAATTTTCCTGTCTGCCGGTACCTACAACGTGAAGCGGCAAACCGATATCGTTGAAAATTCCGATCATAAATTCGTTGTTCTTGTAAACTTGTAAGCGACCGGCAAGGAGAAAATAATCCCGTTTTATAGGCACCCCGGGAGGTTGCACTACGGGATTCCAGAATTCGGTATTGATAAACGGATAAATTATGGTACTGTCACGGGTGTAATATTTCTTTATTCGCGCTTGAACTTCTTTTGAATTGGCAATAAATTTGTTTACCCGCTGGGCACCATTATAATCCCATTTTTTCATGTGCCCTAAAAGCGGCTTAACTAAGGGGCGAATTAAAACAGGGACTTCACGGTTTACATAATCCGGCTCTGTCCATAAAAATCTGGTTGGAGTATGACAATAATTTAAGTGGACACAATTCTTGGGGACGCGGATATTTTTTGCAAAACCGGAACTGGAAGATATTACCAGATCAAAACCGCTGAAGTCCAAATTGTCTACGGCCCAAGGTATTAGTGGCAAAAGATACTGAAGCTTGCCCAGGCTCAAAAACAAAGTCTGGAGACCCGAAGTGTGGATATCCCAATTTTTATACTTTGCTTTAAACTTTGGATCATACACCAAAGTAAACACGGGCGCGTTCGGGAAAAGCTCGTGTAAGGCATCTACGACTCTTTCCGCGCCGCCAAGTTGGGTAAACGAATCGTGCGCAATGGCAATTTTCATTTAAGCGATACTAATATACAAATTCCTACGAATGTTACGAATTCATGCCATTCGTATCCCATTCGTGGATTGGTATCAGTTTAATAGTCTTCCTTGGACTTTGCTCCAAAACACAACAGCCAAAAACTTTTTGCCAAAATTTTTATATCCAACCACAGCGACCAGTTTTCAATATAATAGGTATTTAACTTGATTTCTTCCTCAAACGGCAAATCCGGCCAGGAAACTTGGGCGATTTGCGCCATACCAAAGGCTCCGGGTTTTATAGAGAACATCCGCCTATAACGGTTTCGATAGCGGCCAACCTCGTCCAGCACGTGAGCCCTGGGCCCGACCATGCTCATGTCGCCTAACAATACGTTCCAAAATTGCGGAATTTCATCAAGTTTGGTCTTGCGCAAAAACCTGCCGACACGAGTGACTCTCGGGTCGTGTTTAACTTTTAAAAATGGGCCAATTTCGCCACCTCGGTTATTTTTTTTCCACAGCTCCCTGCGGATTGCTTCCGCCTGTACCCCGCCGTATTCCTCGCCTACGGAGAGGTGGCTATACATAGTCCGGAATTTATAAAAAGTAAAGTCCCTGTCTTTGCCCCCGCGCTTGGCCGAATAAATAATTTTGCCCCTGCTGTCAATTTTTATAGCTACGGCGATAATCAAAAATATTGGCGAAGTAACAATTAAACAGAGCGCGGATAAAATTATATCCGTAACGCGCTTAATAACCTGCCCCCAGCCATCCAGCGGTGTGTTTTTTAAAGCAATAACCGGTATGCCTTTGAGTTCGGACATTTCTACGGCATTGCGCTGGACTTCAAACAAGTTAGGCACAAAAGAAAAACTCAAACCGTTATTCCTGGCAAATTGTACCAGCTTCAAGTTTGATTCATCGTCCAAGGCTGGATTTGCCTGTAAAATTTCATCGATTTTATTTTCGCCGTAAAGCTTTTCTAGATTATCAAAAATGTTTTGGCCGTATTTTAGTTCCCCACTAATTTCGTACCCGTACCTTTTATTTTTATAAACCTGCTCGATTATCGGAACTTCGCCGCCCTCACCGCTAATTATTACCAGTTTATGCAAACCAATATTTTTCGAAAACAGCGTTTTTTGTAGCTGCCTTAAAACCGTTCGTCCCACAAATACAAAAATTATCCCCATCGCCCAAGTGGCTAAAATAATAAAACGTGACGGAAAAATGCTTTGATTAAAAAAGAACAATAGTATAACCAAAAGCAAACCCAGCGATTCACCGATAACAATCTTGCTGAATTCCTGCAAAAACTTTCTGGTGCCACGCAGGTTGTAGAGCCCTAAAAACGCGAAAATTATAATCAAAGCCGGAATAATTTTCTCAATAACGGTCAAAAATTGGCTTAAGTTAAGCTGGTAAATAATCGGCCCGACTATGCCGGTAAAATGGCCCCTAAAATAAAAAGAAACTATGCCGGCAAGCAGCAGCATAATCGCATCAACGGGTATGGAAACAATATTAAAAATAAGTTCGGTTTTCTTCATGTTGCTATTATTATACCATTATTTTTGGTTATAAAAAATAGCTGGTTAACCATAGATTGACAAAATTTTCAAATTCTGATAAACTATGTAGGCTCTAAGCAAACCGAATAATCAATCTTTGGTCAATCCAGAGATAGGAAAGTCCGAACACTTAGTTGATGGTCCCCTATAGAGCCCATCAGCAATGGTAGCGGGTAACTCCCGTCCGCCGCAAGGCGCGAGGTGCGAACAGAGACGCTTGTGACCGAAAGGAATCAAGAATCCAATTTTGGATTAACTTTCGTATAAGCCGGGGCCGTAAGGTCCCGAGCGAAGTCGAGGGATGAAACGGCTAAATCCTTACTTGAGTGCAAAGCCAAATTTGGTAGGCTGCTAGATCCATGTAGCAATACTTGGACAAGATAGATGATTATTTACCCTATTAAATGCCGCTATGCGGCAATTTGCCTTCGGCAAATTATTTAACAGGGTGTTAAACAGAATTCGGCTTACGAGTTTGCTTAGGGCATAAAAGCCGCCACCCTATGGGTGGCGGCTTTTATTTTGTATTAATTAGCTTGATTTATTTGACCTCTCCGCTTTCGCCAAGGCTACGGCGGACTTCAGTCTATCAAAATTAAATTATTTGATCTCGAAAGTCACGCTCATACTTTCCGTAATATCTTGACTGCCGGGCTGGATGTTGGGAGCAACGGATTTTGCGGTGGCAGGCGTGCCCAAAGCCGAATTAAGGGCATAAGGGACTGGCACGGGCAGGTTGCTGGAAATTTCTGAGATACTGACAACTTTACCTAAGCTTAAACCCGCGGCCTGGGCCAAAGCCTGGGCCTTTACCTTGGCATTGGCAATGGCTTGCTCCTGGGCTTTCTGCTGCAAGCTGTCGGGGTTATTAAAGCTAAAATTTACTCCGTCCACTTCGTTAGCACCGTTGTTAACCGAACCGTCCAAAATTTTTTCCAAAACCGCCTGGTCTTTATCTACCCCGTGGATCTTTATTTCCACGGTTTGATTGGCCTGATACCCCGTTATTTTGGGAGTGCTTGAAACGCCGCCCGGGATCATTACTCCATCGTAGCTTTGCTGAGGGTACAAATTAAGCTGCTGAGTTTGGATGTCTGCAGCAGCTATCCCCTGCTGTTTTACAAACGCAATAACTTGGTTTACCTTTTGGTCGTTTTGATTTTTGGCACCCGTGGCTGTGGAAGCCTGGGTCATTACTCCAAGGTCAACGGTAGCCAGGTCAGGCGTGGCAGTAACCTTGCCGTCCGCCGAAACGGAAATCGTATTGACCGGCTTTTGGTTCTTTACAACTTGGTTAAAATTGTAGATTTGTTGGACTACCAAAAGCGCTACAAAAGCTATTAGCAATCCTCCCAGGCCGTTAACCAGCCATTTTGGCAAGATGTTTTCCATACATGTTTTACTTAATTGTTTGATCCAAACTATTATACCATTTAAATTAGTAAAACAAAACTACAAAGCTAGCCATCTGGGGATCCTCGTTTTTTATCTATTTAAAATCACCGTTCAGCCTGTAACCGCTGCCCCAGACTGTTTGCAAAATTTCTTCGTTGGTATGCTTTTTTATTTTTTTTCTCAAATTTTTAATATGAACTTCTATAATGTTACTGGCTGAATCAAAATCCCAAAGATCTTTTAAAAGCTGTTCCCTAGTAATGGTTTGTTTAGGGTGCCTGACAAAATATTCCAATAAATCAAACTCTTTTAAAGACAAAGGAATTTCGTTATTTTTATAGCAAACCTTATGATTAATTGTCTCCAAGCTCAAACTTCCTACCTTTAATTCAATCAGTAAAGAAGCTCTGGGCCGTCTCAGCAAAGCCTGTATGCGAGCGGCCAGCTCTTCAAAAGAAAATGGCTTAGTCAAATAATCGTCCGCTCCGTTTTGCAGCAGTTTGGTTTTATCGACCACGCTATCACGGGCACTTAGGATTAAAATTGGCAAAGTAATTTTTTTCTCGCGCAAACTTCGGCAAATTTCCAAACCACTTTTTTTGGGAAGCATTAAATCAACCATCGCCAAATCATAATCTTCGTGGCCAAGTTCCAAACTTTTACACCCTTCCGCTCCATCCAAAAAATATTCTGCCTGATAACCCAAATTATTCAAACCTTTACATAAGGCTTTTGCCAGAAGTTCTTCGTCTTCAATAATGCAAATTTTCATAAATTTTAAATTCCATCTAAAAATTCGGCTTTGGGAAATTCAATTGTTATTATTGTACCATGATTAACCTTACTCTTAATATCTATTTTGCCTTTATGAAAATCCACCACCTCTTTTACTATAGTAAGCCCTAGCCCAGCGCCGCTTTGACGCCTTTTTCTGGCCTCATCAGTTTTATAAAAAGGGTCAAAAATATACGGCAAATGCTCCGGGGCAATCCCCATGCCGGTATCTTGAATTATAAGCTGCATAGTTTTATCTTTAGCAAACACCCCAACACTAATTTTACCTTCCGCCGGTGTATATTGGATAGCGTTCTGCAAAAGGTTAATAATCATATGAGTCAATGCTGTGGCGTCGCCATTAATTTTCCCCCTATCTTTCCCGGTCATAATCAAAATAATATTCTGTTTGTCTGCTAAAATTTTTATTTTATCCAGCACGCCCTGGGCAAGTTCGCTTAATTCCACTGGCTTGGTTAATTCCGCCTTGGTTTTGTATTCATTACGCGATAATTCCAAAAGATTTTCCACGATTTTAGACATCCGGTCAACCTCCGCGATAGTATCGGAGGTCATTTCTTGGTAATCCACAAGATTAGAAGCAGGACTCCGTAATACAACCTCGCTTTGGGCCCTAATTACCGACAGCGGTGTAAATAATTCATGAGAAGCGTCAGCGATAAAACGTTTTTGTTTGTTAGCCAACATGCCAACCGTCTGTTCTGCCCGATGCTGGGATTCAACCAAAGAGCTTATCAATATGGCCGCAAAAACAAATACGATTGTTTGAGCAATTGAGCTTGGGCCAAAACTAAGGGTATCAAGGGGTTTGGTAAAATAATAATCCAGCGACAGCACGGCAATAATAATACACATTAATCCGGGCCAAAAACCGGCGTACCAAGTCGAAAAAATAACAGCCGCGAACAACAATATGCTGGGGAATCCGTGAAAAATTGGGAAACGCAAATCACAAAATAACGCCAAAACTATAACAATGGCGGCGCTAAAAAACCTCCAAATCCTTTGGTAAGGAACTGGTAAAGACGGCCAACTTCTAAAATGATTTATTGCTCTAAAAAAATTCGCTATGTCCAATTTGTTTTTTAAATACTTTATATATAACTACAGTCGCAAGGGTTTCGTCCCAGACGTTATCAGTTTCTTGTTTAAATATCTAAAATCAAATCATTGAATACCAGCCGGGGTAAGCGTATGCGGCCCGGCGGGAACCGCCCCGACTGAGGAACCTAAACAAAAAGTAATAGCGTAAGAGTTTGTTACACTAGTAGCGGCGTTATTGTAGATATAATAATCATTTGAACCGTTTACCCCAGCTACTGAACTGCAACTTCCATCAGCGGGGTTAATAGTAAGGGGCATCTTGCTTAAATAGTTGGGGATTAAAAGGCCCGGAATTGCACTGGTAGACAAAGACCCGGCACCGCTTGTAGGATAGCTGAACTTATCGTTATAATATAGCTCAAAAGCCTTGGCTAATTGGTTCATATTTGCGACTCTTGCGGCATCGCGGGACTTCATCCTGGCGTTATTTAATGCCACTAAAACTATGGAAGCTAAGAGCGCAATAATAGAAATGACCACTAAAAGCTCAATTAAAGTAAAACCTTTAAGGCTAATCGTCTTTACATTCATAATTTTTTGTTTTGTTATTTATTATGTTTCTTATAATTATGTGGTTTTTGGATAGATGATAAATTTCTAAACTTGCCCCATATTATACCCTTCATACATTTTTCATAATTGTACACCATTTTAAATGTGCCCGCAAGTATAAAGGCGTAAATGCCTGTGGATAAATAGTCTTTGACACACAAAAAAATAGATAATTTTATTACGTTAACCTAGCTAAATACTAAAACACCCTGCAAAAACAGGGTGTTTGTAACATTTTTATCTCTTGGCCCACCCATTCGGCAAGCTTAGGGTGGGCAATCTATCAAACAAAAAAACCGGCCAGCGATAAGCTTGGACGGTTTTTTTAAAATTAACGCTTCGCCCACTGTGGGGAACGGCGGGCGCGTTTGAGACCAGGCTTTTTGCGCTCTTTTTTACGGTCGTCGCGGGTTAAAAAGCCATTTTTCTTTAGGACTTTGCGCACATCTTCAGAAACCTTGCTTAAAGCCATGGCTACGCCGTGACGGACTGCCGTAGCCTGGGCATGCGGGCCGCCACCATTAACGTGGGCAGTAAAGTGATATTTACCGGTTAAACCGGTAACCTGAAATGGCCGGTTGATTTCTTCCATAAAAAAACTGTAGGAAAAGTATTTTTCCACTGGAATTTTGTTTACTATGGATTCGCCCTTTCCTTCAAATAGGCGGACATTGGAGACCGCGGTTTTTCTGCGACCAGTGGCAAAAATGTACCTGCCTTCAGCCGCAGCATGCTTTTCATGGACAATCGCTTTTTCTACAGCTGGAGCCGGGACAGCTTCGGTATGTTTGCGGACATGATGAATTGCTTCCGTCTTTTTTACGGTCGTGGCTTTGGGTTTGCGCGGTGTTTTTGGCACCGTCTTGTGCTTGGCTGCTGTATCCTTTGTTGGCATAAAATATTAATATTTACGTGAGCGTTTAACCTATTTTATAAGAATGCTTGTCCCCTTTAACTATTTTCAAACGGGATATAATTTTATTGCGGAATTTCACGTCGTCTATCATAGAAAAAACTGCTTTTTTCAGAACTTCCCCCGGATCCCTTTTGAGTAAATCTTTTAAGGCTGTTTTTTTAATGCCGCCCAAATACCCCGAATGCCTGTAATAAACTTTTTGCAAAATTTTACGACCGGTAAATTTTAACTTATCCGCATTTATCGCTACCACAAAATCGCCCATGTCCACGTGCGGGGTAAAATCCCTTTTGTGTTTGCCGCGCAAAAAATTGGCGATTTCCGAAGCCGCCCTGCCTAAGGTAGTTTTGGAAACGTCCACCTGATGCCACTTGCGGGTAACGGTTTTGGGCAATGTAAGTCTTTGTGATTGCATAATAAATTATTCCACTAGTTCCAATATAGCCTTTGATGCTCCGGCTTTAGGATTATTTAATTTGATCATTCTGGTATAGCCGCCTTTGCGCTCCTGATATTTTGGCCCTAAAACTTCCAAGGCTTTTTTTGCGGCCATTGGAGTGAGCTTAGAAAGCAAAAGCCTCCTAGATTGCAGATTGTTGTCCTTAGATATAGTAATTGCTTTTTCCACGTAAGACTTAGCTGCTCTGGCATTGCTGTAGCTGGTTTCTATTCTTTCGTACAAAATTGCCGAAGACGCCAAAGTCCGCAATAGCTTCCTTTGGTGATCCATCCCTTTTGCAAATTTTTTCTTCTTGTGGTGCCTCATTGCTATGGTAATTAGTGCCTAATTTTTTATCTGTACAATTATCTGCCAAGGAATTCTAATATCTCCTTAACAGTTTTATCCCCCAAACCGCTTAAATTGGAAATTTGCTCGGCATTTAGAGCTTGCAAGGCGGCTAAAGTGGTAACTCCGTTTTTAACCAGCGCGTTCTTGGCACGAGTGGAAAGGGTCGAGCTCTGAATTTCGTTTTCGCCTTCGGGCTTTAGTACGGGCACTTCCTGATCAATTTCTGGTACGCCTTCTAAAACTGTGGGGCTTTCAATTTTGCCAAAATCACCCGAAAACATCATGGTAAAATGATCAACCAAAATATGTGCTGCTATATCCATTGCTTCTTGGCCTGTTAAACCCCCGTCGGTTTCCATGACAATTTCCAGCTTGTCAAAATCGGTACGTTGACCGACACGTACGTTACTAACATCAAAGTGCACTGATTTTATAGGAGTATAAATGGCGTCTATGGCCATAATCCCGACTTCTTGTTTTTGGTTCTCGCGGGCTTCAACGGGGACATATCCCCTGCCTTGCTCAACGGTCAATTCCATATCCAGTTCCGAAGCTTTATTGTCCAAAGTCGCAATGTGCAAACCCTTGTTAATAATCTGGACCTGGTCAGTTTCTTTTATATCTGCGGCAGTGACAATTTTTTCGCCCTTAGCTTTTAAAGTTAGCTTAACAGGTTCACTGCTAAAACTTTTTAAACGCAACTGTTTTAGGTTTAAAATTATCTGGATAACGTCTTCTTTGATGTTAGGGATAGTGGAAAATTCGTGGTCAACAAATTTAATTTTAATCGCGGTGACAGCAGCGCCAGGCATGGAAGAAAGCAGCACCCTGCGCATGGCGTTGCCAATAGTGACGCCGTAACCGGGGTAAAGCGGCTCCAAGACGATGCTGTATTTATTATTACCCAAATCAGTGACCTGGGCATGGTTTGGCAAAGATATGGCTTCCATGTTGTAACCTCCAAATTTCTAACAAATAATTGATAACCGTTGACTGCCTGTTATTTGTTATTGATTATTAATTATCGGTTATATTTCAAATTATGTTCGGCTATAATGCTCAACTATCAGTTGCGTGTTAATCTCGGTTCCCAATCCTTCGACTACCGGGCTGCTTAAAACCTTTCCCGACATTTCACCGGGGTTAAGGGAAAGCCAGTCTAGAGTCTGGAAACTCTTTAGCTTTTCCTTAATCCTTTCCATATAAACCTTTTTTTGTTTGCTTGACCTTACCGCAACCGTGTCGCCAACTTTGATCTGATACGAAGCAATGTCGACTTTTTTACCGTTAACTTCAAAAAAACCATGGCTAACCAGCTGCCGGGCCTGGGTCCTAGTTTCGGCAAAACCTAAACGGTAGACAATATTGTCCAGGCGCATTTCTAAAAGCTTAAGTAGATTATCGCCGGTTACTCCGGTTTGCTTTAAAGCGCGGTTAAAATAGATTTCAAATTGGCGTTCCAAAATACCGTAAGCATTTTTGGCTTTTTGCTTTTCGCGCAATTGCGTGCCGTATTCACTAAGCCTGGCCCTGCTTTGACCGTGCTGTCCAGGAGCGAAATTACGCTTTTGCAAAATTTTGACATCCTTGGCCGTAAAAGCCATGCCTAAGCGCCTGGCTTTCTTAACTTTTGGTCCGGTATATCTCATGTCACAAATTTAAAATTTAAAAATCAAAATTCAAAATATTGACGTTTGTTTCGCAAACCATTATACAGCCGTCGCGAAGCGACTCAATAATTTTACATTTTACACTCTTCTCGGCTTCTTTGGCCTGACCCCGCCGTGCGGAATGGGTGTCTGGTCTTTGATGGAAAGAATATTTAAACCGCTACCTTGGAGGGCGCGTACTGCCGATTCGCGGCCAGAGCCTATGCCTTTAATTAACACGTCAATTTCAACAAGACCGCGTTCTTTAAGCCTAAACAGGATGTCTTCCATAGTCCTTTGCCCGGCATACGGCGTAGATTTTTTTGAACCCTTAAAGCCGATTTTTCCGGCGCTGCTCCAAATTAAAACGTTGCCGGCCAAATCCGTTACCGAAACAATAGTGTTGTTGTAACTGGAATTGATGTAAATTTTGCCCTTGGTAACTTTGACCTTGCTCCGCTTTTTTTTACTGGTCTTAATTTTCGAGCTCACGTCAGCAACCGCCTCAGAGGCCTGGGTAATGGGTTCAATGGGCGTTTCAATTTTAGTAATTTCTTCTGGCATGGTTCATGTGGGCATCCAAGTACGTGGCAACTCCTGGGTATATCTTAAATGATAAAATGTTAATATGATTAACTGTTAGCTTGCCCTTATGTCTTCTCCGACGCGGTCTTGCGTCCACTACCCGCGGTCTTACGGACATTACCTCTGCGGGTTCTTGAGTTTGTCTTAGTCCGCTGGCCTCTTACAGGAAGGCCCTTAATGTGGCGGATACCGCGGTAAGCGCCGATTTCTTTTAAGCGTTTTATATTCAGCAACACCTGTTGCCGCAACTCACCTTCCACTTTAAAGCTTTTTTCAATATATTCGCGTATTCGGTTGAGCTCAGGCTCCGTGAGATCTTTGGTCCTTTTGTCCGGGTCTACGCTGGTTGCCGCTAAAATCTTTTTGGACAACGTCAAACCTATGCCGTAAATATAAGGCAAAGCCGCTTCAATTCTTTTTTCGTTAGGAATGTTAACGCCTGCTATTCTAGCCATAGTTTGAATTAAATGAATTAAAAGATTTAAATGGTTGACATGAATTACCGGAATTGCGGCAAAATTCTTGTCATTCTTTTAAATCGTGTCAATCTTGGCATTCACTATCTATCCTTGCCTCTGCTTATGTTTGGGGATTGAACAAATAATGTAGACACGACCAAATCGCTTGATGACTTTACATTTCTTACACATAGGTTTTACCGATGCTCTGACTTTCATAATTTGAATTAAATGAATTAAAAAATTTAAATGGTTACATGAATTACCGGAATTGCGGCGAAATTCTTGTCATTCTTTTAAATCGTGTCAATCTTGTCAATTTATCTAACGCATTCTTCTAGTTATTCTTCCTTTTGTTAAATCGTACGGCGTCATCTCTATAACAACCCTGTCTCCAGGCATAACTTTAATCATATTCACCCTCATTTTCCCGGCCAGGTGGCCAATAACGGTCTGCCCACTGTCCAGCTGGACGCGAAAAATAGCGTTAGGCAAATTTTCCAAGACTTTGCCCTCAAGTTCAATAACTTCCTTTTTATTTGTGCCAGGCTTCCCTAAGTCCTGCGTGCTGTTTGACAAACTCTTTAAATTAAATTATCTTTATCAATTTTAACAGAGACTGCGACTTTTGTCAACAAATAGCGGGATAAAATTGGTTTTTAAAAAATCTCTTAAATAAAAGCTTTTTTATTGATTCAAATCTGTACTTGTGCTGACTTTGATTTTATTTACAAAAAACGGAAAATATTTTTGCCAAGATGGGGCCAAGGTTATGTCCACCCTGTCAATTGCCGCTTTGGACCTTAATATTTCGTTAACCTGTGTCTGGCTTTTACCGACAAGCTCGGGCGCGATATTCTGCAAATCCACGTTAAACACCGCTTGCCCTTCAAAATGCACAGCCAAAACAGCCAGACCGTTGGCAACGTCCAGGGTCTTTACTTTATAAACAGTCTGGTTGGGGTTACTTTGCTGCAAAGTTTTATCTGTGTCCAAGGTCTGGCCGATTCTTTGAAAAATTAAATTAGTCAAATTTCCCCTGTTAAAAGACACCCCGGTAATTACCGCTTGCATACTTGCCAAAAAGTTCGGGGTTTGAGTATTGACCGGGTTATCGGTAGTAAACTGCTGGCTGTTTTCCACAAAAGCTCTATCAGCCAGGACGCCTCCGTTTATGGCAAGTTCATTTTGAATTTGTTTTAAAGCCTCGTTTTGCAACTGGGTTTTTGCGGCGTCCAAGTCACCCTGGGAAATAACTGAAAGATACCTCGTAGTGCCGCCCGAAATTTCGGAATCGGTTTTCGCGTACAAAAATAAAGGCCGACTGCCAAAAACCTGATTGCTTATTTCAAGGCGCGTACCCTCCGGCAAATTAAAATCATCGCCGCCTGATGACGCGATAATATCCACCGAATTACCCAGCGAATTTACATCGACTTGCTTGGTCCTTGCATTTAAGTATTGCGTGGGCTTTAAATCTAAAACGTCATTTACTAAATTATAAGTTTTGCCGCCGACGCTAAGTACGGTTGTTAAAGCCTTTAAATTTATAGGCAGCTTGGTGAAATTATAAATTTTTACTGTACCCGTTGCCTTATTGCCGACCTGAGTTTTGCCCTGGCTCTGAAATTTATCGCTGACCGCGACGGTTTCGTTTACCAAAGTCCCAGGCATAACCAACTTAGCCGGATCCAAATTTTTTGCGTTTACGCTGACGCTTATTTCCATATCGCGGGTTACGGGCTCGGTTTTAGGGTAGACAACCACCGTGGCCTTGGGCAAAATTACGAACACCAAAAGCAAAACAAGAATCAAAGAGACCGCAACAAGTCCCGTAATTATTTTCCTTGTATGGGTTTTTCCCGGCTCCCGTACAAAATCCTGTCTTATTTCGCCAACATTGGGGTAAAAAAAATCTCTTATTTCCACCTTCGTCTCTTCAAACTTTACCGCCGCAGCCTTAGGTTGGGCAGGCTGGCTGGCCGTATCCAAAATTTTTGCAGGAACAATTTTTTGCGCAATGTTCTTTATTCCGATTGCGGCTTCGGCTAAAGGGCTATGAACTGGTTCAACGCTTGGCGCTTGAGCCGGAATTGCGGAGCGAGTTAGAATTTTTATGTCGGAAAAAGCTTTGGACGGGGAAGCCTTAGGCAGATATTTTAACTCAAATCCTGCTTCTTGGGCGTAAGCTTGGCCTTTCTCATCCATCGTTAAAATAAACACTTCCTTACCCAAAAGATCCGCTTGTTTTTTGAGCAGCTTTAAATTGATGCTGTCGCTGAACAAGAAACAGCGTTTGGGGCAAACCAAAACTATCTGTGCGGAGCTTTGGTGCTTTAGCCGGATAGCGATTTTAGAAACGTCATCTTCTAAATTTATATAGACGCTGGGGATAGACATGGGCGGAATTAGGAATTAGGAATTAGGAATTAGGCACCGCGTAATTCATAATTCATACTTCCCGATTCAAATCCATTGTAATACAGCGAATTTTAAGCGTCAATTATAGCAACCCTTTATATCCTAAACGCTTATCAAAAGATATATTTTTGCTGTTTTCCACCTGCGGCTGGTCAAAGGGGTTTACGCCGCGCAAAACCGAGGCGTAAACCGCATATAGCTGCCAAAACGCAAGTAGCTGGCCAATTTCTTCCGCCTTAAAACCGGCAACAGTTAAATGCAGCAACGGGATGCCGGAGATGCGCGCGTCTTCTATTGTCCCTTGGGCTTCAAACTGTATGGATTTTTCCAGCGGGATTTTATTTATGTCAAACAGCGCGCGGCCTTTTATTTGCACCGAATGCACGGCGGCCGGAAAAACATTAATCGTCGGGTGCAAAAAACTATCCATTGTAGTAAAAAAACCGCAAATATTTTTGGTGCCACCAAAAAACCTTTGGTTGGTATGATGCTGGGACTCCGGCGCCTCGTTCGCGAAATACGTTTGGCCTTTTCCCTCTTTACCGAAACTTTCATGACAGAGCTGGATTATTATAGCGCTCATCGGAAATAGGTTGTGAGTGTAAAAAGGCATAAAAACGTCCACGTAGCCTTTTTGTTCCAACCGGTACAAAACCGACGCGGCTCTCCAGGCTAAGTTGTCTTTTTGGTATAAATTGTAAAACTTTTTTGCTCCGTTATACAAAGCTTTCACGTCCAGCCCGCAAATGGCCGAAGGAGCCAAAGCCACTTCCGTAAGCCCCGTGTATCTGCCGCCAATGTCGGGATGCAAAATAATTTTCGCCCCGAGTTTCTGCCCAATCGCCCTAAGCGGGCTGCTTTTGCCCGTGATAATTAACATCGGAAAATCCGCAAACGGCATTGTTTCCTCTATTTGGCTGGTATTCTCGCCGGACTTGCTAATAGATATTACCAAAGTATTTTCCGGCTTTAATTCCTTTTTTAGTTCAAAAATATAATCGGGGTCAACCGTGCTTAAAAAATAAGCTTTCTTATTTGTCTGCTCTTTTAGCGCGTTATAAAATCCGTAAAAACTGGTAATGCTCCCGCCATGGCCAATTACAAGGATGTTCGGATATTTTTGATATTCATAGGATATCTTTTTGATTAAATCAAAATCCGGCTCATAACTAATAAACCCCGGGGGTTCCGGCAAAGTTACCGGCCCAATCTCTGTCGGCGCGGGACAATTGTAAAATTCAAGTTTCATAACGGCTAGTTAAAAAAACCTTTTTTGCCAAATGTATCCTCAAAAAACTTTTGCAATTCGTCAATGTTTTCCCTAGTAGGAATTTTTGTTTCAGGATTAATTGCCCTTAACCTCTCTAAAAGTTTGTCTAAATTTTCTAGAGTGACTGGCGGTTTTTCTTTAATTCTTGCCCACATTATGTTCTGTTTTAACTGCTCTAGGGGAGGAATCCAATAATCTAATAACTCTCTCCATTTGGCTGGTTCTTCATGATAATAATTAGCGCCTTTCATAAGTCCAATAAGACTATTAAAATTATGTCTTAAAGGCGCATTAGGATCGTTTTCCCCCACATCTTCAACATAAACATCGATTCTTTCTTCTGGGTTTTCCATATTTATAACTTTAATTTTCTTAAACCCCTATTCAATTATCGCTTTAATCCTTCTTATTCCCGCCGATGATGCTTCTTCTTTTTGTATCTTGAATTTGCCGATTACGCCGGTGCGCTCCACGTGCGGGCCGCCGCAGAATTCGCGGCTGACTATTTCGTTCGTTTTGGGATTGGTGATTGTATAAACAGAAACCGTGTCTCCGTATTTTTCGCCGAACACGCCGATTGCGCCGAGCTTACGCGCTTCTTCCAAAGTCAAAATTTCTTTTTTGACAGGCAAATCACGGGCAATCCAATCGTTGACCAGCGATTCCACTTGTCTGATTTCCTCCAGCGTCATTTTACTGTTGTGCGTAAAATCAAACCGCGTGCGGTCTTCCGTAATATTGCTCCCCTTTTGCCGAACATTTTCGCCGAGTACTTTTCGCAAAGCCGCGTTCATCAGATGAGTTACTGTATGAAGCCTTATGATCTTATCGGAATGTGATGCTAAACCTCCTTTAAACTGCCCGGCTGAAGCAGTACGGGATAAATCTTGATGTTTTTTAAATTCTTTTTCGAACTCAACACGATCTATTTTTAACACGCCCGATGTTTCCGCAAGTTCCTTGGTGATTTCCCACGGAAAACCATAAGTTTGATACAAATCAAATGCATCTTTACCTGTAATACTAATTTTTTCATTTACGCCTTGGCCAACCAAATCAGACTTCTTCATCAGTTTCTCAAATTCTTTCATCCCTTTTTCCAGCGTCGCTTCAAACTTTTTCTGCTCGTTTTCAATAATTGCAAAAGTTTTTTCTGATTTTTCCAATAAATCCGGATATGCTTCCGCGTAAATTGCCACGACTTTGCCGATTAACGCCTGCAACCAATGGAGTTTCAGGTTTAAAAGCCGCCCCATAACCATGGCGCGCCTAAGCAGGCGGCGTAAAATATATCCACGCTCTTTGTTGGAAGGCTCTACGCCGTCGTTAACCATAAACACCGCCGCGCGGACGTGGTCAACAACAATCCTGGCTTTTTTTATCTCGTCGTTGCTCATTATTTGCTGGTCCAGCTCCAAAACCTGGAACATCGGGTCAAACAATTCGGTGTCATAAACCGATTTTTGCCCATTTAAAACCGCCAACATCCTGTCTAGTCCCATGCCAGTGTCCACATTCTGCTTCTTGAGCGGCACCAAAGAGCCGTCGGCCTTTTTTTCATACTGCATGAACACGTCGTTCCAAATCTCCACCCAGCGTTTGTCGTTTTTAGTTTTTTGAAAATTTTCGGGTGCGGGAATGCCATCATCCAACCAATAAAACATTTCGGTATCCGGCCCGCACGGCCCGGTTGCTCCCGCGATCCACCAGTTGTCTTCTTTGGATAAATAGGCAATTCTGCCGGCACCCACGCCCAACGACTGCCAAATCTTTGCCGATTCATTATCGCGCGGCGCGTCGGCATCTCCGGCAAAAACGGAAAAACCCAAACGATCCAAAGGCAAATTCAAACAATCTTTTGACGTCAAAAATTCAAAACTCCAAATTATGGCGTCTTGTTTAAAATAGTCACCTAAGCTCCAATTGCCGAGCATTTCAAAAAAAGTCAAATGGATATCGTCACCAACCTCTTCTATATCGCCGGTACGGATGCATTTTTGCACGTTGGCCAGACGGGCGCCGCCGGGATGCCGCTGCCCCAACAAATAGGGCACCAATGGGTGCATCCCTGCGGTTGTAAACAAAATGGACGAATCGTTTTCCGGCACCAAAGAGGCCGAAGGGATTATAGTGTGCCCTTTGGATTTAAAAAAATTCAAATACTTTTCGCGCAATTCCTGCGCGGTAATATTCGGCATAAAAATTAAAATTCGAAATCTGAATATCGAAATACGAAACAATATATAAATTCAAATACTTAATATATAAACAGGAACATCCGGGGTTCAGAATTTATTATTTAGATATTGGAGTTTGTTCCGTTTTTCGGATTTCGTGTTTCGTATTTCTTCAACGATTTACTTCGCAAATTGTTGAAGCGCCGCGTCCATTTGCGTGTCTTTACCAGCGGTGGCGTCGGCGGCCGTAAGCGTAACCGGGATGTCGGGGGTAAGGCCGTTGTGGTTTAAATTAATGCCGTTGGGGGTTATCCACTTGGCCACGGTAACTTTTACCCCGCTGCCGCCGGGCAAATCCACCAGTTCCTGTACACTGCCTTTGCCAAAGCTTTTTTCGCCAAGCAATTGGGCGAGACCGTGGTCATGCAAGGCGCCTGACAAAATTTCCGCCGCGCTGGCCGAACCGCCATTTATCATAACAATAGTTTTTATTCCGGCCAGCCTCGGGTTGCCTTCGCCTTTATAGGTAACTATGGTACCGTCGCTGTGGGCTTCGGAAACCACCAAATCCCCTTGCTTAACCCAAGCGGAAGCCACATCCACAGCGCTTTGCAAATAACCGCCGGGGTTATTTCTTAAATCCACAATAATGCCGCTGACGTTATGCGTAAGGATATCGTTAATCGCCTGGTTAAACAAGCCGGTTGTATCGTCCCCAAACTCGCTCATAGTAATAATGGCAATGGTTTTATTTTTGCCATTAACCAAAACTGTTTTATAGCTCCATCTCACGCTTTTTACCACTATGGTATCGCGGACAATTTTAAATGTCAGTGGCTTGTCCTGCCCCTGGCGTACGATTTGCAGGGTAACAGTGGTTCCTTTGGGCCCGCGGATTTTATCAACGGCCTGGTCAACGGACCAGCCGGAAGTTGATTGCCCGTCTACCTGCGCGATAATGTCTCCGGCCATAATTCCGGCCGCTTTGGCCGGTGTGCCGTCAAGCGGGGCAATAACCACAACGTTGCCGTCTTTCTCGCCGACTTCGGCACCGATGCCGCCAAAGCTTCCGGCAAGTTGGGTTTGGAAATCATTCAGTTGCTGGGGCGGAAAAAATGTGGTGTAGGGATCGCCCAAAGCGCTCACGGCTCCGGAGACCGCACCGTACAGAACTTTTTGCTGGTCTATAGGTTTATCTATATATTTGGTATTCAAAACATCAATGACTTTCCATAACAGGCCATAATCAACTGTGGCCGGCGCGTTGTTTTGGTTAATCACCTGAAAAGATTTGGGCACAAAAATAAACCCTTTATGCCCAGCCTGATAACCAACGTAATAGCTTATAGCAATTACTAACAAAACCGCCACGCCTCTTATAAAGTACTTGGCTTTGCGTTTTTTTGGCTTATTAATATCACCAATACCAGTTGGCGACGGCGATGATACCGGGGTTGGGCTGTCTTGTATTTCCATAATTTTAGAATTTTTTTGTAAAGTTTAGTTTAATTATTATAACATCTTTGCTTGCAAATTCAAAACAAGCTGACAATGGGCACCGCTGACAATGGTGCCCATTATTAATGCTGTTCACCAACCCTTGGGTCTGCTTTAAATAAATTGACAAAAACCAAAACGCTCAAGCGGAAATAAATTCCGCAATAAACCAGCCAATTTAAAAGGAAAGGGTATTTTTTGTAATAATGTTTTTTGTAAAAAATCCACATGGAATTATGGAAAACCTTTAGCGTCACAAATGGCTCTTTGCGCGAAGACGATCCTTTGTAATGGGTTACCGAGGTTTTGGGATAATACCAGACTTTGTATCCGACCTCCTTGCATCGCCAGCACCAGTCCAAGTCTTCGCCGTACATAAAAAACTTTTCGTCCAAAGGGCCGATTTTTTCCATAACTGACCTTCTGATTAGTAAAAACGCGCCGACCACGCTGTCCACTTCCATACTCTGATTTTCATCAATATCGGTATAATTGTAGTCTTGGTTATCGCGCAAAAACAATCTTTTAAAACTGTTCCAAGGATTGGGGAACCGGCGGCGGCAGGCGAGGTCTAATTTACCGTCACCCTTAATAAGTTTGCATCCTGAAATGCCGACATCCGGCCGGCTTTCCATAAAATCCAACATCACTTCAAAAGTATCCGGCTCAACTTTAGTGTCGGGGTTCAGCAATAGCACATATTTGCCCGATGATTGCTTAATACCAATGTTATTACCTGACGCAAACCCGGTATTTCTATTCTTTATTAGTTTTAAATTAGGAATAGCAGACAATAAACTGTTTACCGCTTCTGCCGTACCGTCCTGGGAATCATTGTCCACAACAATGACCTCATAACTATATTTTTTGGTGGACTGAAAAATACTCGGCAGCAAAACCGCCAAATGTTCTTTGGATTTGTAGGAAACGGTGATTATTGATAAATCCACAACATTGACTTTTTCCATAAAATTTTCTATATTAATATGTCGCCTTAAACCACACTGGTACATACCGGCGACACCAAGGAGGCAGTAAAATGCAAGCGAAACTCGGCTCCCTTAACGAAGGGGATGTCTTTGAAGTCAGAACTGAGAGAGACGCCAAGGGCAACGTTATCCGGCGTTTCTTCTTCAACGATCGCGGTGTACGGGTCAAGCCGCCGGAATCCGGAAGCACTCTCGCACTTTTGGGGCCTGAGGTCCCAGAACTCGATCGCCTTTGGAAGTTCCGGCTCTCAAACTGGATGATCTACCCACTGCTCGGCGATAACACGAACCGAGTACACGATATCGCGGCAGTGTCCGACCAATTCCGACTGACCTGTTTCCCGCAGTTTTAGCAGTTCGCCACCGGCGTCATTCCGAACGCAGTGAGGAATCTCTTGGTTGAGATCCTTCGCTCCGCTCAGGATGACGCCATCATCTTTTTTCATTTCATAATTTTCTTTATTTTAAATATGTATCATAGATTTTAACGGCCGTTAAAATCTATGATACATTGATACATCGTTTTATATACTTCCTTTTCTCCCACATTTTTGGCAATAACTTGAACATTCGCGGCAAAACTTTGAAGGTGCCAGTTTCAAAAAATAAAATATACCAAAACATAAAAAATTCGCGTGCAAAAAACTGCGGATAAAAATACGGCGAATTTTTAATATACATAAATATATGATTTTGGTAATTAAGCTGCCGGACGTAAGGGCTTAATTTTTTGTGGTGCTTGATAAAACCGACTACATCGGCATATCCTTTTTCCGAAGAGCCGGCTCCCCTGCCATGGTAGCCGACAGCTAGAGGTACAAAAACATTTTTCCACCCGGCATTTGCTATTCTCCAACTTAAATCCACGTCTTCCCAATAACTGTGGAAGTCTTCATCAAAGTATTCATAAGCAGCTTGTAGCTTGTAGCTTGTAGCTTGTAGGGCAAAGCGGCGGTACATGGCGCCTGCAGCGGATACGGCTTGGACAGTTGTTAAAGCATCGTACTGATGATTGTCAGCCTCATGCTGGCCCCTGTCACGCGCCCGGCCAGATTTGCTGATAGTGACGCCGGTGGAATCGAGTACACAAGGGGCATCCTTTTGCTGCAAAAGGATGCCCCTTGTGGTATTCCACTGATAAAGCTTGCCCGTGGCCGCGCCGACTTTGGGGTCGTCAAACGCTTTTAAAATGTTTTCGATGTAAGTTGGCTCCAAAATTAAATCCGGGTTGACCAGCTGGAAGAAATCCGATTGATATTGCCCAAACACCAAGTTGTGCCCTTTGGCAAAACCAATGTTGTAGCCAGGATCTATTATTTTTACCTGCGGAAACTTTTCGGCGAGCAATCCCTTCCCGCCGTCTTCGTTTCCGGCAATTACCGCAACCACGTTAAAATCCTTATAGGTTTGGTTAAAAATCGCGGAAAAAACCGGCTTAATAAATCGGCGGTTGTTATAAATGACTTGTACTACGGTAACTTTCGGCATAAAATTAGGGCGCCATTCCGAGCTGCAAAACTATGCAACTCGCGGGGAATCTCTTAAACCTTGGTAGAGATCCTTCGTCCCTCAAAAGCATTCGGGACTCAGGATGATGCCTAGGAGGGTTCCTCAATCTCATGATATCTTTTTACAATCAACCCGGCCAATCCGATATTAATAAAAAAATACATTAATACTTTATCGTTAAGCAATGTAATGTCAAAAATCGCGGCAAGCAAAATCCACAAAACCATCAAAAGGGCCTGGGCGACAAAATAAATTAGGAAATCTTCGGTTTTCTCATAATTACGCACAAACTCCCAAAAATACTTGATCATACACACCCAAAAAGCAATAAACAGCCCAAAGCCAACTACGCCGGTTTCCACTAGCACTTGCAGATACAGGCTGTGCGCGGAAACATATTTGGCCGGCAAATTGTAGCGGGCGTTAATTTCTTCGGAAACCTGATCGTAACTTTTCCCGCTTATCCCTTGGCTGAACGATACCAAAAAATTATTAAAGCCCACGCCCCAGGGGTGCGTTAAAAAATACTTAAAACTGCCTTGCCACATGGCAATCCGCCCCTGGTTGGAAGTTTCATTCACATCGTAAATGCTTTCCGCCCGGACCAGAAAATTCTCCTGGAATTTCTTCACGCGCAAATAAGACAACCCCTGGTTAATAAGCGGCGAAGCGGCAAACAAAATAAAAATTATAATGAACGGCCATAAAAATTTTTTGGCCAAATGCTTTTGGAAATTCTTATAATAAGCGGCGACCACAGCGGCAAACGGAGCAATCATGCCGACCCAAACCGCGCGCGTGCCGGAAAGGATCATGGCCAGCCCGGCAAACCGGATGCCGGACCACAGCCACTTTTTTATATGTCTAAAGACATTGCGGGTTAAAGCCGTGCTCATGCATAGGGCGAAAAAGCAAACATAAGCAAAAGACTGGGAATCCGGCATTATGGAAAACATGCGCAACTCCACCGGCCCCGAGCCCGAATAGGCAAACCAGGAATTGGAATATAAAGACACGGCGGCAAACGAGGCTCCGTAATAAAGTTTGGTCACATTGGCCGCCCAAAAAACCCAAAAAGTGCCGATGTCAGTAAGCAAACTGCCAAAAAGCTGGGCAAAACCTAAAGTTATAATTATGGCAAAAGACCAAATTACGTAGCGGATAAGCTCAAAAATTTGCTGTTTGCTTTTTAAAGTATTGATTAAAACTATATACAAAAAATATATATTGATTAAGAAAAAAACCTGCTTTACCGCTTCCAGCTTAAAACTGCCGAACACAAGACCTAAAAATAACCCGACCAAAACAAACCAACCTAAATATTTGTCCCAAGGGAGAAAATGTATTTCCTTTATTCTCCCCCCTCCGCCAAAGCTACGGGGGGCAAACAATTTTTTATCCCTAATAAGCCAAACCGCAAATAGCGCCAAATACAAAACCCGCCACATGGACAAAGAGTCAAACCGCGAATTCGGTATTGCTAAATAAAAAGGTATGGATAAAATAAGAAGTAACAGAAACTCATAGACCGGGCAAAGCGCTATAAAAGCAATAAGCAAGCCTAAATTAAGCCAGACCAGGGAGTTGGGCCAGTTTAAAAGAGCCATACCGGCCACGCTAAAATACTGCCAAACGGTAAAAATTATAATCAGCAGTTTCAGTCTGGGCAGTTCTTTGAGCTTTAAAAGAAAATCCTTGGTCATAAATTAAATAAGCAAAAATGACATAATTGACAAAAATGAGCAAAAATTACCGCAGTTTATTTCCGTCGTTTTTGTCATTTATCTAATTTTTGTCATTACTTCCAATGTTTCTCTTGCGCATTTGTCCCAGCTAAACTTCTTTAACCGCTCTTTGCCTTTAGTTCGCAAATTGTCGGCCAATGATTTATCGGTTAAAACTATTTTAATGGCGTTTGCGATGTCGCCGGTATTGGCTGGATCAAAATATACCGCGGCATCGCCAGCCACCTCAGGCATACTGGAAACATTAGATGTGGCCACGGGCACGCCCGCGTCAAAGGCTTCCAATATTTGCATGCCAAAGCCTTCATAAAAACTGGGCAAGACAAGCAAGCTTGCCCGACTTAAAATATCCCATTTAATTTCCTCGCTGACATGATTAAAATAATATACCAGCCCTTGATTATCTTGGACTTTCCCCAGCATTTTCTCGTATTTCCATCCCGGCTTGCCTACCACTACCAGTTTATGAGTAATTTCCGGGCATTCCTGCCCTAGTTGCTTCAAGGCGTCTATTAAATTTTCCAAATTTTTTCGCGGTTGCAAAGTTGACAAAAATAAAATATATTTTGTCGGCAAAGGACCCGGACCGGTCGGCAGGCTTATTAGATTTTTTTCTCTTTCATAACCGTGGTATATTACTGAAATTCTACTGCCCGAAACCCGATAAAATTTTATCAGGTCATTTTTTGTGCTTTGCGAAACCGCGATTATGCTACAAGCATGTTTTATCGCAAATTTCGTCGACCATTCCAAAAAGTTCCTCATAAACCAAGTGAAGCTGTCGGGAAAATAGCGCCAGCCGACATCATGAATGGTGACAACGGATTTTTTTGGATGGGTAACCGGCAAAGCCGAGGCCGGAATAAATAACACGTCCACCGGGTGAAACAGCATTTCCCAGCTAATTCTTATTTGCGTCCAAAAAATCGGAAATGGGATAACCTTAACTTTAAAATTGGCCGGCAGGCGCTTAAGCCAGTCTTCCGGTCGCGAACGAAGGTATAAAACGTACGAATTTGCTTGGTCTATTTTTGCCAAATGCAAAATTAGCTGCTTGGCATAATGCTCCACACCAGTCTTTTGCGGATGGTTTGCCCTTTCGGCCTCAATACCTATTAACATACCCTTAATTATAGCGAAATTAGCGTAAATTACCAAATTTAAATCACCCCGCCTTTCGCAAGAGGCGAAGTGATTTAATACAAACTTACTTCTTAACTGGGGTTTTTACCAAAGTTACCGGAGTTGTGCTAGCCGAATGTTTATGAGTGGCAAAAGGATGCCAAAAAGTAATTGAATTAATTTCATCCTGCTGCATGTTGCCGTAAGCGAAAGCATATATAACTCCACCGGCTATCATGGACACAATGACTATTATAAAAATCGGCCAAAAGTTGCCAAGATATTTTAAGCTGTTTTTATTTTGGTTGTTGTTGGGCATTTGTTTTGTTTCCTTTATAATTTTTTAATACCTTTATATTATATCACTAAAAACTAATCTAATCAAACTTTTTTAAAAAGGCTGCTTTTGTAAATTTTGGGATAAAAGGCTTTAAGCCTGACCAGCCTAACCATTAAGCCGTTTTTCTTTAGTAAATCCTTTAAATGCTTGACATAAGCCAGTTGATCGTAACCCAAAGCGATAATTTTCGGCTGTGCCTTTAGGATGTGCGGGAGGTGATTTTTAAGGCCGCCCAAAACGGCTTTATCCACAAGCTTGCATTTCTTCACTACGGCCAGTCTTTGTTTCTCCGTAAAAACCGGCCTTCTGCCCTTGATTTTTTTGACGTTAATGTCGCGCGCTACGGAAACAATTAAATAAGGCCTGGCCGATAATTTGCGCGCCTGCCGAAAAAAATTCAAATGGCCCTTATGCAAAACGTCAAAGGTGCCAAAAACCATTATTTTCGTTTTTAAAGCTCCAATCATAAAACATGAGCCAAAAATCAACTTGGCTTAAACAGAGACTTAGCAATTTTAATTTCTTCTTTGCCCGCAAAGCCGGTAGCAAAAAGCATTAAACAATAAACTGCCGCACCGATTGGCAAAGTTATCAGCAACGTTTGGTGCCGAATCGGCCACAAAACAAGACCCATTGCCAAAACGGAAAAAGCCGGTTTGTAAACAATGTCCGCGAAATTAAAATTGGTAATATTTTTACGGACAAAATAAAAATAAAAAGTTCCTTGCAGGCTTTCCGACACTACAGTCATAATTGCCGAGGCCCGTATACCAAAACGCGGAATTAACAGTAGGTTGCCGACAGTGTTTACAATTACATTAATGCCGGTAATTAAAACGGCTTTTTTGGTCAGCTGAGAAATAACCAAAGAGTTAAGCGGGATGTAAACAAACAAAATTGCCGGCGCCCAGATCAAAATTGCCAACACCGGCGCGGACTGGCTAAAGCCCGGCCCGGCCACCAGACCGATTAATTTTGAAGACAACAGCATACCGCCAACGGCCATAGGCAAAGCACCGGCCAGCATAAGCTTTAAATATTTTTCCAGATTTTCACGCACTTCGCTTATGGCTTTTTTGGCCATGAGTTCGGAGAAAAACGGAAATAAAGTATAGGAGACAACGGAGGGGAAAAATCCGAGTAAATCAAAGATTTTATAGGCCGCGGTGTACAAACCAGTCTGGACGTAGCCTTTTATGGCCGTTATCAGCACCACGTCTATGCGGTTATAAATCGCGGAGAAACCAACCAGTAAAGCGAACGGCCAGCCCTGTTTTAAAATATTTTTTATTAGATGAAAATCGAAACGAAAAATTGCTTTAAGCACTTGAGGATTAGCAATGTATTTTTTTACATAAATTCTGTAGAGAATTAAGTCCAAAATTCCGAAAATTACCTGGACCGACGCCAAAAATACTATATAGCGGTGAAAAACTATTGCGGCAAAAATTATGCTGATGTTAACAAGTGAATTTAAAAAATTAATCAGCGCTACTTTTTTTAAATCCTGGAACGCGGCCATTACGGCCAAAAACGGATAGGTCAAAGCGTTAGCCACCATGCCCAAACCGGTTACAGCAATAGCCTGAAGCACTACTTTATCGTAATGCCTAAAATAAGCAATGGACATTAATACGGCATAAAGCAAAATTGCCGCCAGCGTTTCAAAAGAAAAAAATTCCTGGAAATACGTTTTGGTGTTTTCCGGGTTCTCGCTGATTTTTTTGGTAATAAACTGCTGGATACCAAAATCCACGACTGTGGAAAAAAGCAGCACGTAAGAAAGCACGAACTGGTACTGCCCACTGCCAAAAGGCTTTAAATACCGAAACAGCGCGAAATAAGCCAAAGCCAGCATAACCAAAGCCGCTATCCTGCTGGCCGTAAGCCAAAATATATTTTTTGTAATGTGGGAACTCATTTAGTTAATTGTATCACAAAGGCCTTTTTGGACAACAAGGGGCATCCTTTTGCAACAAAAGGATGCCCCTTGTTAAGAATATCGGGCGGCCGATTTAAAACCATGTTATAATTAAATTATGATAAAAATCAAAATTACACTTACTGCTATCGCGATTTTTGTTTTAATAATTCCGGCTGCAAAAGCTGACAACGCCACAACGTCTACGTCCACGATTTTAAGCACCGCGACATCAACATCAACAAACCTTGGCGCCACGACATCACCGGGCAGCGTTCTTGGTCTGCAGGCTCCGGCTGTGCCGCCCATTATCCAGCAAATAAATACCGCTAAAACTTTGCTTGGCAACATAACTTTAAACCATGCGTTGGCGGCCGTCTATAAAAACGTCAAAAACAAAAAAACCGGCAAGACCGCCAAGGTTATCAGCAAATATAATTTAACCGATAAAGATATTGCTTTGGCTATTCTGGATCCGGTCAGCGGGAATATAGTTACCACTGTCGGCAGGCAAAATGGGAAAACAATGGTTTTCCCCGACCCGGCCGTAAGCGTAAAGCTGACTTACTTTAACGGCGTCAACAGCCGGTTTGAAGTAGACCAGCCTCCAAGCGGCACGGTGCTGGCTTTAAAGTATTTAATCAGCAACCCGGACTCGGGCAGCAAAGCCGCTATAGAAAAAGGATTATCGCCATCCCTATACGTGCCTTATTCCCAAAACCTAAATACGCCCGACGTAATCGCCTACGGACAAAATTATTTAAACGGAGTTATTAATACCGTTGTAGGCCAGCTTTACGGTCTACCGTCATCGGCAATTCCCGGCGAAACTATAACCCAAGCCGTGCCGCCCGCTTTTATAAAATCTTTAGTTTACGCCGAACACAGCGACACTACGGCAATCTTAAACGGCAACGCAAAAGACGCGCTGGACCAGATGAACATTTCACTAGCGTTAAACGGTCCGGACACTTATAAATACAGCGTCAGTAATGACGGCTACGCTTCCCGCGGCATCGCGCAATTTGTGAAATCCACCTACAACTCTTTAGTCCAGCGCCATCCGGAAGCATTTTTAAATCCCGATTATGTGGCCGGAATGCAGGACCATGTTAATTCCATCAAGGCCATGTATTTGCTTTTGGATGATTACGCCGGCGACGTGCGCATAAAAGCCAGCCAAGGTTTTGTACAGAGCCGCGTATTTGATTACGGCGCCGCCTCCTACAACGGCGGCACTACGCGCGTGGCCAAGGCCGTTAACGCTTTTGGTGATACCTGGAATGAGGGCAAGGCCGCGGATATAAACGCGGCCCAAGCGCAAGTCGCGAGTTTAAACTCGCAAGTTAAAAGTTTAAAGTCAAAAGTCAAAAGTGCCAAAGATAAAAAAACCAAAGCCTCTTTGCAATCGCAACTCGCCAATGCCCAAAGCCAACTAGCGTCATCATCCGCCCAGCTTTCCACCCTAAAATCTTCTGCCCTAAAAAGCGCCACGGTAAATTATCTTGCCAAAATCTATAAAGTTATTCAATACTTCAACGACCAGCAATTGGCGGTGAATAATTAAAATCAAATAAGTAAATTCTATTTCTTGTAAGCATAAAATGCTATAGCATTTTATGCTTACAAAATGAATAAACTGTTGCTAAATTTTTGAAGGCTCAACCGACTAGTTGAGCCTTTAAAATTTTATTTTATATAGATAGAATCCCAGTCCCTATGGAATGATGTTCAAACTGAAGTTGTAAAAATATTATAGCAAAACAAAAACAGTCAATTATTATTTTTTTAAAAGCTTTTACTGCGTTACAGCATTTGCTTTAGCGTAATTGGTGACTTCAGCTTGCGGGAGGGTTACGACTTTTTTAAAACTATAATGTCCGGCTTTGAATTGCGCAGCGGAGAGTGCCGAGAGCTGGCCGGATTTGACCAAATAGACCGTGGCATCACTATCTCCTTTAACCAACGTGCCGTCGCGCGGCGGCACAGGCACTCCGCTGAACCATTCTATAAAAACCGCGTTGCTAAACACGTAATCCGGCGTTATGCCGCGCTGTTTGGCGACGAACGATGAAATAGCATGGGTTGTCCCCTCTTTAAATTCATATAAAGGGCCGGTTTTGGAATCAACCGCAAAAAAAGTACGGTCTTTAGGCTGGGCGTAAGCCGCCGTTGGCAAGGCGCTTACTTCATCCGGAGAAATTGTGCCCACCTGGCTCTGCCGGTAACCCTGATTTTTAAATATATCCGCAATAACCGCGTGCTTTAATCCGTCCTGTACTAAATAAATTGTTTTACTTCCCTGCGCCTCAACCAAACTGCCGTCCTTGGGCGGCACAAAGCCGTTTTGGGAATAAGTGTTAATTTCAGAGTCGGGAATCAAAACAATTTGTTTGGCCTTGATTTTGCTTTGCGCAAAAGTGTAAGGGCTGTACAATTCAATTTGCCCGTTCTGCACTAAGTAAACGGCCGGTTTAGTCTGCCCGCGGATAACCGTACCGTCTTTGGGCGGCAGGACGCTTCCGGGAGCAAACAAACCGGCATCATTAGCGTTAACCGCCAAAGCCGAAGAGACCGAAAGCCCGCGCTGGCCGATTACAAAGGCCGAGGCCAGATGCTTAACCCCGTTTATAAACACATAAGTTTGCCCGTCCGGAGTTTTTATTACAGTATTATCCGCCGGAGCATAAACCGCGCCCGTAGGATAGTCCGCGTACTCATTGGGTGAGATGGTAATCTTACTGGCAATATCTAAACCGCGGGCTTGGGCCACAAAATCCGGCACCAATTGCTTGCTGCCGTCTTCTATTACGTAAGTGTCGGCGCCGCCGGCCAAGGCCACCAGCGTGCCGTTGGGATACTTGAACCACTCCTGAAAAAATTTCCAAAAATTATAATTGCCGTTAAAAACGTGCGGCGTGTAGCGGTAAAGCGCGGCCGTGGCGTTGTCGGCTAAAGTCACGTTTTGTTGGGCCGAAATGCCGTCATAACCGCCTAAAGTATTATCCAAAATAATAGTTTGGCCGACCTGGCTGGGCGTGCCATTATAGGCCGGGCCGCGTCCGCCGGGCGAGGAAAAAGATTTCATCAGCGATTTGGCCGCGCCCAAATAACGGTTGCCGCTGCTGTCTAAATTGCCGAACAGCTGATAATAAAAACCTGGAAACAAATTCCAGCAGCCCACAGCGTCACCACAATTAAAGCCCATGGCATGGTCGATGGCAGTTTGCTCGTCCTGGGGCGAACTAAACTGCTGGTCTATCAGCCCTTCCTCTTTTTCCATGGTCACCAAAATAACTTGCGGATTCAAGCCTGTGGATTGTGAGGCGTCCCAAATAAGCTGCGCGGCCGTGCGCAGGTAAGGCAGGTTTGGCTCCGGATCATCCAGAGCCTGTTTTAACATGGTAATGTTCGGTTCTTTGAGCTGGACTAAGAAAGCCGGGTCCGTGTTGGCTAAAACCGAACCCTTAATTTGCAAAAATTTTTGGATTCCCGCCGCGCCGCCAAAAGTCTGGGTATCGGAAAAAGCCGCGTCGGAAATAAGGTTGTTCGCGTTAAAACTCGGATCTACTGTTTGGGCGGCGGCCAAAAGCGGGATGCCGATTAAAATCAACGAGCTGATGAATTTTAAGGTTTTTGGTTTTAACACAAACTTCGTAAATGACAAAAATAAACCGCATTCGCATTTTTGTCATTTTTTTAATTTATTGAATTTTTGTCATTTACCGTATATACGCCTCTCCTTTGGGATATCCGGTAATATCATTTTTAGGTACGGTCAAAATCGGGAAAATGTTCAGACCGCGACTTACAAAAAAAGCATAATTTACGGGATGCAATACCTGGCTAATTACCCAGTATACCGCTTTATTACCGTCTGCTTTAACCAAGGTCCCGTCCTTCGGAGGCAAAAAACTTCCCGTCACCCAGGAATTTAATTCTTCGTAGCTTAAGGTGCTGACATTGCTAAAGCTAAACCCGCGCTGCAAAAATACCTGATATGTAAGCGGCGATTTTTGGCCGCTTACAATAATGTAAACCGTGGGACTTTGATCAAACTTCACAAGCGTACCGTCATAAGGCGTGACATAGGCTCCTTCGGGGAAACTTGAGAGCTGGGCCGAAAGCGCGCTTTTTACGGTACTTGTGGAAAAACGCTGATTAAAAACAAACGGGGAGACCATGCGCTTTTGGCCGCCTAGAATTTCGTAAACGGCCCCTTCCAAGTCGGTAACTTTAATCAAATCACCTTCATTAAAATTTTGCGCGATGGCTGTTTGCAAACTTTTGACCACGTCAATCCGGCCGGCGCCCAAAAGCCCGCGGCAGGAACTGCCACCGCATTGGGTAAGATTTAAATTGTCAACCGGATCGGCGGTTTTAATTATGCGGTCGCGGATTTGGATATTTGTAGCGGTAGGGTATAAAGATTTTATTAAAGCCGCCTGCCCAACCACAAAAGGCACGGCCAAAGAGGTGCCCGAGCCGTAAGCGTAGGAATTGGGAGCGGATTTTTGCGTTAGCGGATCGAAATTTATGGTTGAAAGAATCCTTTTGCCCGGCGCTGCGACGTCTATGCAATTTTTCCCGTAGTTGGAAAAGTCCGGTTTAAGGTCGTTTTGGTCGGTGGCCGCCACACCGATAACCATGTTGTAATTATTGTCGTCGCAAATCGGGAAAACCGGATTTTCATCCAAACTTCCTCCTGTTGTAGACACGTCGTTGCCCGCAGCCGCCACAATAAGAACGTTTTTGTTAAACGCATAAGTTATGGCGTTGGACAGCGTTGTATCATGTCCAAAACCAATGCCTCCAAGGCTTAAGTTTATGAACTGGGCGCCGTTGTCCGCGGCCCAAACTATGGCCTGGGCCAAAGTATCCGAATCGCCCTGGCCTTTGCTGTCCAAGGCCTTTATGGGCATAATGGAAATTTGCCAGTTGGTGCCGACTATGCCGATTCCGTTATTGGCCGTTGCCCCTAAAATCCCGGCAACCAGCGTGCCGTGCCCGTTGTCGTCGGAATCGCTGCCCGGAGGGATGGCCTGCTTGTTGACAAAATCAAATCCCGGAACATAATCAATGGATTTTAAATCCTGATGCGTTGCGTCAACGCCGGTATCAATTTCGGCAACAATATTGTTTTTACTGCCTGTGGTTTTTTGCCAGGCGTCAACAAAACCGGCTTTAGCCAGCCCCCATTCCTTGTCTATATTTTGCGGGTCTGTCGTAAACCCGGGATCGTTTAAAACTATCCCCGCTGCCGCGACTTTTTGCTCGCTTTCCAAATAAACAAAGTTGCCGCTCAAATAATTTTGCAAAAAATTTAAGGAATCCGCAGATTCAAAACGGTAAACGTTCTGGAACTGGGGCGCTTTGTTGCCAGCAAAAAGGCTATTGATATTTATCGCCACCATTAAAAGCCGGCCGTAGCCCCCGGCTTTAGCAAGCTGGATAACATAAGCTTTATTGGTTTGCCCGCCTGATGCTTGAGCCGGAATTTGGACAGGATCAAAAACCAAAACAGAACATAAAACAAGCAGCAAAGCGGCTGCTTTAAACTTTAATTTCGACAAAAAAAGTTTTAGTCCTTTATTCATCATTATTTATATTTTCCGCCCCACAAATTCAGACGGACTTGTAAAACTTCCAAAAGCATATTTATCATGCCACCAAACTTAACATGGCTCTCGGAGTTGTTTGTCCAAGTTATGGGAACTTCCTTAATCTTAAAACCTTCTTTTCCGGCAAGAGCTAAAATCTCCACGTCAAACGCCCAACGGAAAACTGTTTGTCTTGAAAAAATTGATTTGCTGGCCTTATCGGAAAAAGCCTTAAACCCGCATTGGGAATCGGTTACCGACAACGGCACCAAAGTGTGCACAATAAAACGAAAAGTGCCTCCTAAAAAATCCCTAAAAGGAGATTGCTTAACCGCAATAAGGGAGCCGACAATTCTGCGCGAGCCAATTACAATGTCGTAACCCTGACCGAAAAAAGGCAAAAACTTGGCGACTTCGTCGACTTTGGTGGAGTTATCGGCATCCATAAACAGCCTGACATCGCCAGTGGCTTTTAGCATGCCTTGCTTTGTCACCCAGCCTTTTCCATGATTTTCCTTATTATCAATTAATTTTAAATTGGGGATTAAGCCTTCAAGTTTCCGTACAGCCAAAGCCGTGCCGTCACGAGAGCCGTCATTGACTACCAAAATTTCGTATTGAAAAGTTTGTTTTTTTAAAAACTCGCTTACGGCCAATAAAGTTTTTTCTATACGGTGTTCTTCGTTGAAAGCCGGAATAACCACTGATAATTTCATAGTGTCAGGTTTAAAATCTTATATTTACAAAGTTATTTAATTATACCACAAAGCAAAAATTTTGACATTTGCCAAGGGGCATCCTTTTGCGGCAAAAGGATGCCCCTTGTTGCGAGGTTGATGCGGCCATCAATATAAGAAGCCCTAATATTGTTTTTACGTTTCCGCTTTTACAAAAAGACCCCCGAACAAATGAGAGTCTTTAAATTAAGAACGTAAAATCTATTTGCTACATATCTTTCATTACTTCCCAACTGGTAGCCAACATGTTTTCCGGGCTGCTGTATTTCGGCTGGTAACCCAATTCGTTTAACAATTTGGAATTGTCCGCTATCAGTTCCGCGGGATCCCCGGCACGGCGCGGCGCGACTTCCATGGGAATAATTTTGCCTAGAACTTCGGAGGCGCAAGTAACCACTTCAGCTACGCTGGAGCCACGGCCTGTGCCGATATTAAAAATTTCAAATTTGTCCATGCTGTCCATTTTTTGCAAAGCCAAAATGTGCGGCAGAACAATATCCAAAACATGCACATAGTCCCTGACGCAAGTGCCGTCTTGAGTTGGATAGTCATTACCGAAAACTTCCAAGTAAGGCTGGACACCTTTGGCCACCTGCATAACTTTATAAATTAAATGCGACTGGTGGGTAGGCAAAATTCTGGCCTGGGTATCAAAACCGCAAGCGTTAAAATAACGGAAAACAACGGCTTTAAAACCCAGGTACTCGCAAAAGTATTTTATAATTCTCTCGCCTAAAAGCTTGTTTGAGCCGTAAGGATTTTTAGGTCTTAGCGGGGCGGTTTCAGGAATTGGCATGCGCTCGGGCTCGCCGTAAACTGCCGCTGAAGAAGAAAAAATAATTTTTCTTACCCCGCTTTCGCTCATGACTGCCAAAAGCTTAATGATGTTGGCAACATTATTTTCCAAATATTTAAGGGGCTCTTTTACCGACTCTTCCACTTCCAAACTGGCGGCCATATGGAAAACGGCTTCAAAGTTATTGCCGGCAAAAACATCTTTCAACAAATTTTCGTCCGCCAGGTCCCCTTCTATAAACACCGCTTTTGGGTCTACGTTATCTTTTCTGCCGGTGGATAAATTATCCAAAACAACAACTTCGTACCCAGTTTTTAGCAACTCCTTTACCAAATGGCCGCCAATGTAACCGGCTCCGCCGGTAACCAAAACTTTTTGTTTGACAAAATTTTTCGCCGGACGGGTTTGTGCCATTACGGCAGCTTCGGCAAACGATGAAGTCGCTGTATTTTGCATTTGATTTAGTAATAAATTATACCTGTCTATGCTTAATACTACCACAGCCGGCTTATCTTGGAAATTCAGCAGCAAACCCCCGCCCCGCGCATTGGTTTCTTCTATTAGTTCCTGGAGGTAAAGATTGTCCATAGTTCGGATTGTCGGATAGATCGGAAATCGGATTGTCGGATTGCGTAAATATCCGATTTATCTGATTTTCTGATTTTTCCAATATTACAAATAAAACAGCTCTTTTGGGCTGTTTGTTTTTGTTTATTATTACGCCGTTTAATTTATAATAGCACTTTTATCCTTTATTGCAAGTAGTCTTAAATACGGCTAAAACTCTAAGCTATTGTAACATATCCACAAACAATGTAATTCCTGCCCGAAATAATCAGTAAAACAAAGTTAGGGGCGGCCAATGGCCGCCCCTACTTACGCGCAAAATTCGCGTCTTAATTAAATATCAATTTCATCAGCAAATTTTTCTTTTTGTAGATCGCAAGTCCGGACGTTAAGATTCCGGCAAAGACAAAGGCATTGGTGTCCGCGCCGGTCTTGGGAGCGGTAAAGGCGCCTAAGACTTGCGGGGTGTTAATCCTAATGGTCACGGTATTGCCGTAAGTGTTAGTCATAACATAGCTTAAATTACTAGAGAGCGAATACTTAACCCTAACCTCAAAGCTCCTGGTGACGCTACCGTTGGCCGGCACGGTTATCCCGGGGAAAGTAATCACATTGCCGTTTAGGCTGCCGCCGCCGAAGTCTGTCATGTCGGCATAAGGCAAAACCTGGGATAAATCATCGGTAATAATGAAATTGGTAGCTGGCGTGTTGCCGCTGTTGGAAGCGGTCAAAGTGTAGGTAATAAAGTCTTCCCTGGATGCGGCTACCGCGGTGGCGTCTTGATTTTTGGTGTTGTTAAGCGCGCTCTTGCTGTAGGTTAAATTAACGTTGCCGCCCAAAACATTGCCGTTGCCGTTAACAAATACCCAAGCGCTGGCCTGAACCGAACCGGCATTATCTGAACTGGCTGTAGCCGTATTTTGGATGCTACTGGAAGAGCCGTATCCCGAAACCGTAGCCGAAAAGGTTATGGTTTCCGACTGGCTGGAGCTTAAGCTGCCCAAATACATGCCGTTGGAAAGATTGTTGTCGGAAGCCTGGCTCCCGTTAACCGTTACGCTGCCGTAAACCAAATTCAATCCCGAAGGCAGGATGTCGGTAACGCGCACGTTGTTGGCGGTCGCCGAGCCGCTGTTACTGACCACAATTTGGAACTGCACGGTATCGCCGTTATTGGCGCTGACGCTGTTGCTGAAGCTTCCGTTATAATAGTTGTTGTAACTGTTATAATTGTTATAAACATCCCTGACGCTTTTGGTTATAGAGAGCTGGCTGAACTGATTAGCCGGCACCACATTGCCGTTGCTGCTAATATATACCGTGTTGTTATAGGTATAATTGTTGTAGCTGTCATTTATTGAGCTGGTGTTATTATAGCTATTATTAATGGAATTGTCGGTGTTGGTTGTGATTGGATTATTGCTGTTATTGACAGAGTTATCCGTATTATTAGTCGTGTCGTTGCAGGAATTGTTGACGCAATTATTATTGATGTTACCGTTATTTTGCTGCTGGCCGTTAACAACCACGCTGCAGTTAGCGGTCTGGCCGTCGGAACTTGTAACCGAAACACTGTGATTTATGGAAGACGTAGTAGTGTTGGTGTAAACCGGATTATAAGAAGAACCGCTTCCGCTTGACGGACTGCCATCACCGCTCCAGTTATAAGGAGCCATGCCGCCCTGGGCGGTAAAGTTAGCCGCAGAGCCCGAATTGATGGTTGAACTTTGAACAGAACAAGTCAGCTGACCCGGATTAGAAGGAGTAACAACCTGGACGGAGGTTAAAAATTGGCTGCAAGAAACATCATACATCTTAAAGATGTAAGTGCTGCCCGGAAGTAGGCCGTTAATAGTTTGACTGCCACTCGAACTGCCGATGGCTATAGTATTTTCATAACCGGCGCCCGGATTAATTTGGGTGATTTTAATTTGATTATTCCCTGTGGAAGACCAAGTTAAAGTAACCGAATAGCTTGAGCCGTTTTTGACCGGAGTAGAAGCGTTTAAGGCAAAATTGCTGTCGGCCTGGCAAATAGGAATTGCTGTAATAGTAACAACGGCCGAATCGCTGGCACTGTTGGCATTGGAAGCGCTGACCGTTGCCGTATTGTCAATGCTGCCGCTGTTGACATTTACCGGTAAAGTATAGGTAATATAAACCGAACTTCCGGCGGCTAAAGAGCCGAAGTTTAAACCGTTTTGTAAGCTGCCAGAAATTGGAACAGCACTGCCGTTTGACCCGGAAGTCGTAACATTACCGGCACTTGATCCTTGAGTATCCGTCACTGAAACATTGTTGGCGGTTACGGAGCTGATATTGGTTACGGTTATTAGATAGCGGACGGCATCGCCTTGCTCGGCCAGCACGCTTTTATCATAAAGGGTGGTCTGGCTGGGACCCAGATTCTTGACCTGTTTAGTCAAAGTTAACTGGGCATTTTGCTGTACTGTCGGCTTGACAACCACGCTGCAGTTAGCGGTCTGGCCGTCGGAACTGGAAACCGTAGCTGTCTTGGTGCCGGCTGTGGAATAAGTAGTGGAAAAGCTCTGGCCGCTGCCGGTGGAAGGATAGCCGCCGTTACTCCAATTATAAGGAGCGGCGCCGCCAGTGGCGGTAAAGATAACCGGATTGTTAATGTCAACCGGATTAGGGGAAGCACTGCAGGTTAAAGTCACCGGCACGGTACAATCCAAAGCAGGCACGTTGACAATCGCCGGATCGGCAATCTGGCTTACTTTGGTGTATACGCCGTTGGAAACACTGACCGTCCAAAGGGTAAACTCGTAATTTCTGCCCGGAATGAACCAGGGAATATTGGTACTGCCCTGAAGGTTGGCAGCCACCAGCGAATAGTCGTTGGCGCCAACCGATTGGACGTAAACCGCCACGGCATCATAACCACTGCTCTGCCAAGTCACATTGCCGTTATATAAACACTGAGCTTTATTGGCGCTGCCTAAAGTGGCGGTGATGCTGGCGGATTTGTTTACGGGGGGCGGATTTATAGTCACACTGCAATAGGCAGTCTGACCGTCGGAACTAGAGACGGTAACCGTTTTGTTGCCGGAAGAAGAAAACTTGGTAGAAAAATTCTGGCCGCTACCGTTGGAAGGATTGCCACCATTACTCCAGGAATAAGGAGCGGTGCCGCCATTAGCACCAAAGGTTACGGTATCATCAATATTGGCTTGGATGGTCGGGGTAGCACAATTTAAAGTCGCGGGTTTCTGAACCGGCTGTTTTATAGTCACACTGCAATAGGCAATCTGGCCGTCTTGGCTGTGGACAGTCACGGTTTTGTTACCGGCTGAAGAAAAACTGGTGGTAAAACTCTGGCCACTACCAGTGGCGGGATTTTCGCCATTAGTCCAAGAGTATGGACCGGAACCGCCTAAAGCACCAAAAGTTACTGGATCGTTGATATTGGCTAAAATAGGAGAAGCACTGCAGGTTAAAGTCACCGGCACGGTACAATCCAAAGCAGGCACGTTGACAATCGCCGGATCGGCAATCTGGCTTACTTTGGTGTATACGCCGTTGGAAACACTGACCGTCCAAAGGGTAAACTCGTAATTTCTGCCCGGAATGAACCAGGGAATATTGGTACTGCCCTGAAGGTTGGCAGCCACCAGCGAATAGTCGTTGGCGCCAACCGATTGGACGTAAACCGCCACGGCATCATAACCACTGCTCTGCCAAGTCACATTGCCGTTATATAAACACTGAGCTTTATTGGCGCTGCCTAAAGTGGCGGTGATGCTGGCGGATTTTTGTACGGGGGGCGTACAATCCTTAACCTGAAAAGTTACGGTATTGCTCTGCACGCCATTAATGGTCGCCGTTTTAGTCCAAGTACCGACATCGGCCAAGGGATTGCCGCTGTGGAAATGATCGCCCCAATAATCACCCACGGCGCTCCAAACATACACTCCGTTTTGCGGGGTTAAATTCTGTCCGGGATAAGAATTGTTCTCACCGGTCGGTTGGCCGTTAAAAGTTGAGGTCCAAACAATCGGGCCATTTACAGTAGAAGTTATTGAATAGGTAGTTAAAGCTCCAATACAAACAGGGTTTGGCGTGGCGGTTAAGGTAACGGATTGGGTTACCTGTTGCCCGACAACATCAAAAACCATATTAATAAATCGGACATAAGGGAAACAAGCGGCCTGGTCGGGCAAATGGGTCGTAGTGTTAACAATATTGCCCAAATTGCCCATGGAGGTAGTTTGCTGGTACCATTGCCCGGTTAAAGGATCAACCTGCAAAGTGGAACTGTTTGGGGTTAAAATGTTTAAGCTACCGCTTAAAGAGTTATTGGCATTGCTGGCTGTAACGGAAGCCGAAACGGAATGGGAAGAACCTGCGCTTAGAACGGCACTGGTTGTTAATTGAATATTTGTTAGAGCAGGAGAACCTAAAGCGGCTCCGTTATCTATGTATAATTGGACTTCAACTTTATCACCGGGTTGGGCTTGTATTGAACCAGTACTAAAACCGGTTTGCGAACCATCGCTGTGTATTACTTTGGAAGCGATGAACGGGTAGTCCTGACAGTTACCGGGATTATTTGAAACCGGATACGGGTTAAACGTCGGCGTGGTGGAAGTAGTGCAATTAGCATTATTATCTGCCAGCAAAACGCCAGCCTCCCTAGGGACTAACGCCAAAACAGCCATAGAGGTAATACCTAAAATAGCGATGACCTTTAAGCCCATACTAAATTTAGAGAATGTTTTGATGCTCATATCATTTACTTAAAATGTTATTAAACTATCTCAAACTTAAATCCATGATTAATTTTAATAACTTCACATTATAGTATCAAATTGACGTTTTGTCAAGACCTAAGCCAAATAATTTACCTTTTAAATAAGCGAAAAAGTTGAAAGTATATAAAAATTGAGGAGAGGATGAGGGGGTAGTCGCAAGCGACGACCCCCTTCCAGTGTGCTCGTTGGGTCCTTATGGCCTGGGTCCTGGGCCTCCTGTGCAGGAGGCACAAGTGGTAGTGCCACCTTTGTGCCCGATCGCGAGAGCAGCTCCGGCAGCTCCGGCCGCGCCGATGGCGATGAATATCGCTACCTTGCAGCCTCGGCCGCATTTCGCCTTGTGTTCGGTCACGTTGACGATGCGCGTGCTGTTATCAACGTGCACGTTCGTCGTGTTGTGGTCGACACGCAACATCGGCGTTGGCACCGGTGTAGGCGTAGGAGTTGGGGTCGGCTGCGAACCCTTCAGTTCTCCTTTCAGTTCTGTGGGAGGAACCACAGAAGGTACGGAAGTTAGTTCGGGTTGTGGAGGATTCTCTTCCTTAATACGGTTGAGTCCGCCTTTCTTCCCTTCCCGATGGCAACCGGTTACATACAGCGCAACACGGGAGACCGTGTCGTAAATGAGGACCGTTTCCGGTGCCATTACGACTAGCGCCGCACCGATGCCAGGATACTCATTCCAGAACCTCTTCCCAGCGACGCCCAGATGCTTAGCGGTAGCGCGACCGAAGCCCTGCGGCAGCCGGCTCTCGAACTTGTAGTCCGGCTGCGAGAAACTTATGGTCGAGTTAACCCGGAAATCATCAGCCGCTACGTAACGTCCGCGGCCGACCTTGTTGACCCGTTCCCTAGTCAGGGTTGCCGGATCAGAAGCCGCGGCCGGTTCGGCAGCGACAACGGGCTGGACGCCGGCGAGTGCCAAAAGCACTGCCATAGTCACAGCCAAAATCTGGCCTACATTCAAACGAGCGATTTTCATGGATCCTCCGATCCGAACTGTAATCTCGGCACATCGGCCGAACTTCACCCCGATTTACAAATCGGGATGCAACTCGCGGCCGAAGCCCGAGTAGAGTAACGCCTACCATCGTAAATTACTGCGATGATAGGCACTGTCTACTCAGTAAAATTTAAGATTATTTTACTACTTGCGTCAGCTGTCCAAACACAACCAATCTTTTTGCCGTGCTGCCAACCGGCCAGCAGGTGGAAAGGGCGACAACGGATTTATCCGAGCTCTCAAATTGCGCCTGATCGGTGGGGCTGTATTGCTGGATTTTGGTGACAACATAATCAAGCACCGCGGTTTTGCCGCTTTGTTGCGTAACCGTAATTTTGAACGAGGTATTAAGGGCCAAATCCCCTAACTTGGAAAAAATCTGGTTATAACTGCCTTTGGCCCAAACATAATTGCTGCTGTGGCCGGCTATGTATGCGGTGCCGATTTCCCCGGGCAAAGCCGTGCTCGGATAATGGACTACGCCAATTTGTAAATCATTGTCGAAATTTTTAGGATCCGTGCTCCAAATAATCGGGACCTTTATTTTTAAATCGGGAATTTCCAAAAGACCGGGCACGCCGGTATTAATGTCCACCTGGCTGCTGTTAATCTGGTTTGCGGACGTCCCGCCCCTGATGGAAAACTTTTGGCTTTCCGCGGAGTTGCCGTCAGAGGTATTGGCTCCGGCCACTTCCGGAGGGTTTTGCATATTAGACAAGGTCAAGCGGTTCATCACCACTTCCATGTCTATATATTTGCTGACAATGGCTTTTTGGGCATCCGTTTCAGGGCCGCCTGTAAGCGGATTAATGCCCATGGCAATACTCTGGCTGTCGGCTTGCCCCAAGCCCAAAGTATCGTAAGATTTGGGGTTTAAATTCAAAAGGTACTTTTGAAAATTAGATAAGCCGTTGCCGGAATTGTCGGCTTCGGGGTCTAAAATGTTGGGGTCGCTGACATCATAATAGTAACTGGCAACCCAACTTTGGTATGAAGCCGCGTCCTGTTGTTCCAATTTCTGAATTTCCGTTATTTGCGGGGTGGCGGCTTTGGGAGAAAATTTAAACACCGTGGTAAAATCCACTTTGGTAAAAAAGAAATAATACAAGAATATCCCGATCAAAAAAATAGCGGCGTAAGGCAAAAGCGCTTTGCCCACTTTAACATAAACAGGCTGGTCAGCCGCCCTTTCCTGAATTGACTCAAGTTCGCTTTCGTCAGGTAAAGCGGCTTTTTCATTGCCCATATTTTCGGATAACTCAGGCGCGTAAGCTGCCGGCTCCGCCTGCTTTTGGCCGGAGACAACATCCTCGGCCACCGGCAAGTCTGCCACCGGCAAATCGGAAACAGCAAAACTGCCCATGGGCAAATTCTGGCCGGTCGGGTGCATACCTAACATTTGCGCCACTTCAGCGGTTGTATGGGGATATTTTTTGATTGAAGAATCTTGGGTCATATATGGAATTTATATCAACATAGCATACTAGCATAAAAGTTAAAATTTGTCAAGTTGTTAATTACGTGGTAAAATAGGAATATCATAACCTCTTTTTATGGCAGAAAAGCCCTTACCTAAGCAAAATTCGGATAATTACCAAGGATTACTAAAACCCAATACCCTTGGACTTTTATTGCTTGCCTTTTTAGCCGTAAAGGTTTTTATTGCCCTGGTAATCCCCCAAAACGGGATTTCTCAAGCTTCGGATTTAACCACAGGCAATATTCTTAACGCCGTAAACCAGCAACGTTCCCTAAGGGATTTAACGACATTAAACACCAACAACAAACTGACCTGGGCGGCGCAAAGCAAATGCGATGACATGCAGGCCAGGCACTACTTTGCCCATGTGGATCCCGACGGCCATTACATTTGGGATAAAATCGTGGCCGCGGGCTATACCCCTTATTTGGAGCTTGGCGAAAATATCGCCATAGAATTTTACGACACCGACAGTTTAATAAACGCCTGGATGAACAGCCCGGAACACCGCGCCAACATTTTAAACGATGGCTTCCGGGATCAGGGCATGGGGCTTGCTTTTGGTAACAGCGCAGCCGGCCAATACCATTCCGTAATAGACAACACTTTTGGCACGCTGGCTCCCGTTCCAAAACCTAAAACGCCTGCCGTACCCGCAAGCACTCCTGCCGCCACGCCCAAACCGGTTTCCCCGGCACCTAAGCCACAAACTTTAGGCTTGCAACAGGCACCAGCAACCACGACTGCGCAATCACAAACCCCCTCCCCCGCTCCTGCCACACCTTCGCCTCTTGCCCAGCCCGTTTTACCCAGAGCGGGACAGGAGTTTGCGCAAAACAACCCGCAAAGCAATTTTTCCGTGTCTTCTCAGCCTGCCGCCTCTTCGACTTCTTCCACCTCCTTTCAAACTTCGCTCCCCGTTATTGGCAGTTTAAACAGCTCCGCTCTGGCCGGTTACCAAGCCAACCGCTATTTGGTTTTGTTTGCCGGGGTTATTTTGCTTTTTCTCATGCTTTCCGACATCCAAAAACACGTGCAAAAAAAACTTGGGCATTTGGACAAAAAATTCAACAATCTTATTGTCCTGATAATTTCCTTGGTCGTTATTGCGTTTATGTATTGGCTATAAGATAAACGAATTAACAAGAACTAACAAAAAACCCGCGGTAAACCCACGGGTTTTAAAATCTTAAATGATCAGTTTAAAACACCCTATACTGGCAGCTATCCAAAAGCCGGGCGTTAAAGTTGGTCACGGAAATTACCATGCCTCCCATTATCAGGCTAATGATCAGGATTTCCAAAAAAGCCCGCCAGGTCAAGGCTCTGTCCAAGTGGTAATGGAAAACGCCCCAGAAAAAATTATAGCAGGCGGTTAAAAACACAGCCGCGGTGAAATAATTAAATCCCCAATAAACATAAACCAGCTGGCCAATAACGGCCATGACCAGAGAAATAATTAAAGCCTGGGCTGTTGTGGCACCGTTAGCTTTGCGGTGCTGGTAAAGCGCCTGATAAATCAGCAAAAAAGTATAGCAAAAAACCTCAGCGCTAAAATATAAAGGCTGCAGGCAATAGCTCCTTAGCATGGCCATGCTGGCCGCGAACAGCACGCCAGCCGTATAAATTTTTATCACCGACAAAACAATAAAAATATCGCTATCAACAACTTCTTTTTTGCGGTTAAAAATTTCTTTTATATAGGAATAATAGACCACCAAAGCGACACCGGAAAACAAGGCAATAATTTGCTGGTTTTTATAGAAACCGAAGTTTGAGTAAAACAAAGAAACCGACGCCCAAAAAATAAACCCGGGCAACAGTAAAAAATAAATCCATCGCTTTAAATACTCCAGCTCCCGCAAATGCTCAAAGCGGTCCCAGAACGCGGAAAAAACGGTTTTTATAAAACGTCCCAACCCCTTAGCCAAATTTTGATGCTTGGTTTTGGCTCTCTGCCAACTGCCCGGAGTTTTAAAATGCAGGTCAAAGAAAAATACAATATTAAAAAGCAGATACAAAAAAATCCACAGAGCCGTCTGCAAATATATTACCGGCTGATTAAGGTTTAAAATATAAATCAGCGCCTCAAAACCGCCAAAAACCACAATGGCAATAAGGGAGACGGCGATAATTTTCTGGGTTTTATTGGTCATAATAGCGACACTAATATACGGATCGCACACGAATGATACGAATACGGATTTAGGTTTGGATTCGCGTCATTCGTGTCTCATTCGTGGATTGGTGTCGGTTTATTTAATGCCTTCCGGCGCATAAGCTCGCCGGCGCGGTGCAGCGATTCAAAAGTGCCGGCGTCTATCCACTGCCCTTTGACTATGTCTACTTTCAGTTCATTCCTTTTTAAATACCAGTTGTGCAATTCCGTAATTTCCAATTCGCCCCGCGCCGATGGCCTAACCGATTTTGCCGCTTGTACTACGCGATTGTCGTAAAGATAAAGCCCGGTAATTGCGTAATCGGACAAAAACTCCTTGGGCTTTTCTTCAATTTTAACCGCGTCCATATTTTCGTTGAATTTAACAACGCCGAACCGCTGGGGATCGGTCACCTTTTTGGCAAAAACGTGCCCGCCTTTTTTGAAATTTTTGATAGTTTTGGAAAAATCGTCTTCAAAAATATTGTCGCCTAAAATCATGCAAACGTTATCGCTTCCAATATAATCTTCGGCAATAATAAAAGCCTGGGCCAGGCCTTCCGGCTTATCTTGAATTTCGTAAGAAAAACGGGCGCCAAACTCGCGGCCTGAGCCCAACAGTTTCATATAGTCACCCGGGTGGTCCGGCGCGATAATTATCAAAATGTCTTTGATGCCGGCCTTAAGCAGGGTTTCCAGCGGATACAAAATCATCGGTTTATTGTAAACCGGCAAAAGCTGTTTACTGGTAACTTTGGTTAAAGGATGCAGGCGCGTGCCGCTGCCGCCGGAGAGAATAATGCCTTTCATGAAAAGGAATTAGGAATTAGGAATTAGGAATTAGGAATTAGGAATTAGGAATTAGGAATTAGGAGACCCTAATTCATACTTCTTGATTCCTGATTCAAGTATTCTTTCAGCGCTTCCTGCCAGCTCCGAAGCGGCGGCAGTTTGGTATTCAGCAAGACGGCTTTTTTCGGCCGCTTGGCTTGGCGCAAAAATTCCGTAGACTTTACCGGAACCAAATTAATTTTTTTGCCGCTGATGCTAAAAATTTCCCTGGCAAAATCATACCAAGACGCTTGCCCACTGTTAATTATATGGTAAATGCCGTAAGAAAACTTTTTAACAATTAAATCCTCTACGGCTTTGGCCAAATCGGCTGCATAGGTCAGGCTGTTGGTTTCGTCATTTACTGCCTTAATTGTAGCAGTTTTTTCTGATAAACCCAACATAACTTCTATAAAACTCTTTTTCGCATACGGGCTTTCCGCCTCCTGGCCAAACAAAACCGAAGTCCGAATCAAATAGTATCTCAAGCAGTTTGCCTCCAGCAATTTTTCCCCTTCATATTTAGACTGCCCATATACGGATATGGGGTTAGGCTGGTCGATTTCCGCGTACTCGCCTTTTTCGCCGTCAAACACGTAATTAGTCGAAAAATGCACCAATAAAATATCCAATTTACCGCACACCTTGGCCAAATTGCCCACAGCCGTGGCATTTATTAAAAAAGCTTTGTCTTTTTCTTTTTCCGCGCCGTCAACGTTATTATATGCCGCGCAATTAATAATGGCGGCGGGCTTTTGCCCAAGCGCTAAAATTTTGTTTTCCAAACTTTCCGCCTCGCTAATATCGATTTCTTTTCTGTCCCAACCCAAAGCGCGCGAAAAAGTCCTTTTAAACTCCCCGCCTAGCAAGCCTTGCGACCCTAGAATTAAAATAGTGCCCATAACTTATAACTATTAATTTATAACCGATAACTACTTACAGTTTCCAGAGTTATTAATTATCAATTATCGGTTATTTGTTTTCCCTTTATATTGCCGTTCGTAATACTTTTGATATTCCCCGCTTTTAACCTCTTTCCACCAGTCTTGATTTTTCGTATACCAATCAACAAGCATTTTTAAAGAATCATCCAGCCCGTACTTTGGTCGCCAGCCAAGTTCGCGTGATATTTTACTATGATCCATCGCATATTTTTGGTCGTGCCCCGGGCGGTCGCTGACCATTTCCAGCATATCATCGCCCGCTTTCATAAGCACCAAAAGTTTCCTGATAACTTCCAAATTTGTAAACTCGGGATTGTCGGGCCCGATAAAATACGTTTCACCGATTTTCCCTTTTTCCAAAATCGCATCAATGCCGCTGCAATGGTCTTCCACATACAGCCATTCGCGGACTTGGTTGCCTGGTTTGTAAATCGGCACCTTTTTGCCTTCCAAAAGATTGGTAATTGCAAGAGGAATTAATTTTTCCGGAAACATATAAGGGCCAAGGTTATTGGCACAGTTGCTGATAGTTATCGGCAAGCCGTAGGTATGATAATAAGCGCGGACTAAATGGTCACTTGCGGCTTTACTGGCCGAGTAAGGGCTGCGTGGGTTGTAAGGCGTTTGCTCATTCCACTTTTCTTTTGAGCCCAGCGGCAGGCTACCGAAAACTTCGTCGGTGGAGACGTGATGAAATCTTTTTACCTGATATTTTTTTGCCGCCTCAAGCAAAACTTGCGTGCCTAAAACATTAGTCCGGACAAAAACATCAGGATTTTGGATTGACCTGTCAACATGAGTTTCCGCCGCAAAATGCACCACCACATCCACGCCTTTCATTACCCGTCCGACAACCGCTTCATCGCAAATATCTCCTTTGACGAACTCTATGCGATTGATAACATCAGATAAATTCTCTAGATTCCCGGCATAAGTCAACTTATCCAGAACCACAATTTGGCCGTCCGGATAATGCTTTATCCAATAATGCGCAAAGTTGGAACCGATAAATCCAGCTCCGCCGGTAATTAATATCTTCATAAATCTCCGCTCTAAATTTCGGATTTATTTAATAATCCCTTGCTCTAATTCCTCCTTCGTATATTCCACCTGTTCATCTTCCAATAATGGATCGTAGGCCGGGTCCGGATAATTTATTAGCCAGGCTTCTTCGTTGCCGATATTTTTCAAACCGGTTGCCACATTTTTTGGAATGAACAATCTTTGGGGGTTGTCAGCCGATAAAATAAACTCGGTAGACTGCCATTTGCCATCGTGGTTTTCGTAGCAAGTAATTTTCATTTTACCCTTTATGGCCACATAGCGCGCTGCGCGTACGCGATGCAAGTGGTAACCCTTAAAGGCCCCGGGCAAAACCGCTGTAAGGTAGCTTTCGGTTTTTTTGCCAGTTCCCTTATCTTTATACAGTTCCACCAACCAACCGTTTTCTTTGCCCCGGTGGTCGTAAGTCTTAACTTTTTTGGCCTCTTCTAATCCCAATTTTGATATTTCCATTTGAGTAAATTGTTGATGCCAACGAGCTTGAGGACAGTCCTCTGGCAAGCCAACGCCACTAAATAAATAATGACTTGATATTTATAAATCGTTTTAATTATTACCGATACTGTGCCAGAGGGCTGTCCTCAACTGGCGACCACGTAAATCCTATTATTTTAATTGTCCGACGGTCAAAGTTAAATTTACTGTCTGGCTTTTACGCGTTATTGTTAAAACCATTTTATCGCCAGGTTTAAATTGTTCCAACATTTGCTCAAACGGCGAACTTTCGCTTACCGCCTGGCCGCCAAGAGCGGTTATTACATCGTTAACCTGCAGCCCCGCCAAACGGGCAGGCGAATTGGCATCCTCCTCTTTTACCATAGCCCCTTCGGGCAAACTAATTAATTTGCTGTCGCTTTGCGTAATTATGGAGTAACTAAAACCAAAACTTGGGCGAATAATGTTTTGCGGGTTGTTAAAATACACAGCGATAGCCTGTTTTAGCACATCGGAAGAAACTATGGCGCTGCCGTTCCAAACGCCCGCTATGTTTCCGCTGGTATCAACCACCGCTTCTCCGGGCGCCAAAGTGGTATCCGCTGAAGCAGCGAAAGAACGGCTGGGAAAATCGGTTTGAAAAATCTGCCCCTCGACGTCATTTTGCCCCTGGGTGACAGAAGCCGCAATCGCTTTAATGTCAAATTTTTGCAGGGAGTCTTGCGCGAATAAAACTTTATCTCCGACTTTAATGTCGCCGGAAACTGCCAGGTTAGCCGCCGGCACCCCGCTTAACTCCGCTTTAAAAAATATCAAAGAAGTCGCCGGATCAGTTGTTTGCTGGCTAACTTTGCCAAAAGTGCCGTCGTTTAAAACAACATAATAAGCCCCTATGGACTTGCTTTTAAAACTTCCGGGGGCGGTGACAAAGCTTCCGTCAGAAGTCAAATTTACCGCGGTACCGGAAAAAATCACGGAGCTGCCGAAAACCTGCGCCACGCTGCTAATTTTTGATTTAACGTCGTCCGCGGCCGCGGCAATATCGCCGCTGTCGCTAACGCGCACCGTCTCATGGTTATTAATGACAATCGGCGCCTGCGGGCTTAAAATTTTCCACTTATTTAAAAGCGGCCAAGTGGAAACTCTAGCCATTAAAAAACGCCCGGCAAAAACGTTAAAAATCCAGCCTATTAAAACCGCAACTATAACTATTCCTATTGCTTGTTTTTTTGACATATAATTTTAAGGACGGATGGCCCAAGGTGTTTCCATTACAACCAATATGCTGCAAAAAGCAATCAGCAATAAATGAAACTGGACTTTTTTAAAATTCAAGTTATGAAACAGATGGTAGTAATTTAAAACCAAACAGAAATAAAAAATATTAAACAAAATTAAACTTAAAACGCTAAAATGAAACTGTAAAAAGTTTAAAACCCAAAATAATTCCGCGCAAAACAGCCCAATAACCATAGCGCCAATTAATTTGGTTTTTTCCGGCTGCGGGACCGATTCATAAAAAACCCTGGCCAAAATCCCGCCGCCTAAAAACACGCCGATTAAATACATCGGCTGAAAACTTGGGGTGTAATAATAAGCACCGAAAAAACTTAAAAACAGGCCAAAGGCAATAATCAAGGTTTGGTTCAGCATTAAATTTTCCGACATATTGCCTAAAATAATTTCAGCAAAAGCTATAAAAACAACGGTCGCAGTTAAAAATAAACCGCGCAAATTTTGTGAATGGATAACCAAAAAAGCGCCAAACCCCGCGGCCATTAAAAGCTCGGGCAAGAGCAGCGCCCAAAAATTATATTTCCCAATCTGCTTCAAATACCAGCGGTTATAAGCTGCCACTAAACCTACGTAAAATAAAACGGCGGGCAATAAAAATCTGAAAACCGGCATAGGCTGGGAAAAATTCTGGACAACCAACAAAAACATCAGTCCAATGCAGATAGAAATTAGCTTATGATGTTTTAACACGTTTTCTGACATAAAATAACCCACCCAAAGATACCGATATCAAAAACAGACTTACACTCGCGTTTAGCCTCGCCCAACCTATAAAAGTGCTGTCTATTCTCAAAAATTCCAAAGCAAATCTTAAACTATTATACAATAAAAGGTACATAAAAACAACCTCTCCGGCGGCTTTGGGTTTAAAAATTTTAAGCAAAAAAACTAAGATAATGATATTGCCTAAAGCCTCGTACAAAAACCATGGGTGGAAAAATGCCGCCGACGCGTACTGGATTGGGCGGAATATTTCGGGCACAAACATTTTCCAAGGCAAATTGGTCGGATAGCCAAAAGCTTCGTAATTAAACAGGTTGCCAAAGCGGCCGATGATTTGCCCAACTAAGACGCAAGGCGCGAGCCAGTCCAAAAGAGCAAGCAGTGGCCAGTGCACGGTGTACAATCTTTTTAAAACCCACAGACTTAAAATGCCACCGAGGACGGCGCCGTAAATGGACAGACCGCCGTTCCAGACTTTAAAAATACCTGTGGGGTTTTGCGAATAATAACCGATTGATGATAATACATGGTACAACCGCGCGCCAACGTAACCTCCTAAAACTACCCAAAACAAAATATCCTCGGCACGTTTTTGCTCAAGGCCAAATTGCGGCGCTCTTTTTATCGCCAAGTAAAAGCCACTAACGGCGGCAAGGGCTATTATAACGCCGTAATAACGGATAATTAGCGGTCCTAGATGGAAATACTGGGGAAGGATAACGCGCTCCGGAAAAACAAAACCGAATAAAATGACAAAAATTAAAAAAATGAGCAAAAATGAGCAAAAATAAAGCATGATTCTTATTTTTGTCAATTTTGTCATTTCCGTCGTTTTTGTCATTAAAATAAAGACGCTTGATGTTTTACCCCAACCCTCGGCACGGCTTCCGCAATCTTTAACGGTATCTCTTTGGTCTTAAAAAAATCTTTATACAAAACTTTTTGGTTTTTTAGCGCGTAATCGTAAATTTGCTTGGTAATTTTTACGTCGTCCAGACAATATTTCTTCAGCAAATCCATACGACCGTTCTTATAATACAAAAGTGCCTCCAGCCCAGTGCCGGATTTACCGCTGCCCAGTGTACCCTGGGCGACTGACTTCTAACTTTATGCGATGCTGCAAAACTTTTTCTATTTCTTCCAACAAATCCAAATACGGCACTTCGTGGATATTAAAATTCAAATAAGGCCTTAAGACTTCAAAGTCAAAATCTTTTATGTTATAACCGATAATCTGGTCGGCCGTCTGCAAAACCGGCGCGAGTTTGCCCAGCTCGTGCTCCTCGTAAGCCGTATATTTATTTGTGGCGTAATCGTAAATTACGCACACGCTGACTTTTAGCAAATGGTTCTTCCCCCGCCCCCCGACATCTTGGAAAGATTTTTGTGTCTCTAAATCAAGTATGATTTTTTTTAAAGCCATTTTGGTTTCCTGCGATTTCCCTCCCCTTAGTATAAGGGGAGGCTAGGAGGGGATATCGCCGATGATAAATATCACCCCTTAATCCCCTCTTATTTTAAGAGGGGAAATCCAATCATACCTTTTAATTGATTTTTACTCATATAGTATAGAAAATTTTTTGTAAAAAGACAAAAACGAACCCCACTTGCCGGCATCAAGTGGGGCGGAATATCGCTATTCCTTGGTAGCTTGTGCTACCCTGAATTCTCCTAAAAACTTCGCCGAAGGAGTGGCTGCGCCCGCAGCCAAGCTTATGATTGCTGCCCGGTACAAACCTTACCCACGGCAAATAGGCAGGCTATCTCCCGGGCACCTTTGGTCTCCAGTCCGTTAGCCGGATCCTTAGGCGATTTTGTCCCCACGATCGCGTCCGTGGGGTGACAACTTATCTTCTTAGCCGTTCTTCATGACGGAATTGGTCACAGTCATATGGCCATTCCCTCCCTTTTAAACCAAACTGATAAGGCCTTTCAGCCTATTGAGTGCCCCGAAGGACACAGTTTGGCTCCTGTCCCTTTGGATTGGTTAAATTTATTCTAACCCTCTCTCTGTTTTTGTCAAAAACTGATCAACCGCTACAGGGGACACTTCTGGAAGAAGTGTCCCCTGTAGCTTTAATTATTTTTGCCATATTTACGATTTTATTGTAAAATACTTTTGTATTCATTTTTAACTGCCGTGGCGACTGTTTATCGCAATTACGGTCAAAATATATGCAACGAACACTATCCGCAGAAACGCCCGAAAAAATCGGGCAAAACGCCTCGGTCTCGGGCTGGGTAAACTCCCGGCGCGACCACGGGGGCGTTATTTTTATTGATTTGCGCGACCACACCGGCCTTGTCCAGCTTGCCGTTCATCCGGAAGCCAAAGAAGCTTTTGCCGCGGCCGACAAATGCCGCGACGAGTTTGTAATTAAGGCTGAAGGCAAAATTATTGAAAGAAGCGCCGAAACCAAAAACGAAAATATACCGACCGGCGGCGTGGAAATTTTAACTTCATCAATTACCATCCTCAACACTTCCAAACCTTTGCCTTTCCCCGTAGCGCACGGCCACGGCGAGGAACAGGAAATTAACGAAGACTTGCGCCTCAAGTACCGCTTTTTGGATTTGCGCCGCGAAAAAATGCAAGCGATGCTAAAAAAGCGGCACGAGATGATTCAAACCATCCACCGCTACATGACGGCTCATGGTTTTATTGAGGTGGCTACGCCGATTTTAACTTCCAGCAGTCCTGAAGGCGCGCGCGACTTTTTGGTGCCGTCCCGCCTGCACCCCGGAAAATTTTACGCGTTGCCGCAGGCGCCGCAACAATTTAAACAATTACTGATGATAGGCGGAGTGCCCAAGTATTACCAAATTGCCCCGTGCTTTCGCGACGAAGATCCGCGAGCGGACAGAAGCCCCGGCGAATTTTATCAATTAGATTTAGAAATAGCTTTTGCGGATCGAGATGAAATTGTCTTTCAGGAAATGGAACCGTTATTTGTGGAGCTGACGGAAAAATTCGCCGGGAAAAAGTGCGCGCGGAAACCTTTTCCGCGCCTTCCCTTCCTTGAGGTTATGGGTTTGTACGGCTCCGACAAACCCGACCTGCGTTTTGAAATGAAATTGGTGGATTTGTCCGAAGATTTAAAGAATACGCAATTCAGCGTTTTTGGCAACGCCATAAAAAACGGCGGCGTGGTAAAAGCCATTTGTTGCCAGGGCGGCGCCGAGCTAGCGCGCTCCCAAATTGACGAATTAACCGAAATGGTAAAAAAAGAAGGCGCGGGCGGATTAGCGTATATTGTGGTCGCAGACCAACCAAATGGGTCTTCCCTCCCCAAGACTTGGGGAGGGACCGAGGGAGAGGTTGAAAAATATCTTAAATCTCCCATCCTTAAATTCCTATCTCCTGAGGAAATAAAATCCATCATCGACAAAACCGGCGCCGCTACCGGAGACATAATCTTTTTTGGCGCCGATCAAAAAGTTATCGTGAACAAAGTACTAGGCAAACTCCGAGACAAGCTGGGAGATATTTTTGGATTCAAAGATCCCAGCGTGGTTGCGTGGGCCTGGATTACCGATTTCCCGATGTTTGAATACAACACTTTGGAAAAACGCTGGGACTTTATGCATAACCCGTTTAGCATGCCGCAGGGCGGGCTGAAAGCTTTGGAAACACAGAAACCCGACGAGATACGGGCTTATCAATACGATATTATTGGTAACGGGCTTGAGCTCTCTTCCGGCGCCATCCGCAACTACAAGCCGGAAATTATGTATAAAGCCTTCGAGATTTGCGGCTACAGCAAAGAAACCGTGGACCAAAAATTCGGCGGCATGATCCGCGCCTTTGAATACGGCGCGCCGCCGCACGGCGGTTTTGCGCCCGGAATAGACAGGATACTGATGATGCTTGAAAACGAGCCCAACATCCGCGAAGTCGTTGCTTTCCCCAAAAACGGCTCGGCCGAAGACGTAATGATGGGCGCTCCGAGCGCTGTGGAAGAAAAGCAGCTGAAAGAATTGCATATTAAATTGGATTTGCCGAAAAAACCGCCGAATGGTCGCTGATTAGTACACTGATTTGTCGCTGAATCTTCAAGTCCCATCCCGAAATTTTTTGCGTTGATGATTATCATGAGCCGCAAAAAAATCCGGGACACAAAGCTCAGTAAAATTAAAAGTTTTTTCTTTTAAAAAATAACAAAAAACCTATGAAAAAAACAATTATCGGATTGTCAGCGGGCTTTTTAATTATCCTGCTACCGTATTTAACTCCAAGCTCGGGTGTTATCGACCCCGGTAGCGGAAAAGCAATATTTTTTTGCGCACATGATATTTTTTACAGGCAAATAACAATAAGTCTTTGTTCTAAAGCACAATATATTTTCAATAATGCTTTTTTGCCAGTTGTGGTATATCTGATTGTTGCTTTAATTATTATTTTCTTTGTAAAGAATAAGAAAAAAGCTCAAAGCCTATGAAGAAAAAAGCATCAAAAAAACCAACCATTGAAAAGCAAGTAAAAAAGCTGGAAACCAAAGTTACCAAACTTTTAGACAAAGCCAAGGTTAAATATAAAACTTTAAGCCATAAGGTGGTTTATACAGCACACGATGCCGCGCAAACGACTAAAAAGAAACTTAACGAAATAGCGAAAGTGGTTTTGGTTAAGGTTGACGGATGGAAAGAGGACAGTCCCTTAAAAAAAGGACTGTCCTCTGATCTCGTGTTAATTGTATTGCCCGCTGGCAAATACGTGGACTTTTCCGGCATCAAAAAAGCGCTTAAGGCCAAAAAGGTATCGATGGCTTCGGAAAAAGATATCACCGTATACCTAAAAACCAAAGTCGGCTTGTTGCACCCGTTTGGCTCCGAATATAATCTTCAGACGTTACTGGACAAAGGCATGTCGCGAGCCAAGAAAATGGTTGCAAGCGCCGGCACTTACACCGACAGCGTGGAAATCGCGCTCAAGGATTTTGAAAAACTTGTTAAACCAGTCTTGGGTAACTTTTCAAAAAATAAAAAATAATCCGCCAGTGGGAAAGTTGTACATTTGTACAACTTTCCCACTGGTTTGTCTGCCTGATGTTACAAACAAAAGTTAAACAATTTGAAGGACCGCTGGATTTGCTGCTCTCGCTTATTGAGCAGCGGCAATTGGATATTACGACAATCGCCCTGGCCGAAGTTACCGAGCAGTTTTTGCAATACCTCAAGCATTTGGAAAAAATTGACCCGACGGTGTTGGCAGATTACCTAGCTATTGCCGCCAAACTTTTGGTTATAAAATCCAAAGCCATTTTGCCCACGCTGGAGCTGGAGCCGGAAGAAGAAGACGCCGGGTTTGATTTGGAGGCCAAGCTGATTTTATACAAACAGTTTAAAGAAGCCGCAAAATACCTTAAAAAGTTAGACAATAAAAGACGGCAAGGATTTTTACGTTCAATAACCTTTGAACAAAGGGTTAATTTTTATCCCGACCCCAACATAAGCACCAAAGAACTTTACGCGGCAATTTTAACCGTTTTGAAAGGCTTAAAAGAACTGGACAACCTGCCCAAAGCCAAACTTAAGGAAGCCATTTCTATTCAAGAAAAGATTGACCATTTAAGGAACTTTTTAAGCACCAAAATAGAAACCAAGCTCAGCGATTTAATCGCGACCGCAAAAAACAGGGGTGAAATAATTGTGACTTTTTTAGCCCTTTTGGAGCTGATAAAGCAAAAAATTTTTGTGGCCGACCAGGAAGCGCTGTTCGCGGATGTGGTAATAAAAAAGTATAATCAGGAAACCACAAACAATGGATAAGACGCTTATTGGATTAATATTTCTTTTAGCCGGAGTCTGTTACGGCTCTTTGGCCATAGACGATATTTACAACCACACGCTAGGCTGGCTGCTGGCTCATGACTGGATAAAACCGCCGCTTCAGGATAAAAAAAGCTTAAGCAACTTTTTAGGCCGCAAACCGACAATTTTATTATATGCAGGCATTTTAATAATTATCGGATTATTCATTTTATGGAACAGGAACAGTTAAACCTCATTAGCGGAACGGGTGATCAAACGAAAGATGGGCTTACGGCGACTACCAAACAAGTTTCGAAAGAAAAACCTTCAAAGTTGTCCGCTAACTGGGTAAAGAAAACTTTAGAGGCCTTACTGTTTGTGGCAAGCAAACCTTTTAAGGCTAAAGATTTTGCCAAGATTTTGGAATTGGAAGAAGCTGACGTTAAAATGGCGCTGGAAGCTTTGGCCGAAGAAAAAAAAGATTCCGGAATTATACTTTTAAAAAATAATGGTGAATACCAGCTTTCCACCAACAGCACTTGCTCAACACAAGTAAAAAATTTCCTAAACGCCGAACTCCGCGAAAAACTAACCGATGCCACGGTGGAAGTTTTGGCCATAGTCGCCTACCGCCAGCCAATTTCCAAAGGAGAAATAGAAGCCATTAGAGGCGTAAACTCCCAATACAGCCTGCGCCATTTGCTCATGCGCGGCCTAGTAGAAAAAATCAGCAACCCGGCCGATGCCCGGAGCTTCCTATACCAAACCACAACGGAATTTTTGATGCATTTGGGTTTGGCTTCGGTTAACCAGCTGCCGGAATTTTCAAAATTAGTGGAGCAAATTAAGCTTCCCCAAACTCCAGGTCTAAACCAGCAAGCATTAACTTTTGAATCAAGCCCCCAATCTCCTGCCGAAGCCGCGCCGGCGCAAACCGAAACCGCGAAATCTATAACGCAAGAGCCCGCTAGTCAAGAGAATATTAATAGTAAAGAAGGCGAGGACGAAGGGAAAGAGGCAAACTAAAAAGCGTAAAACCCAAACCTACTGCGGCAATTGTTCGTAAGATTCCTTTGGCGAAGTCGGAACCGTCTGCTGCAACTGAATTTTAGCGCAAGCCGCGGCCAGTAAAGTTAACAGTCCCAAGAGTAAAAAAAACTTCTTTTTGTTTGTAACCATAATTTTTTTATTCGACCAACAGCGCGGCGCCCAAAGCACCCGCATTTTTTAATTTGGAAACCGCTATGCGCGGCTTTATTCTGTAAGATGAAAACATACCAGCACAAATTGTTTTAGCCTCTTCCACGAATTTACGTTTTCTATCGGTTGCGACTCCCCCGCCCAAAACAATAATATTCGGATCAAGCATGCGGCAAAAATCCCACAGCAAGACGCCTACTATTTGCGATAACTGTTTGTTATTATAGGAATCACGGGCTTTTTGATACAAGCTTTCAAAAGTATGCCTGCCATCATAAAGCATCCGACCTACTTCCCCGGCTCCATAATGCTCTCCGGTATAAACTTTTCCGCCTAAAACAAAACCACTACCTACGCCGGTACCTAAAATTACTCCTACAACGCTGTTGTAATTTTTTCCTTGGCCTAACCTGGCCTCCGCTAAAGCAAAACACTTGGCATCGTTGGCAACCTCAATCTTAAACCGCCGGCCAAACAACTTCTTAAAATTAAAGTTATTAATACATTTAATATTCGGTGAATAAACCGCGATCTTCCGCTTAGTGTCTATTACCCCAGCCATGCCGACGCCGACAGCGTGGATTTTACGTCCCGCCGATAAAAAACCAACAAGGTGTTTTAAGCTGTAGGCAAAATCGGCGGCTGTTTTTGGCGTCACGATAGTCAACTCTTTTAAAACTTTTTTTCCGCCCGCCTCGGCGAGCCGAGAGCGAGACGGGTCAAACACAATACCGGTAATTTTTGTCCCTCCAATGTCAATTCCTATAATTTTATTCATAGTTGTATGTTGTTAGTTTTAGAAGCCGGTTTGGTCTTTAGTTGTAAGTTTAAAGTGGATACCTTACACCCAGCACCTTATAACTACACTGGCCGCCATACCCTAAAACTAATTACTGATCAAAAAGTTGTTTTGCTCTTTCCCAAAACTCCGGATGCCCGTGCTGCTTCATCCAATACCACCATTCCACGCCCCACAGGTACTGCGGTGAAAATCCGGTTCCGGAGGCGTGGGCTATTATAGTATTAAAATTATACATGCTCATTGTCTTAAACTGCTGATCAATGGGGGTGTCAGGAATACCGGCCGTAGTCCAAGGCTCGGCCTCAAGCTCGGATATTATAACAGGTTTCCCAGGATGCATTAATCTTAACATACCGGCCTTAAAACGATAAAACCACGAAAAAAAATAAAAATTTGTCCAGTAGCGGTGTAGCACGTCGGAATAAACATAGCGGTAGTAGGTAGTGCCGAATTCGTCTCCGCGGGCGGAGGCGTAAACCCACCAGTTAAGCTCGCCGCTGTCGGTAATCAACACCGGCCTGGCTGGGTCCAAACTTTTTACCAAAGCGATTTCTTTATCAAAAAAACTTACGTCCAAAGGCGGACATAGGCCGAAAGAAGACAAAAATGGCTCATTTTCCACTTGCCAGGTTGTTACGGCGCTATTGCCTTCATATTTTTGCACTACTGTTTCCATATAAGACAGCTGAGCGTTTTGTTCGTCGGCGCTTGACAATTTGGAAGCCCACGAAGGTTCGTGGCATTCCGGCCAGCGCGGAAGTCTTTTGCCGACAACCAAAATAACCTGCACATGATTTTGCTCAGCCAGACTTAACATATAATCTATGTCGCCCCAATTATATTGGTCACGTGTATTTTCCACTTCATCCCAATAAACCGGAATGCGAATTAATTTTACGTTAAGATCGGTTACTACACTGGAGTAAGCCGCTTTCCAGTCTATCCCAAGGCCCTGCGCGTATGGTACGCTAAAAGTCACGCCATAACGGATGGTTTTGGCCTTTGGCCCGGCATTTAGAGTCACCAGCCAAACGGCCATGATAACCACAATTAAAGCAATAAAAATTTTCTTCGGCATAGGCAGTTTACATAAATAGCAAAATCGTACCGATAAAAATCAAAACTATTCCAAAACTCTTTTGGGTTAGGATTTGACTATTATGATTTTCCGATATCAAGTAACGCCGTCTCTTAGTCAAAAACAGGCTGAAAAACAACAAAAATACGTAGCGGAAACCCTGCAAGCCGTTAACAATGGCAATTTTGCCCAAGACCAGCAAAAAACTAAAAAATACAAAATTCAGGCCGCCCAGCAATTGTTTAAATAAAAATATAACCGATGTTCCAGATTTACTTCTTACTTCATCGACAGAAAAAACCTTATGCCTAAAACTAGGCAAAATCAGCAAAACAAACAAAACCAAAGCTGCACCCAGACGGTTCCACATCAAATTATTAAGCACCGGGCCTTTTTGGGCGGCATATTGCCAAAGAGCGTAATTACAACTCATCAAAAACGCGGCTAAAGTCTTTAGCGCCGCGTGGCTGCCCCACCCGCCGGCTTTTTGGTGGGAAACTAATAAAGCGCCAGGTATGAGCAAAAACATCGCCGCTACTTCATTGGGACGCAATACGTCCCTGCCTGTTACTACCGATATTAAAATGTCAAAAACTGGCACGAGACCGAATACAAACGGCACCACACGGGAGACTTCGCCTTGGGCAAGCGCTTTAAAAAACACATACATCGCCAAAGAAAATACGGCGCCCGAAAGCAAGCACAAAAAAATAAAATGCGCCGGCAGAGAATAGTAATTCCAGGGCCAAATAACCAAAATAACTAACCCCGTTACCACGGTATAAAAAGTATACTTTACCGGTTCCACCCTCCGAGCGGTAATCAAAAATTTATCCATTAAATCTACAACCGCCTGGATTAGATATTGGAAGATTGTTAGAAGGGTTATCATTCTTTTTTTCTACTAAATACGAAGGGGGCGAAATACTAAACCTTCTTTTGCTCACTTTCGTATTTAGTTACTTTAGTATTTAGTAGAAAAACTAATACTCTAAAGTATTAGTTTTGCATATTTCCGCATACTTTAAGGCGCTAAAGCGCACTTTGCGCCGAAGCAGATTTTCCCGCTCGATTTCTATAAGCCCGAACCTGGGCCAGAAGCCTTCTTCCCACTCAAAATTATCGGTCAGTGACCAGTACAAATAACTGCGCACGTCCGCGCCTTTTTGGATGGCGCTGTATACGTAAAACAGATGATCCTTAATAAATTGCTCCCGCTTTTCATCTTTAGCGTCCGCAACTCCGTTTTCAATAATGTAAATCGGCTTGCGAAACTTTTTTAATCCTAAAAGCACCCGTTCAATGCCGTCTGGATGGATGCCCCAGCCGCGGTCGGTGTTGTCATGCTGGCTGTGGCTATGCTTGCGGATGCCAAAAATACCGATGTGGTGATGAAAATAATAATTCACGCCAATATAATCACAGGCGTCAATTGTCCGCCGGATAATATATTCGTTAACAACGTAATCGGCCAAATCCGTAGCCAGTCCGCCCAAAAATCCGGCCGGCTGAAAGTCGCACAGGTTAAAAGCAAGGCTTACTGGTTGGGAAAAATTTGTGCGGAGAAACTGGCTAAGCTGGTTGTGGGCCAATATCATGTTGTCGGCGACTTTCCAAGCCAGGCGGAAATTCTTAACTTGCGGCGGATGGACGCCGAGCCAATAGCTTTGCCCAGCGTAAAGCCCGGGTTCGTTAATAGTCACCCAGAAATCCACGTATTCATGGAATCGCTCCGCGACTTTTTGCGCGTAGCGCAAAAAATGGAACAAATTGCCACGTTTGGTAAAACCACCGCGCTCCATAAACCAAACCGGCGAAGTATAATGGTGGATGGTCAAAAATACTTTTAAACCGTGGAATTTGGCCGACTGAAGCATTTTTTCATAATGGTCCAAAACCTGTTCATCAAACCTCCCTTCTACTGGTTCAATCCGCGACCATTCAACGCTAAAACGCGTGGCATTGTGATTTAATTGCTGTGCTAAAGCAAAGTCTTCGTCATAACGATGCCAAAAATCCGTAGCCAGCCCGCTTTGGTAATCGATAAGGTTTTTGCGTTCCGCCAATAGCTGGTCTTCCCGGCGGGGCGAATGTTCCCATGCCCACCAATCAGTGTTGGTGTTATTGCCTTCGGTCTGATAAGCGCTTGAAGCCGCTCCCCACAAAAAACCTTCTGGGAATTTTAATATCTGTTTTTGTGTCATGCAAAATGCTACATGTTTTATGTTACATGCTTTATTTAATTATGCCACACTTGGCTAAATTCTCAAAATTTGATAGAATATCACAGACCCCCTAATAAAGGGGTCCCCAAAAATCAGGAGCGCAGTCCCGACTAGTCGGGACGAGCACGGATTTTTGGGGAAGAGGAGCACTTTACGAAGCGCGAAAGTTCCGATCGAAGTCGGAACGAAAGCGCGAAGTAAAGCGCGACGAGGCGCTATCGTCTAATGGTTAGCCCGCCGGAGGCGGGTCCGCCTTCGGCGGAAACGGTCTATGATTAAATCGATTTTATGGCTTGGATATATGTATTACAAAGCTTAAAGCAAAATTGGAAGTACATCGGATGTACAGAAGATAAAGAACAAAGATTGCGATACCATAACAACGGTAAGGTCAAATCAACCAAACCATACAGACCTTTTAAAATTGTCTATACTGAAGAATGCCCTACCTTAACGGAAGCACGAAAAAGAGAATACCACCTTAAACATTATTATAAAGCTAGGCAAGAATTATTTGATACAATTATGGCGCTATCGTCTAATGGTTAGGACGGTTGGTTCTCAGCCAACAAATCAGGGTCCGATTCCCTGTAGCGCTACCAAAAAACACCCCAATTATTTGGGGTGTTTTTAGTCTTGCTTTCTTTACAGAAAATCCTATAATATATTTACATACTTCGGGACAGCCGGCGGGGGATCCTTCTCCTCCGAGACCCACGCCTGTGGGCTCCCGCCGGCTCAAAAATTCATTATAGGACGGAATCATAAGCTCGCTGCCCCCAGGGACATTCCCGGATACTTTAGATTCCGGGAGGTAACCTCCTAAGCCCTCTCCTCTCTCGTGCTCTGGAGAGGTGTCAAAAGTTCCTTAGGCAGCAGGGGGTTGAGGCCAAACTGTAGTGCCTCCTCAGGCCTCTTCCCCCCAAAAAATCCTGCGCCAGCCCCTCCGGTGTTAACCCCTCTTGGCGCAGGGCGCCCTCGCAGAGCGGTCTTCCAGCTTACCGGAAGACCGTCTCTGCTGAGGGTGTTTATTTAACCTTTAAATTTTTGAAAAAAACACGCCTTTGAATTCGTTGTTCACAATCAACGGTACGCCGCGCAAGGAAGAGATACGCGCGGAAATTTCCTGCACCGGGCAGCGATGCGGGTGGGAGGAACCACAGGAACAATGCGCGCAAAGCCCGCGTAACTGGGCAAGGATATTTAATTTTTGTTTCTGGAGCTCGGACATAAGCTTAGCAAGTAGCTTGTAGGTTAGTAAGAATGTAGGGGAACCTGCAATGCGTAACTTCAACCTTGTAAGTTATTAATCATTTTGTTTAAAATCTTCATAACTTCTTCTAACAGCCTATCCACTTTTGTAAAATCTAATTTTTGCCCCCACGATAACCGTTTTGCGATCTCAATTTGAGTTTCTAATTCGGCTCCGGAGCCATAAGAAATTAACAAAAAATGTCTGAATTCCTTAATAGTCCCGCGCCGTTTACCCTCAGCTATATTTGAAGGTATGGAAACTGAGCATCGGCGTGATTGAGAAGTCAAACCATATTGTTCAGAGGCCGGATAAAAATCGGTAAGTTTGTAAACAACGACAACCAATTCCATGGACTTCTTCCAAACAATAAGATCTTTATAAGTTTGCATAAATCTTTTTAAGCTACATCCCTACAAGCTACCCACCTACTCTAAATTTCTTATCACCCCCACCACCTTGCCCTGGACTATCCATTCTTCTTTGGGGTAAATATTTTTGTAGTCCGGGTTTTCGGCTTTCAAATAGGCCCGGTTTTTTATTTGGATAAACCGCTTGACCGTGGCTTCATCGTGGAGCAGAGCCACTACAATGTCGTTATTTCTTACGTCATGGGTTGGCCGGACTATAACCAAATCTCCTTCAAAAATTCCGGCGTTTATCATGCTGTCGCCCCTGACTTTTAGCAAAAACACGTCCCTTCGGCTTTTAATTAAGGTTTGCGGCAAATTTATCCATTCCTCAATGTTTTCTTCCGCCAAGTGCGGGGTTCCGGCCTGAATGTTGCCGAGCAGCGGCACCGCCACCAAGCCCTTTTGCAAACTTTCCCCCAAAGAATTTAACACTTCAATACCGCGGGCCTTGCCGCTAGTCCGAATATAACCTTGTGCCTCAAGCGCATTTAAAAGTTTGGCAACCCCGTTCTTGGACTTTACTTTTAAATAAGTGGCCATTTCTGATATGCTTGGAGGCAAAGCATGGTCGCGAATCTGTTTTGTAATAAAGCTTAATAACTCTTTTTGGCGCTGGGTGATATCTTTTTCCATATTGTTGTTCGTTAATGCTCACATATATACAATATACGAACGTTCACCAAGTGTCAAATACCAATAAAAACAAGGTAAACCCCGCATCAAATGCTTATTTTATTGGACATTTTGATTTTTTTTGATAATTATAAAAAAACACCAAATTTGGTTATCCACCAAATTTGGTACGGGGTAAACTAACGTTTACCTTAAAGTTATCCACAAGTTTAACTATAACAATAAAATAAAAATAACTATAACTTGCTCATCTTGGGTTTGTTATAGTTATAGTTGTTGTTATTGTTATTTTGTATTCAACAAAAACTTAATAAAGGCCACAATCCCCTGCCAGACGCTTTGCAGAATGGGCTGGCTGGCCGGCAAGAGGATAACCAAAGCGATAAGGAAAATCCAATCTTTTTTAATGACCTTAAAAATGGAATAGACTATTAATATAGCGACGCCGATAGAAATTAGCGGGCGCAAAGTCACCGGAAAGTTACTTAAAAATTGCAGGTATAAACTTTGAATATCGGCTATAGACATATACTAAATTATAACATATTTTGATTACTTTGCGCTTTTAGGGGATTTTTTGCGCAACGTGTCGACCACTGCCAAATGCCGATAGTCAAAAACGTCTTTAATAAATTTATCAAAAGTATCGCGGCGTTGTAAAAATTCTTCCACGGTCATTATGCTGTAATTGATTTCCTGGCCCATCATTTTTTCTGCGGCTTTAAGGAAATCGGAAAGTTTCCACAAATTGATTTTGCCCACCAGCAAAACGTCCACCGGCAAATTGGAATAGCCGGTAAAAATGCCGCTTAAAAACGCGGCACGGACATCGCCCAGACTTCTTATGGCCAAAAATAATTCGTCTTTGCCCTTTTGCCCGTTTTTTGCCCAAAAATTTTTTATTTCCGGAAGAAGCTTGTAATGCGGATTAATGTAATAATACTTTTTGGTCTTTTTGGTAAAAACTATTAACAGACCAACGCCGGCTAATTTGGCCAAGTTGTGTGCGGCCTTTAAATATGGAATACCCAGCCTTCTGGAAACCTCCAGGACCGAAAAACTCCTTTCGGGCATAGCCAGGAAAAAACTTAAAACACCGGAATTTACCTTGGAATCTATTATTTCTTCGAGCATAGTAGGATTGACAAGAATGACATAATTGACCAAGATTGACAAGAATTATCTATGTCTAATCTTGTCAATCATTTAATTCTTTTAATTCATGTCATTATTCCAATTATAGCATACTTATAAAGATTATCCATATTTGGGTTTTGAATTTGACAAAAAATGTTGTATAATTATAGGCAGATTAATGATTTAGGATTAAAGATTAAAGCCCGAGTTTTGGGTTGGCTTAAATCTTAAAACTTAAATCCGCCAACTTTTTCATGGAAGCATTAGAATCACAAATCGCTAAAATCCAATTAGGCAACAATAAATCTTCCCAGACTTATGTTTATGTGATGGCGGAAAAAGCACCGGTGGGCTTAGCGGAGCTATATTTGGTAGCGGAGCTGCCGCTGCTTAACCCGGCAGCCGAAGAAGCCTGTGAAAGAATCTGCCTGGCAATCGCCTCCACCTTAAAACGCAGTTACCGCAGGACAGTGGCGTTAGAAAACAATTTTGAAAACGCCGTAAGCCAAATCAACGAAGAGCTCGGCAAGCTGGCCGCCGTGGGTCAAACACAATGGATAGATAAATTAAACTGCATTATCGGGGTTAAGGAAGGCCAGGAGTTAAGCGTGGCCAGTTGCGGCAAGGTTTCGGCCTACCTTTTACGAAGCGGCGAACTCACCGACATTTCGTGCTCCCAGTCAAAAAGCCACCCGCTTAAAACTTTTGAAAATTTCGCCGTAGGCAAGATTCGCCTTGGCGATTTAATTTTGCTTTCCACGGCCCAGCTGTTCAATTACGTTTCCATGGACCGCCTGCTGAATGTTTTCGGCAACACGGACTTTTTAACGGCCACACAAACCGTTATCCAATTGCTGAAAGAAAATGCGGAACCACAAATCAGTTTCGGCACTTTGTTGAACCTACAGGTTCCGGAAGGCGAAACTCCGGAAGAGGAAATGGATTTAGAAAATTACGTAGTGGAAACCCCCGGTGGGCAGTCCAGTTTATTCGGTAAAATTTTTAACTACATTAAAAGCGCTTTTGCCCCGGGCAGCGCCCCGACGCGCGTGCCCAAAGTCAGCCTGCCCGGTATTTCTTTCAGCCAAAAACTAAAAAATTTTTCCGGAAACACAAAAAATTTTTTAGCCAAGAGCAAAGGTTTTTGGCAATTTACCAAAGCTCAAGCAAGAACTGTCCGCACGACCGCCAACCTGGAAAACTTTAAACAATTAAGCTCAACAAAAAAGTTTTTTTTGGCTTCCGCAATAATTTTATTTATTGCCGTGATTGCCAACATCGGTATTGCCATCCATTTAAAAAAAGTTCGCACTGCCCAAAGCCAAGCCGCCGCCCAGCTTTCCCAAATCCAGACGCTTTTGTCAAACGCCCAGTCCTCGCTTTTATACAAAGACGACACTTCGGCTTCAAACTTCTTGCAACAGGCTAAAAGCAAGCTGCCCAAAGCCAATACCGTAAACACCACGAATAAAGCCCTTTACAACAAATTGGTTGCCCAGGAAAACGACATAGAAATCCAAATGGAAAAAATCTTTAAACCCCAGGTTACTAATTTGGGCAGTTTGGGGGCGGGCGACACTTTAATCAAACTGCCGGATTTTGTTGCCACGCAGGTAAATTCCGCCATTATTAGCTATCAAAAAAGCACCGGGCAAATCCACGACGGCTCCCTTAATTTAAGCCTAAACGCTGTGTCCGGCATTTACTTAAGCGGCACCCAGGCCTGCGTTTACGACGGCAGTAATTTATATATTTGGGATTTTTCCAAAGGCCTTATTTTGGGCACAGGGTTTGCGCAAAATGTGCCGGGCAAGGACGATTTTGGCGGTATAGCGGCGTATCCTACCAACAGCAGGGTTTATGTTGCCGACAAAAAAACCGCGCGGATAGTCAGCTTTTTGCCCGGCAAAACCGCTTTTTCCAAACCCGTGGTGGCGGCCTCGGACCCAAGCATAAGCCAGGCGGCGGATATAACCATTGACACCGGAATTTACGTGCTAACCCAAAGCGGCGTAAATAAATTTTTAAGCGGCCGGCTAACCGATTTTGCTTTGCAAAATCTGCCCGTCCCGCTTTCCGGCAACAGCAAAATTTATACCCAAAAAGATTTTAAATATCTTTATATTTTGGATCCGGGCAACAACCGTATTTTAATTTTTGACAAAAGCGGCAATCTAATGAACACCCTGCTTTCCGATAGCTTTACCGGCCTAAAAGATTTCCAGGTTGACGAAAAAAATAAAACGATTTACGTGCTAAACGACGGGGGCTTGCTCAAAGTGACTTTACCATAATTTATTTATAGAAAAGTCATCCCGAGCGAAGCGAGGGATCTTTCCTTTCGCAACCCGCAAAAATATTTTTAAAACCGCCCTTGTTTATACCGGGGCGGAGTTTAAGTATTCGCTGACTATCAATCTAGTTTCTTCCAAATCTTTGGCACTTAAAAGTTTGGCGCGGAGTTCATGGGCGCCGTTGAAACCTGAGCAGTAGGCTTTAAAGTGCTTGCGCATAATAAAGAAAGATTTTTGGCCGCCCAAAATATCGTTAAACAATTCGGCGTGCTCCAGCATAACGGACAGGCGCTCTTTTATATTTGGCTGATAACTATCCAATCTAAAGAACCACGGATTGCCAAACGCTCCCCTGCCTACCATAACCCCGTCAACTCCGGACTCTTTAACGCGCTGTAAACCCTCTTGCCGCGATTTAATGTCGCCGTTGCCGATTATTAGCGGCCGCAGGCCAACTTCTTTCCCTCTCCCTCTGGGAGAGGGTGAAGGGTGAGGGTTTTGAGGGAACATCTCATCGCGAATTACTACCGCCTCACCGATAGCCCCCCAGTCGGCCAGAACTTTGGACTTTTCCTGCTTGGTGCGGCCGTGCACAGTTATGGCCGCGGGCCCAGCTGATAACAAATGCCTGAGCCACGTGCCAATAATGTTTTCGCTGTATCCCAAACGCGTTTTGACCGATACCGGCAAATCTCCCGCCCCTTTTTTTGTAAACTTGATGATTTCCATGGCCAATTGGGGTTCCTTAATAAGGGAGGCGCAGGCACCGATTTTAATTTCTTTGTCCTGCGGACAGCCCATATTTATATCTATGCCGTCAAAACCTAAAGAAGCGATAATCTTGGCCGCTTCTTCAAATTTTAACGGCGATCTGCCCCACAACTGGGCGACTATCGGCCGCTGATTTCCCGTATATTTTAAATCAATTTCCAATTTTTTCCGGCCTTCGGGATGCGTTAATCCGTCCACGTTAATGAACTCCGTAAAAAGAACAAATTCATTACACCTTCTCCCTGAGGGAGAAGGTGGCCCGCCAGTAGGCGGACCGGATGAGGGGGAACCATTCCCGCTATATCTCGCAAACATTTCCCTAAAAGCCACGTCCGTAACGCCTTCCATGGGCGCCAGGCAAAAAATGGGCTTATTTAATTGTTGCCAAAAATTGACAAACATAAATTTACATTATAGCTGCCATCCCGAGTAGCAAAGCGACGAGGGATCTATTTATAATACATTTTAAGTTAAAAACCGTCCCCTTGCAACGGGGGCGGTTTTAAATATTTAATTTTAATCGATATTATCTTAGAAGAGATCCCTCGGGCTAAAGCCCTCGGGATGACTTTGAAATAATAATGCTATATTATCAAAGAATGGATCCTTCGCTCGGATGCACTCGCTCGAGATGACATTAAAATAATTTTATAGCAATAAAAATTATTTTAATGTCACTTTAGCGCCGGCGTCTTCCAGCTTTTTCTTTAATGCTTCCGCTTCGGCTTTTGGCATATTTTCTTTGACAATTTTAGGAGCGCCGTCTACTAAGTCTTTGGCTTCCTTTAGCCCTACGCCGGTAACTTCGCGGACAACTTTAATGACATTAATTTTGCTCGCGCCGGTTTCGGTCAATTCCACATTGAATTCGGTCTTTTCCTCGGCAGCAGCAGCTGGCCCACTTGCCCCGGCGAATGCCGGGGTCATCATGGCGGGAGCGGCGGCCGAAACGCCGAACTTGCCTTCTAAAACTTTAACTAATTCTGAAAGCTCCAAAACGGAAAGCTTTTCAATTTGTTCCACCAAAGCTTTAAACTTTGCGGGAACTTCTATCGTTTGTTTGTCATCTGACATAATATTCCTTTCATTTAAACATTTAATCATATAAGCATTTAAGCGTCTGCCTCGTGTTTATATGTTTAAATGTTTTGATGTTTAAATGATTATTTAGTTACGACTGCGTTGAGCACGTTTATCAAGCCTCTGATATTGCCAACCAAAACATTGACAAATCCCGTAACCGGCGCATTGATGGTGGCGATGATTTGCGCGCGCAGCTGGTTTTTGCTCGGCAAGTCGGCTAGAGCCAAAACTTGCGCCTTGTTGACCAATTTGTTGTCCACAATGCCTTCCAAAACCGAAATAGTCTTTAAGTCTTTGGACAAGTTTTTGACCAAACGGGCGGGGGTGGTTTCGTCGTCGCTGGAGACCGAAAGTATTACCGGCGTCTTATAGTCGGCGATTTCTCCGTCTAAGCCGGCATCTTTCATGGCCCTTTTAACCAAAGTCAATTTGTAGACTTTGCAAAAGACTTTTTCCTTGCGCAGGGTTTTGCGGAAAATGTCCATGTCTTTTACGGTTGTGCCGCGGTAATCGGAAAAGACCACGCCTTTGGCCTCTTTAAGTTTGGCCGTAAGTTCTTTAAGATCTTCAATCTTTTGTGATTTAGCTTTTGGCATAAGTTAGTTATTAGTGCTAAGTGCTAAGTGCCTAGTATCGACCTTTACCCTGTTAAATACTGCTACGCAGTAATTTTTTACTAAAAAATTATTTAACAGGGTGTCCCTGTTAAATGCCGCTTCGCGGCAATTCGCCTTTGGCGAATTATTTAACAGGGTGAACCAATAAATATCCGTCAACTCTCACCGGCGTCATTCCGAGCGCAGCGAGGAATCTCTTTAATGAGATCCTTCACTTCGTTCAGGATGACGCCGAACAAAAATACTCGGGCTTACCCGAGTGTGATGTAGCGCGCCGATTTATCGGCTGCAGCCCATGAATGGGCGCGCTACACTTCCTCGGTGGGCAATCATCTTGCGATGATAATTAACTCCGACGTTTCAGTCGGAGGCCAACTGTCTTTGGTTTACCCCCACACCAATTCATTTTGAAATGGTTGGAGGATTTTGCTAAACCCTTAACAAATTTATATCAAATTGGTGTGGGGGTTTAATTGCTGATATTATACCAAACCCCCCAAAATCCGTCAAATTTAAGATTGAAACGCGCGGATTGTCGCATCCGCGCGCCTCATGCATCGGAGTACCACATAAAAGTGGCCTCCTAAAAACGGTAGCCGAGTGTTGTGGAAAACCCCCACGACTGAGCATTCCTGCTCACGTCAGTGAGGTCGCCCCAACGACCCTTGAGATTGACAATCACCCCGCCGACTGCTGTCGGCAGGAAATCGCCAACCTTGTTGCGGGTTTCGCCGAACCCGTCAAAAACCGAGAATCGGCTTTTCCCGCTGCGGAACCGGTAACCCAAAGTGACAGACGGTCGCATGGACCAATACGACTTGGCTCCCGTCATCTGCGGCTCCACGAAACTCGCGGAGCAGGACAGCTGCGAGAACCAGCCGCCGGTGCCAAGGTGGATGACCAGCTTGGCTCCGCCGATGGCAGAGACGCTTTTGGCACCGTTCGCCAAGGACGAAGAAAACCCCGGACCGAAGAACAGAATCTTGTCCACCTGCTGGGCGCTGGCCATCGTCGGGGCCAACAATGTCAAGAATACTAAGAAAGCTCTCACGTTTACATCCTCCTCTTTCCGCTTGCAGGTTATGCAAGACCAATCATCTTACAAGCAAAAAGGTGCAGTGTCAAGGGCAAAATTCATCCAAAAATGAACTTCGGAATATAATCTATCATTGCAAAAACTTCGCGCAAATAGTAAAAAGCCAGTTCGGTTTTGTTGTAATAAACCGGATCGGGCGAGCTCCAGTAAACCGGGCTAAAACCTTCGCGCTCGGCCATCAAAACGGCGCGGGCCAAATGGAAACTGTCGCTGACCACAATAATGCTTTTGGCATTCGGGATTAAGGCTTTGGAATTCACAATATTTTGGTAAGTGGAGTTGGAGTTCGGCTCCAAAATTAAATTCGGCAGCGGGCTGGAAGCGTTTTGCAAAATCACTTTTTCCATATAGTCCGCTTCCGGCATGGACCTTGGATAATCCACGCCGCCGGAAAGCACCATTACGGCGGCTTTGCCCTGATTATACAATTTTAACCCGTCCATCGTACGGTTATATAAGGAAGGTGTATTTATGGCCGAGCCTAAAATAATAATTGCATCTGCTTTTTGTAGCGGCGGCCGATAAACGCTAAAAAAAACGACCACAGCCAAATCTACCAGCAAAAAGCTTACGATAATATATAAAAGATATTTTACGATTTTCCGAAATCTTTTCATACAGCTTAATTATAACATCTTTTATACTTAAAATATGGGCACCTTCTCGCTACGAGAAGGTGCCCATCTCAACGTTAATTAACAATCACCGAATAGATTTATACCCTCCCGGCATGCCGGTTTTGGAAAACACGATTTGCCATAACTGGATAGAGCGGCTGCGGAAAGCTCCGGCGCAAGACAGCAAATAATATTTCCACATCCGGAAAAAAATATCGCCGTAGCTTTGTTTCAGCTCCAACCAGGCTGACTGGAAATTATTAAACCAGGCCATTAAGGTTTTGTCGTAATCCGCGCCGAAGCTGTGCCAGTCTTCCAGAATAAATAAATTTTCCGCGGCTTTGGCGATTTGTTTAACCGAAGGCAAAGCGCCTTTGGTGAATATGTATTTTCTAATCCAGGGGTCGGAGGTATCGGCCGGGTCAGAAGTGTTACTGCCAATAGTATGGAGCAAAAACAGGCCTCCTTCCTTTAAACAGCCACGGGCTATTTCCATGTATGTCCGGTAATTTTTATAGCCCACGTGCTCAAACATACCCAAAGAAACTACGGCGTCGTATCGCCCTTTTAGGTCGCGATAATCCTGCAAATAAAATTCAACGGGCAATCCTTGGCACATTTGCCGACCCAAATCCACCTGGGCCTGGGAAATGGTAATGCCCACACAGCTGACGCCGTAATGTTGCGCGGCGTATTTCATAAAACTGCCCCAGCCGCAGCCGATGTCCAAAACTTTCATTCCCGGTTTTAGCCCCACTTTGCGGCAGACCAATTCCAATTTCGCTTCCTGCGCCGCGTCCAAATCCGCCGCCTTGTCCCAATAGCCGCAAGTATAGGTCATGCGCTTATCCAGCATTTTGGAAAACAATTTGTTGCCGATGTCATAATGTTTAAGTTCAAAGGCGGACTTTTTCTTTTGCAGGTTAAAAAAACGGTTTTTTAAATAATGCGCAGCCAGGCTGAAAGTATATTTGATTTTGTGGTTCAAATCCGCGGCCATCAGCTTGTGAAAAAACTGGTCAAGCTCCGGGCAATCCCACCAGCCTTCCATATAACTTTCGCCCAAACCAAGACTGCCTTGGCTTAGCACCCGGCCATATAAAGCGTCATTATGCACAGCAATATCCCACGGCCGGCTGCCTCCCGGCACTATATCGGCAAACGCCAGTAAATTGGTAATTATTTCCTTTTCCTTTTGATGTTTTGGCATATACCTACCTTAATCTTACCAACCCAAAGCAAAAATGGCAAAATTAAATCCGCCGGTTGGCGGATTGTAAAAATATTGGACGGCCTATGGTTTAAACTCAATTCCAAATTTCTGGCTGACTTGCTTTGCCCATTTTTCGAGGTAATCAAGGCGGCCATCACCAACCGTTTTGTTGTCGTCTCTGTTCTTTTTTTCTGTGAGCAATTGGTCAAGGGCCGCCGTGTGCATAGAAAGAATTTTAGTATGCTCAGTTAAAATTTTAGTATGCTCAACGAGGGTTTCTCTGATTGGATCGAGCTCTACCTTAAGAAGGGCGGCAATGCCCTCAAGGGTTACATTGGACATAAATTTAGGGATTAATCCTAAAGAAATTATAGCACATTTTGGCTGTCAAACGCAAATTCCGCAAGCTCCCCATACTCAAGGTTGGGCTTTCTTTTTTCCCGAATTTATTTTATAATATACCTTAGTTGTCTTATTTTGGGGTGTCGCCAAGTGGTAAGGCAGCGCCCTTTGGAGGCGCCATTCGCAGGTTCGAATCCTGCCACCCCAGCCAAAGAGAATAAATTTGTTAAAAATTGGTGCGGGGCAAGGGGGCCTTTGGAGCCTCCATGCGTTGGTCCGAATCCAACCCGGGCAGCCAGAAATTTTGGTTCCTACAGACCTACCAACCCTAAGTTAAAGGACAAGAACTTATAGAAAATAAGAGCATGAATTTTAGTCCATGCTCTTATTTTTGTCTAAACTATTGTTTATCTTGGTTCGAAGTCCTACTTCATTCCAGGTACACTTTTTTGTCTTTTAATAGCTAAATTTTATACAGAGCTGAAAGAAATTTCCCCTGTAAGGTACCCATTTCTTTAGGCACCTTCTCTGCGGTTTTTTAAGGTTAAGTTAATGATACTTGATTCCGCTGCCGGTCGGCAAATGCTGACGGCGGCATTTTTAATGATGTATGGATTCTGTCGTGGTTGTAGCTGTAGATGAGGAGGTAAATTTCGGCCGTTAGCTCTCCCAAGGTCTTAAACCTCCCCGGATCACCTAAGTCAGTCTTGAGCTTGCCATAAAAGGATTCTTGGTAGCCGTTCTCCCACGGTGATGATTTGTGGCTCATGGAAATTGTAATACCGGCCTGTTCGGCCAGCCTACAGTAGGTTCGGGATTTGTATTCTTGCCCCTGGTCGGAATGGAGATATTTGGCCGCCGGATGTTTTTCCAGTGCGTCAATTAAAGCCAGTAGAACTAGCTGGCTGCTATGCGCGGTCCAGACTGACCAGCCGACAACCTCCCTGGTGAATAAATCTATTATCGTCGCCAGGTAAACAAACCGGCCGTGGAATGATATGTAGGTAAAGTCACTGACCCAGACAATTCCCGGCTCTTCTGGAAACGGAATCAGCATCAGCCAGTTTTGGTAAGGAGCGGAAATTTGTCCCAAATCCCTTGCTTTTCTTAGCTTTCTGCCTGTCCTGCGGTAAGGCTTAATACCAAACAGCCTCATGGTGCGCCGGATTCTTTTCTTGTTAACATGTAGCGCCGGAGCCAGCCGTTTGTGGCCGTAGCTGGGGTGGTCATGCAGGGTTTGTTCAATGCGGATTTTAAGGAGCCAGTCTTTTTGCGGCAGGGTAGGTTCGTAATACAGACTGGCTCTGCTGACTCCCAAGCTCCTGGCCAACTCGGTCTTAGTCGGATTTTCAAGGTGCATAGCGGCGGACAGGTCTTCAACCAATGTCCTTTTTTTCCGCCAATGACAGTTTGACTGTCAGCCGGCCGATAATCTCGTGGAGGGTTTGATTTTCCCGCTTCAGGCGGGAGAGTTCAAGCACGGACGGCGGAGCTGTAACCCCTTTGGCTATCCAGCCGTAAATGGTTTGGGTGGACAGGCCGTGCTCCTCGGCCGCCTGGGTGACGCTGACACCTTCTTCCTTAATTCGTTTTAGAATTTGAGTTTTAACTTCCGGACTGACTTTGTATTTGCCTTTGGGCATAAAGTTAGATTCCTTTCTAGCCTTATTATACCTCAGACTAAGTGTCTAGAATTTGGGGTACCTGTCAACAGCGGTTACGACTGCGCCTAGGCAAGGACTCGTTCCTGCCGCTATCGTAGCGGAGCCCCTCTCTTCCAAGATTGGGGCTCCGTTTTATTTACCCTAAAGCGCTATCCAATAACTTTTTTATATCGTTTTTTTTATTCCATTGGGCCAGTAGTTTTTTATAAATTTTTTCGTTTCCTGGATATGGCTTGCTCAATTTTTTTATTGGTATGACCTTACGGTATGATCGCGAATTTTCTATTATATTGTTTAGAGCCTCTGATAATTGCCAAATGAAGTTTGAATTTTTATTTTTTATTTGGGTATTTTGAGTATACCTATACACTTTATTTAAATAGTCAAAAAAAATAAAGTGTAACATTTCATGGGCTATCACTTTTATTGCCCAACTGACATCTTCCTTCCGATATGGAAATGAAAAGGTTTTTTTCTCAATATCTCTAGGAAACATATTAAAAATACTTGCATATCCCACGTAGTTTCCTTTTGGCCAAGGGTGGTCGTAAAATAGCTTGTCAACTAGATCAAAAAAATACCTTCCAATCGACATCCATTCATTTGCAATTGCTCTTACCCCAATTTTAATTTCAAACTCATTTTTTAAAAAATACTGTTTAACAAAGTTATTAACAATCCTTTGTTTTTCTTTCTGTGCTAATTTATTCTGTAGAACATATTGTAACTCAGACGGAAAAAAACGCTCCTTTTTCCATTCATTAGTATCTCCTAAAAATCTCAGCGCATTTTTTTTGTCTTCTTTAAAATCAATAATAAATTTAATTTTTGGATATTTCCCCATAGTTATATACTATAATAATCTATTTAATTATAGTATAGCACTTTATACTTTTGGAAACTAAATTGCCCCAACTTATATTAAAGGACATTTATGGCCATAATTAAAAGGGTTTGGTTCTAGACCTAATAAGGTTCGAATCCTACCACCCCAGCCAACCAGAAATTTGAAGGTTTTTAGGGCTTTCAGCCATAAGTTGATAATAACTTTTGAACTGATATTGTTGGACTTTCTGATTTTCTACCTTGAGGTTCCAAAGTAAATTTTTTAGCAGTTCAAATTTTTGGTAATCATCGCTATCCAAATAGTCAAAAGATGCGGAACTGGCCTGTAAAAAGGCCTTTTTTGTTTGTTCCAAAGTAAATAATTGCTCCTGGAGGGTCTGTTTGTCAGTTTGCTTAATCTGTTGCTCAATGGATTTAATCTTTACCTCTAGAGATAAAATTTCAGCCTCTAGGGAGTTAGCGAGTGTCGGCTTAGAGGAAATAACCTTGGCGAGATTAGAGAGCTTGTCCTGTTCAGATTTGAGCTGTAAGGAGAGTTCAGATTTTCTAGTTTGAGAATTATCGTTGCCATTTAGGATTTTTTCCTTGTAAGCGAGATAAGCCATTTCAATCATTGAGGTATCAAATTTAATTTCGTTTAAGGTTTTAGCCACGAGTTTGTCCACGGCTTTATCTCTTAAATATTTTTTGTGTTGTTGGCAGTTGCCTTTGCCATTAGTGCAATAATAATATGAATGGCCTTTTTTAGTTGTGGCAGTAAGCAGACAGCCGCAGGAATGACAGAGCATATAGCCTCTAACAGGGAAGAAGTGTTTTTGTTTTTTAGGGCGGGTTTTACCGCTTAAGACATATTGCACTGTATCAAATAATGTTTTGGAAATAATTGGCTCGTGAACTCCTTGATATATTTCTCCATTATGCCTAATGGCTCCGTAGTAAAAAGGATTTGTAAACATATGGTGCAGTATGGCTTTTTTTAGAGGATTGCCGAGTTTACTTCTAAGGCCTGAAGTCTCAATCATTTTACCAACTGTTTTTAAGCTGTATGCCCCAGTCGCATAAAGTTCAAATGCTTGTTTTATCAGTGGAGCTTTTAGAGCGTCAATAGTTTTTAATTTGGTTAAGGGATTATCCAAGTAGCCGATAGGAGCCGCACCAGGCATTTCACCTTTTTGAAGTTTAGTCCTATTGCCTCGTTTTACATTGGACGATAAATCACGAATATACTGATTAGCCATTCCAAATTCCACAGAAGCGATTAAGGCATTGTCATTGGGATTATAAATTCTGTCAGGCGTAATAATTTGGGCTATGGTCTTGTTTTGCAGGAGCCACTTAATTTTACCCTCATCAACGGGGTTACGAGCGAGGCGGTCAAGTTTCCAGACGAATAGCACAGAGCAGGGATTTTGTTCAATCAGTTTTATTAATTTTTCAAATTCAGGACGGCCTGGCTGTTTGGCTGACATACTCTCACGGAATATTTTACCAACCTTAGCCCCATTCCTATCAGCCAAAGCCAATAACTCATTTTCCTGCGATTCAATGGACAGGACTTGGCGGTCAGAGGCCTCGGATGATTTACGGGTGTAGATTATATATTTCATATTTGATTTTTTAATTAGCTTGATTATATATCTAACCAAAAGAAAAATACAAATTATTTTGACAGAACTTAAAATTAATTATGTAATTATTAAATCCCCTTATGTGTAGCTTAATTCAAGTAATACAGGTAGAGCGGCGGTCGGGCTGGCCCTGCGGGCCCGCCCGCCGCTCTACCACCAGCGAATACAGATTCGCAAGGGACAATAAAAAAGCCTCAGCTTGTTCTGAGGTTAGTTTTTGTCCGTATTTCGTTTGAAAATAATCAATTAAACGCTGTTTTAGCTCATTACTGAACCCAGACATATTAAACCCCACAAACACTTTTGTAAGGCCTCTAATGGCTGAGACAAGCGGTCAAAACGCCACACCGTTTTTGTGTTCAAAACGGCATAGCCCCTGTCTTACTCCGAGGGAGGAGAAATAAAACTTACGTTTAATTATTAACTTTTTAATGAACTAACTCCACCATACACCCCTTTAAAATTGTTGTCAAGTTTGGTATAATTTAATCACAACTGAATGGCCTAAACCTTTAATCAGGCACGGCTGTAAAACCATAAGACATACTGAACCCCGCGTTCAGCTACTGTCTTATGGTCATATCCCGAAAGGGGTATGGGGTGTAAAAGCCCGGCTGGACCGGGGCTTTGTGTTTCTAAAAGCAAATTTATGGATTTTTTATTTGGTTTAATAATCATAATCATTCTTGCCAGTTACATCATAAAAAGCTCAAAGCAAAATTATTCCGAGATACCTTTACCGCCTAGTAATGCTGGCAATACAAAAATTCAGGAAGTAAAAAAAGACGATAAAATTTATCCATTCAGAAAAAAGCGATACCTGATGACCCAAACCGAATACAAGTTTTTCGGAGTGCTACAGGAAATAATCAAGGACAGGTATTTTATTATGCCACAGGTTGCCTTATCCCGAATCATTGAAGTCCAAGGCGGACTGGAAAGATACGGCACAAATTCCACTTACAGCAACTTTAACAGGATAAACAAAAAGACAGTAGATTTTGTAATCTTTGACAAAGTTTATTTGTCGCCACTTTTGGTTATTGAACTGGATGATTATACCCATAATTATTTCAATAGAAAATTAAGAGATGATTTTTTAGACGGGGCTTTGAGAGCCTCAGAGTTAAATATTTTACACATCAAGCCTCAACGCCATTATGATACTGTTCAGCTGGAACAGGCCATTTTAGGACAGTTGCAACAGTTCGCATAAATTTTTAAAAGGTGTGTAATATAAGCGGAATTTGTAATTAAAATTAAGTCCACAAACTAATGCTCAATAAAAATGAATTGAATCATTTGCCTAAAATTTTAAAGTGGTATCAGTTTACTACTCTGGTAATAATGGCCTTGATATTTGCCCTGATTTTTTCCTTTATTCCTAATTCCAGTTTTTGGGGTATTTTTTGGGGCTTTTTTATTATTCTAGTGCTACCAATTTTTATTATTTTAATGATTGAAAATCACGCTATAACTTTTGTTTTTGATGATGACAAAATAACAATAAACAGCGGCGTCGTAGCCAAGAGCAGTAAAATAATGCCGTTTGATAAAGTCCAAAATGTCAATGTGAAAACTGGAGCGTTGCTAGGCACATTTGGTCTGTCAGAGATAAGTATTTGGACTGCCTCCCAATCTCAAATGGGTAATCAGGGAGAAACAAAACCAGACGGAAAGCTGAAATTAAAAAAAGAGGATTCTAAAATTTTGGCGGAGATAATTTTAAAGAAAAAATAGCTATCCTGAATTTTAAATTTATTTATGGGAGAAGATGAATTTAAAGAAATAAAAACTGGTAACGGTATAGACCGTGATTTAGCCGCAACAACTAACGATAGGATGAAAACGACAGTAATAGAATTGCGGAATCTTGGAGGTGGCATAAAAGAACTGAATACCAATATAATAAATTTTAGTAACAGTAGCGATAAATATTCAAAAAGGCTTTTGTATCTTACTTGGGCTTTAGTGACTTTTACAGTCATTCTAGTTATTATGACCTATGTTCTTATTGATGATGCAAAAAAACAAACTGCTTCAGAGAACAACATCGCTTTAAATTCTGCTTTTTTCAATAATACAAATACAAAAATTATTGACGCTATTGAGAGCAAGCAACCCATACTAACAGAAAATCACGGGCAGTATACAGACGCACAACTTGATAATTATCTTGGAGAATTTGATACTGTTGAGAGTTCATACGATGAGGGTTTATTAAGCGAGCCAGATTTGTGCGATTCATTTTCCTATTTTATTGGAATTACGAGCAAAAATCCTGAAATCCAAAATTATATTGCTAGCTCTCAAAAATCTGATTCTGGATTTTTTATTGGTTTAACTGACCTTGCAAAAGTCGTGTCCCATAGTAAAAATGAAAATTGCCAGTAATTAAGGAATATTTATAAGTCTAGCTATTTCAGCTCCGATTAAGTCAAATAAGGCCAGCCAAACTGCCCAAAAGGACGGTTTTTTAGTTTTATTAAAAAATGGTATAATTAAACTATATGGATCCGGACAAAGATCTTGAAAAAAAAGTAGATTTATACCAAAGCGTTGCCAAAGACAACCCCAATGTGGACGTGGGGATGCTGATGTTAAACGCGCTGCAGAATGAAGACAAAAATAAAGTCCCCGGCAAATGGAAAAAATGGGCATATTTGATTTCCATCGGAGTGCCGCCTTTTGGCCTGCTGTTCGCGCTGAAATATTTTTTCAGCGACGAAGACGACGCGCGTGATGTTGCCTGGATGTGCGTAACCTTAACCGCCGTATCCATTTTGCTGTATGCCGTTGGCATGAAATTGTTGTTTGCCGGCACCGGGGCGAATATGAGCCAAATTGAAAAAATCACCCCCCAGCAAATTCAGGAACTGGGACAGTAAATGTCATTCCGGAATTTTTGCATTGATACCAAAAATATCCGGAATCTTATTCTTAAATAAAGATCCCCGCTTTCGCGGGGATGATTTTAAAATAACAAGCATTATTATTTCAAAATCATTTCCCCGCCGCCCTTGTCGGCGGGATTTGCATATAATTTAAAATAAACTGCGCCAGCTGCCCCCAGGGCGGTACGGTTGTGCTTTCGGCAAAGCTGGCGTTGCGCGGATGGTCAACCCTTATTAGCATTACGAACTGCGGATTTTCCACCGGCGCAAAACCGATGAATGAGCCGATGTTGTCGTTAATTATGTATTTGCCGTTTTGCGCCACCTGCGCCGTTCCTGTTTTTCCCGCTATATAATAACCCGGAACTTTAGCCTCTTTCCCATAACCGTTTTCCACCACGTCCACCAGCATGGCGTCTATGGTAGCGGCGGTCTGCTGGGAGACAACCTGTCCGGCCGCCTGCGGTTGGGTATTTTTTATCGTCCCGTCGGGATAAATTTTTGACTGCACAATATATGGCCTCATCATTTTCCCGCCGTTGGCCAAAGCGCCGTAAGCCTGGAGCATTTGCAGAGGAGTTACCAAAATCCCCTGGCCGAAACTTACGGTGTCATAATTGACCGCGATGTTACCGTTAAGCCCGCTTATGTCGCCCTTGGCTTCCGGCAGTTCAATTCCGGTAAGTTTGCCGAAACCGAAGTTTTGCACGTATTTTAAAAAGTCCGGATTGCCTAGCTGATTTTCCGCGAAAATCGCCCCCGTATTTAAAGACCAATCCAAAACCTGGGTCATACTCTGGACGCCGCGCGCGCCCGGTTCGGCATTTTTAATTACATAATTATCCACCGAAACCTTGCCGGTGTCGGTATAAGTCGTATCCGGAGTAATTTTCCCTTCATCCAAAGCCGCGGCCAGAGTAATGGCTTTAAAGGTGGAACCGGGCTCATAGGTGCCGGTCACGGCCTGGTTGTTGAACACCGAAGGATCCGTAACTTTTCCATAGTTATTCGGGTCAAAATCCGGATAGCTGGCAATGGCCAAAATCGCGCCGGTTTTGGGGTTCATGACTATTACATCGCCGCTGTCGGCGCCATTTTTGGTAACCATTGTCTGCAGTACGCTTTGAACCTGAAACTGGATAGTCTTGTCCACGGTCAAAATTAAGTCTACACCGTCCTGCGCAGGCGTAACATTCATGGTCGCGCCAAAAATTTGCGCTCCCGAGGGATCTTTTTCGGCCACCAGTTCTCCCGGCGTGCCGGCCAAGTCTTTGTCAAAATATCTTTCCAGCCCATACAGGCCGGCCTTTTGCCCCGCCGCGTTGAAGCCCACAAAGCCCAAAGTCTGGCTTAACAAATTATTCTGCGGATAGACGCGCGTGTCTTCGGAGTCAAAATAAATTCCCGGCAAAGCCAAATCTTTAATTTTTTGCTGCTCCGTATCCGTAAGCTGTTTTTTTAACGGCACGTATTTTTTGTCGGTTGCGGTAATTTTTGCCAAAATCTCTTTGGGATCAAGCCCCAGCACGAACGCGAGGCTGTTAGCGGTTAAGTTGGCGTTTAAAATATCGCTTGGCACGGCGTAAACCAAATAACTCTTAGTATTGGTGGCCACCGGAACGGTCTGCCCGGAAAATTTATCAGCCAGCTTAATTTCCCCGCGGCTGGGAAATAATTTCTGATAGATGCTGTGCTGCAAGTCGGCTTCCTGCCTGGCCTGGGCGCCGTGGATTACTTCCAGATAAAACAGCCTGCAGACAATGGCGGCAAAACACAGCAATAAAAAAGCAGTTAAAAAACTGCTTCTGCGGTTGAAAGAACTTTGGACTATTTTGCGGACCATGATTGGGGGCGGTTATAGGTTATAAGTTGTAGAAACCAGTGTGGTAATAAGTATATGTTTTAAGAACTTTACAACTTATTCCTTACGACTACACTGGTCTTTATAACTTACAACAAATTAATTTCTACAACGCTGGCCCCTAAAACTAACAACTAATTACCACCCCCAAAAAACTGTCTTTCCGCAACCTGCGAAACCCGCAAAAACTTTGGCGTTCCGGCAGGAACAAAATTAGCGCTTAAAAAGTCATTTTGGATTTGCACCATGGATGAAGCTTCGGAAACCTGCAAGGTAATGGCTTTATTACTGTCGTTTAGATTAGTTAACTGTTTTTGTAAAACGGCAATCTGGTATCCGGTATTGGCGAACTGATTAACGCCATAAATATAACTCATCAGCAAAAAAACGTTTACAACAATTAGGGAAATTGAAAACCAAAACCTAAAAATGCTGTAGCGGCTTTCGGTTTTCTTGATTGTATGTATGCCGGAAATTTTACGCCTTGGAAGAGACGACCAAAAATTATCTAAAGCTAAAGCTTTTAACATGGTTGTTTTATTTTAGTTTCTTTATTTTGATTTTATATTTCTGGCTTTTGCCGGATTTGATTTTGATTTTCATAGATTTGATGCCGATATGCTGATTGATACTGATGAAACGGATAATACTGCTTCGCCATATCCGCATTATCGGTATTATCCGAATGCATCCGTATATCAGTATCTCATAATTTAATTATCGCTCTCAATTTTGCGGGCTTGCTTTTTGGGTTGAGTGCTAATTCGTGCGAATTAGCACTGATGGGCTTTTTGGTTAAAATTTTGCCTTTAGGATTTTTGCCGCACAGGCATTGGGGAAATTCCGGCGGGCAAATACAGCCTTTTGCCAGTCCCGTAAAAAATTGCTTAACAATCCGGTCTTCCAAAGAGTGGAAAGACACCACAACCAGCCTGCCGCCCGGAGCCAGTAAGTCAAAGGCTTTTGGTAAAAATTCCCTCAAATTCTCCAGCTCATGATTGACTTCTATCCTTAAAGCCTGAAAAATCCTGCGTGCGCTGTCGTCGACCCTATGTTTAACCGGCTTGGGCAGCGCCTCTACAATAATTTGATAAAGATCGTTTGTGTATTTGATTTCTTTAATCTGTAATCTGTAATCTGTAATCTTTCTCGCTATTTGCCTGCTAAACTTTTCCTCCCCATACTCGCTGAATATTTTTTGTAAATTTTTTTGGTTGTAATTATTTAAAATAAATTTCGCGTCCAGCGGCTGTGACAGATCAAAACGCATATCCAAAGGCTGGTTTGCCTGAAAACTAATACCGCGATGCTGAAGCTCATACGTAGACAGCCCGAGGTCGGCGACAATTCCGTCGGGCGCCGGAAACTTGTGATTCTTTACGATCTTATTAATGTGCGCGAAATTTCCTTGAACCAAAATCCAATTTTGATTTTTGATTTTTGATTTTTGATTTTCGGCAAATTTTATCGCGTCCCCATCCAAATCAATAGATAACAATCTTCCCCGCGATCCGATGCTGTCTAAAATTTGCCGGCTATACCCTCCGCCTCCCAAAGTCGCGTCGATAATATTTTGACCGGAACGAGGGTCCAAATATTCCAAAACCTCATTAAGTAAAACCGGAATGTGTTCATATGGTGTCATAAATTCGAAATCCGAATATCGAAATCCGAAACAATATCTAAATTTTAAAATCAGAAATTCAAAACTTTGGGTTTAAAACATTTGAATTTAAATATTAGGATTTGTTTCGAATTTCGGATTTCGTGCTTCGGATTTATTAAACCCCTAAGCTCCCCAACTGTTCCGCAATCTGATTTGACGCCGCTTCGGTCTGCGCTTTATAGGCGACCCACAGCTCCTCACTCCAAATTTCTATGCGGTTATACAAACCGGCCACAATAACTTTTTTGCCGATTTTGGCAAATGCCTTTAGATAAGCCGGCAAGATTATCCTGCCCTGCTTATCTATGTCGCAATCCATGGCGCCTGCCAGCATGAGCCTGGAAAAAGCGCGCGTGTTAGCGGTAGAAATTGGGAGACTAGCCAACTTGGTCGCGAGCTTTTTCCATTCGTCCATGCTATACAAAAACAATGAATTATCTAAACCCCTGGTAACTACTATTTTTGATTTCAAACTCGGGCGAAACTTGGCCGGAATGGAGATTCTGCCTTTGTCGTCTATGCTTGCCTGATATTCGCCGATAAACATATAAATCATTTAACATACGACATACAACATGAAGCATTTGGTAGTACTGATTTTGTCCTATGCTTTTTGCTCAATGTTTTATGTTTTATGATTTAGTTATACACAGAAATACCCACTTACCCCCACCTTTATCCACTTTTTACCATTGCTCATATATTATATACCACAAAACCCCATAAGTCAAAGCTCATAAAACCTCGCCAAACAATAAAAATATCCCTTAAATAAGGGATATCAAAATATTTTTATAACTTTACCCAACCTGTATCCACAGTAGTTTAGAAAAATACCGCTTGTTTTTCTATTTTTTATTATTAAACCATAATTTTACAATTTTTTGCAAATTTCCAACGATAACCAAGTATATCTTAATCTTATTATTTTTTTGATATCTGGTATGCCGCGATGCCAAAAGCCACGGAAACGTTCAGGCTTTCTTTTTTGCCCGACATCGGTATTTCAATCAGTCGATCGCAGGATTTTATCAAGGCGTGGTTAATTCCGGAAACTTCCTCGCCCAAAATTAAGACTAGCGGGAATTTGGGCTTGAATTTTGGTAATAATATCACCCCCTGGCCCCTCTTAAAATAAGAGGGGGGACGTTGTTTTCCAAACCGACGATGGTGAACTTTCGCTTTTTGAGGACGCGAATAACCGCTTGAGCGGATTTGAAATACTCCCAACTCACCCACTCCTCTGCCCCAAGCGCCACTTTGCCGATTTTCTTTTTATGGACAGGGTTTGCCGGCGTGCCGGTGTAGCCGGTCAAATAAATCTTGCGGACTCCAAAAGCGTCGGCTGTACGGAAAATTGAGCCGACGTTATAAAGGGAACGGATGTTATGGGCGATAACAAAAAATTCCTTGCCTATTTTTGGCATTTAGAAACACTAAACCAATAGATTTAAATTTAGATCAGTTTCAAATTTGCGTTCTAAAGCGCCATTTAATACTATTAAAAAAATCTCGCAGGTAATCGAAGCAATCAGCTTAAAAACGTGCCCGCCAACGCTGGTAAAATCCGTCCTGCCAAACAATCCATGGCTGTGGATTACCAGCTCACCGTTGCTTAACCCTCCGTTGCCGCTAAAAGATAAAATCTCTAGCTCTTCCGTAAAAGGTTTTTTCCGGTAATCCTTAATATGAATATTAAAATACCCCAATTCAACGACGGAGCAAGCGCCAATGCCAAAAAAAGCGCAGGCCGAAACAGCCTGCTCTCCCATAAACTTTTTTATACCTTCCAAAACTTCCTCTCCTTTATCAAAACGCAGGATGTAAAGGTTGCTGTCTTGTAAAATAATTTTCATTAATATAATCCTAATTCCCCGAATCAATATCCGAATGCCCCAAATGCTCTACTTTTCGGAGCATTTGGATTGTTCCCATTTGGATAATTCGGATTATATTTACGCTAATTTTACGTTCCTTGCTAAAACGTCTTTTACTTTTTGGATAATATCATCTACCGACTGGTCCGACTTAAGCAAGTAATCCACAGCTCCGGCTTCCACAATTTTACTGATAGTTTCCACATCGCCGATGTTGGTAAGCACTACCACTGGGATTTTAGCCGTGGCAGGATTGGCTTTAAGCTCCCAAAGCACGGAAATACCGTCTAGTTTAGGCATCATAATATCCAAAAGTATTAAATCAGGCAAGGCTTCCTTGACCTTAGCCACAGCCTCTTCGCCGTCATAAGCCACAGCAGGCTCAAATCCTGCGGTTTTAAGAGCATCGCAAAGCGAATTGGAAATAAGCTTGTCGTCTTCTGCCAATAAAATTTTTGTCATAGTTTTTATTTAATAATTTTAAACCCTTATTTGAAGGGATTTATTGATACCTTATTATACCACAATATTTAGAAAACCGATAACGGCAATATCGTTCCTGTCATTGCGAGCAATTTAGGGGCTTTGTCCTAAATTGCGCGGCAATCTTTACCTTTCCAAAAAAAGATTGCTTCGTCGTCTAACTCCTCGCAATGACGATACCTACTTATCCAAAGGCAAAGAAAAAGAAAAGGTTGATCCCAAATTTTCCCCGGCAAACTCGGCCCAAATTTTCCCACCGTGCGCTTCCACAATCCCCTTGCTCACCACCAGCCCAAGGCCCGTGCCTTTGCGGCTCCGGTCGCCGGTTTTTAGCTGTTTAAATTTGCTGAACAGGTCCGCCAGGTCTTCACGGGATACGCCGATGCCGGTATCTTTTATGGAAACCGTGGCCATTTTTTCTTCGGCATTGATGTTAAGGTTAATATCAATTTGCCCGCTGTCGGTATACTTAATGGCGTTGCTCATTAGATTGCCCAGCACCTGGCCAACCCTGACGCGGTCAAATTTTAACATATACTTTGGCGGGGTAATAACATTAATCGCCAAATGCTTTATTTCCGCCTGTGGCCTGAAAACTTTGGCCTGATCGTTAATAACCTCTACCAAATCATACTCTTGAAGATTCAGTTCAAACTTTCCGGATTCAATTTTGGCCACATCCAAAAGGTCGTTGACCAGCTCCAGCATGTTGTTAGAAGCAGTTTCAATGGTCAGCATGGTGTCTTTAATTTTGGCCTGGCCAACTCCGGAGGCCAGGCTTAAATTTTTGATCATGGATTCCGAAGACCAACGGACAGCCGTTAGCGGAGCACGCAGCTCATGCACCATCATAGCCGTAAATTCCTGCCTGGTTTTTTCCAAAGTCTTTTCCGTGGTAATGTCATGAAAAACGACGCTGGCCGCGATAATCTCCCCCTGGCTGTCTTTAACCGGCGCAATGGTCAACTCCAAAGCTTTATCTCTTAAAATAACTTCGGGCAAGGTTATGTCCTTGCCTTCGGCCACGGCCTGCTCAATTTTAGTCCTTAAATCAACCTTACCAGCCAAACCATCGACAATATCGTACATGGTTACGGGCTTGCCTTGGGCAATGCCCAGTATATCCCTAATCACCGGGTTATAAACAACCAGATGGTAGTTTAAATCTACAGTTATGACTCCGTCGGCCAAAGAATAAATTACCGCCTCCAGTTTGCCTTTTTCGCTCTGCAGCACTGCCTGGAGCTTGGAAACAGCCGTAGCCGCCTGGTTGGTAATGGCGTATAAAATAGACGCTTGTTCTTCGCCAAAACGGCCGCGCTCTTTGGAAGCCACGTTTATCAGCCCCACTAATTTTTGGGAAATTACCACCGGCAAATTAAAAAAAGATTCCACTTTAACTTTTAGGTTATCATCCAAAATATTACCGGTAATGCTTTCATCCATATCGCTGCTTTGGATTTTGCTGTCCAAAATGGCCTCGTAGGACATAAGCATTTTCTGCTTAACGTCTTCTATGAATTGATGGTTAACGGTATTTTGCACGTGGCATTTAAACACGGGCCTGCCGCCTTCTTCCAAAACCATATAAGAGACGGCGTCGTAATCCAGCAGGTTGCCCAACGAGCTGGTAATAATATCCACAATTTTATTGGTGTCCAAGGAGTAACCGATACGTTCACTGATTTCTTTTAAAACTTCGGCCTGATAAACTTTTTGCTGCAGCTCCAGTGACTGCCCCGCTTCTTTGCGCAAATATTTGCGCTCGCGCAGTGAGGCGTAAATATAAGCGCTGACAACAACCGCCAGCATTAGAAAATCTATTATGAGGAGGATATTAACAATCATTTTTGTTTCAAACAATAATCCTAATTACCCGAATTAATATCCGAATGACCCGAATAACCGCTGTTCAATATCCGCTTGGGTGTTAATCGATAAGCCCGAAAGTTTATTATTAATCCCAACTCCTGGTTTGCTGCCTGCAAATAACGTTGCATCTGAAAATAATCTTCTTTGGTAATAAAAGGTTTGGCTTTAAAGTCTATAATAACTTTCCCTTTAACAAAAAAATCAACCCTGTTCCCTGCGGGTGAATCAGGTAACAACTTTTTGATTACGAACTCTCTTTCATATGGAAGATTTTCCTTTATTAGATAATTTTCAAATTCATCACAATACTGTCTTTCACTAGCAAATCTCCCTAACTTTTTATGAACTTTAAAACACAAACCGGTTATCTTGTAGGATAAATCTTTTTCCACAATTCGGGTCATTTGGATTGCAGTATTTGGATAATTCGGATTATATTTTACATTTTCATTTGCGGATATTTTTCCAAAAGCGAATTTAAGGTCATTTGGACAATCTGCCCGGAAAGCATCATATATTCGTTGGCTACGCCTTTTAAAACCAGTTTCGGATCCCCCGTCACCTCCAAAACGACCCCGTCGTCAGAGACTTTTAATCCGGCAACCTTACGGGCTTTGTCCAAAGCAATGTTTGGACCAAGCACCACCATTTGCTTTTGGATTAAATCGGTAAGCATTTTACCATACTCTTCCTGATCGGACATATTTTTATTTCTCCTTTTTCCCGACTTACACGGGAATAATGATTTTTATATATATTAATTTATTAATAAAATTATAACATAAAAAATAAAAAAGCTCAAAGGGCCAAATGCTTAAAATCCTAGCCCCGATTTATTGCCGTTACTGCGCGTACGGATATGAATGTCCGACAAACGGGCGTGCTATTAGAAAAACCATTGCGCGACGCAATGATTTTTTAACGGCAATGCCATTTTCTAGGTTGGTTGTTTATATCTGTCCTTCCGGTTCAGTCGGGATTGAAGTAATAATCTTTAATACTTTTATTAACAAGGTAGGACACAATTAGATGCGCCGCTTAAGTGCTGTAAAAAATTATTTATTCAGCGCCGCGTCAATGGCCTTTTCAAAGGCAGTGGCAGGCTGAGCTCCTACAATGGCCGTACCGTTGACAAAGAGCGTGGGAGTACCGCTGACCCCGTAACTTTTGCCGGCGGAGGTTTCATCCAGCACTTCCTGCTTATATTTGCCGCTGTCCAGGCACTGGTTAAACTGCGCCGTGTTTAAACCAATTGCCACGGCAAATTGTTTTTGGTGATCTGACGTAGCCCAGCCGCTGCCTTCCGCCCCTTGGTTGCTAAAAAGATAATCGTGGTACTGCCAAAATTTATTTTGGTCTTCGGCGCAATGGGAGGCTTCCGCTGTGGTGTTGGAATCCGGGCCCAAAAAAGCGAAATCCTGGTAGAAAAACTTAATTTTGCCGGTATCTATGTATTTTGCTTTTAACTCGGGTAAAACATTCTTAAAAAATTGCTCGCAAAACGGACACTCATAGTCCGCGTATTCAACCACGGTAACATTGGCGTTGCTGGCGCCCAAATAAGGAGTATTGGGTTTTAAAGTAATGTTAACGGCGCCAGTGGTGGGAGCCGCGGTTGGGGCTGCGACCGACGGCGCTGTGGCAGAAGGGGCTGCGGCGGGTTGAACCTGGGTAGCCGGCGTCTGAATCAGGTAATCCAAATGCTTATACAGCTCTTTAAAACCGTAATATAAGCTGCCGGAAATCATAACCGCGCCGATTATTATTGACGCGCCTATAATCTTGGCTGGATAATTTAAATTTTTGCCGGGCCGAGATTCGTTATCAGATGGGATGGGATTATCTAAGTTAACCATATTTTAAAATTTCAGTTAATTCTATGCTTGAATTAGTATATTATTTATTTTGGTGTTTGTCAAAATCAGCCCCGGCGAACTTCCATATTTTCCGCAAGGACTGTCCTTAAAACTTGGCATTACCTGCAAAAGGACAGTCCTTGTCTTTTCTACCCAAGCTCCTTTACCCTGCCAAAACCTATGGAATCGGCAAAGGCTTTGCCGGCCGGCAGCATTTGCGCGCGCAAAATGGTAAATTCCCCGTATTTGTCGTTAATCTTGTCCAGGGCCTTTGTCGCCTTAAGCCGCCGCTCAACATCACCAAACAAACTAAGCTGATGGACATAAGGCCGAAGGCCTGCCACGGTAACGCCGATGAGCTTTACCCCCAACGCTCCGCGTTTAGATCCGCGTAACAGATCCGCGTATATATCCGCGGCAACCAAAAATATTTCCCTGCCGTCCTGCACAAAATATCCAAGCTTAACGCTTTTGCCGAATCCCTGATAATCTTTATCGTGACAATAAAAGTAAATAAGGTTGCCCATTAAACTCTTCCTGCGCAGGCGCCGGCCGACCATCTCGCATAATTTATAGAGAACGGGCATAAAAAATTCCGGCCGGCGGAACTCCTGCGGCAAAGTATACATATGGCCCATGGACTTAATTTCTTGTTCCTGATGGACGGGAGCTTTCCAAGTTCCCTGCAATTGCCCGATATTATACAAATGATGGCCCATAATGTTGCCGAACCTGGCAACTAAATGGCTTTTGGGAAAATCACGTAATTCTTTAAGCGTCTTAATGCCAAGTTGGTTTAAATTATTCTCTTGGCGCCGGCCAATACCGGGGATGTCGGTAAGACGCAGACGATCGTATATATCGTCTTTAGAAAGCCACAAGGGGCATCCTTGTGCTGCACAAGGATGCCCCTTGTCGGTTATAACCACTAGTCCATCGGGTTTTTTAAAATCCGAACCGATTTTGGCCAGCAATTTATTTTCGGCGATGCCGATGCTGCACCTTAGCCAGTCTCCCACTTCGGCCTTAAACCGCCGCTTGATTTCCTTAGCGATGTTTACAGCTTCTTCAAAAGGGTCGGCCATGCTCTCCCCAGGCGTCATCCTGAGTCCGAGTGCATCCGAGGACAAGGGATCTCTTACACTTAGCCTAATAAGAGATTCCTCGCTCGGATGCACTCGCTCGGAATGACGCCGGCAGAGACGGACATTGCAAGCCTTGGTCAAATCCGCAAAAACCTCGTCTATGCTGTAAACCTCCACGGCGGAAGTGTAATCGGACACAACCTTAACCATAGAGCGGTTAAAAAAACGGTAACGGTCCGGATGCGTGGGGCTAATGATAATTTTGGGGTAAAGCTTGCGGGCTTCCCAGACGGGCGTGCCGGTTTTAATGCCCCAACGCTTAGCCTCTACCGAAGCCGCAATAATAATGCCTCCCAAATGTTCGCATACCCCCACAGGCTTTCCACGCCAGGCTAAATTATCCTGCTGTTCTACAGAGGCAAAATAGCTATTCATGTCCAGATGCATAATGACGGATTGCATAAATTCAAAAAATCTAAAATCTAATTTCTAAACTCTAAACAAACCATAAATCATAAATTTTTAAACAGAAACCTTAAACGGAGCAGTTTGTACTTTATATTTTAGAATTTATAATTTGTTTAGTTTTTAGTTTTTAGGATTTAGTGTTTATATTGATATAGTATACGCTCGTTCACCCAGCACTAATTTAAATATACTCATAAACAGTCTTAAAGTCAATCGCTTAATTTTAAACCAGCATCAATAATAAACCAGCGTAAATTAGCGCTGGGTGAACCTTTTTGCAACTAAAGTTGTTCACACCCCTTCGCTAAAGCTTTGGGGTGTGAACAACAAAAAACAACGGATATTCTCCGTCGTTAGATATCTGGTTCTCGTTCGCGCACACCTACTTCATGATTTTCAACAGCGCGTATTTCTCGTTATTAAACATTTTAAAGCCCTGGTTTTCAAACAACAACACCGAGCCGGTCACGCCAAGTACCTCGTAAACCTTAAATTTTTTAGCTTTTTTTAAACACTCCTTAATTAACTTAGAGGCAATCCCCTGCCTCCAATAACGCTGGTCCACCACCAAGCTACGAATCTCCGCCATTCTTTTGGAATATACCTCCAAAGCGCAACAGGCGATTATTTCACCGTCCTTTTCCGCCACAAAAAAATCCTTCGGCTTTGGCAGGTTAATCTGAATAAGCTGTTTAGGATGTCTGGCAATCAATACCTTGATTCTTTCGAAATCTTTGGGAAGAGCCGTTCTTATATTCATCTTTCAACTCTAATGATGCGCTCGCAAATCGTGCCGGACTTTAATATGGCGCTTTTTATGAAAAAGCAAAATAGATGTAACCATAACAACAATGCCCCACCAATATTCCGGAGCGGAATAAATAGATACGCCGGTATAGGGACTGAGCACAATAAGATCTAAGAGCAAATCCAGCAAAGTCCAGGCGATAATCACGAAAAATGCTTCCAAAAAGTTTATATGTTCAAAACGCCTTATTAAAGCCGCTGTAATTGCTGCCGTTAAAATCCAATAAATAGTTTGCTGGAAGCCGGGATTGGAAAAAATTTGGCTGTTAAAAAACCAGGCTTTGAGCAAAGCCAAAACCAGCCATTGTACAAAAAGTAGCAACAAGAATTTTTTGGGGGTCATGGAGACATCAAATTATTTGAAACTAAACGGCACTCACGCATTTCACGAAACTATCGTTAGAAAAATATCCTTCGACCTTGTGGAGAAGATATTTTTCTAAAAAAGCTTAAGGAATTATGACAAATAATAGGTTCTCCACAAGGTCGAACACTATTATTTGTCTAACGCGTAAGCCTACTGTTGTAACTTCTTTGGCGCGCGCTTACGCACAACCCTACACTTAATTGGCTCCGGCTCAACCATGGGCGGCAAACTTGCTTCACTTTTGGCCAAATCTTCCAGTCGCCACAAATTTTCCTCCAGACGCTCCTTGACTTGGGCCATTTGGCTTTCCGGAGCTTTAGGTTTGGGGCCGGGAAAATAGTTAACCGCCACATGGTGCACAAAACCCTTATGGCTTTTTTCTTCATAAACTTTTTCGTACCAATAAAGGCCCAGCCAAATACCATACCACGCGCCGAGCAAAAGGGTAATAGTCAGGGTAAAGTATTCAATGGCCAAAAATTCCACATAGCTCATACCGGTGGTTACAAGCCCCGCGCTAAGCATGTAAATGTAAATAAAATACACTACCTGATGGGCAATCAAAAACAAAAGCGTCCCTAAAAGAGCGGCCAAAAATAGATACAAAGATTTCCTTGCCATATATTTTTGTTTCGGATTTTAAATTGATTTGTTTTTATTATAGGATAATTTTAAATTTTAATCAAATTACAAAAAAATCCTATTTCGCGCTTAAAATGCTCTTTTTATAACTATCAAGGTTATCCAAAGCCACGCCCGTACCTTTGGCTACGGACAAAAGCGGATCTTCGGCCACAAAACAGGGAACGCCCACGCTCTGGGAAATAAAATGATCTATATTGCGCAACAGTGCCGTTCCGCCCGTTAAAACCATGCCTTTGTCTATAATATCCGAAGCCAGTTCCGGCGGGGTATCCTGAAGCACGGTTTTTACCGCCTTGGCAATTTCCAAAAGATCCTCGGTAATGGCCTGAACCACCTCGTTAGAGGCAACCGTAACGGTTTTAGGCAAGCCGGAAATCATATCGCGGCCCTTAACTTCCATAAGTTCTTCTTCATTTAGAATTACGGCGCTGCCGATGGTAATTTTAATTTCCTCGGCCGTGCGGTCACCAATGGCCAAGCTGTGTTTTCTCCTGACAAAATCCACTATGGCCTGGTCCAGCCGGTTGCCGGCCACGCGCACGGAAGTGGAATTAACTATTCCGCCCAAAGATAATACCGCCACGTCCGTAGTACCGCCGCCGACATCAATGACCAAATTGCCCCTGGCTTCGGCTATGGGAATCCCCGCGCCAATAGCCGCGGCCACGGTTTCCTTTATCACGTAGGCCGCCTTGGCGCCGGCCGCGAGCGCCGCATCCACAACCGCCCTTCTTTCCGTAGAAGTAATCCCTCCCGGAACGGAAATCATAACCTCGGGCCTAAAAAACCTGATGTTGCCCAAAGCCTTATTGATAAAATAGCGGAGCATAGCTTCGGTTACGCGGTAGTCGGCAATTACGCCGTCTTTCATGGGGCGCGAGGCGACAATCGTCTCCGGAGTGCGGCCGAGCATTTCCTTAGCTTCCTGCCCCACTGCCAAAATACGGTTGTCCTCCAAAGAAATGGCAACCACGGTTGGCTCGTTAATAATAATCCCCCGCTTGGGCACGTAAACCAAAGTATTGGCCGTGCCCAAATCTATGCCGATTTTCGTTTCAAACATGGAAATATAATCCTAATACCCCGAATTAATATCCGAATGCCCCAAATCTATCCGTTCCCCCATTCGGGTCATTTGGATTGCAGTATTCGGATAATTCGGATTATACAAACAGCTCTTATTATACCAAACCTAACCAATTGTAACAACGGCAAAATTACGCTAAAATATAGTAACCATGACCAGAAAAAGCCGTTATTTTATTATCGCTATAGGTTTTATTTTTTTCCTCATAGCCGCTCCGATAATTGTGCTTTACGTAAAAGGCGTCGGCTTTGATTTTGACAGCAAGAGTTTTGTTCAGACCGGAATTTTAGCGGTGCGCAGCAACCCCCAAGACGCGGCGATCTTTTTGGACGGCCAACAAAAACGCCAAAGCCAGGGGGACCTGACCTTCCTTTTGCCCGGCAGTTACACGGTCAGCTTAAAAAAACCCGGCTACTCAGATTGGACCAAAAGGCTGACTATTGAAGCCGGGCAGGTAACTTGGGCCAACCCCTCTTTCGGCAACATTTATTTATTTTTAAAAAATCCTTCGGTTCAAAATCTGGTCCAGGGAGTTTTGGACTTTTACAGCCACGATAAAAATTTTATTTATTTGACCAAAGGCGGCTTAGTAACTTCCGTTTTAGATAATCCCGATGCCGCGCAAACCTATAGCCTGCCAAAAAACGTAAACAAAATTTTAGCCGAGGATGGAGCCGGAAAAATTTTTGCCCTTACTAATTCCCAAGCCGCTACCTCTTCCCCGGTTTTGCTGATTTTCAACCAAAACGTGGGAGAAATTTACGACATAAGCAGTCTATTTGGCACACTGCCTGAGTTGCAATTCGGGGATGACGGAGGGCTTTACGCCTTAAGCAACAATGTTTTATATTCAATAAACCCGGCAACCAAAACCAAAATTGTCCTATTTTCCGGGGTCAAAACTTTTTCCCCCGAGGGTGGAGCGCTGTATTTTGTCCAGCAAAAAGGCCAAAATTACGCTCTCTTCGTAAGCCAGGCGCCCTTTTCCGTAAGCCAGGACTTGGCCGATACCCTGCCTGCCTTTAACTTTGGCGTATTGTTTGTAACTTTTGAAAAAGAAATTTTTCTGCTGGCAGATACGAAGCTTTACTCAGTAAGTTCCGGCATGCAGCAGCTTGCTGACAATATTTCCGGCTTCAGTTTTAACCCCAGCGATTCCCTTTTATCCGTAATTCATTCCGGCGAATTGGATTATTATGACCCGTTAGGCGAAAATTTAAACTTTGTCACGCGCAGCAGCGAAACTTTGACCAACCCTAAAATTTTAAATTCCATCGGCAACGCTTTCTATTTCCAAGGCGAAAAGCTTATGGCCATAGAACTGGACACGCGCGATAACCAAAACCAGTACCAGCTTTACCAAGGGACTGATGTAAAAAAGTTTTATATAGACTCCGCCGGCCAAAACGTTTTGCTTTTGGACAACGGCGAGTTAAAAAGTTTGGTGATTAGATAACTTTATCTATCGCCTCGTTTACCAGTTTATCCGCTTCCTTATTTTGTTCTCTGGGGACGTGATGGAAAATCACGTTTTTAAATTGGCTGATGAGTTTTAACGCTTCCGCCGCCAAAAGCTTGAGCGACAGCTCTTTTATTTTATACCTGCCCTGCATTTGCCGGACTATTAGTTCGCTATCCATATTTACCAACAGTTGATCAGTTTTGAGCTTGTGCGCTTCCTTTAACGCCAAAATCAAGGCCTTATATTCCGCTACGTTATTGGTCGCTTCGCCGATATATTTTTTGTGGCGGCTGATGATATGCCCAACGCCATCGGCAATTACAACGCCAATCCCCGCCGGCCCGGGATTACCGCGCGCCCCGCCGTCGGTGTTGATGATAAGTTTCATATAAACATATTAACATTTAAACATGCAAACATATAAGCAACTACTGAATGCTTAAATGTTTATATGTTTAGATGTTTAGATAATTTTTAGGTCTACGATGCGCAACTTCACTTCCCTCTTCCCGTTCCACCCGTCCTCAATTAACTCTGCCGCGACATCTACAGTATCGCCGATTTTCAAAGTTTTGGCAAAATCCGGCGCATTAAACATAATACCGGCGATTTCCCTGCCACTCACCCCGGCGTCATCCTGAGCGGAGCGAAGGATCTCTCCTTTTGATTGAGATTCTTCCCCTTCGCTCCGCTCAGGGTCAGAATGACGCCGAAAAGGCAATATAAATCTCACCTGCAAATGCTGGGTTTGCTTGCCGACCATGCGGATTGATGAAACTTCAAGATTGGAAACTAAAAATTTTGGAGTGGGATTGTCCACGCCGAATGGCTGGAGTTTAGATATTAGGTTATAGGTGTTAGGTATTAGGTCATGACCCTCAAGTTTTGCTTCCAGCTCAAGGGCTTTTTGTGCCGATTCCGGCGCAATTTTTACCTCGGCATATTCCAATAGTTTCTGGTAAAAAAGGTCAAATTTATTGGCCTCTAAACTCAAACCAGCGGCCTGTTTATGGCCGCCAAATTTGGACAAATGCTCGGAAGAAAACTTTAAAGCCTCCAAAATATCAAACTTGCCGGCGGTTCTGGCCGAACCAGTGCATAAATTCTCCGTTTTTTCCAACACAATCGTAGGCTTATAAAATTCCTCGGCCAATTTACCGGCGACCAGGCCCATTACGCCTTTGGGCCAACCTTCACCTACAAGTGCCAAAACTTTTCTTTCCTTAAGCAATAAGACCTTTTCCTTGGCCTCGCTTAACACCTCCGCAGTCAGCCCCTGCCGGCGCGTATTTATGGCTTCCAGTTTGCGGGCTTTTTCGTTTGCGCGATTGGCATCGGTTTCCAGCAATAGATCCAAAGCAATGCCGGCATGCTCCAGCCTGCCCGCCGCGTTTAATCTCGGCGCGATGATAAAGCCTAGGGTATAGGTATCAAGCGGCTTCAACGGGCAGAGGTGTCCCCTCTGCTGCAGAGGGGACACCTCTGCCAAACCCGCGGATTCCATCAACGCGCGTAAACCAATCCACTTCGTCTTGGCCAAAACTTTTAAACCATACTTTACTAATATCCGATTCTCCCCCAGTAGGCTGTGGCAATCCGCCACCGTGCCGATGGCCACCAAATCAAGCAGCCACTTTTCCCATCCCACAACTCCGGGCTTCCCCTCCCCCTTTGGGAGAGGGGCTAGGGGTGAGGGTTCAAAACGCGCGATAATTTTTTCACGTTTTGATAAAATCCCGCAAGCCAGCTTAAATGCCACCCCGACTCCCGTAATATCGCGGTATAGATAATTGTCATCGGGATTTTTGGGATTTATCAGCGCGTAAGCATCAGGAACCTCTCCGATGATTTCATGATGGTCGGTAATAATTAGATCGATATTATTTTTTTTGCAAAACTCTGCCGCGTCAGCGGAATTAGTGCCGCAATCAACGGTTATGATTATCTTTGATCCTTCATCCTTTATCTTTAACAGAGCATCGATATTAATGCCGTATCCTTCGGTAAACCTGTCAGGGATGTACGATAAAATCTCAACGCCTAAATATTTAAACGTCTGCGCCAGCACCGCGTTGGCAGTAATCGCGTCGGCATCATAGTCGCCATAAATACAAATTTTTTCACTCCGGTCAATTGCCTGCCAAATCCGCTCCACCGCCTTTTCCATATCTTTAAACAAAAACGGGCTGTATAGATTTTCGTATTTTGGCTCCAAAAAATCCTGAATTTGGTCTTTTCCCGTCAATCCACGATTAAAAAACAGCTGCCGCAAAAGTTCCGGATACTCCGATAAATTTTGCGCGATGTCATCGGGAATTTTGGTTTTTACTTTCCAAATTTTAGGCATAATTATGGTTTTTCGGCGTCATTCTGAAGCAGTAGCATCCGACCGAAGAATCTCAACCTAGAAAGAGATCCTTCGCTCCGCTCAGGATGACGCCGAATAAAGGATAACTTCATTCTAGCATTTTTCAGCCAAATAAATCCAAACACCTTAAAAAGGTGCTGGATAAAAAAAGCCAGTCCCTTAGCCGACCATACTGGAAGCAAACAAATTTTAACAAATTTTTGTCAATCTTATTTCTTCCTCGGCACGACGTCTATTTCGGTAAACAAACTAACCCCCGTCATCTCCACGGGCTTAGGGAGGCCAAAAAGCTCTAAAATCGTGGGTGCGACGTCGGAAATTACGCCGGCAGGCACGCGCGCGGCCAAAAAAGAATAATCATGGCCTGAAGGTTTGGAGAACTTAAATTCATTAGCCACCAGCAAAAAGGGCACCGGATTGGTGGTATGGTCTTTATCTATATCGCCGGTTTTGGTGTTTATCATTTGCTCACAGTTGCCGTGGTCGGCCGTAATTATCAGCGCGGAATCACTCATTAAGCACGCATCCATAATTTTCTTTAAGCATCCGTCAATAAACTCCACGGCTTCAATCCCAGCCTGTAAATTTCCGGTGTGCCCCACCATGTCGGTGTTGGCAAAATTGGCCACAAAAAAATTCGTCTCGGTGGATAATATTTTCTGCGTTAAAATATCGGTCAATGTTTCCGCAGACATTTCCGGATGATCAACATAATTACGGGCGTTATTTTCCGGGCTGGTGACAATTTCCCGTTCCTCGCCCGGATATTTTTCGGTCTTGCGGCAATTGAAAAAGGCCGTAACGTGGGCGTATTTTTCGCTCTCGGCAATATGGAACTGGCTTAAACCGCGGTCGGAGATAACTTCGGCCAGATTATTTTTCAGGCTTACCGGCCCAAAAGCGGCCTTTGCCGGCAAATCCGGAGCGTACTCGGTCATGGTGGCAAAAAATAAATTCTGCAATGGTTTTGGGCGCATCTCCTCGGGCAGAATTTCGGGCTGGATAAAAACCTGTGACAGCTGAAGCGCCCTGTCGGAACGGAAATTTATAAAAATCACGGAATCATTATCGGAAATCTTGCCCACCGGCTGGTTTTCTTCGTCAACAATAACCGTAGGCTTTATCATTTCATCAAAAATTTGCGCCTTATAACTGTTTTTTATCGCTTCCTCGGCCGAATGGGCAATATCGCCTTTGCCTTCCACCAAGGCCTGATAAGTCATCAACGTCTGGCCAAAATGCCCGCCTCTGTCCATGGCGTAAAAACGTCCGGTAACAGTAGCAATTTTGCCCACGCCGGCACGGCCAATTCTTTCATAAAACACTTTTAAAGTCTCTGTGGCGATTTTTTGGTCGGTATCCCGCCCATCGGTAAACATGTGTATGTAGACTTTTTTTTGGCCCAAGTCCGCGGCCATTGAAAGCAAAGCGTATAGATGTTCGTCAAAACTATGTACGCCGCCCGGACTGACCATCCCCATTAAATGCAAAGACGAGTGGTTATTTTTAGCATGGTTTAAGGCAGCCAAGAAAACCGGATTTTTAAAAAATTCGCCGCTTTGGATGCTAGCGGTTATGCGCAGCAAATCCTGGCCCACAATGCGCCCCGCGCCTAAATTTAAGTGTCCGACCTCGCTGTTGCCCATTTCGCCCCAGGGCAATCCGACCAAGGGACCCGAAGCCTGAAGAGTCAACGAAGGAAAATTACTGACAAGAAAATTCAAATTTGGCGTTTTGGCGCGGGTAATGGCGTTGCCGTGGCTGTCCGGCGCCACGCCAAAACCGTCCAAGATGATCAAAGCTACCTTTTTATATATTTTATGCTGCATAATTTCTGTTTCAAATTCTAAAATCTAATTTCTAAAGACTAAACAAATTCCAAAAATTCAAAATACAAAGTTACAAACCAAGTGTTTGGAATTTACTATTTTAAAATTTGTGATTTGTTTAGAATTTAGTTTTTAGGATTTACTCAAAAGATCTTCTATCTCTAAAAGCCTATTATACTTGGCCAACCTCTCCCCCCTGCACGGAGCTCCGGATTTTAGATATTCCGCATTTATAGCCACAGCCAAATCCGCGATGAACGGATCGCTGGTTTCTCCGCTGCGATGGGAAATGACAACTTTATATTTGTTCTTTTGCGAAAGCTTAATGGCGGCAATGGTTTCGGTTAGCGTGCCAATTTGGTTTACCTTAATAAGCACCGCGTTGGCGATTTTTTGGGTAATGCCCATTTGGATCCTAACCGGGTTGGTGACAAAAATGTCGTCGCCTATAAGTAAAGTTTTGTCTCCCAAATTTTGCGTTAAAAATTTCCAACCTAAAAAGTCGTCCTGGGCGCAGCCGTCTTCAATGGCCAAGAGCGGGTATCTGGCCAGCCACTTTTTATAAACTTGGTAAACATTGGAAGGCGTGGCGGAAATTTTGGAAGCCTTAAATTCGTAAACGCCTTTTTTCTCGTTAAAAAATTCGCTGGACGCGGCGTCCAAGCCCAAAGCAAAATCTGTGCCGAGTTTATATTTTGCCGATTTTATTGCCGCCTCCAGCTGCCTGAACGCGTCTTCGTTGGAAGAAAGTTTAGGTGCAAAACCTCCTTCATCGCCGACTGATGTAGCCAGCCCTTTTGACCGCAAAATCGACTTTAAAGTATGGAAGACTTCCGCACTTATTCTTAACTTGTTGGCAAAATTCCCCTTGAGCGGAATTAGAAAAAACTCCTGAAGGTCCAAACCACTGTCCGCATGTACGCCACCGTTTATAACGTTAAAAAAGGGCGTGGGCAAGCCTTTTACCTGATAACCGTAAATTCCAGCCAAATACTCAAAAAGCTCCAATTTTTGGCATTTTGCAGCTAGCCTAGCCGAAGCTAACGAGACGGATAAAATGGCATTGGCCCCCAGCTTGACCTTATTGTCCGTGCCGTCCAGCTCTAACATTGTTTCGTCGATTTTTTGCTGATCGCTAACAGATACCCCCTTGACAGCCTTAAAAATCTTGTCTTTCACGTTCTTGCAAGCCTTGAGCACGCCTTTGCCGCCATATCGATGTTTGTCCCCATCCCTCAACTCCAAAGCCTCGTGTATTCCCGTGGAAGCCCCGCTGGGCACGCTTGCCGTAGCCGATGTTTCCCCCGCCCAAACCGTGGTCTGGACGGTCGGATTTCCGCGGCTATCTAACACTTCTAAAGCTTGAATTTTTGTTATTTTCATGATTTTTATGTCTTAACTCAATTTTAATACTCATATTATAGCATAAAAACGCCTGTGAAGCGTTTAAATTTGCGCCGTGGTCATTTTTTAACCTTCAAATTAAAGTTTATTTTTAAAATCAGCGGCAAGAGCCCTTTCAAATTTTTCATCCGGCCATTTACTCATAATCCATGTCGCCATGTCGCACAATAAATCGCTTTTACTGGCCAGGTTCGCCAACCTCTGCAATTTTTTGGATTTTTTATAAATCGAATAAAATTTTTCGTTCCACTCTACTTCATATCCTTTTAATAATTCCAAATTTTTATTGGCTATAGCTTGTTGGACATACTTAGCCGCTATTAACCCTGATTTTAAGATAAAGCGATAACCTTCCCCGACCAAAGGATTAACTTGCGAAACGCTGTCGCCGACACAGACAATATTTTTGCTGACAAACTTATTTTTCACGGAAGTGACAGGCAATGAATAACCGTTGAATTTGTCATTATCTTTTTGTACGAGCTCTTTAACAGGACTAGAGGAAACCATCCCGTCCAATTTTTGCTTTAACTGATCAAACATTTTTTTGTTAAACGTTCCGTATCCGACAATCGCCCTGCCGTTTCCAACGGGAAAAATCCAGCCATACCCGCCGGAAAAAGCGGAACCAATGAAAAGATAAGCGCGGTGTTCCGGACCAAAATACTTGACGTTATATTCAACACCTTCCGCCAATTTAAGTTTTTTATCCTGTAAACCGATTCTTTTGCTCAAAAACCCGTGGGCTCCTGAAGCATCAACAAATACGGAAGCTTTATATACTTTGCCGTTTTCGTCCTTCACTAAATTTAACATCCCACCGGCGCCAAATTCTGCAGAAACAATTGTCGTAGAAGCTTTTATGGCAACATTATTATCAATTGCTCGCTTAAGCAGCTCTTCGTGTATCCTCATTTTGTTCAGTATTTTTGAACTTGCCTTTTTGGTGAAATGGCGGTTTTTGGAGTAAAAACTACACTCCGTTATCTTTTCAGCAACGACACTTTCCGGCAATCCTACTTCTTTCAAATTAAGAAAACTCCCCAGCGTATGGAAAGGCACATTTAAAAGATTAATCCTTGAATCAACCAAACAAACACGCAAGCCGAATTCTCCCAGTTTCTGCGCAAGATTTAAACCAGCGCATCCTGCACCTATGATAACTACGTCGTATATATTATCCATCGTAAAATTTTATATTATTTCAACGCCTCAATCCCCGGCAGCTTTTTGCCGGCTAAATATTCCAGCATGGCGCCGCCGCCGGTGCTGACATGGTCAAAATTTTCAAACTGGTGGGCTTGCCTTATGGCATCTACCGTGTCCCCTCCTCCGGCAATGACAAAAGCTTTCCCTTTGCCCCGCCCACCAAGCAGCCTTGCTAAGGACATAGTGCCGGTATCAAAAGGCTTTTTTTCAAACAGGCCCAAAGGCCCGCTCCAAATGATGGTTTTGGCTTTCTTAATTTCCTGGGCGTAAACCAAAATGGTTTTGGGGCCGACATCAAGGATTAACTCGTCCTTTTTAACCTCATGCGGCGCGCAAACGCGGATGGAATCTTTTTGCATCTCTTGGTCGGCAACCACGACGTCCGCGGGAAGCATCAGCTTATTTTTAAAATTCTTTTCTATTTTCCAGGCGGTTTTCATTTCGCCTTCCTCAATTTTGGAAAACCCGACTTCATAACCTTTGGATTTAAACAACAAACTGGCCACACCGCCGCCGACCAAAATTTTGTCCGCCTTTTCCCCCAAATTCTCCAAAGCGCCGACTTTTTCCGAAAGCTTAATGCCACCGGTCATTACCACAAACGGATGTTTGACGGTTTTTAAAACCGACTCCAAAGCCTTAATCTCTTTTTCCAAAAGCAAGCCGCAATAACTAGGCAAATATTTGGTTACGCCGACCACGGAAGCCGCCGCCCTGTGATCCACGCCAAAAGCGTCGTTGACATACGCGTGCGCAAAGCCAGCCAATTTTTTGGCAAAGACTGGGTCGTTTTCTTCCTCGCCAGGGTAATAACGCAAATTTTCCAGCAATATTACATCCTTGCTCGGCAAAGTCGCCAATTTGGCCTGATGTTTTTCTTCCGCAATATCGCCCTTATAAAAAATCAAATGATTTATGCCGTAATCCGGCAAAGCGTGATCGGTTTCCAGAAATTTATAATTCAACATGTCGGCCATAAGCTCCGCTACGGGTTTTAAGCTTAAAGCCGGGTCCGCCTTGCCTTTTGGCCTGCCCAAATGCCCGCAAACTATTACGGAGTTGCCGCCGGCCTGTAAATATTTAACGGTCGGGATTATCTGCTCAACCCTAAAAGCGTCCGACACTTTGCCGTTGTCTATGGGTACATTTACGTCCACGCGCAACAGCACGGTTTTGTTCTGGATTTTTGATTTGCTTAAATATTTTATTGACATATGCGGTTAGGAAATTGCGAGGAGCCCGAGTGCAGCCGAGGGGCGACGCGGCAATCCCGTTATATAATGAGATTGCTTCGGTAGGTTACACTTACTCACAGTTTTAGATAATTTTGTTATATAAATCTTCCCAATTCGGGTTCATTTTATTTATCAAATCTATTTTCTTTTGTCTTGACCCGGCTTTTATCTGTTTTTCTCTTTCAAGAGCCAGATACATATCCCCGAAAACTTCATAGTAAACCAACTTATCAACGTTATATTTTTTTGTAAACCCCTGTACAATATGCTGCTTATGTTGCCACACTCTTTTTATCAGGCCGTTTGTAAATCCGGTATATAAAACTGTATGTCTCTGATTGGTTAGTATATAAACGTAGAACTGTTCCGATGTCATATATTGTTGGGTATTATCGAGATTGCTTCGTCGGCTGCACTCCTCGCAATTTCACAAGGGGCAGGAAATCGCGAGCGAGCCTTCAGGCGAGCGTGGCGATCTCATCTTTAACGGGATTGCTTCGGCTCCTCGGATGCACTCGGAGCCTCGCAATTTCAGATATTTTTCCCAACCAAAATTACTTCTTCCACCAACCTATTACTATACCCGAATTCGTTATCGTACCACGCCACGACTTTAACAAAATTGCCGTCCACCACCTGGGTCAAAGCCAAGTCAACGATGGACGATGCCGGATTGCCGACAATGTCCGACAGCACTATCGGCTCATTGGTCACTTCCAATATGCCCTTAAAGCGGTCGGTTTTGGACGCCGCGATAAAAGCTTGATTAATTTCTTCTTTGGTTACGTTCTTTTTTAACAGCAGGACAAAATCGGACAAACTGCCTACCGGAGTCGGCACGCGGAAAGACACCCCGTCAAATTTACCTTTAAGCGAAGGGATTGCCTGGGTGGCCGATATCGCCGCGCCGGTTGTAGTCGGGATTATATTTAAAGCCGCGGCGCGCGCCCTTCTTAAATCTTTTGACTTGCCTCCCGGCGGCGGGCCGTCAATAAGGTTCTGCTCGGCCGTATAGCTGTGGATGGTGCTCATAAAAGCTTTTTCCACGCCGAAAGTTTCCTGCATTACCGCCAAAACCGGGGCGATGCAGTTGGTGGTGCACGAAGCGCAGCTGATAATAGGCTGATCGCTGCGGTACTTTTCGGCATTTACGCCCAAGACAATGGTCGGCGTTACGCCTTCATCTTTGGCCGGCGCGGAAATTATGACTTTTTTGGCACCGGCTTTCAGGTGGGCTCCGGCCTTTTCGCTGTCGGTAAACCGGCCGGTAGATTCAATTACCACCTCTACGCCCAATTTTCCCCACGGCAAAAGGCTTGGGTCTTTTTCCGCGGAGACCGGATATTTTTTGCCGTCCACAATAATGTTGGTTTCGTCAAATTCCACTTTGCGGTGATAGCGGCCATAGACGCTGTCGTATTTAAGCAGATGCGCCAAAACAGCGGTTGAAGTCAAATCGTTAAGGCCCACGACTTCCAGTTCGGGTTTTTCCAGCGCGATTTTAAAGGCCTGCCGGCCGACGCGGCCAAAACCGTTGATGCCAAGTTTGATTGTTTTCATAAAATATAATCCTAATCACCCGAATCAATATCCGAATGCCCCAAATGCTTCCCTTTTCGGGTCATTTGGATTGCAGTATTCGGATAATTCGGATTGTGTTAATTAATCTTTCTTTTTAGACACTATCCTCATTACTTCTTTTTTAACCTCATCATTTTCAATTTCAATTACCCTAAAATCTTTTAACTTGTTTAGCTGCTCCTGCATTTGGATTTTCGTCAACAATCCTGCCTGCGGGCCGACTTGTTGGACAACGGAGCCCGCGTTTATCGGCCCCCAGCGCAAAGCGTCTTTGTGCGGCAGTCCATGCGCCAAAGCGGCAAGGTAAGCGGTGGTAAAAGCGTCTCCGGCGCCCGTAGCCTCAATCCGCGGCCCAGGATATTCCTCCATATAATAAAAACCTTCTTCCGAATAACTATAAGCTCCCCTGCGGCCGTCGGTCAAGGCTACCGCTTTCGGTCCCAGCTTTATCAACTTTTTGCAAAGCTCCTCGGGGTCGCGCCCGCTTTCGCCAACCCAAGCCTGCGCCTCTTCCACGTTAACGGACAAAAGGTCCGTCCGCTCAAGCACCGGTTTATTTTTTTGTGGCCCCGCTCTAAGCTGGAAAGTTCCGGGGTTAAAGCCCAAACGCGCTTTAAAGCTGTCTAAATATCTTGCCAAATCTTTATGGATGGTCTCAAAACCTAAGCCCATGCTGGTCAAATAGACCCACGACGAATGGACAAACGGCGGCAGTTTATATTTCCGGTGTTCGTGGTAAACAAAAATCGTACGTTCGCCGTCATGCGACAGCACGGTGGAAGCGTTGGTCGGATGCTTGTCGTTTTTGATTATATATCGGATCGACACGCCTTCTTTTTCCATTTTATGGACAATTTCGCGGCCGCCGGTATCGTGCGCGACCACGCAATAATACGCCGTCCTTAAACCCAAACGCGCGCTGCCCACGGCGTTGTTGGCGGCATTACCGGCAACGGAACGATAAAATTTGTCCACAGGCAGCTTGTCGCCCCAATTAATAATGGCCTTTTTTTGCCCGTTAATTTCTCTTATCTCCACGTCTTTAACAATCAAAAACGTGTCAATTGTGGGATCGCCGATGGATATTATGTCAAACATTTTTTGTTTAAGCTTAATGTGCGAAAGGTAAAAAATCCGTGGTGATAATATTCTTCGAGCTTGTCGAGAAGATATTATCACCTTCTTTGCTCTGGAGCAAAACATCTTCTCCATTAAGTCGAAAAATATTTTACCTTTGAACTAAACCCATTTACCCCATTCGCCATTGATTAATTTTTTCTTTTTTTCCTGGCTCCAGCCCTTTAATTGTTTTTCCCGATACCTTGCTTCGTCTAAATTTTCAAACTCTTCAATATATACGACTTTCTTAAAACCATGTTCTTTTGTATATTTTGACCCGTGACCCAAAGCGTGCTGATTCCCTCTGATATCGTAATTCCAAGTCATTCCGGTATAATACGTATCATCAAGGCATTCCACAATATACACATACCATTTCCAGTTTTCCTTTGACATTTTATCTGTAAAAAATTTATATTCTCCACAAGGTCGAATAATAAATTTTTTACTTCCTTTTTAAAACTTTTTTAACCGCCGCGATTACCGCCATTTTGCCCATCCCAAATTTCTCAATGAGTTCATTCGGCTCGCCGCTTTCGCCAAAGGCGTTGGGCATGCCCACCATTTCCACGGGCACCGGGAAGTTTTGTGCCAGAACTTCGCACACCGCGCTACCGCAGCCGGCCATTGTCTGGTGTTCTTCCAAAGTAACGATCGCCCCACACTTTTTGGCGGCGGCGATTATAGTCGCGGAATCTATCGGCTTTATGGTATGGTTATTTACCACCATCACACTAATTTCCTCGTTCTCCAATTCTCCGGCCGCGAGCATTGCGTTATATAAGACCGGGCCGCTGGCAATTATGGCCACGTCTTTCCCGTCGCGGAAAATTTCCGCTTTGCCGACCTTAAAAGGAGTTTCGGCAGTGGTAATTACCGGGGTTTTGCTTCTGCCCAAACGGAAATAAGCCGGGCCCCTGGTTTTTCCCAAAGCCACAGCGGTTTTCCGAGCCTCAATAAAGTCGCAAGGAACTTCCACAATTAAATTCGGCAACACGCGCATAATCGCCACATCCTCCAATGCTTGATGGGTAGCGCCGTCCGGCCCCACGGTTACGCCGGTATGCGCGCCGGCGACCTTGACATTGGCCTCGCTGTAACAAACACTAACGCGCATCTGGTCCCAGCTGCGCCCCGGGGAAAATACGGCATAAGACGAAACAAACGCCGTTTTGCCGTAAAGCCCCAACCCCGCGGCCACGCCCATCATATTCTGTTCGGCCACGCCGCATTCTATAAATCTCTCCGGATATTTTTTTGCAAACTCGTGCACCATGGTGGACTCGGCCAAATCCGCCGTCAGCACCACCACGTTTTCATCTTGCGCCCCCAAATCCAAAAGCCCCTGACCGTATCCTTTTCGCGTCGGCTCCTGCTCAATATCCGCTTGCCCGATTTTTGGGTTTAAGTTAATCATAATACCAATAAAAACTGTTTAATAATCACTTGCAAGATTGCCAACAAAAATATTATTCGACCTTATGGAGAATATATTTTTGTTGTTCTCTTACAATTTTAGTTTCTCCACAAGGTCGAAAACTAAAATTGACTTATACTGCATCTGCTTTCTATTTACCGCTAATTAATCAATCCCCTTTCCGCCGCTAATTCCTCCAACGCTTTTGCCGCCTGCTCTTTGTTCGGCGGAATGCCGTGCCACTTAAAGTCGCCTTCCATAAAGCTTACGCCTTTGCCCGCCAAAGTGTTGGCCAAAATCATTATCGGTTTGCCTTTGGTCTCTTTGGCGATTTTGTAGGCCTGCAATATTTCTTCCATATTATTGCCGTCTATTTCTATTACCTGCCAATTAAAAGATTCATACTTGGCGCGCAAATCATCCAACGGCATAATGTCTTCGGTATTGCCGTCTATTTGGATGCGGTTTCTGTCCATTATGGCGATTAAATTATCCAAATGATACTTGCCGGCCATCATTGCCGCTTCCCAGCTCTGGCCTTCCTGCTGTTCACCGTCGGAAACTACTAAAAAAATATAGTTTGGTTTTTTATCCATCTTTAAACCCAAAGCCATACCTACGGCTTGGCTGGAGCCTTGCGACAGCGGGCCTGACGATGTTTCAATCCCGGGCAGTTCCAAGTTATGCGGATGGCCGTGCAAACGCGTGCCCAACTTCCTTAAAGTCATTAATTCTTGTTTGGGAAAATAACCGGCTTCGGCCATGGCGGCATACAGTACCGGACAAATATGCCCGCAGGAAAGAACTAAGCGATCACGACTTTCCCATTTTGGCTCCGTAGGATTATGTTCCATTACGTTAAAATAGAGCGCGGCAAAAACATCGGCCATGTCCAAAGGCCCGGCACTGTGTCCGCTTTTGGCCTCCACCAGCATTCTGATTATATCCTGCCTAATGTCGTTGGCTTTAAGCTTTAAGTCTTTGCCCGATAATTTTTGCATGTTGATGTTTTTTCTGTCATTGCGAGTGCAGCCGAAGCAATCTAATCTAAGTAAAAGATTGCTTCGTCGTCAAGCTAAAGCCCTTGAACTCCTCGCAATGACAACGAACTTCCTAACTTCTATTTATTTCCGAATTAAGTTTATCCCAAGCCTGTGCTACATCGCTAGCTTTTACAAGAGCGGAGCCGACGCAAATTAAATCCGCCCCGCTTTGGGCCAGTTGCTTAATATTTGAAAGATTTACTCCACCGTCCACTTCTATTATAGCATGGGGCAACAGGGCCTTTAAATCTTTTATTTTATCATAGGTATCTTCCAAAAAACTCTGCCCCTGCTTACCCGGAGTTACGCTCATTATTAAATACTGGTCAGCGGCGATATCTTTTAACACCTTAACGGCGGTATCGGGATTAATAGCCACGCCAGCCTTAAAACCCATACTTTTAATTTCGCTTATGATTTTTTTTAACTCTTTTGGCGATGGAAAGGCTTCATAATGAACAATTAAGGTCTTAAATCCGCAAATTTGATAATCTAAAAAGTCTTTCGGCTCCTTGACCATTAAGTGCGCCTCCCAATGAAAGGCCGGATTTAGCGCATCCATTTCCGAAACGGTCAAAAGTTTATCGGCAATAAATTCTCCGTCGCCAAAATCCACCTGCACCCGCTCCAGTCCGGGAATTTTTAAAACCAAAGAAAGCCTTTGCAAAAAAGCTTCTTTGGTTGCTTCTAAAATTGCGGGGACAATTTGGGGCATGTTTATAGGGCGTCATTCTGAACCCGAATGCATCTGAGGGTGAAGAATCTCTTAAATATTACGAGATCCTTCGTCGGCTGCACTCCTCAGGATGACGCCGATAAATTATTTATTTTCTAATAGCGAAATCTTCTCTATCCTCCTCTGGTGCCGGCCGCCGTCAAAGCCGGTTTCTATCCATAAATCTATGGCGCGCTCTACCTGTTCCGGGCTTAAAAATCTGGCGCCCAGCGAAAGCACGTTAGTGTTGTTGTGCTGGCGCGACAGCTTAATAATATCCTCGTGCCCGCCGTAATAAAGCGCCGCCCTTATGCCTTTAACTTTATTGGCAACAATCGCCTCGCCCTGCCCGCTCATGCCTAAGACAATGCCCATGCTGCCGGGGTTTTGCGCGACTTTTACCGCGCAGGGATAAACATAATCGGGATAATCGTCATCGGGGTCAATGCTAAAAGGGCCGCAGTCTTCCACCTCTTGGCCCGTTTCTTTTAAATGCGCGATAATTTTTTGTTTGAGTTCAAACCCTGCGTGGTCACTGGCAATGTAAATCATAGAATCCGCTGCTAAGTCGCTGATTGGTACGCTGATTAATCGCCGAACTGATATCGACGTTTCAGCGTCAAATCAGCGTTGGTGTTAAATTCAGCGTCCGTTCAGCGGTTTACATATTAATAATTTGGTTAAATTGCGCCGGCGCTAAACTGGCGCCGCCCACCAGCAGGCCGCCGATGTTCGGCTGGTCCAAAAATCCTTTGGCGTTAATAAAGTTCACGCTGCCGCCGTATAAAGCTTTCGGCACGCCATATTTGGTTTTTATAAAAATAGAAATTTTTTCCGCGTGCTCGGGCGTAGCATTTTTGCCAGTACCGATGGCCCACACGGGCTCATAAGCCACAATGACTTTTGTTGCGTCAACGCCGGCTAAGTCGGTGTCCAATTGCGATTTTAATATATCGGTCACTTCCAAGTCGTCGTGCTCCACCGTGGTGCCAAAACCCACGCAAAGTACTGGCGTTATCCCGTTTTGGACCAGCGCCTTGAGTTTTAAATTCACCATTTCGTCGTTTTCCCCCACCGCCCGTTTTTCGCTGTGGCCGATAATGCAATATTTAATTTTTAAATCCTTTAGCTGCAAAGCCGAAGTTTGCCCGGTAAAAGCTCCCTTCTCTTGCCAAAAGCAATCCTGCGCACCCAGATTGGGATAATCGATTGACGACAAGTAAATTGTCGGCGGGCAAAGTACGACTTTATTTTTTGCCCTGACCGATACTGCCACCGCCAAAGCCTGCGCGTTTTTTAAGGTAGCCGGATTAAGCTTCCAATTAGCAATGATTAATTTTTTCATTTGATGATAATGAATTATTACCTTATACAAAAACTATGGCCATACGCTAATGTCCTCTTTTGGAGGCTGCCGCAAAACCCGGTTTTTCAAGTTCTGCCTGTCGGCCAAAGCCGCCCATAAGGCCAAATCGCCCAAGGTAAAATAAAGCACTTCTTCTATCGGATACTCCACATTTACCCGCAATATATGGAAAGTGACAATGCTATAAATAGCGACGGTGATGGCGACAAAAGCAAAAATCCAGATTACCCAGCGCTGGACGTTTGGCGAAAAAACCAAAGCGCTGATAACACAAATAATTCCGATCAGCAAATGGGCGGTATTTTCCCGATTATCAAGGTACCACAGCTGCCCAAACACGCTTTTCTGGGCTATCGGCCCAAAGACGCCAAAAAAACCAAACAGCGCCAGCACGATAATAAATAATCCGTTAGCCAATAAAAATTTTTTCATGAGGTTATTTAGACTTTTTTAAAAACATTATTATTCGTCCGACCAAAAATACAATCAAGTATAGAAAAAACAATAGCGTTAATAGCATGTTAACCAAGGTCAAATAAAGAAGCTCCCCCAAAACCTTCTGACCTTAAATAACAATCTGTCCAACCAGTATGCCTTAAACATACGCCAGTTGCTGACGAAACGTGCCACCAAAAAAATAATTCAATACTAACTATACCACAACCAAACTTAACTCTATAATTATAAAATTTTTTAATTTAAACATACTTAGGATTTTTAATTATGATTTGGGTAAATAAGACAAATAAGTCAGATAAGACTTATAAGACCTATTATTCTCCCTTTAAAAACTTCGTGCTCACTTCCGGCGGAATGGGGTTTACCGGTATGCCCGTCGCGTATTCAAAGCCGGCCCAAATGGTAATGCGCGGGAATATGGTCAGGTGCCAGTGGAAAGCTTTTTCCTCGTGCGCGGCGTGCTGGTTCTGTTTGGATGGCATATTGTGGATATAAAAATTCAGCGGCGGGTCGGAGAGTTTGGTATAAAGCTGCCCGAGCGTAACTTTTAAGACAAACGACAAATGCCTGACTTCCTCTTCGCTCATCTCCTCAAACCGCGCGCCGTGGCGCTTGGGCAAAATCCAGGTTTCAAAGGGGCTGCGGCTGGCATAAGCGGAAATCACCACAAAATGGTCGCTTTCGTGGACCACGCGATCCTTTACCAAAAGCTCCTCTTTAATAATATCACAATAAATGCAGGAATTGTTATTTTGGTAATAATGGTAACATCCTAAAATCTCGTCGTGGATGTGCGGCGGCACTATGGGCGTGGCCAGCAGCTGGTAATGCGGATGGATTACGCTGGCGCCGGCGTCGCGCCCGTGGTTATGGAAAATTTGCACATAAGCCAAATCCGGCTTTGCCGATAAAGTTTTAATGCGCTCAATAAAGGTTTTTATGGTCAGTTCAACAATGGCGATAGATTGCAGGGCCACCGGCTCGTTGTGCTTGCGAGTAATAATGACTTCGTGGTCGCCGTCGCCGCTATGGGAAACGTAAAATTCCTTATGGCGATAAATAGCCGTTTTTTCCAGAGCCGAAAATTTGTTTGGGATTATACGGATTTCCCAGTCTTTACCTTTGGTCGGCAACCCGACCGCGTCCACCCTTAATATTTCTGGATTCAGACGCTCATTGCCGGCGCAAAAAACGCATTTTTTGTCCACTTCCGGAACGCCATGCATTACCGAATAAGTCTTATACTGGTCCGGGCGTTTGCCGCGCATTGGCGCGATCAGTACCCAGTTTTTTGTTATTGGATTTTGACGGAACTCACTCATTTAGGTTTTAGGTATTAATTTTTAGGTGTTAGCCAGGCAATAGGTCTACTAGAACCTAATACCTAATATCTAAAACCTACTTTTGCTTATCCAAATAATTTTGCAATAAAATTTGCGCGGCTAAACTGTCAACATATTTACTTTTATTCGATACAGTTTTGCCCACCTTTTTATTATTTTTAGCGGGCAATCCACCGAAGCCTTGGCGAAGGTGGACCGCCATTTGCGATGATAATCGCTCATCCATAATTTCCACCGGCAGGCCTGTCTTACTTTCTACTTTCGACTTGAAACCCTTGACTTCTTCCGTCTTTTTTGTTTCCTGCCCGCTCATATTCAGCGGCCAACCAAGAACAATTAGGCTTATTTGCTGATCGCTTATCAGCTTATCAACTTGCTCCCAGAATTCTTTGGGCGACAAAATATCCAGTTCACGCGCTATTGTCTCTGTTTCATCGGATATCGCCAACCCGATCCTTTTCTCTCCGTAATCTATTCCCAGTATTTTTCCGCCGGAGGCGGACCCGCCTTTGGCGGGCATTTGAGTTTGCACGTTATTTAGTTTCTCCTAAAGTTACCTTAATGTCTTCCTCATTGCCTTTATGGTAAACCCTTAAAGTCACCGTGTCGCCGGGGCTGTAATTGGAAAGCAGCGCCGCCAAAGTATTGTTCTGATCAGCTTTTACGCCGTTAACCTGCAAAATTATATCGTTCTCCATCAGCCCGGCTTTGTCCGCCGGGCTGCCGGGCAAAACCGCAAAATCGGTAACGGTCTGGCCGCGGACAATAAGCGCGCCGTAATCTCTGGGCAGATTTTGCTGGCCGGCGATATCGGAATTTAGCATAATATAGCGCACACCTAAAAACGCGCTGGTAATTTTTCCGTTTTTTTGGTAGCTGGCCACCGCTTTGGCAATTTCATTGGCGGGGATGGCAAAGCCTACCAGCTCTCCCTGCTGGTCTATGGCCGTATTTATGCCTATAACCTGTCCGGCTATATTCAGCAATGGGCCGCCGCTGTTGCCCGGGTTAATGGCCGCGTCGGTCTGGATTACGCCCGATAAATCTTCACTGCCGCCGGTGTCCGAGCCTGCGGTTATGCTCCGGCCGATGCCGGAAATTATGCCGCTGGTTACAGTATTCTGGTATTGCCCCAGAGAGTTGCCAATAGCAATAACGTGCTGGCCGACCTGCAGTTGGGACGAGTTTGCCAATTTTAGGAACGGGGCGTTTTGGATATTAATTTTCACCAGAGCCAGGTCGTTAGTCGGATCCTGCGCCAAAACTTTGGCATCATACTTTTTGCCGTCACTGGTTATTACCGTATAGCTGGCCGAGGAATCGGAAACCACATGTTTGTTGGTTAAAATCAGTCCGTCGGCGGAAATAAAAAACCCGCTGCCGGCGCCTATTTCCTGAAGGCCTCCGGACGATGAATTACCGCTAGAATTATTCCCCGATGAATTGCCATTGTCTTGCGGCTGTTGCTGCCCGTTATTAAAGAAAAAGTTAAAAAACGGATCCTGGCTATCGGGATTTAAACCATAGCCGGGAATCTGGCTTAAATCCTGGGAAATAATAATGGAAACCACAGCCGGGCCGGCCTTTTTTACCACATCCACTGTAGAAGAATCTTCATTAAAAGTAACTTTTTGGTTTGATGTCGCACTAAGCAACGCCGGAAACCATTTTTGCGCCTTAGGCGAACGCAAAACCAAAAAGGCTCCCAAAGCTCCGCTTAAACATCCAAAAATTAAGCTCAAAATAACGGCAAAAATTAGTATTTTATATGTTTTGCCGATACTATTAAGCTTACTGGCAGAATCTTGGTTTAATTTTTCGGGGTCTTGATCAAAAATTTCCATATAACTCAACATTAATACTGTCACCGTCAAAACAAGACGGCTTTTTTATAAACTTATTATAACATAAAAACCGGCTTTTCCAAAAGCCGATTTTTTTATTCCGATAAAAATGTCTTTACTAATAAATATTAAGGGTTCGGCGGACAGACCCCCAACTGGGCGCATTGCTGTTGCAATAAGCCACTTGCGCTTGGAGCCGGCGACGGAGTTTGGTACTGGGTCGGGCTTATGGGCAAAACAATATTTAGCTGTGCGGCAGCCAAACAAGTAGCCTGTTCTTTGAGTACGCCAATTTGCCCGTTGCCGTTGTTAACTACCGCGCCGCTAAACACAAACTTATTTATCAAATTTTGTGCCAGTTGCGCCACCAAAGAACTGACTACGCTGTCGGCATTGGCGATCCCAAGCTGAAGTAAAGCCCCAAAACTTGCCTGCTCGGCGCTAACTATGCTGTTGATAGACGCGGAAATTGCCCCGCTGGCGGTATCACGCGGAGTTTTAAGGCCGCTGCTGCTAAGTTCCCTGTCCACAGATTGCTGGGCTTCGCTTTCGGCCTGGCTGGCCAAGTCTTGATAGTATAATTGCCAGCCTTGGGGCGAAGACAAAAAATCACCCACACGCGCCAATTTTTGGTAAAAGTTAGGGTCTTTTGGATCAAGAGTGTTGGGGTCAAAACCTAAATACTGATCCGCTTTGGCCTGAAACACAGGATACAAATTAGGCTGGGATCCGCAGGAAAGCTGGGGAATAAAAGTTTTTATTATATTCCTGTCTAAACTGTCCGAAACATATTTGTTTAAATAATCGTCGGTATATTGCCCGGCTACCAGCGCGTCTGAATAGTAAAGGAAGTTGGAAATAACATAATTGCTTTCTATTTTGCCAATCATCTTGTCTAAAAACTGTCCCATAAACTGGGAAAACGAGCTAACCAAACCCTGTTTTACGGCATCCATAATTAAACTGGGAATGTCGCCAATGGTTATGGTTAGGTCTCCAAATCCCAAAAATGCCTGCGCTTTAGGGATTAGTAAAAATCCAGGCTGCCTCGCACTTTCGGCAAAATAATGCAGCGGTGGCGCTTCCGCTAACTTGTACTTTTTTTGTAAAACATCTAAATCCCTGCCGTAAGCTAGGTTGCTTTGGTTTATGGAAGCGTAGGCCGCGTAAACCTGGGGCCACGGGTTGGTATTTTTTTGCGCCGCGTAATCGTCGGAAACTTTAAGTAAATTGCTATAAGCCACAAAAGAAGCCAGCAAGTCTTTGTGCAAACTTAAAGCTTCTTTAGGCACCGAAACTTTAGCTAAGTCGCTCTGCAAAGTCTGGTACTGGCTTAAAATGGAACTCCCGGCATTACTGGTCCCGTCAAAAAGGGCTTTGTTTAAATCCCCGGTCTGTTTGTTAAAGACCAGCACCGGTCCGACAGAATTTGTAAGATAATCCAAAATGGCCTTTTGCCCGGAAGCATTAGAAACTTTTATATTCTTTACGTCGATTTGCGGCTGGGCAATAGCCTGGTCGGTTTGCAAACTCTGCTTAACTTCTTTCTGGATGTCGTCCTTGGTAATAATTTGCTGGAACAGTTCTTTGCTGGCTACGGGGTTGATTTGCAGGGAGTTGAGATAATCCAAATAAGCCTTGGAAGCCAAAATGTCCTGGCTTGTGCTTGTGGCATGAGGTGCCGCCGTGTATTGTAAATTCGGCCGGTGCCAAAAAGAAATAAACCCCAAAATTATGATTAAAACTATGCACCCGGCGAAAATTTGTTTTTGCTCTTTGGTTTCTAACATAATAGTTTATTCGTTATTATTCTCCCCAATTTATGGGGAGATGTCGCCCGCAGGGCGACAGAGAGGTTAAATAATAGTTCTTTTAATAGTTTCTAATATCCCTTCAACATTATTATCAACTTCGTTATCCCAAAACCTTAAGACCCTATAACCGCTTGATTCTAAAAATCTTTGCCTAATAATATCCAACTGCTTGTTTGTTTCTCGATTATGATGCCCGCCATCCAATTCAATAATCAAACTTTTTTCCTGGCAACAAAAATCCACAACATATTTGCCCATAGGTACTTGGCGTTTAAACTTAAGCCCATAAAACCTGTTTCCTCTCAAATAATACCAGAGCTTACGCTCCCATGGGGTTGATTGCTTCCTTAAGACTTTTGATACTTCGGCTAAATTTTTCCCCTCCATGATTTTAACCTCTCCTCTGCCCCCTCCCCATTTAATGGGGAGGGGAACCCACTAGCTCTGTTTTGGTTGTATTTAGTAATTTTTCTTTCTAATATAAACACATTTAAGATCAATTAATCTATCAACTCTCCGCCAAAAATCTGGAGCGCCTGAGTCAGAACCTGAGCCGAATCCGTTTGCGGCATTTCCTGTTTGATTACTTGCGCGCTAACAGCCATTTTCTTGCCGGCTACCTGCTCAAAAACCGAACAAATTAAATTAAAATTTTTGGGATTTTCCAAATTTTGCTTGTTGAATAAAAATTTTACGCCTAAAATTATTTTACTTCCCAAAACGTCCAAAAGTTCCCCGCTCCTAAGCAGGCTGGCCAATGGGCAGTTAACCACATTAATTTTTTCTATGACTTTTGGCCAGATAATCCGTACCTCGGGCAGCGTCATAGCTTCCCCGGCCTCTCCAACAATAATTGATTCCTGAATTTGGGGCTGCTTGCCCTCCGTAGCTTTAGCGAAGGAGGGGGGTTTTGAGATGTGGCTGTAAGCCCCGTGGCCTTCGGCAATTAAAGTTTGCGGCTTTGCCAAAGGCGCTTGTGCCGGCTTGGTCTTTTTTAAGCTGGCTTCAAGCGCGGCCAAAAGCAGGGGGATTTCCGCGGCCGGTGCGCCGGATAAATCTTTATAAGATCTCAAAAACAACCGCACAACCAAAATAATTTCATTTAAAGAAAATTTTTCTGCCAATTCTCTGATTTTAGCCGCGTGGTTCTCTGCCAAGCTAGAATTCTGCCTGCCGTCCGTAACTTTAAACACCAAAACTTTGCGCAAATATTCCAAAAAGTCCCTGTTTAAAATAGTATAATCCGTTCCCTTTTCCGCCAATTTAGTAAAAAAATCGGGTAATTGGCTGGCTTTGCCCAAAGCCAAAAGCTCCAGCAAATCTTCACAAACCGCAATATCGGTAATGCCCAAAAGCTGTTGGGAATCTTCCACGCTCGGGCTTTCCCCCAACGTCATCACCTTGTCCAGCAAAGACAAAGCATCGCGCGCGCTGCCGTCGGCGTTTTGGGCAATGAGAGCTAAAACTTCCCCGTTCATTTTAAAATTTTCCTTTTCTGAAATTTGTTCAAGTAGCGGCAGCAAATCGGCCGGGGCGTAAGCTTTGAAATCAAACCGCTGGGTCCGGGAAATTATCGTGGCCGGGACTTTGTTAATTTCCGTGGTAGCCAAAATAAAAACTGCGTGCTTTGGCGGTTCTTCCAAAGTTTTGAGCAGCGCGTTAAAAGCACCCTTGCTCAACATATGGACTTCATCAATAATAAAAACTTTATATTTACCGCTAGAAGGGCTGAATTTTACGTGTTCAATAAGATCGCGAATGTTGTCCACGCCGGTATTGGAAGCCGCGTCAATTTCCACCAAATCCAAAAACTGGCCGTTTTCTATTTGTTTGCAAACATTGCAACGGCCGCAGGCGTCACCCAAAGCATCAGGCGAAGCCTGTACAATATTTTTCTCCCCCTTTTGGGGGAGATGCCCCGAGCTTGCGAGGGACAGAGAGGGTTCCTGATGCAAACAATTGACCGCCTTGGCCAAAATCCTGGCCACCGAAGTCTTGCCGACTCCCCGGCTTCCCGTAAACAAATAAGCATGCGCAAAACTGCCGCTTTTAACCTGGTTTTTAAGCGTCTGGACAATGGACTTTTGGTTTAACACTTCGGCAAAAGTCTGCGGGCGATATTTTCTGTACAAAACTGCCATAAAAAATTAGATTTTACGATAAAATTGAGTCGGTCTTTGAATTTATGATTAACCATTTTCGTGATATCACGAAAATGGTTATCCACAGCTACATAATTTCTAAACTTTCCAATTTTGAGTATTATAAACAATTTGCTCATACCAATGATTTTCATCTTTTGATTTATCTGCCATTTCATCAAGTTGGCTAACCAACCTTAAAATAGATGATGATTCAAGGCCGTTTGCCAATTTCGCCGCTTTAAGGATATCCAAAAAGGACTCTAAATCTAAAGGAATAATTCTTGTCTTGCCGCCATAAAAGGAAATTTTAGTCTTCCTTAACATATAAAAATGGGCGGCAGTTGCTGAATTAACTTTTGGAGTTATAAATACCCCATATATAGGCCTGCTGTCCCCTTTAGCTTGCAATATTTTTTTAATCTCACCTAAATGCCTTGCAACCGGTTCACCTTCTGCTTCATATTGCTTAAATCCACTCATTAAAGTGACCTCAACGATCAAAACAAAGTCTTTATAAAAACATACGATATCGGGCATTTTTCCTGGAGCCGTATGTAGTGGCTGTCCGTCCTGATCTAAAATCAAGTTTCCTTTTATTTCACCATCATCGAGCATGTTAAGAGCCCTCCAAGTATTCCACTCAAAAAAGAGTGGCTTATCGGGGATCTCCACATCCGTTCTATCTTGAATTTTATTGAATACTTCAATTATGTCTTGATACAGAACATAAGACTGAAGTTTGAGAATCTCTGAATCAATACGAAACGACTGAATTTTGTTTTCCAAATTTGATTTTAATTCCTTAAGCTTAGCTATGTTCAAACCTTGGAGATTTGATTTTTTATAAATTTTTTCTGAAGCCAGTGCTGTTTCTCCCAGATTAATCAATTTTTCTTTATTTTGAATGATGACAGAGACCAAGACATCTTTATCGTCCTGTGGCAATGCTGGCAGATCGGGATTTCCTAAAAAATCCAAAAATATTGTGGACTTGGAAGAATATACTGAGGGTTTAGATTTAAACTCCTTCAATATTTGTTTAACAATAGTTTCTTTAGTATCAAGTATCTCCAATCTGAAAGTCCTCGCGGAAATGGTAAAAAGACCCGTTGCCCTAAAATATCTAATAGCGGCATCTGCGTAATCGATAGAATTTCTAAATTTTGTTAAAATAAAATCCTTAACTGTAAAATCTTTATCCTTTTTTTCTCTTGTTTTAATTAGACCCTGCTTAATCTCTTTTAGATAGATTTTTTCAAACTTTTTGATGTGGAATTTAACTAAAAACTCTTTTTTTTCTCTACCGGATAGACCGCTATATTTCTGACGGAATTCCATTATTTCTTTTTTTACTGAATCATATTTTCTATAATCAATAAATGTTACACCAAATATAGCCAATTCCCTTTTCGTCAAGCCTTTTAATTCATACACCAAACGTAAAATCTCTAAAAAAGGTTTTATTTTAAAATTAGAATAAGGTTCCCCCTCGTGTTTTGGTGAAGGATACTGCCATTTTAAAAGCTGCCGTAAAAACAAATCTTCCAAATTTTCTTTGGCAATTAGCTGTTTTCCTGCCGGAGTAATTTCTATCTTATGTTTGTCGAACCTCACAAATCCAAAAGTCTTAGGACTCCTGTTTATACGATCCCTGGCAGAAAAATCAGGCTCTTTTGCATAAATACTGCCTTCAAAAAAATTACTTTTTGCAAGACATTCAGCAAAAGCTCTTTGCGTTTTTTTATTCCACCGTTGCCCTTCAAATCGTTGCAGCAAACCTAACTCATCGCTCAGTTTATAGGGGTTTCGCGGGGACGTGGGAACCGACCATGTTCTTTTTATATCACTCATAATAAAGCCTGTTGGCCGTTTTTTTCTTTAAGATTGTTTTTTTGCCACATATCAATTCCGGTTTTTAAAAAATGCTCTGCACGTATATTGGCAATATCGCAAGCCTTTTTAGAAATATCAGCTCCTATAAAGACACACTTATGTTTTAAAGCAGAAATAATGGACGAGCCGCTGCCTACAAAAGGATCACAAACAACATAATCTTTTTCAACACTTCCTTTCAACATCAAATCAAAAATTTCCACCGGTTTTTGGGTTGGGTACGCACCCCGCAAGATCCTTTTTACTCTCCAAACATCAGGCAAACTTTTAGTATTTAACTTTTTTTGCCCTTTTGTCGCAAAAAGGATTAACTCGTGCCTTCTCCTAAAATAATGCCCCATGCCTATGTTAATCTTATCCCAAACAATAACATTTTTTACATTAAACACTTCTCTCATTATATGGCCTAAAGATAGCAAAGAAAAACTGTCCATCATGATATAAATATGCCTATCATTTTTTAATACTCTTTCACACTCTTTAAGAAAACGTAAAAAGGTTTCTGGATCGTCTTTAAACTCAGGAAACCATTTATCATTATCTTTTTCTTGATAACGGCCAACTATCCTGCCATTACCGAAATTCATTTTATTATTCATCCCAGAATAGGCAGGATCGGTTACAATTAAATCCACGCTTCTATCGGGCAGCGATTTTAAAAAATCCAAACAATCAACTTGACGTAAAGTAACAACATCTTTACGGATAAAAGAAGGTTGCGTGGAAGTTGAAATTTTTGTTTCGGCAATCCCATGTTTAACACCAGCCTCTTTAATTAACATTGTCTGTTTTTTTGCTTTATATGTAGTTCTCATAATTTTCTGTTTAACTCTTTTTTTCTAAAACATACTTTCGTCCGGTATTTTTTCCCTTAAAATCTCCAAATTATCCCCAAAAAACAGGGTGCGGTTTTGTAAGTTTTGCATAAAGCTATTTTAGCATTTTCCGCAGACAAAGTAAAAAGCCTTATTTTAAGGCTTTTTTTATAACTTATGTTATTTGAAATACCTATTTTTTAAACACAAAAATTTTATACCCGATAAAATTCCAAATCAGCGATACCGCCGTTGCTACCACAAAAGCCACATTCTTGTTTAAATCGGCATTGGAAGTGAGGTGAATCGCTTCGGAAAACTTAGCCACGATGCCGACGTTTATCAAAAAACCTATGAAGCTGACGATAAAAAATAACAGGAAAGAATTTTTGGCGCCGGCGGAGGCGCTGCCCGACAGGCCAAAGCTCTTCCATAAAGCATACTGGATTAGCAAAAAAACTATCAGGACGACCAAATAAAAATAATAAGGCGCGGACACTTTGGAACCGCTATAACAAGCACCAAAGCCAAAACCCCGGTCAAGCCAACCCAAACCAAATGCAAAAAATTCTGCAACAAATTCAGCGCCTGCCGGCCAAAAGCCCAGTCTTTATTCCAATAATAACTTTGAATAAGGGCCACAATAAAACCCAAACCGCTGATTAATCCGAGGCTATTGCCTTGTTCAACCCCTAAAAATTTGGAAACCAGGTTGGAAACAATAAAATTCAGGGCTGTGTTTAAAAAGCCAATGGCGACAAACCGGCACAATTGCAAAATTACCGGGTATTTTTGAAGTAATCCGGTAATTTTTTGCCCTGAATTTTGAGTCTGTATAGCTGTACTATCCATATTCTAAAATTCCAAATATCAAATTACAAATTCCAAATAAATGCCAAATTTCTAATGTTAAAATATCAAAAATCCCGCACCCGTAATTTGAAATTTGAAATTGGTAATTCGAAATTCTTATAACTCTTCATCTTCATCCAAAATAACCTTAGCCCCGGAAGGTGTTTCTTCCATTTCAACATCGGTGTGGCTGACGCCCGCGCCCTTTTTGATAACATTTTCCACGGCGGCCCAGTCGGTTTCCTGGCTTTGGGGCACAACAATGGTTACCTCGTCTCCGGCTTCGGCTTTAAAGTAAGTTAAACTGGCCAGCAAAACTTTGTAAGGTTTGCCTTCAGCCAAAACCTTAAAGTCGCCTTTCTCGTCTACCATCAAAATGCCCAGCATCTTTTTGCGCTCAACCGGACCGATTTGTTTGTAGATAAACGAGCCGTCATCGGCAATAGTAAGCTTAAGCACGTCGCCTTCCACCAGTTTGGATTTGGAAGCGTAATTGGCGGGCACCGGATATTGTTTTTTGTCCGGCCCGATCATGTTTTGGCCGTCAAACACCCCTTCAATAATTTTGCCGCCTTCGGACACGGTAAAAGTCTGCGCCTTTTCGGAAAGAGCCGCCAAGTTGGCTTTGGTAGCCGCACCGCCCATCATTTCCCTAAGCATCTGCTTGGCGGATTGGATATTTTTTTCGGCCGCGTCTATCATTTGCGCAACCATGGCTAAATTGGAAATCTTGTCCATTGTTTTTTATTTTAATTTCAAACCCATACTGCAAAAAGGCTTATTACAGCCGTTTTCTGTTTTTGTTTCTCAAAGCCTTTACGGTAAAGACATTATATCAATAATTTAAAAAACTGTAAAGGCGGAATAATCCACCGTCACAGCTTATTTTTGGGGATATCCCGGCCATCCAAAGACGCCGAACTGTGATGAAAATTAAAAAACTTTCTTTTTAATTACGCTGCTATCCCGTCATCGTCCAACTCAGACATATCTTTAACATAAACAATATGCAGCTCTTTTTGCAAATCCTTAACGGTTTTGATTTGCCCTTCTATTACCTTTTCCCTTAAACCGGTAAGGGCCCTAAGCCTGTCCTCTACAAAACTATCCCCTTTCCTGACCATAGTAGCTGCGCGTCTGTTATATACGTCGTCTGCTTCGGGATGGGTATGTATTTCAATAAATTTGGCTTGCCCTTGATTGGCCAAAAGCTGCTTTTTAATTTTGTTGATTTCTACGTCTATTTCACCCATCAATATTTTTTTGTCCGTGTTTTCTTTGGAACCAAAAGACCTGGCTACTTCCCCAACCCTACTAAAAAATTCTCTCATAAATAATTTTCTTGATTATTAACGATGTTTAATCTTTTTAACCGCAAACTCCAAAACTTTTTGAATTTATCTTAAAATACTCCGGGTGAGCCTTTTTTCCATTCGTTTTCCTGCAACCCTAAAACATATTCTTTCAATGCCTTCTCCAAAACGATTATTTCATGTTCATTTAATTCAGCTGCTTTAAAACATTCAGTTAACTGACCAATTCTTTGGTTTTGCTGCCTTTCCAGCGAGTTCCTTAAATACATAGGCTCATCCTTAGGTCTTGGCAACTCCAACTGTTTTGCCAGTTCTAATATTTCTGGAATAGTGGCTTCCGTTTCCTCTTCAGCGGCTTTTCTTTCCCCTTTAAATTCCTCGCCTTCCTCGCCCAAACTCTCAATATGAGATTTTACTAAATATGACTTCAGCCAACGTTTTGCGGCCGTTATAATTTTTGCCTGAACCTCTTGGGAAGCCGCTTGTTCCTTGCGAACCCCAACTTCTGCCCCGGTACCTTTGGCGACAGCCAAATCCTCATTCTTCGACGGCTCTTGATCCTCCGCCTCTGGTTTCTTAGGCGATACTTCCCCAACTTCTGCTTTATTACCAGGTTCAATTGGCCCTATTGTGGTAAATTCCGGCTCATTTTTACCCCTTTTAAATAATCCCATAGATTTATATTTAAAAAATTAATACCTATTTTAAGCCTGCAAGTCTGGCAACAGATTGGCCTTTTCCGGGAAAGAAGACAAATATTCGCAAAAATCAGGATATTTTAGACACAGCTGCTGGATTGTCGCCCCAGGCCTGGCCGCGTCCTGCAAAAAGGCATTGGACAGGTTCATATCGGAGGCAAAAATTTTGGAAGCGTAATCCCGAATTTCCGTTTCATAAACTTTTATGTCCGAAGAGTGGATGCCAAAATGCAAAGCCTGTTTTAGATTCGTTACTTCTTCAAAATCTTTTTCTATGTTGGTAAGCAACTCCAGCGCCTGGCCTTCGGAATTCAGCTTGCCCATGCTGGATACCACGCGGTTGGAAATTTCCGCGGCGCGCGGCAAAGACGTGCGCCGGCTGCGTATGGCTTCCGCCAAAAACAGCGCGACCAAATTGTTAAAATTTTGGGTTGTGGAAGCTTGGGTCATAAAAACTCTTACTAATAGGCCTTGCCGCATGATGGGATGCTTCAACATGCCCGCCATGTTCTCCTGCCACAAATTTATATCTTTAATTATCTTTCTTTCTTTGATTTTAACCCTAAAACCCACCTAAAGCAAGTTCTTTTCAGCGTCATTGCGAGGAGTGCATCCGACGAAGCAATCTTAACCTAAGAATGGATTGCTTCGCGATTTGCGTAGAATTACGCTCACAATGACAACGTATTACAATCCGCGCTCAATATCCGGCAAAGCTTCAGCCATATTTTCCGCCACTTGCCCCGCTTCCAAAATTTCCTCTTCCACTTCGGTTCTAGGCCGCCCGTATTTTAGGCGCGATAATTGGCGGATGGCTTTAGCCTGCTCGTCATTGCCGTTGCGCAAAAGCGGATAAGTGGCCATGTTAAACGGCTTACTCGCCGTGCCGTTTATCATCAACTTCAAATAAGCATTGTAACGGTCAATATTGACCAAATCAAACTCATTAAAGGTCGGCTTAAATTCCTTGGCCATAACCTCGCTGTCTTCGGCGCCAATCCTGAAACAAACCATGGTGCCGGCATTGCCGAACACGGCATCGCGCAAATCTTTGCTGGCCGCGCCCTGGGCGCCAGCCGGCTGTTCCAGCTGCCCCAAATATTGGTGTGCAATAATCAGGCTCAAACGATATTTTCTTGCTTCCGACAGGATTGACGAAAAAGCGTCGGTCACAAAATTTTGAAACTCATCCACGTACAAATAAAAATCGGGCCGGGCGGCTTCCCGAACATCAGCGCGCGACAGCGCGGCCATTTGCAGTTTGCTGACAATAATGAGCCCCAAAAGTTTGGCGTTAATTTCCCCGACCTTGCCCTTGGCCAAATTGATAAGCAAAATTTTGCGCTCGTCCATTACTCTGCGAAAATTAAAAGCGGATTTTGCCTGGCCCACAATATTGCGCATCATGGAATTCTCCACAAACCGCCCGACTTTGGAAATTAAATAGCCGAGCATTTCCGACTTATGGAAATCAGAAGTCTTGGCCATTTCTTTTTCCCAAAACAGCCGCACAACCGGGTCTTTAAGCTTACTGACTTTGTATTTTTGGAATTCCGTGTCCGTAAATATCCTTGGAATATCAGTAATGGTTCCGGGGTGCTCTTCGTCCGCCATCAGCGTGAGCATGGCGTTCCTCATGTTGTGCTCAAACATCGGCCCGAGCATGGCCGGGTCGGTAACCAATTTGTAAAATATCTGGATCATTTCCTGGACCGCAAAATCTTTTTGTTCTTCGCCGTCCACCTGCAACATATTCAGCCCCATGGGCCTGTCCATATCAAACGGCTCAAACAAAATTACGTCTTCGGCCCGTTCTTTGGGGATGTGGGGCAAAATGTCCTCTATAAAGTCGCCGTGCGGGTCTACAACGCAAAGACCTTCGCCGTTTTTAATGTCCTGCACGGACATGTACTTCATAATTTCCGTTTTGCCGCTGCCCGTGCGGCCGATTATGTACATATGCCGGCGCCGGTCGTCGCGCTGGATGAACACCTTTGTTTCCATGCCGCGGTAAATATTCCGCCCAAGCAACAGGCCTTCTTTAGGCAAATTTACCGGCGGCGGCGCTTTTTTGGAAATCAGCCACTTGATGTTCGGCGTTTCTATGTACGGCGTAGGCAAATGCCACAGGCTGGCCATTTCTTCCGTATTTAAAACGCTTTTTAGGCCGTTGTCGCGGAAAACCCGAAAAATATAATCTTTTAAAATATCGTTTTTGTTGCGCCTGGTCGCGTGCAGCCCGTTAAACGGCGGCATGTTGTACTGCAAAAAAGAAGACAACAAATTGCGCATGTGCGAAGAAGCGTTCCCGGGAATTGTTGATGATGTAACCAGCCGGACGTTAACTTTGTAGCCCGGGCGGCTGGCTTTTTCTTCCAGTTTTTTGACGATTTCCTGTTGCATCGGCGTAAGCTGGATGGGCGAGCCGTAGCCGGATAAATCTTTATGCGCGTGCGACGGCTGATACTGCTGGCCGGAGCCGCTGCCGATGCCGGCCAAAGCGCGGCCCAAAGCGCGGAAAAATCCGACAAGCACGCGGTAGGCCTGCCCGTGCTCAATAAGTTCTGGATTTTTGCCCTGCTGGATTTCCAAAGCCATATGCCTGGGACGGCTCTGCCAGAACGTGCCCGCCGGACTGATAATGTATTGAATAGCCGCGCCCTCGTTTTCCTGCAATTTGCTCATGGCGTTGGTCAGCGCGTTAAGAGGATCGGTCTCCGTAGTTTTGTAAGTCCGAAACGGATAAACATATCGCTTGTTCAAAGCCAGCTCCTCCACTTCCACTTTGCCGTCTTTTTGGAAAGGATTATAGCCGGGGACTTGTTCAATAAAGGCGTGCGGATATTGGGCTTGAATTTGCTTTTCCACCAGTTGCTGGAGATGTTTGGGGCAGTTTACATAAAAGGATATTTTTTTATCCGTGCAGGCAATTTCAAAACTATAATAATCCCGGCCCTGCAGCCAGCCCCTGCTTTGGCCGCTCTCGGAAAGCGTGGTAAACAATTGTTCCGCGATGCCTATCAATAACTTTTTTTCTTCCTCGGTTTTGGGCCTTTGCTCATCTTTGTCCGGCGATGTCTCCTTGGGCATCTGGATTTCCAAAAATACCCAATCCTGTATCCTTGGCACCACGTGTTTGGTGTGGTAAATATGCCTCTTGTAGTAATAAAAAAAGACAGCCACAAAAATGACTATCAATCCAAACAAAACAAGCACCGTAATATTGATTGTGCTTAACTCAAAATACATTTATCCAGCACCTTTTTCTCCAGACACCGTTTTAAAAATCTATAATAGGCTATAAAAAAGGTGCTGGATTTATTTTTTGTTTTTTGAATTTAACTATTCGTTTCTTGGCATCTTTAAAACTTGATCAACAGCGTTTGCCAAATCAGGATTATCTATTGTAAATTTTTGTCCGTCTCCCTGTAAGTCCGCCAAAACCGCATTCATAATATCTTTTTCATCAGGCCTGCCTGAACCTGATTCTAAGTTAGATGTCTTAGCAACTGTTCCGGAAATAGGTGCAACTATTTTTTCCACCGGCTTTACCAGGCCTGGTTCGCCATGCTCAGTGGGTTCTTGACTTGTCTTCTGGGAAACCCTTTTAGCAGCGGCTTCTATAACGTTATCGCTCAACCTGTCCTCCGGCAGGTCGGGGTGAGAGGCTAATAAATCCTCGCGAATTCTTGAAATTTCATCTTTATTCATAAAAGTATCCAACTCAATTATACCATATTTTTAACTAATTATTTTACACTTTTTTACCAAATCTGTCAAACCGACAGGCGCATTATACCTTTGGAAGAGGTGTCCCCTCTTCCAAAATGGATTTATGGTATAATAAATATTTATATCCACTAAACCTTGTTTTCCTTAGCCCATTTTTTTTCCAAGCGTCTGATTCCGGCTTCGTCAAAGCCAAAATGATGGCCGATTTCGTGCCAGACCACGCGGCGGACCAAGGACGGAATGTTCGATGAATTTCCAGCAAATTTTTCAATTGTGCCTTTCCAGATAGTAATTTTGTCGGGCAAAACCATGCCCATACCGTAACTTGAGCCACGGTTTAACTGGGAAACTCCGTGATAAAGCCCAAACAAAGAATTGTTCGGCGATTCCCCTTCTTCCATAACAATATCAACATTATCCAATTTGGATTTAATGCTCTCCGGCAAAGCTGCCACCGCCTCGTTGATTAAATTTTCAAATTCTTCTTTTTGCATAAATATAAAACCTGCCAATATTATGGCAGGTTTTTTGGAAAATGGGAATTGATGTTGCACCCTCACCCGCCCCTCACTTCGTTCGGGACACCCTCTCCCCGCCTGCTGGCGGGGCGAGGGAAATAAGATATTCGCCGCAGCGAATTCTAAAAGCCTTCATAATCATGCATCGTAAGTTGGGCTTCAACTTTTTTGATGACTTCAATGACAACAGATACCACAATCAAAAGTGAAGTGCCGCCAAAAGTTAAAGAAGTTGTGCCGGTATAATGCTGAAGCAAAAACGGCAATATGGCAATGACCGCCAAAAAGAACGCGCCAGCCAAGGTTATGCGGTTTAAAACCATGCTTAAAAAGTCCGCTGTTTGGCCGCCGGGGCGAAGGCCGGGGACAAAGCCGCCGTTTTTTTGCACGTTTTCCGCAATCTCTTCGGGATTAAATACTACGGCGGTATAAAAATAAGTAAACGCCATGACCAATAAGAAATAAGTTGCACCATAAAACATCCCTTGGGAATTAAATAAAGTAATAGTCCTTGACGCCAAATTGGCAACTACCGCGGACTTAGCGTTAATAAAAAACTGCGCTATCATTGCCGGGAACAGCATTACGGAAATGGCAAAAATAATCGGAATAACCCCTGCCTGGTTAAGCCGCAGAGGCAAGTGCGTATTGACACCGCCAAACAGCTTGTTACCACGCACGCGCTTGGCATAAGCAATGGGAATATTCCTTTGCGCCTCCGTTACCAAAACCACACCGGCAACTACAACTAAAATCATAGCCACAAAAGCCAAAACTATGGGCAATTTGCTGGAGTCATACCAACCGATCAAAAAACTAAAGTTGGACGGAATTCTGGCCACAATGCCGGCAAAAATAATCAGCGACACGCCATTGCCTACGTCAAATTCGGAAATAATTTCGCCAATCCACATCATTAACATGGTGCCAGTAGTAATGGACATTAAAGTCAAAAACCATTGGAAAGGAGTAAAGGTTCCCAAGACGCTGGCGCCGCCCTGGCTAAGCAACAAACGGATGGTGCCAAAACCCTGCAAGGGGGCCAAAAAAATGGTCATATAGCGGGTATACTGGTTAAGCTGCTGGCGCCCGGCCTCCCCGCCTTCTTTTTGCAGTTCCGCCCAGGAAGGGATAACAATGGTCAACAGCTGCATTATGATGGTAGCGGTAATGTAAGGGCCCACGCCGAGCATGGCGATGGAAAAATTCGTCAGGCCACCGCCGGAAAAAATATCAAGCAAGTTTAAAAATTGGCTCTGCTGGAAAAAGCTCTTAAGCCCCGAAGCGTCAATGCCGGCAATCGGAATGTGCGCCAAAACCCTAGTCAAAAGCAAAAGAGCTAGCGCAATTAAAATTTTATTGCGCAGGTCTTTGGTTTTCCAAATGAGAGCGATTTTATTCATAAATAAGTCAAATAAGACTTATAAGACCTATTAGTCCTATAAAATTTTGCCGCCGGCTTTTTCAATTGCTTCCTTGGCTGACTTTGAAGCCGGCAATTTTACGTTTAATTTCTTTTTTATTTCCCCGCCTAAAATTTTTGCAACTTTTGTAGTCTTTTTTACCAAATCTTTAGCCTTTAATGCATTCAAGTCAACTGTAGCACCGTCGTCAAAGACATTCAACTTGGTAAGTGAAACCACCACTGCTTTATTGTTAAGTGCGGTAAAGCCACGGCTTTTTGGCAACTGTCTGACCAACGGCTGGCGGCCGCCTTCAAAATTCGCGGGCATCTTGCTGTGTCCGGTTCTGGCTGTCTGCCCTTTGCCGCCGCGCGTGGAATAAGTGCCGTGGCCGCTTCCAAGACCGCGCCCGACAACTTTGCGGCGGTGGGTGGATTTAGGATGTTTATGAAGTTCGTGGAGTCTTAGCATAAATTGTTTGCCCACCAATTCACTAATTGCACGAATACCACGAAATTGTCTAGTGTGATTAGTGGTGATTCGCGAATTGGTGGATAATTATTTTCTCATCTGCCAAAGTGTTTCCTTGCTCTTCATTTTGCCGAAAGCCGAAAAAACCGCTTTAACGTTGTTTACTTTGTTGTTGCTGCCAAGCATTTTACAGACCACATTCTTAACGCCGGAAAGATCCATAACGCTGCGGACTGCGCCGCCGGCAATAACGCCGGTACCGGGCTTAGCCGGTTTGAGCATCAGGCTGCTGGATTTGTATTTAACATTTAGGGCGTGGGGGATTGTTTCGTTTACCAGAGGCAAAATGATTAAATTCTTTTTGGCGGCGTTCACCGCTTTATTCACGCTCTCGGCAACATCCGCGCCTTTTTTTAAGCCCATGCCAACCTTGCCTTTGTGGTTTCCAATAACCACCAGAGCGCGGAAGCGCATTCTTTTTCCGCCGGCAACCACGCGGGTGACCCTTTTAACTTCCACGACTTTTTGGTCAAACTCGCTGCGTTCCCGCTCTGAGCCTTCCCTATTTGATTGTCTTCGTCTTTTTTCCATAGTTTAGCCCTGTAGCTGGTAGGATGGTAGGTCAGTAGCCTACTGGCTACTTTCCTACTAACCTACTCCCCTAATATTTAAAATTCTAATCCGCCTTCCCTGGCGCCTTCCGCCAAGGCTTTAATCCTGCCGTGATACGCAAAACCGCCGCGGTCAAATTTCACTGCCTTAATTTTCTTTGCCAAAGCTTTGGATGCGACCAGCTTGCCCACTTCTTTGGCAATATCGCTTTTTTTGCCCTTGGATTTAACTTCCAAACTGGAAGCGGAAACTAATGTTTTGCCGGCGCCGTCATCTATTAACTGGGCGTAAATATGCCGGTTAGCCTTAAAAACCGAAAGCCTGGGCTTACCTTCTGTCCCCGTTACCCTGCTCCTTACCCTTTGATGGCGGATGGCTCGCTTTATTCTTTTTTGCCTTTGCTTGTTCATAGTTTGATTGATCAAGATTTAAATGAATTAAATAATTGACATGATTTAACTGCAGTCCATTCTTGTCATTCTTGCTCAATTATGTCAATCTTGTCAATTTTTTCTACTTTCCTCCCCCGACCACTTTAACAACCTTACCCGCTTTTCTCAAAATCACTTCGTCTATATATTTAATGCCCTTGCCTTTATATGGCTCGGGTTTTTTTAATTCGCGGACTTCGGCGGCAAACTGCCCGACTTTCTGCTTATCGGCGCCAAAAATGCTGATGGTGTTTTTATCCACGGCAATGGTCAACTCTTTCGGTACCTCAACAACTATCGGATGGGAAAAACCCAAATTTAAAGTCAGTTTGCCCGGAGTTGTGGCAACCTTAAAGCCCACACCCACAACTTCCAATTTCTTTTCAAAACCTTTGGTTACGCCCTCAACCATATTTTGGATTAAGGAACGGAATAGTCCCCACAGGGCTTTTTCGCGCTTGTTATCTTTGCTCTTTACGTCAACCAAAATTTCTTTTTCGCTTACGGTAACTCCCACTTTAGGATGCAAAGACAAAACCAAAATCCCTTTGGGACCGGTAACGGTCAAAGTTAAATCTTTTTTTTCGGCCTTGACGCCGGAAGGAAGGGCTACTGGTTTTTTCCCTATTCTGCTCATAAAAGAAAATTAAAATGTAAATATCAAAGTTTAAAATTTAGGTTTCCGCCTTTGGCGGAATCATTTATTTAACATTTTGGTTTTTGGACTTTTCATTTATACTACCAAACCTGGCACACAACCTCGCCGCCGACTTTTAACTTGCGGGCTTCTTTGTCCGTCATCAAGCCCTTGGAAGTGGAAACTACCGTTACGCCGTATCCGCTGTTAGTCCTGGGCAACTTGTCGGCCGCCAAATATATCCGCTGGCCCGGCTTGCTGACTCTTTTAATTCCGGCTATAACCGGCTCGCCCGCGCCCGAATACTTTAATTTAATCTGCAATAACTTATGGTTATCGCCCGAAAGCATCTCAGTGCAGCCGGCAACGAAACCCGATTTAACCAACAGCTCCGCAAGGCGAGCCTTGAATTTGGAATACGGTAAAACCAGCTCGGCTTTTTGGGCTAAGCTTGCGTTGCGGATGCGGGTTAACATGTCGGCTATAGGATCGGTGTACATAGAGTAAAATTTTCAATTTTCAATTTCTAATTTTTAATATTAGTTATTGAAAATTTATTCATTGAAAATTGTTTAAAAATTGAAAATTAAGAATTGAAAATTATTTCTACCAGGACGCTTTAACTATTCCGGGGATTTCTCCCTTGGAAGCCAGCTCCCTAAAACAAATCCTGCACATATCAAAATCCCTCATATATGCGGCTTTGCGCCCACATTTCCAACAGCGCCGGATGAGTCTTGTGGAAAACTTCGGATTAATCCTGCTGCGTTTTGCTTTTGCAATTTGTGCTTCTGTGGCCATAAAGTTTAATGAACAAAAATTAAAAAAATTAAATAAATGACAAAAATTAGAACTGTAGTTTATTTTTGCTCATTTTTGTCATTTCCATCGTTTTTGTCATTTCTTGAATGGGAATCCCATTAATGTTAATAATTCCCCGGCAGTCGCATCTTTCTTCGCGTTGGTGACAACCGATACTTCCAGGCCAAAAATGTTTTCCAGGCTTTCCGAGGAAATTTCCGGAAAAACCAGATGCTCCTTAATGCCTAAATGATAATTACCGCGTCCGTCAAAACCGCCCAGTGAAATGCCCTGAAAATCGCGGACCCTTGGTAAAGCCACGTTTACCAGTTTATCCAAGAAGCTATACATCCTAAAACCCCTTAAAGTGCAGACAATCCCGACAACCTGGTTTTCCCTGACTTTAAAACCGGCAATAGATTTTCTGGCTTTGGCCTTTATGGGCGCCTGCCCGGTAATCTTTTTAATGTCTTCCACTATCTGGTCAACTTTCTTTTTATCGTCCTTAAATTTGCCCACGCCGGCGTTAACCACGACTTTCAGGATTTTTGGCACCTGCATAATATTCTTAAAACCAAACTTCTCTTTCAAAGCCGGGACGATTTTCTTATTATATTGTTCCTGAAGTCTTTCCATAAAATTTAAATAAATTTTTCTACTAAATACGAAAGGGAACTAAATACTAAACTTGGGATTTTCTATATTTCGTATTTCGCTCCTTTTAGTATTTAGTAGAGCTATATAGCTTTTCCGCTGTCCTTTCCGATTCTTTGTTTGTTGCCGTTTTCTAAAATTGTAAATGAAACCCTGGTGGGGTTTCCCGAATTCGGATCTACCAGCATAACCTTGGAGGCAAAGAGTGAAGCAAAAAAGGTTATTTTCTTTCCGGAGTCCCCCGCCTTCTTGGAACGCTCAAACCTGGTTTTTGAGTTTACACCTTCAACCACGAGCTTGCCCGTTTTGGGAAAAACCTTTATAACCTTACCGGTCTTGCCTTTGTCCTTGCCGGACAACAGCTTGACGGTATCGCCGGTTCTAATCTTTAGTTTGTTGCTCATATAATAAATTTATTGCCCCCATCGACGTCATCCCGAGCGGGGCGAGGAATCTCTTTTCCTTTGAGGAGATCCTTCACTGCGTTCAGGATGACGCCAATCTGGTAGTTCTTAAATGACCTCGGGAGCTAATGATACTATTTTTTTAAACCCATCTTCGTAATTACCTTTGGCCTTCTCGCGGATTTCCCGGGGGACGGGGCCGAAAATGCGGGTACCTTTGGGCTCGCCCGATTCTTTGTCTACAAGCACGCCGGCATTCTCGTCAAAACGGATGTATGAACCGTCCTTGCGCCTTATTTCCTTGCGCAAACGGACAATTACCGCATAAACTTTATCGCCTTTTTTTATATTGGCATTCGGCGATACCTGCCTTACCGAGCCGGCTACAACATCGCCAATCCTGGCAAACCGGTTGCTGTTTTTCCCGTTGACGCTGAAAACATTGACGACTTTCGCGCCGGTGTTATCCGCTATTTTAATGTAGGATCGTACTTGTAGCATATATATTGCTTATTCCGCTGATTGGTCGCTGATTACTACGCTGACATGTCGCTGAGCTGAGATTATGCTCTCAGCGTTTTTTCAGCGTCCCTATCAGCGTCCATTCAGCGGTCTATGCTTTACTTATAACCTTAAACTTCTTTTCTTTGCTCATCGGCCGAATGGATTCTATAACCACCCTGTCGCCGATTTTGTACTCTTCGTTTTCATCATGCGCCTTGAATTTTTTGGAAATGGTATAAGCTTTCTTATATTTGGGGTGGCGCTTTCTCATGTCAACTTTAACCACGACGGTCTTATCCATTTTATCAGACACGACGATGCCGATGAGCTGTTGTTTTTTTGAAATTTTATCCATAAATTGATTTTCCCTTCGGCGTCATTCCTAAGCGGTACGCGAAGAATCTCTTTTCTCTATATTTAAGATCCTTCACTGCGTTCAGGATGACGCCAAAACTGGATTGCTATTGTTTACTTTTTCGTGAGTGCAAGTAAAACATTATCTTCGCGATGTCTTTTTTTACCGCGCCCAACTCTTTGGTATTTTTAAGCTGGTTCAACTTGAGCTTTACCGATAAATCGTGGCTCTTCTCGCGAAGCTCCATTAGCAGCTGCCTGACTTCAGCTTCGGTCTTGATTGTAAGTTCTTTGTACTTCATAAAAAAGTTGTAAGTTCTAAGTTGTAGAGTTGTAAGTAACTTGCTGCTTACCAACTTACAACATACTACTAACCTACCCTTGATGTTCCTTTGTTAAAAATCTGGATTTAACCGGTAACTTGTAGCTGGCTAACCTCATGGCTTCCTGGGCCTGCTCCTTGGTAACCCCGTCCATTTCGAATAATATTTTGCCTTTTTTAACCACGCTGACAAAATGGTCCACCGCGCCTTTTCCGCCGCCCATCGGGCTTTCGTTGCCGTGCAAAGTTACGGGCTTATCGGCAAACACGCGAATCCAAATTTTACCGCCGCGCTGGACGTATCTGGTCATGGCGCGCCTGGCGGCTTCAATTTGCCGGGCCGTTACCCAGGAACTTTCCAAAGCCTTTAAGGCATACTGGCCGAACGCAATTTCCTGGCCGGCCGTCGCCTGCCCTTTAGTGGTCCCGCGATGATGCTTTCTGTGCTTTAATTTTTTCGGTATAAACATAGATATACTTGATTATCTTACTTAATTTACTAACTACTAATTGGTACCAATATACTGATGCTGACTTCACGGTTTAGTATATTCGTAAAGATTAGTAGTTAGTAAAGACAGATATCTACTAAACTTTCTCCGATTCAATAACTTTAGTCTTACCGCCGGATTTCTTGTCCTCAAACACATCTCCTTTATAAATCCAAACCTTTATCCCGACCGTGCCGTAGGTTGTAAATGCAGTCGCTCTCGCAAAGTCGATATCGGCGCGAAGGGTGTGAAGAGGAATTTTGCCGTTCGACAAATGCTCCGTGCGGGCAATGTCCGCCCCGTTTAGCCGTCCGCCAATAGCGACTTTGGCACCCTTGGCTCCGGCGTTCATAATCTGCTCCAGGCTCTGTTTCATCAGCCTGCGGAAAGCCACGCGCTTTTCCAGCTGTTCGGCAATGCCGTTGGCAATAACCTGGGCCTGCAAATTCACGTCGCGGACTTCCTCTATATTAATCTTGAGCTCCTGCTTAATTCCCAATTTGGTTTTAACTTTCTTTTTTAATTCCTCAATTCCTGCGCCGCCTTTGCCAATAATCAACCCGGGTTTGGTGGTTCTGATGATTACCGTGATTGTTCCATCGTTTAATCTCTCAATATCAATTCTTACCAAGCCGGCTTTCTTTAAGTGCAGTTCCAAATATTCACGTATTTTTACGTCTTCCATGAGCTGCTTGGAAAAATGCCCCTTGGAAAACCATCTGGATTTCCAGCCTTCGGTAATATTCATTCTAAACGATGTCGGATTTATCTTATGACCCATAGGTTTGATTGGACATGAATTAAAAGATTTAAATGATTGACATGATTTAACTGCAGTAAATTTTTGTCATTCTTGTTCATTCATGTCAATTTTGTCAATTATTTTACTCTCCGGACTTCCTGTTAAACAGCCTTCTCTTATTTGCCGCGGTACTCATTTTTTTCTGCTCGTCCGTCCTAAACACCTGGCTCTTTTTGACTTCTTTGCCCTCCGTAGCTTTCTTGCCCGACGAAGCCTTAGCGAAGTCGGGAGCGAAGGAGGGTTCTTTATTAACGGCAGCCTGCTGATCTACATTCTGGACTTTTTTCTCTTCGGCTTTCGGCTTTGTAAGAAATCCAGCCTTGACCTTGCTGGCTTTGGCTTTCTTGCGCTCTTCCAAAACAATGTTCACATGGCTCATTTTGCGCCTAATCTCAAAAGCGCTGCCGCGGGCGCGGGGAAAGTAGCGCTTCATTACTTTGCCCATATCACAGGTCAATTCCTTAATAAACAAATGCTGGGGGTCAAGCGAAAAATTATTCTTGGCGTTCGCCACGGCAGACTGGATTAACTTAATTAACATCGGCGAAGCCTTTTTGTCGGTATGCTGAAGCTGGACCAAGGCATCCAAGGCGTTCATATTTTTGACTAAGTTAGTTACCAAGCGCATTTTTCTGGGAGCAATATGAAGATCGCGGGCGTGCGCCGTGACTAACTTTCCTGATTCGGTTGTTGATGCCTTATTGGTCATATAGGTCTAATAGGTCCTATTTGTCTTATTTTTTTTCCGGTTCTTTTGCCGCGGCCAGCTTTGCCTTCTCGGCTTCGGCTTTGGCCATTTCCTGCTCTTTGGCCATCTTGCCGCCATGCCTCTGGAACTTACGGGTTAAGGAAAATTCGCCCAATTTGTGGCCAACCATATTTTCCGTCACAAAAACCGGCACGTGCGTCCTGCCATTATGCACCAAAAAGGTAAAACCCACAAACTCCGGCGCAATACTGCAAGCGCGAGACCAGGTCTTAATCTGGGTCTTGCCCGCTTTGCCCGCCATTACTTTCTTGAGTACTCTTGGGTCTACGTATGGTCCTTTTTTTGAGCTTCTAGACATATATTTATTACTTAGCAAACTTAATGGTATCAACCATTTTTTTGAAATCAGCCGCACTCAGGAAAACCGGATCGTAGTTATTCATTCTAAATGAGTAATAGTTCCCATTTTTTTGAAAGTCATACTCATAATATGTATATCCCATCGGGGTAGTTGCTGTGGAGTAGGTAGCGGCTATTTGGCCTGAAGGACTATCAATATTGATCGTAGAACCGGTAACTTTAACAGGGGCGGCACTGATATTCAAAAATGCCTCAGAAACATCGCCAATTGTTACTCCGTTTGTAGTAACGTCATTGGGTCTGTTGATTTTAATTGTATATTGACTTGGCACCGAATTGGCAACTGAACCATTTAACTTTAATAGGTTAGCAACCATTCCATTGGGATACTTAAAAGTAAAATTATAAAAGCTATCCGTGTAGGTTTGCCAATTTGCGGTTTCATCGGTTGGCGCAGCTTGTGGTTGCTGTGCTTGTGACTGAACTTGCGCTGGTTGTACCGGCTGAACCTGCTGCTGTGCTGTCTGCACCAGCTGATTTTGCACAGGCTGAACCTGGGCTTGCTGATTATTGCAGGCCGCGGCGAGGAACAGGAATGGGATTGTAAGGAGAAAATATTTCTTCATAACTTTGACCCAAGGGGCATCCTTTGACTTAGTTAGTCCTCAGACCAAGGATGCCCCTTGGTTGTTTGCTTACTTAGATCTTCGTTTAACTATAAAACTGTTGCTATACTTTTTCTTTAACCTCGTCTTCACCCCCAAAGCATGCTTGCCCCACGGGGTTTTTGGGTATTTCATACCAATCGGGTTGTGGCCCTCGCCTCCGCCGTGCGGGTGGTCCACCGGGTTCATCACTTTACCGCGGACTGTGGGCCGCCAGCCCATATGCCGCATCCGGCCGGCCTTGCCTATTCTGACATTCATCCAATCCGCGTTGGCGAGCTGGCCAATGGAGGCCAAACAAGTTTCGCGGACTTTGCGTATCTCGCCGCTCGGCATTTTCAGCAAAGAATAACCGGCTTCCACAGTCTGGAGTATGGCATAATTGCCGGCACTGCGGGCAATTTTCCCGCCCTGGCCGGGAATTAATTCAATATCATGAACAAAAGAGCCGACCGGAATATTTTTTAACATTAGCCTGTTGCCGGGAAGGATTTCGGCATTTTCCCCAAACATCACCTTGTCGCCGACTTTCAAGCCCTGTGGGGTTAAAATAAAACGCTTACTGCCGTCTTTGTAGGACACCAAAGATATAAATGCGGTGCGGGTCGGATCGTACTCTATGGTCAAAACTTTTGCCGGAATGTCTTTTTTATCGGCCCGGGAAAAATCCACAATCCTGGTTTTGCGGATGGCTCCGCCGCCCTGATGGCGCACGGTGATCTTGCCGCTATTATTGCGGCCGGCCGGCTTGGCTTTGCTCACTATTAATCCTTTAGGTGTTTTGTACTTTTTCCGCAATACCGAATAATCGGTCACACTTTGGATGCGCCGTCCGGCACTTGTTGGTTTGTAAAGTTTTACCGCCATAGATTAATTGAACATGAATTAAAAGATTTAAATGATTGACATGATTTGACTGCAGCGATCCTTGTCATTCTTGCTCAATCATGTCATTCTTGTCATTTAAATAGTCTCCGTTATCCCTTCTATTTTATCTCCAGCTTTTAGTGTTACTATTGCTTTTTTAAAATCCGAGGTTACGCCTTTTGTCTGTCCATAATTTCTTTTCTTCCCATAATTATTTATAACGTTAACTTGCGTGACTTTGACTTTATAAACCGCTTCCACCGCTTTTTTGACCTCTACTTTATTGGCGGCTTTTGCGACCAAAAAAACATACTTGTTCATTTGCGCTAAGCTACCCGCTTTTTCGGAAATTCTGGGCTGGATTAAAATGGTAGGGATTTTTATTGTCGGGCCATTGCCGACAGTAGCGGAAGGTTTGTCATCCGTTTTATATTCAACCTTCTCGTCAGTTTCTGGTTTTTTGGAAAAAATGGCCATAAAATTAATGAACAAAAATTAAAAAAATTAAATAAATGACAAAAATTAGAACTGTAGTTTATTTTTGCTCATTTTTGTCATTTCCGTCGTTTTTGTCATTTTACTTGCTTTTTTTAAGATATACTTTCTCTATGACCGGCAAACTGTCTTTAAGCGCGATAATGCTGTTAGCCGTTATTACATCCACCAGGTTCAGGCTGTTTGCCAAAACGGTATTGACCGATTGTAAATTGCTGGTAGCACGGACTAGCTTTGCGTCTTTTCTTGGAAGAATAAGCATTTGCTTCTTGCCCAAATTCTTTCCGCCAAAGGCGGATCCGCCTTCGACGGAAAGCTTCGCTTCCAAACCTTTTAACACTGCGACGAATTCCTTGGTCTTGGGGTTTTCTAAAACAATTTGGTCAATGACAAAAAACTGCTTTTCTTTGGCCTTGTCGGAAAGGGACATAAACAGCGCCGCGGTCTTGGCCTTTTTGTTGATTTTTAATTCCCAATTGCGGTTTGAGCGGGGCCAAAAGTAATGCCGCCGTGGCGCCAAATCGGGCTTCTGCTTGAGCCTGCGCGGGCGCGGCCGGTGCCTTTTTGCTTCCAGGGCTTTTTGCCGCCGCCGGATACTTCGCCGCGGGTTTTAGTATTGCTGGTGCCCTGGCGGGAATTGGATAATTGTATCCTTACCGCTTCGGCTAAAAGATGTTCGTTGGGTTTAACCTCAAAAATCTTTGGGTTTAATTCCACATCGCCGATAGTTTCACCTTTTTGATTGTAAAGATTCGTCTTCATAGATTCATAACTTCCGTCATCCGGCGTCATTCCGAGGGAGTGCAGCCGACCGAGGAATCTCTTAAACTTTGATGAGATCCTTCGTCCGCCTAGATTTGCTTAGAGCGGACTCAGGATGACGCCAAGCCTGGCGTCACTTCTTCTTTTTCTCTTCCTTCACAACTTCCACTTTTACCAAAGCTTTAACTCTTCCGGTGGAAATTATTTTAACCAAAGCGTGAGGATGTCCCGGTACGGCACCTTTTAAGCTAATCAGATTCTTCTTGGGGTCAACTTCCACAACCTGCAAGTTCTTTACGGTAACGCCGATGTTGCCCATATGGCCGGCCATGCGCATACCTTTTCTGGTATGCTGGGGAAAACGTTGGCCGATAGATCCCACAGAGCGCGGCCTGTTGTGGCCGTGGGACATGGGAAAACCGGCAAAACCGTGGCGCTTCATCGCGCCGGCAAAACCGCGGCCTTTGCTTGTTCCTTCCACATTGACCATTTCACCAGGCTTAAAGCCGGAAATATCTACCTTTTGGCCTTTTTTATAGCTGTTTGCGTCGTTCACCCTGAACTCCGATAAAACGGCAAAAGCACCCAAACCCTTTAAGTGTCCCTGTAAAGATTTAGACTGCTTTCTTGCCCTGAGCGAAGTCGAAGGGTTCTTTTTATCTATGCCAACCTGAACCGCGCTGTATTTGTCTTTGCCGGCGGCTTCCTTGACTTGCGTTACAGTCATCGGGACGGCCGAAATAACGGTCACCGGGATTACTTCGCCCGTGGCTTCGTCAAAATACTGGGTCATATTTAATTTTCTGCCTAATAAAAAATTCATAACTTTAGCTTGTAGCTTGTAGGATAGTAGGGCGGTAGCCTTGCGGTTGCTACAAGCTACTTGCTACCTTCCTACTTGCTAAATAAAAATGCGGGGCCGATTTGCCCGCAATAATATCAAAAACTTGATAATGTTTGGAGCAAATCGTTTTCTACATAGCCTTTCCTTATTTCTCTCCCCCTTTGGGGGAGATGTCCGCCGAAGGCGGGCAGAGAGGGTTATTTTCTTAGGCCTTCTTATAGCTCTAAGAAAAATAGAACTAATTCACTTACTTTATTAACTTTATAACTTTCAACTTTATAACTAGAAATGAGCTTTAGCTCATTTTGATTTCTACGTCAACTCCCGCCGGTAAATTCAAGTTCGTTAAAGAATCTATGGTTTTTGGCGTGGCGTTTAAAATATCAATCAGCCGTTTATGGACGCGCATTTCAAACTGTTCGCGGCTGTCTTTGTGCACAAAGGTGGAGCGAAGCACGGTATACTTGGTCTTTTCCGTAGGAAGCGGAATCGGGCCCGAAATAGACGCGCCGGTGCGTTTGGCGGTCTCTACAATCTGTTTCGCACTTTGATCAATAAGCTTATGGTCATAAGCTTTTATCTTTATGCGAATCTTTGGAGCTTGGGCTTCCTTATCCATTTTTTAAAGACCTTGTCCGCAAATCTAAAACTGGCGACTTTTGCCTTATTAATTGATAAAAATATAGCTTCCGCGTTGTTCCGCGTTAAATTCCGCGTCCTTCCGCGTTACAATAACATACTTGCAATAGTTTATAGTAAGATGTAGCTTTTGTCAATAGAAATGGGCAGTATTGACAAAAAATTGAATATATGCTATAATATTACTTCAAAATCTGAAATAAGATTTTGGAGCCAGTATTGCCGAATGCTAAATATTTAGTCTTCGACCTTGTGGAGAAGCTAAATTTAGGCATCAGACAATCGGTTAGTTCTTTGACAAAATAAAATAGATTGCCTTATTTCTTTCCTAACAACTCTTATAGGGAACAAATTGATTATCTAAATCCTAACTTTTAAAGATAATTGGTTTGCTCCCTATAAGCCCAGAATTTCGCTTTGCGCCAGCTGGCGCAAGGTGACTGGCAAGGGAAGGAGTAAGAAAATGGCGAAGATGTTGTTGCTAGTGGACTTCGAGGCTGGAGTAGCCGGCCTGGAGGACACGATCCTTTCGGGGATCGGGTATGGGATTCATACCCGCTTCTTCAGTGAGCCCCCAAAGCCGGGGGATTTTGAAGAAGTAAGACAGAAGGGCTATCACACCAACGCGGCCGTCGGCCCACTGTATGTGGTCGACGCGCTATTCCGTATGCGTTTGGACCGATCGTACATCGGTCATACATTGAAGTTCGGAGGGGTGGAGTTCCTCATCCGGCCGTGCCCGGCGAGCCTGATAGCTACCCGGCTGTGGGAGCGCTGCACCCTGCCCAAAATCCGGGCCGAACGGCGAGAAGAGCACGTCACCTTGCAACAGGCAAGGCGGATGTGTTTCTCCCACAGGAACGACCCCAGACCGAAGGAAGTCTGCTTCGCAAAGGGGACGACCGCCGTTCGGCCGCCAGCAGAGGCGGTCGCCCGCATCGGCGGCTCGGAATCTTCCACGGTAGTTTTCGTGGACAAATTCGCCCGTCCCATCTGGGCCTGCCGGTCAGAAGGGAGCTGGAGGAGATGGTACCCCGTCTCCGCACCAATCCCCGTAGCAATTGACTGGCGCCGCCTCCGCTCTCTGGGAGAGGCGACACGCCTCATATACAAATAGCCAAAATCCTGGCAGAGCTGCTCGGGCAATCCGAGCGGCTGAACCGCTCTTTAGCGGTTCAGGGTATGCACTTTGGGACGAACGCTGTTTGTTCGTCCCCTTCTTCCCGCCCACAAACATTTGCGAGTGGAAAGAAGAAGTTACTGCTTAAAACCGCGGCCGCGGTTTTAAGCAGTTGTAGTCAACCAGATAAACAAACGTACATAACCAAAAGGACTGTCCTAAACAAGGACAGTCCTTTTTCGTGTTAATCCATTATCAGTCCGTGTTTATCTTTTTACTTGATGATCTTAGTAACTACGCCCGCACCCACGGTATGACCACCCTCTCTAATAGCGAATTTGCTTTTTTCTTCCAAAGCGACCGGGGTAATCAGCTTAATGACTAATTTCACGGTGTCGCCGGGCATAACCATTTCCTGGCCTTCAGGAAGAGTTACATCGCCGGTTACGTCCGTGGTGCGGATATAGAATTGCGGCTTATAACCCTTAAAGAACGGGGTATGGCGTCCGCCTTCTTCTTTGGTCAAAATATAAATTTCGCCTTCAAATTCCGTGTGCGGGGTAATAGTACCTGGTTTGCACAAAACCTGTCCGCGTTCCACTTCCTCTTTCTTGGTGCCGCGGAGCAAAACTCCGGCGTTATCGCCGGCCATACCGCTGTCCAGCTGTTTGTTGAACATTTCAATACCGGTAACCACGGTTTTTTGGGTGGGCCTTAAGCCGACAATTTCCACTTCTTCGTTTAACTTAATTTCTCCGCGTTCAATCCTGCCGGTAACCACGGTTCCTCTGCCTTCAATGGAAAAAATATCTTCTATGGGCATCAAAAACGGCTTGTCGGTTTCGCGCTTCGGATCCGGAATATAAGTGTCCAAAGCATCAAGCAATTTTTTAACGGAACCTTCACCCATCTCGCTGGCATCCCCTTCCAGGGCTTTTAAGGCGCTGCCGCGGATAATCGGAGTATCTTTTCCGGGATAACCATATTTAGTCAAAAGATCGCGGATTTCCTCTTCCACCAAATCCAAAAGTTCGGCATCCTGGACCATGTCGCACTTGTTCATGTAAACCACAATGTACTTAACGCCGACTTGGCTGGCCAATAAAATATGTTCGCGGGTCTGGGGCATTGGGCCGTCGGCGGCCGAAACCACCAAAATCGCTCCGTCCATTTGGGCGGCGCCGGTAATCATGTTTTTGATGTAGTCGGCGTGCCCCGGACAGTCCACGTGCGCGTAGTGGCGCTTGGCCGTGGAATATTCCACGTGCGCGGTGTTAATGGTAATGCCGCGGGCTTTTTCTTCCGGGGCATTGTCAATGCTGTCGTAAGGGCGGACCTTGGCTCCGCCGGTTTTGGCGAGCACCATGGTAATCGCGGCGGTCAAAGTGGTTTTTCCGTGGTCTACGTGGCCGATGGTTCCCACATTGACGTGCGTCTTGCTGCGGTCAAATTTTTCTGCCATTGTTTTAACCTTTCTTTTCCCCCATTCTGGGGGCGATATTTGCCCGAGAAACCCTAGGCACTGTGCCTGATCGATCTTTGGCACAAGACCAAGGGTTTATCTCTTTTTTTCCCTGCCCTGCGAAGCTTTCTTGTCCCCCGAAGCTTTAGCGAAGGGGGAAGCGAAGCAGGGGCGTATTGGAATCCAGAGCAAAAATTAATTTTTTAACTACAACTTATTTTAAAGTTATTTATCAAATTTGTCAACCCTGTTAAAAATCTGGCGCGCATCGCGCCAACTGATGCCTTTAGGCATTGACTTCTAATGGGGTTAAATCCATGATTATTAATAACCAACCAAAGGATTATTCTGCATTATCTTTTCGACTTCCTCAAATCCTGCACGAAAATCGTAATTATAACGGGGAGGCAGGCCAAAAACATAATTCTTATTACGCCCGAGCTCGGATGGCGGGAACGGGGCGGCGTAAACATCAAGCTGTCCTGCTTGGACTTGATCCCATTGATCCGGTGTAAAAACCGCAACCGGGATATCTTCATAAGGATTTTTGGTTGTCCAGTTTGGATTGCGGATATAAATTAAAGGTCCGCTGACTTTAACGGCATTTACATCGCCTTCGGAAGCCGCGGGAGTGCCTTGCCATGTTTTGTTCAAAATGGAATACCCCTGCCAGTCGGCGGGCAGAAAAAAAATAAATCCGTATTGGGCATTATCATACTTAACCGGAAGCGATATTGTAGTGGAAGTCGCGGTTTGATCCGGCGTGGATGTCGCCTGATTTTGCGCCGGTTGGTTTTGGCTTATCGGCGCAGTCTGAATTAGGGGTTGTCCGCCTCGGCCCGCGCTGGGCAAGACGGGCTGTTTTGCACAGCCGGTGGCTAAAAGGAAAATTGATGCGATAACAAAATATTTCCTCATTTCATTATTTAACAAATTGAAAGCCGTTCCTCAAAACATCCAGCTTGCCCCAAACATCTGTCCGGTCAAACTCCGTTCTTGGCGGGTCAAAAACCTCCGCGTTAGCCCACCTGGCAGTTTCATCTACTTCATAACAGGTTGTTCCGTAAAATGCCCTGTTAAAATGAGTTTCGCTAAAATTGCCGGCTCCGGCGTCGGAGGCGGTGGCCGTAACAAAAACCACGCCGTTGGCCTGCACCGGGCTTGTGGTATGGCCGCCCTCCAAATCCTGCGCGCTAAAATTCCCGCAATCGGCAATACCGGTTTTATTTTTTAAGATTGATATCGCTACTCCCGCCGATTCCAAATTTGTATCCGCATAAGGCTGATTATTTAACACAAAACACCAGCCCGGCATTATTCCATACGGCACGCAGGCGGAAAAATTTACGCTCTTGGGATTATTTGCTTTTATACTTGCCGGAGTAAAAAGTTTAAAATAACTTAAATATAAAACCTTAAAATGCTCCGCGGCATTGTTGTAAACATTCAGGGTCAGCGGCGTAGTGGAAGCTGCCGATTTTTGTGGGGTAGTGGTCGCGGAAACCGGTGATAGATTTGCCTGCTGGTTTTGTGACGGTTGATTTTGGCTTACCGGCGCAGTCTGAACCGCCGGCTGCGTTTTAGAGCATCCGGCGGCTAAAAGAAAAATTGTTAAAATTGTTATTGATGCTAACAGTATCCTTTTCATAAAACAGGTGTCTCCACCCCGGAATTTTTCAGTTTAAGCAATTCATCGTCTGGAAAATATCCGGGGTCCAGAATAAATAATTTAACCTGCAATTTTATCGTAAAGATCTTTCCAATCGGGATTCGTTTCTTCAATAAGCTCCAGTTTCCATTTTCTATGCCATTTTTTAAGCTGTTTTTCGCGTTTTAGGGCTTCGTCCCGGTCTTCAAAAACTTCATAATGCATCAGCCGATGAACTTGATATTTCTGCGTAAAACCTTTAACAATATCGTTTTTATGGGTAAATGTCCTTTGCACAAGGTTGCTTGCAAATCCGGTATACAAAGTCCCGTTTTTGTGGTTGGCTAATATGTAAACGTAATATAATTTTTCTTGCACACTATTTTGATTTTAAGATGATAATGTATATGTTTCTGGATTCCGGATATTTTTGATTGCCGATGATAATCTTATTTCAATCAAAAATTCCGGAATGGGCACGCCTGTCATCAGCGTAATTTCAGCGTCCTTATCAGCGTGAAATCAGCGTTTTACAAATCATCTATTTCCACCTTCGGGCCTTCAAAATCAAAACTCGGGTCTATAACTTCCGCGCGCAAATCAACGGAATTGCGCTGTTGATGGACTTGCGGCCTGTTGACGACAGTCGGGCCTTTGGTTTGCGGTGCGGGCGACGAAGGCTGCTCTTCCAGCTGGGCTTTTAAAATTTCCTTGTTGATGCTTTCCACATCCATTACCTGGCGCTGGAGCTTGCCGAGTAGCAGGCGCTGGTAATCTTCCACGCTCATTATCACCAACTTAGCATCCCCGCTCTCGTCAATGACAAAAAACTTGCCTCCATCGGCTTTAGCTAGATTAATTAAATCATTTAGATTTGTCATGTGTTTAATATCTTAATATCAATCAATATCCTAATATCTGCTATTGATTATACCCCTGTTCTTAAGCCTTTACAACTGCTTGTCTCTTTGCTATTCTTGGTGTTCCACGAAAGGAGGCTGTATGTGGGCCATAATGGGTCTCGGTCTGTTGGCCGGCCATTACCTGCTTAATCTGACTTGGCCCGTCACGGGCTTACTCGCAATGGGGATGGCAATCGGTTATGCAGTTCGGTGCCTGGAAAAGAAATACCAATAACCCCGACACTGCCCGAGTGGTCGCCACATATCCGCGCCCTTTTCCCCCACCCGCCTCCCGGCGGTTCCGACGGAACTGCGGCTCAACTGCCTACTGCGAACCTCCACGGCGCAGCGGGCTTTTTCTTTTTCCAGAATATTCATGTCATTCCCGCGAAAGCGGGAATCTAGATTCCGGATATTTTGCTCCGCAAAATTCCGGAATGACACAAAATAAGATTGCTTCGTCGCCTCTCGGATGCACTCGAGGCTCCTCGCAATGACAACTATATAAAAGGGCGGCCGTAGGCCGCCCTTATTCAGCGTCTAATCAGCGTAGCAATCCGCGTTCATTCAGCGGTTTACATCCCCTTACGTACATTAATCCCGGCCCTGCTCTCAATAATCCCGGCCGCGACGTTCCTAGGCACTTCGGCGTAATGGTCAAACTCCATAGTGTAGCTAGCTTGTCCTTGTGTCATGGAACGAAGAGCCGTGGCATAACCAAACATTTCAGAAAGCGGCACCATCGCATCAATAACTTTTAAATGCAACTTGCCCGTCATTTCATTTATCTGCGCGCGCTTGGAATTCAAATCCCCAATCACGTCGCCCATATTGACTTCCGGCGTGGTAACTTCTACCTTCATAATCGGCTCCAAAATAACCGGGTCGGCTTTTTTGACCGCGTCCTGCAAGCCCTTGGAAGCGGCAATTTTAAACGCCATTTCCGAAGAGTCAACTTCGTGGTAGGAACCATCGAATACCGCGGCCCTAAAGTCCACCAAAGGATATCCGGCAATGACGCCGTTAGCCGCGCTTTCCTGGATGCCTTTGTCTATCGGCTTAATGTATTCTTTGGGAATAACGCCGCCGACAACTTCATCCACAAACTCATAGCCTTTACCGCGCTGCAGCGGCTCTACGCGCAAATAAACATGCCCGTATTGCCCGCGGCCGCCGGTTTGGCGGATGTATTTGCTTTCGGCTTCGGCCGTTTTTTTGATGGTTTCTTTATACGCGACTTCCGGCTTGCCCACATTGGCTTCCACTTTAAATTCGCGCTTCATCCTGTCCACAATGATTTCCAAATGGAGTTCGCCCATCCCGCCAATAATGGTCTGCTGGGTTTCCTCGTTGGTGGAAAGTTTAAAAGTCGGGTCTTCTTCGGCGAGTTTGGAAAGCGCGATGCCCATTTTTTCCTGGTCGGCTTTGGTCTTGGGCTCAATGGACATGTGGATTACCGGCTCGGCAAACTTGATTCTTTCCAGGACAATGGGTTTTTCCACGTCGCACAAAGTGTCTCCGGTAAAAGTATCTTTGGGCCCGACCAGCGCGCAAATATCGCCGGCAAAAACTTCCTTGACTTCTTCGCGTTCATCCGCCTTCATGCGCACAATGCGCCCCACGCGCTCTTTATTTTCCGTTCGCGCGTTAAGCACGTAGGAGCCAGCTTCCAAATGCCCGGCGTAAACGCGGAAAAAACACAACCTTCCGACAAAAGCATCGGTGGCGATTTTAAAAGCCAAAGCGGTAAAAGGCTCGTCATCGCTGGGCTTTCTTTCTATCTCCATACCAGTTTTAAGGTCATGGCCTTTGATATTGCCGCGGTCTACCGGGCTCGGCAAAAAGTTGGTTACGGCATCCAAAATAGTCTGCACAATAATGCCCCGGCCGTCTCCGCCCAAAACCGGGAAGAACTGTCCGCCCTGCACGGCCTTGCGGATAGCCGTTAAAACTTCGGTTTCCGTTAGCTCCTGTCCGGACAAATATTTTTCCATTATTACGTCATCGCTCTCCACGACTTTTTCCAAAAGCTTGTGGCGCCATTCTTTGGCCTTTTCCAGCATGTCGGCCGGAACTTCGCCCACGGTAAATTCCTTGTCCGTAAAATCCTTGTAAGTGTAAGCTTTCATGTTTATCAAATCCACCACCCCGCAAATGTCTTTTTCAAAGCCTATGGGCAACTGGATGGGAAAAGCGTTCGGCGATAATCTTTTATGGATTGAGTCCAGCGACTTGTAAAAGTCTCCGCCGGTCTGGTTGATTTTGTTGATAAAGCACATGCGCGGCACGTGGTATTTGTCAGCCTGGCGCCACACGGTTTCGCTTTGCGGCTCCACGCCCATTTTGCCGTCAAACACGACCACCGCGCCGTCCAGCACGCGCAAAGACCGCTCCACTTCCACGGTAAAGTCCACGTGGCCGGGAGTGTCTATAATATTTATTTTATGCTTTATCCCGTTAGAAGTCTGGTGCGCTCGCGCACCAGCAGACGCCCCTGGCGTCTGACTTCTAACGGGATTAATGTCGTTAGCCAATTTAATAAATTTTGGCACCCAATAGCAGGTTACGGCCGCGGCGGTAATGGTAATGCCGCGCTCGCGCTCCTGCTCCATCCAGTCGGTAACGGTATCACCTTCGTGCACCGCGCCGATTTTGTGGACCATGCCGGTGTTATACAAAACGCCTTCGGTGACGGTTGTTTTGCCGGCATCTATGTGGGCGATAATGCCGATATTTCTTGTAACTTCAATAGGATATTCTCTTGACATAGTTTCAATAATTTTTAATTTTTTATCTCCTGCCAAACCTCGCAAAATGCGCGAAAGCCTTGTTGGCTTCGGCCATGCGGTGGACGTCTTCGCGCTTCTTCATGGCTATGCCGGTCTTGTTGTAAGCATCCATTATCTCGCCGGCCAAACGCTCGGCCATGCGCATGCCTTTTTTGCTCCTGGCCGCGGTCAAAAGCCAGCGCATGCCCAAGGTTGTTTTGCGCGGTTCCTGCACTTCCATAGGCACCTGGTAGTTGGCGCCGCCGATTCTGCGTGATTTTAATTCCATAATCGGCGCCACGTTTTTTAATGCGATATCAAAAACCGTACGTCCGTCCAACTTTTTGTCCTGCGCTTTCTGTTTTCCCTCGGCATGGACTTGCGGCTTTTCTTCAACCGTTTTAGCTTCAATGACGGATTTTTTATCGGCTGATTTACCTTTAACCTCCATAGCCGGCTTTACCGGAGCAGGAGCTGCCACAGGCGCGGCAACGACTTTTTCGCCGACAATATCCAAGGCATCGTAAAAAATCTTGCGCGCCACGTTCTTTTTCCCGCGCTCCATTATATAATTAATAAATTTAGCGTATTTTACGCTGCCGTATTTCGGGTCGGGCGCCGGGATATGTTTATCGTAACTTCTGGATTTTCTTGGCATATGTTTAGCTCGTAGGTTGGTAGGATGTAGGCCAGTAGCTTAGTCTACCTTCCTACTTCCCTACGTCCTACTGGTTGCTTATTTCTTTTTTGCTCCATACTTGCTTCTTGAGCGTTCACGACCGTCAACGCCTAACGTATCCAATTTCCCGCGAATAATGTGGTAGCGCACGCCGGGCAAATCTTTTACCCTGCCGCCGCGGATCATTACCACACTGTGCTCTTGCAAGTTGTGGCCGATGCCGGGAATGTAAGCAATAACTTCCATGCCGTTGGTCAGCTTGACCTTGGCGACTTTGCGCAAAGCCGAATTCGGCTTTTTAGGCGTGGTGGTATAAACCTTTAAGCACACGCCGCGCATAAACGGCGCCCCGGTTTTTATAAACAAAGTTTTATTCTTAATCAAGTTTTGTCTGCGCATCAGCGCCGGGCTCTTGCTTTTGTATTTAAAAGCGTGCCGGCCACTACGAACGAGTTGATTTATAGTTGGCATAAGAATCTTTTTCCTTATTGGGCTCCCCTCTCCAATTCATGGAGAGGGGTCGGGGGAGAGGTTAAAAGTAAGGTTCAAACCTCTCTATCCCTCGCTCCCGCTCGGGACATCTCCCCAAGCTTTGGGGAGAAAAATAATGATTAAAAATCTATTGCAACAAAAAAATCCCAAGCAAAAAAGGATTTTTTGCTACTTCGTTCGGCCGGTACTCATCTGAAACCTTTTGATGCATAGCCCTTTCCTTCTTTCCTTCTCCCTTTGAGAGAAGGTGCCACCCAAAGGGTGGCGGATGAGGGTTCTTCCCGGCCAAATCGACTTAAATTGAGTAATTTCCCGCCAGAGCGGGAGGTTCCTTATTTAATTGTTAGTATTATACTTGCTTATTAAAATTTTGTCAAAGCCCAAAATCAATTCCGAATATCCTGCTAAAAAGGCTTAGTACCGGCAATAAAATATTCCCCAGCCAACCCAAATACAAAAATACCAAGACCAAAATAAACCCCCAGCGCTCCCACGACAAAATTCTGTACATAACTTCGTCCGGCAAAAGCGCGGCAAAAACCTTGCTGCCGTCCAGCGGCGGAATGGGAATTAAATTAAACGTGCCGAGCAAAAGGTTTACAAAAATCGCATCCACTAAAATCGGGTAAGATATGCTGTTAGACAAACCAAGCTTTATAATTACGCCGAACAAAACCGCCAAAGCGTAATTAGAAAACGGCCCGGCCAGGGAAACCAAAATCATGCCGAGTTTTCTTGGTTTAAGCTGGCTGAAGTTTACCGGCACCGGCTTGGCCGCGCCAAAAATTATGGGATGCGCGGTAAACGGCGCCTGGGCAAAATACATTAAAATCGGCAAGAGTATAGTACCGTAAGGGTCTATGTGGGATATAGGATTTAGGGTAATTCTCCCCTGCTCCCGCGCCGTGTCGTCGCCCAGTTTTTCCGCCATCAGTCCGTGGCTGACTTCATGCACAATGGCGGAAAATAATAGGATAATTAATACAATTATTATTTCCATACTTGCTTATTTTATCATATTATGATAATCTATCAAAGACTTGATTTAATCAATATTGTTCGAGTTTGTCGAGAACTAAAAATATTTAGTTTCTCCACAGGGTCGAAGACTAAATATTTTTATGCCAAGAATGTGCACCCAATGCGGCAAAATTTATTCCCGCACCATAAAACGTTCCCACTCCATGAGAGCCTCCATCCGCAGGCTGTTGCCGAATTTGCAATACGCGGTTTTTGACGGTAAAAGGGTAAAAGCCTGCACCAAATGCATAAAAACCCAGGCTAAAGCCGCAAAATAACCAGATTAATTAACCCCGCCCCGAGCGAAGTCGAGGGGCGGGGTTTTGTTTGGTATAATAATAAAGTATGAAAAAGCTTAACCCCAATCTAATAGCCTGGATACTGATTGCGGCAATATTAATAGGCGCCGCGGTTTTTGCTGCGGTAAAAATCAAACAGAGTAAATCCACGCCGGCCGCCGCGCAGACCAAAAACACTTACCTGGCCTTTACCGACGAAGTCTACGACACCATCCAAAAAAATTATTGGGATAACATTTCCGACCAGCAGCTGACCAAGCTCTATCAGGACGCTTCCGATAAACTGCTGGGCAAACATGTGCCTTTGCCGAGCCCCAATAAAGCGGGGCTGGAAACAATGATGACCCAAGCCATGGCCGGTTTTACCATCCAACAGCAAAACCTCTATGCCTCTCTGCTGTCCGCCAATGTCTTAAACAACCTGCCGCCGACCGGCCGCAGTGCCCTTTACACCCAGGCCTCCCAGCAAGCGCTGATGTACGAACTCAATAATATTAACCCCAACCAAAACCTTTACGCGGATTTGGGCTTAGGCCAAAACGCCAGCCCCCAACAGATCCAGCAGTCCTACCAACAGCAGTCCGCGGCTTTAAATAAACAAAATACGCCCGCGGCCAAGCAAAAATTGGCAAAAATCAACAATGCCTACGCCACCCTGTCCCAACCCTCAAGCAAACAATTGTACGACACGCAAGGCATCCAAGCCACCATTGTCAACAAACAGCTGTCGTCGGAAATTTTTTATATGCACTTTGTCCGTTTTTCGCCGAGCACCTCAATTAAAGAATTTACCGATGCAGTCAATTCCGTAAGCAGCCAGCCACCTAAGCTGGACACTCTGATTTTTGATTTACGCGGCAATATTGGCGGTTACCTGGACATAATTCCACAGATGCTCGGCTTCTTTGTCGGCCAAAACCAGGTCGCCTATCAATTTTTGCATCAGGGCAACTACCAATCATTCCAGACCACGGCTAACGTATTGCCGGCTCTGGCGCGCTTTAAGCATATTGTAATTTTGATTGACGGCCAAGACCAATCTTCCACCGAACTTTTGGCCGGGGCGCTTAAAAAATTCAATGTCGGCATTTTGGTGGGCAACAAAACTTTCGGCTGGGGCACGGTAGAAAACGAACAGCCCTTTTCCATTAGCAACCAGTTTGATTTTAACCAGATTTATTCGGTGCACTTGGTCACCGCCCTGACGGTTGTGCAAGGTCAGCCACCTATCCAGGACAACGGCGTTTTGCCGGACATTGATGTTGGCGACAAAGCCTGGCCGACCAAACTGACCGCGGCTACCGGTAATGCAGCGCTGACTTCGACCGTAAAAACTCTGATTGACCAGTAAAGAATAAGGGGCATCCTTTTGCAACAAAAGGATGCCCCTTATTGGAATATCTGATGATTACCGACCTTGCTTGTCGGCATTTTCGGCCTTAGCAAAAACTTCCTCGTGTTTACCGTCCGTGCAATTACATTCTTTTAGGGACTGGCCAAAAAGCGAGCAACTTTCGGCTTGGCAGATGCCCGGGGTATCCGACACCCCGCCGCAACCGCCAGTGCATACGTAGTGAGACATAGATATTAGATTAAAGATTTAAGGTTCAAAATTTAACTACAACAAATTCTTAAATTTGCAGAGTATTCTTGTCATTCTTTTAATTCATGCCGATCTTGTCAATCAAACTAGTGACCAAAAAATCCCCTGGCCTCGCTGTCGGGTATTAAGTATAACCCGATATTCTTTTCCTGGCAAAACTTTTTTACGTCCGCATCCCTGACGCTGCCGCTGGTAGCGAAAATTGCGGAAATTCCGGCATCGGCCAAAGTCTGCGGCCCGTCCACAAAAGGAAAAAAACTGTCGCTGTAAGCCACGGCACCTTGGATTTTATGGCCGGCATCAATAGCGCGTTTAATCGCCAACTGGCAGCAACCGACCCTGTCCTGCTGTCCCACGCCATTGCCGAGCAACATGCCGTTTTTTACCAAACTGACCGTATTACTGTTGGAAGTTGAACCAATGGCCCAGGCCAGCAGCATATCTTTTTCCTGCTCGCCGGTTGCCTGTCCGGCCTTCTCCAACGATTTACTCTTAAAATCCAAAACAAAAGTATAATTCGGCTGAGCCAAAAATCCGCCGCGCACGTAACGCAAGCGTTTATGGATGTCTAAAGAATTTTTATTTAACGACAATAATGCCTTATTAACCATGAACCGGCATTTGTCGCCTTTTCGTTTAAGCATTTTTATCGCTTCCGTTGTAAACGAAAGCGCGATTATGCCGTCCAGCAGCCTTCTGCCGTTTTCCATTTTATGAGTTAATAAAACTTCGGCCAAGCTTTCATCAACCGGAAAATTTACCATAACAAGGCCGCCAAAAATCGCGCGCAAATCCCCTTCCAGCATTTTTTTGATAACTTCCGATTTATCTTGGCCGACCGCCGCGCCGCAGGGATTGCCGTGCTTAACCCCGACCGCGATTTTTGGCGTCTGATGAAAATTCACGTCAAACCCCGAGGCAATATGCGTCATGGTTTGAAGCAGCCGGTCAACATCCGCCCAATTATTGTAACTCGGGGCCATGCCGGCTAAAACTTTAAATTTCAATAAAGCCAACTCGTCGCCGCCGGAAACTCGATAAAGCCCGGCAGGCGTTTGATATCCGTTTTCCCCATATTTGCAGACCACAACCTGATGCCCAACCATGCCTTCATAATCACCGCCACTGTGATACTGCGCCGAAACCAAACAATAATCCGCCACCACGGCTTCGGCTTTCGCGGCCAGCGATGCAATAAACTGTTCTTTGTCGGGTTGCTCGTTTTTTAGCCAGCTGATAACGGATTGGCGATCGGCCGGGTCGCAAACTACAATTCTCCTGCCTTTAGCCGCGCTCCTTAACATTGCCGGCCCGCCTATATCGGTTTTTTCGATTATAGCCGAAGTCATTTTCTCCCTCTCCCTTTGGGAGAGGGTGCCACCCGACCTGTCCGCCGTAGCCTTGGCGGAGGCGAAAGGGTGACGGGTGAGGGTTCTTTGATCCCACTTAGCGATCTCCTCCGATAACGGATACAAGTCCACGCAAACCAAATCTATCCAAGGAATGTTTAACCGTTCCAGTTCATCACGGTCTCCCTTAACATCCCGCGCCAAAAGTCCTGCATGGATTTCACGCGACAACGTAACCACGCGATGCCCCAAAATCGCCCCGCCGACAAGCGAAGCTACATCCGTCACCTCAATTCCGGCCTCCGACAAGACCTTGGCCGTCCCACTGCTCGCCAAAATCTTAAATCCCAAATCCGCCAAGTCTTTGACAAACTCCGCGATCCCTTGTTTATTGTAAACTGAAATTAACGCTGTTTTCATTTTTTCGTACATTCATACAGTCGTGTATGAATGTATTAAATTAATTATTTTTTCCACTCGCTCCCGAGCAACCCCATATAAAAAGCGTCATAATATTTTCCATTTAATTTTGTCAGTTCTCTTTTCCTGCCTTCAATTTTAAATCCCAATCTTTTATAAACTTTTATCGCCCTAGGATTGTATTCGTATACATCCAAACCTATGCGATGAAGCTTCATTTTTTTAAAACCGTAATTGATAATAGCGCGGGACGCGTCAGTTCCGTAACCCTTATTCCAATATCTCCTGCCACCTATCATTATGCCCAAAGTAGCATGGCCATATTCTTTATTAATCTGGTGTAACCCTACGCTACCAATATGGTTTCCGCTTTCGGTTTCAATCGCAAAAACCAGGTCGGTTTTTTTCTTTTTCGCCAAATCTTTTATCCATTTAATTTCCTCTCGCAGAGTCGCTTTCCTGACTAACATAAACTTGTTGAATTTTGGATCATTAAACCACTTCACAAACCGCGGGGCGTCGGAAAGCCTTATAGGACGAAGTATAACTTTTTCTCCTTTTATGATCATAATTGGCTGAAAACTGATAAAAATTTTAGTCTTCGAGCTTGTCGAGAAGCCAAAATTTTCTCTAAGGTCAATATATTCTCGACAAACTCGAACAATATTGACCTTTTGATTATAGCAAAATTAAACTTCCACCTCCAACTTTTCCAAAGCATTAAATACTATGGTCATGGGCAGGCCCAAGGCGCAGGTAAAATCACCCTCAATTTTCTGAATTAAGTTAAAGCCAAGCCCCTGTAAGTTGTAGCCTCCGGCTTTGCCAAAAGGCTCGCCGCTTTTTACGTAAGCCGATATTTCCGCGTCTGATAATTTTTTAAAATAAATTTTAATTTTGTCTACCGCTACTTTAACCTGTTTGGTAGACGCGTCCAAAACCGCCACGCCAGTAATAAGTTCCTGCGCCTTACCACTAAAACTTTTAAGCATTTTTTCCGCGTCTTTCTTATTTTTTGGTTTGCCGATAATTTTACCCTTAAATGATACCATTGTGTCTGCCGCGACAATTACCGCTTTTGGATATTTTTTTGCCGTGGCCTGCGCCTTGCCCAAAGCCAAAAACTGGACCAGCTCTTTATGGCTAAGTTTAGGGTTAACCACCTCTTTATATCCCGAATCCACAACTTTAAACTTTATCTTTAAAAGCTTAAACATCTCCAACCTTCTTGGCGATGCTGATGCTAAAATAATTTGCCTGTTCATAAAGTGATTTTAGCATAAAAACCGATATTATATAAGAAAATAATTGATATTTATATGGCTTTTAGTTATAATGTTTGGAGTATTCCGAAATCTCGGGCTGTAGTATACCGGTAGTACGCATGCATGGGGTGCATGTAGACCGGGTTCAATTCCCGGCAGCCCGACCACAAATGAAAATAACCGCCGTTAGGCGGTTTTTTTATTGTGAAAAACAGCGACCCGAGGAGACGCTATCTGAATGACAGACTGGATAGTCCATCAACAAACAACGTCCCTCGGGGTTAACTCGCCGGAGCGAGTTGTGAGCGCTGGCTCCTGGTTGGGACCAGCAAATTTGGGCCAGTTAAGACTCCGTCGTCGGCCTAGCTATCGCCGGCGCAAATCTTAATGCCCACTATATCGGATCAGGTGGCGACGGTTGCGAGTTCCATCTCGCACACGCGCGCGGCTACGGGCATCAGCGTGAATGCCTGGAAAAGCGGTTCCGACCGGCCAAAATACTGGCCGAATTCGTAACACCCCAAGCATATCCCCACTTCTTTGCCATCCGGCAAGAGGTCCATCTTGCCGTCTGGTATGACTTTGGTGTTTACCACCACTTTGCGCTCGAAAGCGCGACAGTGCCGGCAGTAAAGCCGCGTGACCCGGAGGTACACCCTCTGGCCGTCAATCCAAACTGGGACCTTTTCCACCACCTTGTTTCCTCCATCAGTCTATGATTGGGCCGCAGACTTTCGTCCTGCGACAGCTCTGCCCTGGATGACAACGAGCTGCAAACTTATCCTCAAACTTTTAGGATAAAATTGCAACTAACTGTAAACTTAGGCTTTGTCCGCCTTCGCCAAGGCTCTAGCGAATTTCGGCTATTATTTTTATTAATGTTCTCAAAAAAACCTGCCCTTTGCGGGGCAGGTTTGGTGAGTTAAAACTTTTTACACTTTCACCTTACTGCCCCACGCGCAACAAAAAGGACGACTTCGGAGAGGGTCGGAACGGAGATAATCCAGCTTTGGCGAGAGCTCTTCATAAACAAAATAATTTAAGTAAGTGAAGTATAATCACAAAATGATTTTTTGTCAAGTAAAATTTTCCACAAACGGCATATTATACAGTAAGATAATCTTCCCCCGCATTCTCTTTGGCCATTTTGCGGATAATCTCATTCAGCTCTTCGTCGCTAAAAAATTCAATGGTAATTTTCCCGCCCTGCCCCTGGCGCGAGATTTTCACCTGCGTGCCCAGCTTGCCGCGCAGTTCGCTTTCCATGGCCAAAAGTTTGGGATCGGGCGCGGCGGAGTCCATTTGGCGCTTGGCCATTAAATCGCGGACTTTGCTTTCCACCTGCCGCACGTTTAAGTTCTGGTCAATTACCACTTTGTACATTAGCAACATTTTTTCCGGATCGTTTAAGCCAAGCAAAGCCCTGGCATGGCCTTCCATAAGCTTGCCTTCTATAACCGCGCGCTGGATTTCCGCCGGCAGGTTCAATAACCTGACGGTATTAGCCACGGCCGGCCTGCTCTTGCCGACTTTTTTTGCCACCTGGTCCTGCGTCAAATTAAAGGTCTTCATCAAGCGCTCATAGGCCTGCGCTTCTTCTATGGGGTTTAGTTCCTGCCGCTGGATATTTTCTATCAGCGCGACCTCCAGCTTAGTCTGGTCCACCATGGCTTCCTTGATGATGGCCGGCACTTTTTCCAAACCTGCCAGCTGCGCGGCGCGGAAACGCCGTTCCCCCACCACCATCTCGTAACCGACCGGGGTTTGGGTAACCACCAAAGGCTGGATTACGCCGTGCTCTTTTATGGAATTAGCCAATTCCCTTAGCGCTGCCGGTTCAAAAACCTTTCTTGGCTGAAAGGGGTTGGGGGAAATTTTAGTTACTTCAATTTCCTGGATCTTGGCGTCGGCGTAGGAAACTTTTTCCGGATCCGGCAATGTTGTTGCCGATGTCGGGGCAGAAGGCAAATCGTGCAAGACGGGCTCAGCCGGCAAGGCCGCTTCACCCGCCGACTTGTCCGACGTAGCTTTAGCGAAGTCGGAAGCCTTGGCGAAGGCGGGCGTACCGATTTGCGGCACAGCTAAAGAGTCTAAAGACTGGATTGTAACGTTTGGTTGTGCGGTAATGTCGTCCATAAAAATTAAATATTTCAACCGGTCCGACTTCGCCAAGGCTTCGTCGGACAGACTTCGCAAAAGCTGCAAGTGTAGTGGCCGAAGGCCAGACGAAGCTTTAACGAAGTCTGGTGCCGGAGGTGGGACTTGAACCCACAAGCCTTTCGGCGCACGATTTTGAGTTGTGTATGTTTGCCAGTTTCATCACTCCGGCCTACTTAAGTTCTTAACCATTCTAACAAAATTCCCCTAATGGGTAAAGAGTAGCGGTCCAAGCCAATGAACCACCGCTAAAGCCGATAATACCCCCACCAGCCAGCCGACTAAAATATCGGACGGATAGTGATAGCCTAAAATCACCCTGGCCACACCGTCTAATATGGTCGCCATTAACCCCAATACGCCCAGCCAAGGCAAAAATACCAAACAGACGCAAGCGATAGCCATAAGGCTTGCGGCATGGTCAGAAGGCATGGAGTTGAATTTTTTATGCAACCGGGAAAGGAAAAACGGCGAAGCCGGCGGGGAAAAATTCAGCTTTTGGTAAGGCCGCTGCCTTTTATAAAAAAAATAAACTAAGTCATTAACTGCGAACTTGGCAAACAAAAAAGTAATTAAAGCTAAAACTGCTAAAATCCTAAAGCGGGGAAAAAAGAACAACACCGTTCCGGCATAAAAAAATCCGAGAATGTAAAGCCCCCAAAATTCCCAAAACCAGCGGAATATTTTTTTTGCAGACAATTGTCTTTGCCAATTCAAATAACTCTGATCGGAAATAGGCATTATTTTAATTTAAACTGTTTTAAAACTTTATAAACTTGCCCGTGTTTATTTATCTCACACAAAGCAACGGTGTCAGCCAAAAAATTAAAACCAAATTTACCCATTTTCTTAATCATCTTCGGCCCGTCTGAAGGAGATTTGTATTTAACCATTGTTAAATGGGGATCAAAATTTTTGCCTGTGCTCCAATAGGACCCATACTTTTTTATATAAGGCCTGTCCTGCTTCGGGAAAGGGTGATTTTTATACCAAGCAAATAGCTCTCCATCCCTAAATTTACGGCACTTTTCCGTAATTTCCCTGTTCAATTTGGAAAGAATCGCGGGTTTTGAAATTCTAAAATGTAAAACCGTATCTTTTTCATACTTAACAATACGAACGGACTTTAATCGGAATGGTTGATATTTTCCGACAATTTTCCCAACTGCTTGTCCTAACTTCTTCAACTTCGGTTTTGACACCCTTAAATGGAACAAACTTAAATGCGGGATAAGTTTAACATTGTCCACAATATAACGATGCGGATAATCTTTTGCCACAGCTTGGATTTTTTTGCCGACTTTTGATCTTATATTTTTGGGCGGCAAAATGACAATGTCAATAAGCATATTACCTTACTTCTTAAAACCGCGGCCGCGGTTTTAAGAAGTTTTGTTCTATTCTATTCCCGGGACCGGAAAATTTACGGTTAATTCTTTTATTTCGGCCCTGATCTTTTTCAACTCGGGGTTATCTTTAATTTCCTTTTTGAACTTATTTATGTAAGCGGCGCGTTCTTCTTTGGCCGCCGGCAATTTATAGTGGCTTATATTTTTTATTACCCGGGCAACCCACTCCCCCACTTTTTCCATTTCTTTCTCCTTAAAACCGCGCGTGGTCAAAGCCGGACTACCCATACGGACTCCGCTGGGATAAAAAGGAGACGAAGGGTCTTTGGGGATTGTGTTCTTATTGGCCGTCATGGCCGCCACATCCAAAGCTTCGGAGACAAAAATCCCGCCGCCCGGACCGAATACCGGCACCAAATCAAGAAGCAGCAAATGGTTTTCCGTGCCGTTAGCCACTAATTTTATGCCATTGGCTTTTAACGATTTGGCCAAAGCTTTCGCGTTTTTGACAATTTGATGTCCGTAGATTTTAAATTCAGGGGTTGCGGCTTCTTTAAGCGCGATGGCAATTGCCCCGGTTTGGTGGTCGTGCGGGCCGCCCTGGAGCCCCGGGAACACCGCTTTATCTACTTTATCGCCAAGTTCCGGATCTTTATCCAACCCTTTTTGCGTAACCATAATCATGGCCCCGCGTGGCCCGCGCAAAGTTTTATGGGTTGTGGTGGTTATAATGTGCGCGTAAGGCACCGGACTGGGATGCGCGCCGGCGGCGATAAGCCCGGCCACGTGGGCGATATCCGCGGCCAAAAAAGCCCCGACGCTGTCGGCCACTTCCGCAAATTTATCGTATTCGTATATATACGGGTAAGCCGTGGCGCCGGCCCAGATTAATTTTGGCTTGTGCTCTTTGGCCAGCTTCCAAAGCTCATCCATATCTATCCGGCCGTCTTCGCGCACGTGGTATTGCGTACTTTTATAAAATATCGCCGTGGCCGAAACTTTCCAGCCGTGGGTTAAATGCCCCCCTTCGGGCAAAGCCAAACCCATAATGTTGTCGCCGGGCTGGCAGGTGGCCATATAAACGGCCAGGTTGGCCGGACTGCCGCTGTAAGGCTGGACATTGGCGTGAGGCACGCCGAATAATTTTTTAGCGCGCTCTATGGCCAAAATTTCAATGCCGTCTATAAACTCATTGCCGCCGTAATAGCGTTTTTTGGCGTAGCCTTCGGAATATTTGTTGGTTAAAATGGAACCCATACACTCCATAACCGCGGCTGAAGTGTAATTTTCGGAAGGAATTAATTCCAAACCCTCCTTTTGCCTTTGCTTTTCTTTTTGAATTAAATTATAAATTTCCGGATCTTCTTCCTTTATTGTTGAGTAATTCATATTTTTATAGTTAATAAATTATAGAGTACGTATTTACTTCTGATGGCGTCATCCTGAATCCCGAGTGCATCCGAGGAATGAAGGATCTCAATCAACTGACGATGACGAGATTATTCGTCGGCTGCTACTGCCTCAGAATGACGCCGAAAAAAACCACCCATAAACGGGCACGCCACAACTTACCAATTTAAACTTTGATATTTGATTTGCAATTTTGTCTTTTGCATAAGATTATATAAATTCGTAGATGAAAAGTCTTTTAAAATCCGGCTTGCCTTGATGCGTAATTAAAATCTCGTCCGGTTGCCAATTGGCGAAACTTACCGAATTGCTAATAACCAAACTGCCGTGTTTTAATTCTTTTTGCAGCTTAGCTTGCAAAGCAGGCATTAATTCCTGCGGTAAATATAGATAGATGACATCGGCATCGGAAATATCGGCGGTAAAAATGTCTTGTTTTTTAAACTTAAGATTTTTAAAAAATACCGCCCTGACTTTTGAGCAAAAAATCCTAAACCAGCTGTCATCAATGCCCGAAATGCGCAACTTTGGAAAATGTCGGGCGAGCCTGACGGCAAAGCCTCCCCGGCAGCAGCCAAAATCGTAAAATTTACCGCTCTGTAAACGCCGGTCTGAAATAATTTTAATAACCTTGTCTGATACGGCCGAGCTGCTTGTAAAATCGTAGCCTCCAAAAAACCCATCAAGTACAAACAAAAAATAAGCAAGAATGGAAATAAACACTAAGCCCAAAATTATAAAACCCAGGAACATCAAAATCAAATATACATGTAAAGCAAACTGTACACCGCTGCTACTATGAATAATACCATAAAACTGTTGGTTAAATAAAATAGCAACGCGCCGAGCAGACAGGCGCTAAGCTTGCCTATAGCTAAGGACTGCTCAAAAAATACGGCATAAGGCACCACATGGGTTTGCTCGGCGCGGAGGTAAGTTAAGGTGGACAGCGGGATAAACATAGTCTCCCGGCTGGTGCGCGAGAGGGTGTCGGCGGTAAAAGTCGTGACAAAGTTGGTGCAAAAATAACGCCCGACCCAAAATATTGAGCCAAAAAATGCGCCGATTTTTACCAAAACCCGCTTGGTATAACTGTCGGTAATTTTCCCCAAAAATAAAGCTGTAATCGTGGCAATTAAGGCGGCGCCGGCCGTAAGCAGGCCGGTGTCTTTATAATCAGTCACGATAATGTAAATAAATACCGGCCAGATTGTTAATACAAAAAGCTCATCCCCAAAACCCAAATAGCCGACAAATTTTTTAGGAAAACTTTTGTATAATTCCCAAGTCTGCCTAAACGAGTAATCCCTTGGCGTAAAAATCTCCGCAGCGAGCAACAGCGGAATAATACTCACGCAATAAACAAGCGCGGCCACTAAAAATGCCGCAGGCATGCCAAAGTATTGGGCCAAAATTCCGCCCAAAACCGGGCCGCCAATTTGCGAAATATTTTCTATGGCATAGACCATGCCGAATTCGCGCCCCACCTGTTCGGTTTGCCCATAATAGGCCATGACCGAATGGAAACCGGGCCAATAAAAGGATTTTTGCAAAGCCAAAACCGGCGCGGCCAAGAACACGGCCATAGGATGCCCGATGCTGGCAAGCAGCGCCAGCCAGTAAAAAATCTGGAACGGCGCGCTTAAAACGATGGCGTGGCGGTAGCCGTAAGCGCTTGCGAATTTACCGCCAAAGGGAATTAACAAAATATAAACAAAATAAACCGCCGCCGTAAACAGCAATATGACGGGAATTTTTAAATGCAAAACAGAATACAAAAAAATCGGCTCAAATAGGGTAATTATGGACAGCGCGAAATTGGAAATGGCCGAGGAAGCGTAAAGCTCGCCCATTTCCTTGCGCACATCTTTGGAAAAGTAGTGCGGGAGACGGAAATTTAATAAATTGGACATTCTGGCTGGATGTTAGATTTTATTTGTGTTTCCATTTTACTAAAACTTAATATCTAATATCTAAAGCCTTGTATATTTCTTTTTCAGTAACAGGACCTTGGCGCAAGACTTTTACCACATCGTCAAAAACACGGACTAAAGTGGAGGGCTTACGCTTGGGCAATTTGCCGGCATTTATGATAATGTCGGGCTTGTATTTTTGGTTTTTTCCGCCGGAGGCGGATCCGCCTTTGGCGGAAAACTGTCCGATTATTTCTTTGACCGAGTAACAATCTGCCCGGCCCGATACATTGGCGCTGGTCGCCGTAATCGGCCGGCCAAGATATCTTGCTAAGTCCATCGCGATCAGGTTGTCCGGCATTCTTAAACCAAGGCTTCCAGTTTTGGCCGATAGCATTTTTAATCCCATACCTTTAACTTTCAGGCACAAAATTAAAGTCAGCGGTCCGGGCCAAAACTTTTTTACAAGTTTTAACGCTGAATTATTCCACTGCACGATGCTTTTCGCGTAAGCCACAGACGGCACCACTATATGAACGGGCTGGGTGCTTTGGCGTTCTTTAATTTTATATAGTTTTTTTATAGCCTTAATGTTACCCGCATCCACGGCCAAACCATAGCTGGTGTCCGTTGGATAAACGACTGCTTTGCCGCTTTTTAAAGCTTTTACCGCCGCGGCGATAATTTGTTTGTGATATTGTTTTTTGTAATCAATAATTACCATAACACGGATCTACGGATTGAATTCGGATCTACGGATGTCTACGGATTCGGACATCAGCAGTTACCCGTTGATCCGCGTGCCATCAGTAGATCCGTGTTAATTATTTATATAACAAAATTTATCAGCCTGCCTGGCACAAAAATTATTCGCTTGATACTTTTGTTCATTAAAGCCTGCTTAACTACATTCAGCTCCTGTGCTTTAGCGCTTACTTGTTGCTGACTGCTGCCGGCATCCACGGCCAGCTTGGCTTTAACACGGCCGTTAATCTGCACGACAATTTCCACAGTGGCATCAACAATTTTTGACGGGTCAAAAGCCGGCCAGTTTTCCAGCTGCAAGGATTGTTGACTTTTTGCGCGGCCGCGCGTTTTGCCAACAAGCTGATTTAGTTCTTCCGAAATATACGGCGCGAACGGATAGAGTAATTTTAAAAATGTTTTGATGGATTCCACAGATATTGGCTCATCTTTAACCTCATTATGGAATTCCATAAACGCCGAAATGGCCGTATTAAAATGGAAATTTTCAATGTCTTCGGTAATTTTTTTTATCAGCTTATTTAAAGCACGGGCAACCTTTTCCGAATCACTTTCGACCAACAACTTGCCACCCGCAACTTCGCTTACCCAATTCCACACCCTATCCAAAAACCGCTTCACGCCAATCACGCTCTCGCCGTTCCAGGCTATGGCATCTTCGTGCGGGCCCAAAAACATTTCATACATCCTTAAAGTATCTGCACCGTAAGATTTGACTATATCGTCCGGATTGACCACATTGCCGCGGCTCTTGGACATTTTCTCGCCGTCCGGCCCTAAAATAATGCCGTGCGGCTTGCGCAAGGCGTATGGCTCGCGCGACGTTACCAACTTTTGATCATACAAAAACAAATTCCAAAATCTTGAGTAAAGTAAATGCAAGGTGGTGTGCTCCATTCCGCCAAAATACACGTCCACCGGCGTCCAGTATTTTTGCTTTTGCAAATCGGCAAAAGATTTTTTATCTCTGGGGTCGGTATACCTTAGCCAATACCACGATGACCCTGCCCAATTTGGCATGGTATTAGTTTCCCTTTTAGCTGAAGATTTGCAGGCCGGACATTTAACATTTACCCATTTGCTGACTGCCGCCAAAGGCGACTCCCCGGTCCCGGTCGGCTGATAATTTTTAACCGGCGGAAGCTTTACCGGCAAGTCCTTGTCCGGCACGGGCACAATCCCGCACTTCGGACAATGGATAATTGGGATCGGCTCGCCCCAATATCTTTGCCTGGAAAATACCCAATCGCGCAGTTTATATTGTGTGGCCGGTTTGCCAAACTCCTTTGCCATTTTAGGAATAGCAACTTCAGAGTCTAAATTACTAAAATCATCCGAATCTTTAAGTATGCCAGGTCCTGTATAAAAGTCGTCTTTTGCGAAATACCCTTTAGGAACCACGACCCTCTTGATTGGCAGCTGATATTTCTTAGCAAATGCATAATCCCTTTCATCATGCGCGGGCACGGCCATAATCGCACCCGTGCCATAGACCCAAAGCACATAATCCGCCACCCAAATAGAAATTTTTTCTTTGGTGGCCGGATTAATCGCGAACGCACCCTTTAACTCCACGCCTGTTTTGTCTTTTTCAGTCGCCGAACGCTGGATGTCTGTCTTATTTTTTGCCTCTTCAATATATTTTAAAACCTCCGCGGAATTGGAGACCTGCATGGCAGTGGCGCGAGCCACCGGATGCTCCGGCGCCAATACCAAATAAGTGGCTCCAAAAATCGTATCCGGCCTGGTGGTAAAAACTCTTACGGCTCCTAAAGCTACCGACAGCACTTCCGGTTCCTCGTTGGCACTAAAATGCGGCTGCTGAGCTTTGGCTTTTAATACCCCAAAGCCGGTATGCTTCTCAAATTCCTCGCCATCGGACATCGGCACCACATAATCGCCCAAATCATACAAAAGGCTAAAACATGCTTTTTGTTTTTTAATGAACCCAAAATCAAAACCTTTTTTTACCGCCGCGGCAACAGTCGGCCTCTCCTTGCCGTCCAAAAACTTCCCGCTATAAGGGGTTGATACTAAAACCGTCCGGTTAACTTTAATTCCCTGCTCCAAAAGACGCAACGCTACCACCCCGCCAAAAGAATGGCCAATGATAACGGTTTGCTCGTCTAACTTACAATTATTTTTAACAAATTCGGCCTGCTGAACATCATTCGGCATATCCGGACTTGGCATATCTGGGGCCTGAACTTCAAATCCGCGCAACTCAAGTTCTTTTTTGAGCCAAGGGGTAAAATTTTTACGTGATGAGCCGTCCCTCCCGTGTAGAATTACAAACCTCTTGACCAGCGGCTGGACAAGCATAAAATCTATTTCCGCGCCCACGCTTTTGCCAATCCAATTCTCCTGCTGGAGCTTGACCGGTTCCGGCCAGTCGGGCAAATTTTTAAGTCCTTCCAATAATTTTTCCGCGTAGGCGGTAATTTTTAAATACCACTGGCGCAATTCTTTTTTTTCCACGGTCGTGCTGCAACGCTCACATTTTCCATCGATCACTTCTTCATTGGCCAAACCGGTTTTATCTTTAGGGCACCAGTTAATCAAACCCGTGGCTTCGTAAGCCAAACCCTTTTTGTAAAATTGCAAAAACAGCCACTGAGTCCATTTATAATAATTCGGGTCCGTGGTATTAATTTCGCGGCTCCAGTCAAAAGAAAGCGCCCAAGACTGCATTTGCTTCTTGGCATTCTTAACGTTTTGCGCCGTAGTCTTGGAGGGATGCACGCCCATTTTAATGGCGTAATTTTCCGCGGGCAAGCCAAATGCGTCCCAGCCGATGGGAAACAAAGTCTCGTAACCCTTCATTCTGCTGTATCTGGTATAAACATCGGCCGCCACATAAGGCCTTAAATGCCCCATATGAAGCCCCGCGCCGCTGGGATACGGAAATTCCACCAAGATATATTTCTTGGGCTTTTTGCTAAAATCCTTGGCCAAAAAAATTTTTTTCTTTGACCAATAAGACTGCCATTTTTTTTCGATCTTACTAAAATTATATTTATTCATATCTTTTGTTTACCCTCCGAAGTCCGCCAAAGGCGGACGAAGGAGGGCCACTTGGCCTCTATTTTTTTGTGATTATACTTTTGCATAATAGCAATCAATTACCCCTCTCCCTTAGGGAGAGGGTGTCACCCGACCTGTCCGCCGTAGCCTTGGCGGAGGCGGAAGGGTGACGGGTGAGGGGGTTATTAAGATAAAAATTTATAAATTTCCTGCAGCACACCCTCTAAATTATTATCTAGTTCAGAATTCCAAACTCTTAAAACCTTATAACCTTTCTGTGTAAAGAACCTATTTCTCTTGAAATCGTAAGCTTTATTTTCCGGCATATTATGACCGCTTCCGTCCAATTCAATAATCAATTTTTTACTTAAACAACAAAGGTCAGCTACGTATTTTCCGATTGGGTATTGCCTTCTAAATTTGAAGTTTCTAAACCTCCTGCCTCTTAACAACTGCCAAAGTTTAGCTTCCCAAGGTGTTTGATTTTGCCTTAACTTTTTGGCAATTGTTATTAGTTTTTGGCTTTCTATCCCCCTCATCCGGCCTCCGGCCACCTTCTCCCTCAAGGGAGAAGGAATAATTGCTTAGCGTTTTTAGTTGTCTCTTCGGCAACTTCATCAACTGATAAACCCTTAATCTCCGCGACCTTATTAGCCACAAACTTTACAAAACTGGGTTCATTTCTTTTTCCGCGATTTGGCACCGGTGCCAAATACGGGCAATCAGTTTCCAATATTATTTTATCAAGCGGGGCCAGTTTTACCAATTTTTCCATATTGCCGGTTTTATCATCCACCTTCGCTAAAGCTTCGGCGGATGGCCGGCTATTTTTATTTTTTGGTCGGCCAAAAGTGATAATGCCGTTAAAAGAGACGTACGCGCCGCGGTCAAGAAATTTTTGCAAAGATTCCGGGCTACCGGTAAAACTATGAACTTCAAAACGAAGAAGGGCGTCATCCTGACCCCGGCCTTGAGCCGGGGGAAGGATCTCTTTATTCTTGGATTGAGATTCTTCAGTCGGCTGCACTCCCTCAGAATGACGCCGAGGGAGGAGTTCTTCATCAAGGATCGTAATTAAATCGTTAAATAATTCTTCGCTGTCTTTTTCCGGCCTGCTGTGAACGACCAAAACTTTATTTAATTCTTTCGCCAATTTTACCTGTAACCTAAATGCGTCTTTTTGCTTTTGCTTAATGATTTGCGGTTCAACACCTCCGGGCAAACGATAATAGTCAAGTCCACATTCCCCTATGCCTACAACTTTGGGATCTTGCGCCAGCTTCCTGTAATTTTCGTAGTCAAAATTTTCTTCGCGAGTTAAAAAGTGCGTTTCTTCCTCATCCACAAATTTTGAATGCGTATGCTCCGGGTGAAGCCCGACCACCGCGTAAATTCCTTTTTCAAACTGATTAGCCAGCTCCACAGCCTGGCGCGACGTATCTATTTGCGAACCGACATTAATTACCCAAGTGCCACTGTCAAGCGCCCGCTGCAAAGTCTCCTTGGCATCGTCTTTAAAACTGCGAAAATTAACATGGGCGTGGGTGTCTATCAGCATTACAGATTTAAGATTTATGATTGAAGGTTTAAAAATCAATTCTCGGAAATAATTTTGGAATGTTTTCCAATTTAGGATTTTTTAAAACGGCTAATATCTTTTCGCTGGTTGCGGGAAGGAAAGGAATTAAATCGGTTGCGATCTGATGCTGTTCCGATAACAAATGTTGTATATCTTTCGTGGCCTTTTCTTTGTCTGTCTTTATAACTTTGAATGGCTCGTTTTTTTGGATAAACTCATCGCAAGCTTTTATTTTTTGCCAAACGGCGTCGAAAGCTTTTTGGAGCTCGTAGTTATCCAAGAACTGGTTGGACTGATAGGACGAAATAGGACTGATAGGACTGATAGGACTGATAGGACTGATAGGACTTACATCGTTACTAATTGCCATCTTCATAATCCTGCTAGTTAAATTGCCAATACCATTCGCCAAGCCCGCGTTATAGCTCTCCGCAAACTTTTCCCAAGTGTAATCGCCGTCTTCAAAGGTGGAAACTTCGCGCACAAGATAATAGCGCAGGGCGTCTATGGCTTGTTCGTCGGTTAAGCCCTTAGATTTAAGCTGATCGATAATCACATACGGATCCGCCACGTTGCCCAAAGATTTGGACATTTTTTGCCCGCCGCTGTTAATAAAGCCGTGGATAATTATTTGTTTGGAATTGGGAAGGCCGGCGGACATTAGCATGGCTTGCCACATGGCCGACTGCTGGCGGATATTATCTTTGCCGGCGATTTGTATGCAATTGGGGTGTTCGCGCGTTCCCCATAATTGATCGAATTCTGACGGCTTGCCCTCCGGAGCTTTAGCGGAGGAGGGCCAACCCAAAGTTGACACATAATTTATCAGCGCGTCAAACCACACATACATTACATGGTTTTCGTCATCCGGCACCGGCACGCCCCAGGGCATTTTGGATTTTAAACGGGAGACGGAAAAATCCTGCAAACCGGATTTTACGAATTGCTTAATTTCGTTAAAGCGAAAATCCGGCACCACGAATTGCGGATTTTTTCCGTACAATTCCAAAAGCGGCTGTTGGTATTTGGAAAACCTGAAAAAATAATTTTCTTCGTCTATAAGCTCAATTTTTAAATGCGGATGGATCAAGCATCGTCCGTTTTCGTCCAAATCGCTCTCGGTTTTTTCCAGCTCGCAGCCTACGCAATATTTAACTTTATAGATTTTTTTATAAATATCGCCATTATTAAAACACCTTATCCAGAACTCCCGGCAAGCGGCAAGATGGTGCGGGTCGGTGGTACGGATAAAATGGACATCCGGCATTATACCCAGAGCCGGCATTAATTTTTTGAACTTTTCCGCGTATTCATTAACGTAGCTTTGGATTTCCTTGCCTTCTTCTTTGGCTTTGCGGAAAATTTTCAGCCCGTGCTCATCGGTGCCCGTGTTAAAAAATACTTCCTGCTTTAAAATATCCTTATGATAACGGGCAATAACGTCGGCTTGGACCATTTCTAAAGCAAACCCCAAATGAGGATCGGAGTTTACATAAGGCAAGGTTGTGGTGATGTAAAATTTTTCCATAAAAGCAAAAGCGATACTAATGACATAAATTTACACACGAATGATACTAATCCATGAATTCATATCATTAGTGTGGCATTCGTATATTTGTGTCGCTATAAAACAAAAAGGCTATTTCTAGCCCTTTTATTATACCTTTTTAAAGCGTTTTTTTCAAATCATTAAGATGCGCTGCGGCTGGCAAAAAACTCCTGGACCGCCACGGTTAAAGCCGTGGCAATGGGTATGGAAATAACCAAGCCAATAACCCCGGCCAGCTCGTAACCTATCATTAAGGCCACCAAGGTCAACAGCGGTGAAGTGCTGGTAGTCTTCTCCATAATTTTGGGGACCAGAACGTAACCTTCCACTTCGTGCACCAGCAAGTAAAGCACGGCTACCCAAATAGCCAGGCTTGGGTGCTGGATAAAACCAATGAACATTGCCGGAATGGCCGAAATAAACGGGCCGATGTAAGGCACAACTTCAAACAATCCCGAAAGCAAGGCTAAAACCAGGGCATATTGGACATGCAGCAGCAAAAGGCCGATGTAGGTAAATAAAAAGATGCCGAAACTGATAATTATCTGCCCCAAAACCCACCCGCCCATTTTCTTTTGGATCTTGATGATTAAATTTAAGGCAAATTCGTGGTGGCGGGCGGGCAAAAGCGACGCCACAAAAGTCTTCATGCCCTTTTCTTCGGCCACCAGATAGACCGAGATAATTACCACCGCGATGGCGTTAAGCGCGCCGTTGAATACGCCAAAAGTGCTCTGCACCACGTTGCCTCCGTTAAAGCCGGAAACCAAGCTTTGCAAAAAGCTCTGGACGTCCAAACCCCCGAACTGCGACTGCAGCGCCTGGCCGTATTGAGGCAGGTTGGCCTGCAAAATTTTCACCTGCTGGATTACGGGAGGAATCATCAAATAAATAACCAGCGCGGCTACGCCGATAAAAATTATGTAGACTACAAATACGCTTAAAACCCGCGGCACCTTTTTCTCGTGCAAAGCGTCCACCAAAGGCTCCATGGCCGACGCCAAAATAAGGGAAATCAACAATAAAAGGATGATATCGCGGATCAGCCACAAAAAAACCAAAGCCAAAAACACAAACACAACCTGCAGTATGACTTTGGTGGAAATGTCCAGTTCGTTATACTTCATACCGTAATATTAGAATATTTGCCGTAAAAAAGCAAAAATCCGGAGTTACTGCCCCGGATTTTGTTTTTGGCGTTCTTCAAGAATTTTTTTTGCTTCTTCCAAATGAGGCTCAATTTCTTTCAACCCTTGCAGACAGTAAGCTTTTATTTGCTCTCTAAGAAAATCGGTCAACCCCTCGTTTTGTAAATCACGAATGAGGATATCTTTAATAGTTTGGTCTAAATCCGTTTGGCGGATTAAATCTATAATGCTTTGGGTTTTATTGTCCATGTCTTATTGATTTCTTTCTAATCTCTCGGTTATCATTCGAAAAAGACCGTCATCGCCAACAATTCTCTGACCCCACTCATAAGGATCTCTCATTTTGAGAGTTGCTAACTCAGGTGAGATGGATGGTATTTTTATTCTGCCTTGAGTCTCAATATCACGGGGTACATCTGGCATAGTTGGCCTCGCTTCAGGCACGCTTCTTCGACCTTCTAACATATATTTATTTCCTTTCTTAAATTTTGTCTCTTATACTTTTCAAAATTTTAATATCTGCCTCTACTTTATCATGCTCGGTTTCCAAAATCAAGGGTAAAGCGCGGAGCACATTATCTTTCTCCCCCTTTGGAGAAGATGCCACCCGAAGGGTGGCAGAGAGGGTGCTTAAATAAGCCAAAAGCGCCCCAAATCCCTTCTCCCCGATTTTCCCGTCTCCGATGTGTTCGTGGCGGTCTTTTTTGCCGCCCAACTCTATTTTGGAATCGTTAATATGGCTCATTTTTAGCCATCTAAGGCCGATTGTTTTATCAAATTTTTTAAAAGTTTCCGCTACGGCCGCGCCGTCGCGCAAATCGTAACCGCTGGCAAAAGCATGCTGGGTATCAAAGCAAATTCCGCCGAAAGTTTTAAATTTTACCAGTGGCCCCATCAGTTCGGCCAATTGCTCAAAAGTCCCGCCAAGCGTTTCGCCTACCCCGGCGGCAATTTCCAGCAAGAATTGGGTTTGGCCCTCATACTTTTTTAAGACTTCCGTTAAACCTTCTTTAGCCTGATGAAGGGCAGCTGTTTGGCCAAGATCCTTGCCGCTGCCCAAATGCGTCATTACATATTTTGCGCCAAGCATATTGGCTCTTTTTAACTCCTCGCCCACGACCGAAATTGAACCGTGGTAAATGCGGGCTCTTGGATCCGAAATTAACAAAATACGGGCAGTGGACCACGAACAGAGGTGTCCCCTCTGCAGCAGAGGGGACACCTCTGTCAAAATACTTTTCCATTTCCTCTTTAAACCGCCTGGCAATCTCATCCGTCAGCTCCGGCGCCTTGCCTCCCATAGGCGGCCGCGTAAAAATCTGGAAGGTTTCGCAGCCTAAATCTGCCGCGTTTTTTGGCGCATTAAACACCCCCTCGGCGGAGGAAACATGGCAGCCAATCAGCAAGCTATTTTTTACTTTCAACATTTAAATTTCTCCTAAAATTTCTATCAGTTTTATATGGACCAATTATTGCCAATGTCATTCCTTTATTAACGAATAATTGTTTTGCGACTTTGGCAATGTCTTTTGCCGATACCGCGTCTATGCGCTTAAAAACTTCTTCCGGAATTTCTATTTTTTTATAAAACGCCGTGCGCTCCAAAAACCAGTCCAGCCTGACTTGGTTGTCTTCCAATGCCAAAACGGTTTTGCCTTTTATGTATTCTTTGGCTTTTTGGATTTCTTTTTCCCCAACGGGAGTGCCTTTAATCTTTTTTAATTCAACTAAAATAACTTTTAGCGCCTCCGTAATTTTATCCACCTGCACGCCCGCGCTTACGGTAAAGCTGCCGGTATCCTGATAGTTTCCCTGGCTTGAGCGCACATAATAGCCCAAGCCGCGCTTTTCCCGCACTTCCGTAAATAGGCGGCTGGACATCCCGCCGCCCAAAACGGCGGCCAAAACCGACACCGCAGAATTGCGGCTGTCACCATAAGCAAAGCCCTTAAAACCCAAAGCCAAATGCGCTTGTTTGGTATCTTTGTAATCTATTTTTATCCGCGGGGTGGATTGTTTGTCTTTAACGCGAATCCAGTGAGGACTGTCCTTTTTAAAAAGGACAGTCCTCTTCCTAGATTGCCAATATTTTTGGATTAGCTGACTTAATTGCTTGGCATTATATTTACCCGAAACTCCCAAAAGTATATTTGGCGTCTGATAATGCCTATTAATATAATCTGCGAACATTTGGCGGCTAAATTTGGCCACGATTTTCTTGGTGCCGGCAATATCGCGACCTAAGGCATCTTTCGGCCACATAGTTCGTTCCAGCACGTTGTCTATTTCCACCATAGGCATGTCTTTGTACATATTGATTTCTTCCATAATCACGCCCTTCTCGCGTTTCATTTCCTCTTTGTCCAAAAGAGGATTCTGGATCATGTCCGTAAGAATTCCAAAAATCAGCGGCAAATGTTTGCTGGCCGCTTTAATATAAAACTGGGTATATTCCTTGCCAGTATTGGCGTTCATTTCCCCGCCAATGGCATCTACAACCTCCGAAATAGCCATGGCCGAAGGATATTTTCTGCTGCCCTTGAATAAAAAATGTTCCAAAAAATGGGAAATGCCGTTTTCTTTGGCGGTTTCGCTGCGCGAGCCGGTCTTCACAAAAAAATCCACCACCACGCTTTCCGCGTCGCTAGAAGGAACTTCAATTATTGTTAGGCCATTCGATAAAACTTTTTTATTATATTTCATAGTTTCCTTATTTATAGGTTGTCCGGGTCAGGCAAATTTTTAGGATTTATTTGTGTTTGCGCAAGCAATTTTGCCGCTCTCTCTACTAACACACTTTTCCCCAATTCCAATGGCAGCTCTTGGTTTCCGTTTATCAAAAAAATGGTTTTCTGAATATTAGCTTTTAATTTATACCACTCCGACTTCCATGGATCCGATTGAACCCTAAAAGTCGGCTTGTCTAGTTCTTCTTCTAAACTATATAGCAACTGTAAGGTTTCCATTTCTCCGGTAGACAATCTCTTTTTTATTTCATCAAATTCGCCCATAAATTATTTTATTATATTGCTCTCCAATTTCGTTGAGATATCTATAAACTTATTAACTTTATTCCCTTTTAAATATACCAAATCCTCTATTCTTACGCCACCTTGGTTTGGGATATAAACGCCAGGTTCTATGCTAAAAACCATGCCGTCTTGCAGAATGTCTTTGGATTTTGGCGATAAATTAGGCAATTCGTGGATTTCCAGGCCGGTGCCATGACCCAAGGAATGGATAAAATATTTATCCAGATGTTTTTCGGCTAAAACAGAAACTGATTTTTGGTAAAGTTCGTTACCTGTCACAGGTCTGTCATTGCGAGCCCCGAGTGCATCCGAGGGGCGCGGCAATTTGTCTCTTTGATGAGATTGCTTCGTCGGCTGCACTCCTCGCAATGACATGCACTCTTTATACGCCTTTTCCACCTGATTATAAACCATTTCCAGTTTTGGCGGCACTTTTTTTAAGAAAACCGTGCGGGTAAAATCGCTGCAGTAATTTTTATATTTAAACCCAAAATCCAAAATTATAGATTCCCCTGCTTTTAAGCGCTTTGAAGACGGAACGTGGTGGGGCACCGCGGCGTTTTGACCGCTTGCCACAATCGGCGGAAAACTAATGTCCTGCGCGCCCATTTTTAATCCTGACGATTTAATAAAATTTGCCAGCCTAATTTCCGTTATCCCTGGCTTCTTGATTTCCCTTCGCACTAAACCAAAGACCCTTTCCACTATTTGCATTGATTTCTTAACAAACGCGATTTCCTGCTCATCTTTTAAAGCTCTTTGAAAATCTACGGGACTTTTGACATGCTGTAGTTTTACCTTGCGCTTTGCATCTTTTAACTTGCACTTGATATAATTATATTCCGCAAAAGTAAACTCATCTTCCAAATCCAACACTTTCTGTTTGCCTAAATACATCCTTACATTCTTAAGTATGTCAGTATGTATTCCTTCTGCTTTTTCCAGCCCGTCCCCAAAAAACACAACGGCGTCATCCTGAGGCCGCCTTTGGCGGCCGAAGGATCTCTTCCTTTGAGATTCTTCACTTCGTTCAGAATGACGCCGGGAGGGTTTTACCAAAAGATACCCCTGCATAAAAGAACGACCTGTTAAATACAACAGGTTTTCTTTTTTCTTAATCAGAATAGGGTTTAATAATTTACCCTGTAAAATTTTAATATTTCTTTGATTCATCTCTTTCCAAAAATTCCAATACCTGCATTCTAATATCGTTAAGCGTAGTTTCCTCGCTAGGTATATAATTCCGATCCGATTTCATCTTCTTAATTATCTCCAACATTTCATGCTTAATTGTCTTATAATCTTGCTGATAATTATATGGAAGATCATCTTCCGACATATGAGGGAATGATTTTGCTGTAGCATCTTCTACGCTACCCCACAAATTTTCTAATCTAGCAACAATAGCTTGTTGCTCAAAACTCATACTTTCTTGGTAAGAAAAACGTTCTGCCATCTTTAAAAGGTTTTATCCAACAAATAATTTTTCAATTCCTCAATCTTCACCCTCGGCTGTTCTTTGCTGTCGCGGTTGCGGACGGTTACCATACCATCTTCCAAGCTGTCAAAATCCACGGTAACGCAAAACGGCGTGCCGATTTCGTCCTGGCTATAATAACGCTTGCCCACATTGCCGCGCTCGTCCCAGGCCGTAGCAAAAGATTTCCGCAATTCATCGTAAATTGATTTTGCTTTAGCGACAAGCTCCGGCTTGTTCTTTAAAAGCGGAAAAACCGCGACTTTATAAGGAGCCAATTTTGGCGGCAAAGCCAAAACCACGCGGTCTTCTTCCTCGCGATAAAACTCGCACAAAACCGCCAAAACGCTCCTGTCCACGCCCCAAGTCGGCTCTATTACGTGCGGCAGATATTTTTCGTTGGTCTGCGGGTCGGTATATTCCAAAGATTGGCCTGACATTCTTTGATGGTTCGCCAAATCAAAATCGCCGCGATAAGCCAACCCATACAACTCCGATTTTCCAAAAGGAAAATCATATTCAAAATCAATGGTTCGTTTGCTGTAATGCGCGCGCTCATTTTCCGGCACTTCCAGCTCGTGGATATGGTTCAGTTTAATACCAAGATCATCTTTAATCCAGGAAAGCATCTGCTTCCGCCAATCTTCAAAATACTTATTCCAGTCTTGGTCAACTTTGGCACCGGGATAAAATACTCTATTTCCATTTGTTCAAACTCGCGCGTGCGGAAAATAAAATTGCCAGGCGTAATTTCGTTGCGGAAAGCCTTACCGACCTGCGCAATTCCAAACGGAACGGTTTTGCGGCTGGTGTCCAAAACATTTTTAAATTGTACGAACATCCCTTGCGCGGTTTCCGGACGGAAATAGACGATGTTTTCATCAGATTCTACAGGGCCGATATGGGTTCTAAACATTAAGTTAAATTGTTTAGGCTTATCGCTCAATTCAAATTTTTGTCCACAAGTGGGGCATTTAGTATTTTCGCTTATAAAAATTCTTTTATTATCTTCTCCAACGATGCTCACGCCTGATCCCAAACCAGAATGGACATTTTTACCTGCAGGATACTCCCCAGGCAAATTCTCAATTTGTTTTATACCCTCTAGCTGATCAGGTTTAAATCTGTTATGGCATTTTTTACATTCTATCAAAGGATCAGAAAAATTTTTTAAATGCCCGCTGGCTTCCCAGACCACCGGCTTCATTATCAAAGCCGCGTCTATGCCGACCATATCGTCCCGCTGGTGCACGAACCGCTCCCACCAAAGCTGCTTAATATTATTTTTTAATTCCACCCCTACGGGTCCGTAATCCCAGGAGTTGGCAAACCCGCCGTAAATTTCCGAGCCCGGAAAAATGAACCCGCGCCTTTTGCACAAAGATACTATTTTTTCCATCTTGTCCGACGTAGCCTCTTGTCCACCATAGCCTTGGCGACGGCGGGTGGCGGAGTTGGATAAATCATTTTTTTCTGTCATCGTTGATCCATACAATGGGCACCATTGTGCAACACAATGGTGCCCATTGTGATGCAACATTACTGCCTCATAATTTTACTTATTATACCATATTAGTATAATCTTTGTAATTTTCCGCCATCTCGTTAAAATAATCATATTCTATGGCTTTACGGATTTTGGCCATCAAGTTTAAATAAAAACGCAGATTATGCATGGTAGCTAAACGGATAGCCAACGGCTCGCCGCCGGCAAACAGGTGGCGAAGATAAGATCTGGTATGATTTAAGCATAAATAACAATCGCAAGTATTGTCTATTGTCGTAAAATCTTCTTTGTATTTTTCAAGCCGGATGTCAATTGTTGAGTAACCTTCAACAGATTCATCACCCCCACCTAGCCTCCCCCCTCCAGGGGGAGGAACAACACCGCCTGGCTTTCCTTTAATTTCCCTCCCCTTGAGGGGGAGGGTTAGAGAGGGGTGGATTTTTGCGGACACATAAAGCCTACCATGGCGCGCTTCCCTCGTTGGGATAACGCAATCAAAAGTGTCACAGCCGCGGCTTACTGCCTGCACAATGTCAAAAGGGGTACCCACGCCCAACAGATGTTTTGGCGCGGATTCCGGCAAAAAAGGCACGGATGCTTCCACGGCTTTCATCATTTCTTCGTGCGGCTCCCCCACGGCCACTCCGCCAATGGCAAATCCTTCAAATCCTAACTTAGCCATATCGTTTGCCGACTGTTTGCGCAAATCGGGAAACGAAGCTCCCTGCACAATCCCCCACAATTTCTGCCCGGGATTTCCGCCAAAGGCGGATCCGCCTCCGGCGGATATGGTCGTCATTATTTTTTGATATTCTTTTTGCGCACGCTCGGCCCAGCGCTTGGTTTGCGCAATAGATTCTTTTGATCGCTCGTACTCAAATGGATACCCCGGAAAATCGTCCAAAATTAAAGCAATGTCGCTGCCTAAGTTGGCCTGTATTTGCACGGATTTTTCCGGCGACAAAATTTCCTGCCTGCCGTCCAGATCAAACTGGAACAACACGCCAGCTTCCATGACCTTGCGCATTTTGGCCAAAGAAAAAACCTGAAACCCACCGCTGTCGGTAAAAATCGGCCCTTTCCAGTTCATAAATTTATGCAGGCCGCCAGCTTTATAAATAAGCCCGTCGCCCGGACGCTGCCACAAATGATAGGTATTGGCCAGTATCATATCCGCGCCCCAAAACTTAAGTTCTTCCGAGGTGACCGATTTAACCGTGCCTTTGGTGCCAATAGGCAAAAACGCCGGCGTTTTTACGTCCCCGTGCGCGGTGTGGATTATCCCGATTCTGGCGGCAGAGGTGTCCCCTCTTCCAGAGGGGACACCTCTGCCTGTTGGCGCGTTATCAGACGAAACTTTTTTTATTAAATCAAAATACGCCATAAAACATAACGGCGTCATTCTGAGCCGCCTTTGGCGGCGAAGAATCTCTTTATTGAGATCCTTCGGCCTTCGGCCTCAGGATGACGCCCGGATGACAATATTATACCAAAACAGCTCCGGTCCGCCAATTGGCCCCGACGTTACGTCGGGGCTGGCGGAGTCACCGGAGCTGTTTTTAATCAATTCCATCTATCCCTGTTTGCATTTTCTTCCTTCAAAGTATCTAACATTTCCTTGACCGATCTAAAAGATCTGACCCCATCAGGACCTTTCATAGTAATTTCTACCGGTTGATCCATATATTCCGGATGAAAGCCCCCAGCCTCCGGATTTCCTACCCCTGGTTGTGTCCCCATAAATTTTATCATTTAATTATTTTTAAATTAATAATTCCTTCTCGGAGGCCTGCGGCTGCCCGAAGAGTCCGAGCCCCGCCGAGGACCGTATGACGGGCGGCGCGGACGCGGATTGTCGTAGCCGCGGTCGCCGCTGCCAAACGCTCCGGCCGCACCCTCGGGCGCCGGACCCGCAAACGGTTTGTGGGTAAGGTTAATCCGCCCTTGATCGTCAATCTCCGACACTTGCACTTTCATCGTGTCGCCAACTTTGCAGACATCTTCCACACGGTTAACCCGGTAATTGGCCAGCTGGGAAATGTGCACCAAGCCTTCCTTGCCGGGCAGAACTTCCACAAAAGCGCCAAAATCCATCAAGCGGGTGACTTTGCCTTCAAAAATTTCTCCGGCCTCAACTTCGCGCACAATGTCCTGAATCCATTTTACCGCTTTGGCAGAGGCTTCCGCATCTACGGAAGTGACCATAACCAAACCGCTGTCTTCTATATCTATTTTCACGCCCGGGCAGTTGGCAATAATCTCGTTAATGGTTTTGCCGCCGCTACCGATGACTTCGCGGATCTTGTCGGGCTTAATCATAAACGATGTTATTCGGGGAGCATAAGGCGACAAATCCGGCCGGGGAGCCGGCAAAGCTTCCTTCATTTTGGAGATGATGTGTACGCGCGCAGGCTTGGCCTGCTCTAAAGCTTTGGCCAAGATATCCGCCGACAGCCCTTTAAGCTTCATATCCAGCTGCAGTGCGGTAATGCCGGTTTCCGATCCGGTAACTTTAAAGTCCATATGGCCGTTAAAATCTTCTATCCCGGCAATGTCGGTTAAAACTTTAAAACGCGACGGATTTTCTTCGTCCATTACCAAACCCATGGCGCAGCCGCCGATAATTGCGGTAATCGGCACGCCCGCGTCCATTAAAGCCAAAGTGGAACCGCAAGTGGCGGCCATGGAAGTGGAACCGTTGCTGGACATAATCTCGGACACCAGCCTCATGGTATAAGGGAAAGTTTCCTGCGGCGGCAAGACAACTTCCACCGCGCGCTCGGCCAGCATGCCGTGGCCGATTTCCCGGCGGCCGGGACCCCGCAGCGGGGCAACTTCGCCCACGCTGTAGCCCGGCATATTATAGTGGTGGATATAGCGCTTGGTGCGGCCTTCGGTAGGGTCTTCCATGCCGTCCAAAGTTTGCTCGTCGCCTTTACTGCCCAGCGTAACGGTTGTTAAAGCTTGCGTTTCGCCGCGGTTAAATATGGCGCTGCCGTGCGTGCGCGGCAAGACCCCGACTTCGCAGCTTATAGGGCGGGTTTCGTTTAGTTTGCGCCCGTCCACGCGGCGCTCTTTTTCCAAAATCTGCTTTTGCTGGTATTTTTTTAAAATTTTATCCATGGCTTTAGCCGTATCGTTTTCCACGTTCACGCCTTCTCCGCCAGCTGGCGGATCTCCCAAAACGGATTTAACGGCTGCCGTAATTTCCTCGGTCAATTTTTTAATATTTTCCTCGCGCACCTCTTTGCCCGGAACATAAAGTGCGGCATCGATTTTATCCTCGGTCAACAGCTCTTTAACCTTGGCCATTACGGCTTCGTTGGGCAAAACCATAATTGGCTCGCTTTTTTGTTTGCCAACCTGTTCGGCAAATTTAATTTGGCATTTAACCAACTCTCCTAAAAACGGCTGGGCGAATTTAATGCCTTCCACGATTTCTTCCTCCTTAACCAATTTGGCGCCCATTTCCACCATAATAATATGTTCGCCGGTGCCGCAGACTATTAAATCCATTACCGACGTTTCCTGCTGCTGATGGGTTGGATTAATAATATATTTGCCGTCAACTTTACCCACTCTCGCGCCTGCCACCGGTCCGTCAAAAGGCACGTTGGAAACAGCCAAAGCCATGGAACAGGCGTTAACCGCCAGCATATCCGGTTCATTTTCGCCGTCAATGGATAAAACCGTTGCCGTAACCTGCACGTCGTTGCGCATGCCTTCCGGAAAAAGCGGACGCAGCGTGCGGTCTATTACCCGTCCTTTTAAAATTGCGTCGTCGGTGGCGCGGCCCTCGCGCTTTATCCAACGGCTACCCTTAATTTTACCGGCCGCGTAAAGCCGCTCTTCATAATCGAGTAGCATCGGGAAAAAATCAATCCCTTCCCTGGCCTTCTCGCTCATTACGGTGGTGGCCAAAACCACCGTGTCGCCTACGCGCGCCAAAACCGCTCCACTGGCCTGTCCGGCCAGCCTGCCGGTCTCAAAACTAAAATCGGCCCCGCCGATTTTTACGCTAATTTTTTTGACTCCCATCTTAATCCTTTTTACCCCGTCAAATGATTCGCGAAGCGAATCAAAAATTTCAAAGAAATTTTTATTTGACCGGGGTGAATTTCAGGATGACAAATATGTAAACGTGGACTTAAAAAATCCGCGCTCTACCTATTCACCATCCGAAACTTTAATAGTTACTAATTAATGATTATGATTATGATTATGGTTATTTACTACCTCTTCCTCAAACTTGGTTAAAAATCGCACCGGATCAGGCGTACTGCCGAATAAAATATGCTCCACGCTGTTGCGCTGGCCACGGTTTTGGTTGCTGCCGACACCCTTTTCCTGAAACCACTGTTTCCAACTTTCGCTGAACTTCTTATACCCTTCTGATTGCTCATCACCGAATTTGGCGTAAATAACTTCATATTTAACCTTATCACAAGTATTAATAAACTCGCTTTTTTCTTCCAGCGTCAAAAATCCTTTTTTTTGCAACGAATCCTTAATTTTTCGGATCATGGGATGGATATATACTGCCTGACAAATTTGTTTGCCTAATTCCATCCACTCTTTGTCAAAATCCTCAAAATTTGAACTTTTAACTACCATAGTATTTGTGTTTAATTTAAATAAATTTAAGAGATCCCTCACTGCGTTCGGGATGGATTTACTATAATAGAAAATTATTGTAAATCCACTTTAAGCTTTAGTTTTTCGGCAAGTTTTTCAAAACGCTTTTCGTCCTCACTCTTTAAATAGCGCAAAAGCCTTCTGCGGTTGCCGACCATTTTAAGCAGCCCCCGGCGGGAGTGGTTGTCTTTGCGGTGGGTTTTTAAATGCTCGGAAACCTGCTCAATTTCCTTGGTCAGTATGGCAACCTGGACCTCGGGGCTGCCAGTGTCGTCCTTGTGGGTCTGGAATTTCTTTATGATATTATTCTTCTCTCTAGGAGTAAGCATTTACTTTTCGCCCGATGTAATCGATGCGCCTTTCTGCACGCTACGGGCAGTAAATTTCCCGCGCGTGGAATTAATTTAATAAACTCATTATAACTTAAACGGACGAATTACGCAAGTCATTTTAAAACAAGATATTTAAAAAAATCCTTAAAGACATTATAGCCTGTCAATTGTTCAAAACTCTTAAGGCCGGGGAAGCGGTTAACTTCCAGAATATAGAATTTGCCTTTGGCTTCCAAAATGTCAACTTTGGCCAGTTCGCGGTTTAAGATTTTCGATGCCCTTTCGGCAAATTTAACAATGGTAGCGTGCCGATTCATCGGCTGTCTGGATCGCCCATAAATGGGCACGCTGCATGCGGATTTGAAATCCGTCCTAAAACCGTTGTCTTTAATCTTTCCACCAGAGGCGGATCCGCCTCTGGTGGAAAACCTCAACACCACCGGCAATGCTTTGTATCCGACGGTAATAACTTTATATTCATAATCCGCTTTAATAAATTCCTGAACCAGCCATTCTTTTTTGAGATGCAGGGGCAGGATATTTTTTAGCTGTTGCTGGTTTTTTATCAGAAAAACATTTTTTGCCTTAAAGCCGTAGGTCCATTTGAGAATTAGTGGGTAGTGAATAGTGGGTAGTGGGTAGTCAGACAATAAACCGGTCTTTGGAATTGGCAAGCCGGCTTTTTGAAGCCTCTGATAATCCGCCCATTTGCCTTGGCCGAGTTCCCCGTCGGCAATCGCGGAATCAACAACCTTTTTGCCCGCGGCTTTAAATTTTTTTGCAAGTTTGACGATTTGCGGAGTGTATTTTGGACTGTCTTTTAAATAAGGATCGCGGATGTACAGGGCATCAAACTTGTTTGGATCAATCTGAAAATTACAGGTAATCAAATCCTGCATATCCATAATCCGCAATTCTTGATTCCTAATGCCTGCTTCCCATGCCAGCCTTTTCGCAGCGTAAACTTTTTTAGATGAGATAACTAAGATCATGTGTTAATCTTAGCAAAAACCCGCCATAACTTAAATTATGGCGTCATCCTGAACCCGAAGGGTGAAGGATCTCAAAAAGACAGATTCCCCGCGAATTGTTTACTTTTACGCTCGGAATGACGCCAAAAGGGTTACCTGATAGTCACGCGTCGCGTAACGCATTTATCTTTGGGGATAATTGTCATTGTCGTAATAACCGCTGTGGGTATTGTGGATAACTATCATGTCGCGCAATGTAACAATATGCTACATTACAAATGTCGCATATTGCACCAATATTGCGCAACATTTTCAACATCGCGCAATATCGGTCTTAAAAACATGGAAAATCAACCTAAAAAAAGCCCGGTTCAGCTTACTCCCCTACAGACCTATGTTAACGACTTTTTGGAGTATTCCGAGATTGCAAAAAATCAAAGCCCTAACACTGTAGCGGCTTACTACAGGTACTTAATTAAATTTTTGCGTTTTGCGGCAAGCTTGGGGGTGAAAGATCCAAAAGATATCACTTTACAGACGGTAAACAAATACCGGCTTTATTTAAACAGGCTGGAAAACGACAAGGGCGGCACTCTTAAACTGATTACGCAAAACTACCATTTAATCGCGCTCCGGGCATTCTTAAAATACTTGATGAAGAATGACGTAAAAACTTTAAGTCCGGAAAAAATTGAGCTGCCAAAAAATCCCCAAAGGCAAGTGGAATTTTTGGGGAAAGAGGAGTTGCAACGGCTATTCGCCGCCACCGCCCAGGAAAAACAAGAGCTTCCCCGCTTAAGGGATGCCGCAATTTTGCAAACGCTCTTTTCCACCGGCTTGCGCGTTTCCGAAGTCGCCGGGCTCAAACGCGACTCCATTAATTTGGAAAGAAGGGAATTTACCGTCCGTGGCAAAGGCAGCAAATTGCGCCTGGTATTTTTGAGCGACGAAGCCGCCCAGGACTTAAAAAAGTATTTGGCCAAAAGAAAGGACAACAGCAAAGCTTTATTTATTGGCCATTCCACAATTGGCAAAGTTTCCGATAAACCCGAAAAGACCGACAAGAAATCCGTCGATGCCAGACAAAAAAGAATGGAAAAAGAAATAGCCTCCCAAGGTTTTAAATCTTCAAGCCAGAAACCCGAAATCTCAAATCAGTCCGGGCTCACTCCCCGCCAAATCCAAAGGATTATAAAAAAATATTGCCGCTTGGCCGGAATTGTAAAAAAAGTCACGCCCCATACATTGCGCCATAGCTTTGCCACTGATCTTTTGCAAAATGGCGCCGACATCCGCTCAGTCCAAACCCTGCTAGGACACTCCAGCATAACCACTACGCAAATTTATACCCACGTTACCGACCAAGGGTTAAGGGAAATCCATAGGAAATACCACGGAAAAACTAATAACAAATAATTTATAACCCATAACAAAACCCCGCATCGTTTAATGCGGGGTTTTAACTGCTGTATAACATGTTTTCTGTTATCAATTATTAATTATTTGTTATTCACACATACCACTTATACTCGCTCATTGTGCGCATAGCTTCTTCCATATCCACCAGATACTCCGCCTGGTCTTCCTTGCTATAAACCGTCAATGGAGCCTGGCAATATGGACAGATTCCGGGTTTTTCGCGGGAATAGCCGCAGCCATCGCACATATACATGTGAAAATTCTGCATATTTATCACCTCCTCCCAATGTAGGATTTTAAATCAAAAATTTAAACTCCATGATCAGGCTAAAATATGAGACTATTTAATAAAATTTGTTATTAAAAAATCTTAGGTCTTAAGGTCTCCTTTCCCCCCTCCCCCCTTCTATTTAACCCTTTTGTTATTTAGTGTCAAGTAAAGTTATACACCTGAAAGACTTTTAAATTCATGGCGGTCCCGGTTGGAATCTCACCCCGCACCAATTCCCCTAACCAACTCTTATTGAATGAATATTTTTTTCTGCAATAATAATATTACACATCAAGAACAACTAAGGAAATTGGTGCGAGGCAAGCCAACATCAATGCCTTAGAAGAACACTGCTCCCCGCCCGCCTGACTCGTCTGGTGACCTCGGTAGGAATCGAACCTACATCAGCGCCTTAGAAGAGCGCGGCTCTATCCATTGAGCTACGAGGCCTCGTCAGGCGAGTCGGGCGGGTATCCATTGAGCTACGGAACCTCGCCGCAATAAACTCGTTTTCGTTTAAATTTTATTAGAATAACGGCCTAAGCCTGCATTAGCTCCTCGGCTCGGAAAGTATCTGCCGGAGGCATATACTTTCACTCGCTCTACGTCGCGAATAAAACTTTCGCTCAATTCGTTGTTGCCCCTCTATCCCAAAAATCCCTTATAAAAATCTTGGTTGGATTTTTGGGAACTCTTTTATAGTACCACCTCGGTGGCGTAATGGCCGTTTAGGAATATTATAAGGCTTTTTGAAGACTTCCACCAGAGGGCCGGTTTTGATCCCTCTCGGGTTGGAGGGCTGTTTTTAAAAATATTGATGCGCCCCAGCAAGGGAAAAAAGACGATTTTTTTGACCAGGTTAATTTGTTGGCGATGCGTTGTCAGCCGCGGCGGATTGTCCAACGGTATCCGGGGCAGAGGCGGCGGTATCATCAGTGGACGAAGGAGCGGCCGCGGCGGATTGTGCGGCCGGAGCCGCGGCCAGCGAAGCAGTCTGAATTGACGAATCGGACGAAGTTGCCAAGGTAGTTGAAAAAGTAGAAGAAGCACTGGCGTCGCTTGGCGCAGTAGAGGTTGAAGATTCCGAATCCGGTTGAAGGTCAACCTGTCCGGAATTTGTGGCTTGATTTACGGACGAAGCCTGCGTAACCTGCAAAACCTGGCCTTGAGTTTGATAGCCATCTTCTTTCCCTACCACCAAATAGTGGACAATGGCGGAAACCGGCGCGCCGGACAGACCGAAGGTTTTAATAGTAAAACCTGTATAATTTTGGTTGGAATCTTTGCTCCAGGATAAAACTTGAGCAAATACCGGAACTTCCGCTTCCGGCGTTAGCTGAACCACCGGCTTGCCCGTGCCTACATCGTAGCTAAACATAATTTGAGCTTCCCCGTTGATATCAGTAGCAATGCTTCCAGCAAACGTATCGTTTTTAATTACTATTATTCCCGCCACTGCCGCGTCGCCACGGGCGTTTATGGAAAACAGCGTGCTAGTGGAATCTTTCACGCTCAATACGGTAGAAGTGGCAAGGGTGGTACTGGCCAAAATATTCACGCTGCCGTCATTGGCAATTAACAATCTGTCCTCACCGTTTTGCTGGAGCTGTAACAAACCGCCGCTGCCCATTTGATTGACCAACATGGTGGCGGCGGTGGAAGAAGCCGAGCTCAAAACCATAAAGGTGGAAGTCGCGTTTGCCAGTTGGCCGTCATTGGCACCAAGTACAAAAGTATTATTAATGTTCTGCCAGCCGTACTGGATGGAACTAAGCAGGGTGGTTGTGGATGTTGCCGGAGTGCCGGTCGCGGCGGCCATGGCCCGCCCAATGACATTGCCGGAATAAACGGCCTTCATGGCGTAGCCCGGCAAAATGGCGGACAGTGTTAAGTAGTCGCCCGGTTCAATCTTACCGTTTTCCAAAGAAACCTTAACTATGTCCTGGCCGATTAGCGACACCGGCAAGGAACTGGCGGTCCTGCCCGACAGGACTAAGCCCGGCTCACTGGCAATAACACCCAAGACATCGGGCGTGGAGCTGGAAGCCTTGACCAAGCCGCTAATGGGCGAGCCGGAAGCCATCGTGCTGGTAGCCAAAGCCACAATATCGCCCGGCTCCAGGCTTTGGTCTATAACCGGATACATTTGCGAAACGTTCCGGCCGTTTTTGACCACCAATGTGCCGGAGGTAACCAGATTACCGGAAGCATTTACGCTTAGCACAATTTGCCCGGAGCCGGCCTGCGGCGTGCCGGTGGCTAAAATCGCCAAACGGTTATTCTGGCCGAGCAAAATGCTTAAGTCGGAACTACTCGCCGATTGGATGCTGTTGACCATTAAGCTGTTGCTGACTAATTGCGGCGTTACCACCTGCAGGGCGGCTACGCGGTCGGTGTAGATTTGCGACAAACTGCCGGTAGCGGAAGCCAAAAGCTGCTGGCTCTGGCCCTGCAATGAAGTCAGCAGGTTTTGGGAGAAGGCGTTGCCCGTCCCTTGGGTTATGCCCGCAAGGGAATTTAAGTCGCCAAAGAAGTAAGTGGGGCTGATTTGGACCGCCACGCTGCCAGTACCGCTGGCGGCAAACTCGGTTAACGCCCTGCCAATCACCAAGCCGGCTTTAATGGCTTTCATGGCGACTCCGGGGATATCGGAAGAGGTTAGGTAGTCGCCCGGCTCTATGCCGCCGTTTTCCGAACTAACCTGCAAACTGGCGCGGCCGGAAATCGCCACTTCTGCTCCGCCTCCGGACATATCGTTTATGCTCATGGAGCCTTCAGGCACGGTTACGCCCAAAATATGCTGGTCATAAGGGACGGATGAAAGCCCAACTGAGGGCGTGGAGGTGGAAGTATTCCAGCTGACTAAGGAGCCGTCGGGAATATCACCGGACGACGGATAGCGCTGGCTTAAAGCCGCATAAGTAACTAAGTCAGGCACGGCAGAGGCGGCCTGGTAGGCAGAGGGAGGATTATTGGCGGGATTCAGCGGAGTATCGTCCTGCCAGGCGCGGAAGTAATCCAAATCCAATATGGTTTTATTTGTGCCTGTGCTGCTGTCTTCCATCATCACGGTCATGTTGACGTTGGGCAGAGCCGCGTTAACACTGCCGCAGAAAGTTTCGTAAGGACCGTTAGCCACGTTGTTTTGCGCAAAAAAGTTAACCTTGGAAGTAGACGCGACTTCAAAGCGCAGCAAAGCCATTTTGCCCAAAGTTATGGCGGGACAGGAAACCGTATTGACAGTGCCGGCGGTTATGACCATACCGGTCCAGTTGCTGGAAGTCGCGGTACAGGCAAGGTTTGTACAATTAGTAAAAACGATGCCGTTGTTCGGCGGCGTGGAAGAGGCCACCGCGGTATCGCCAATTCCCAAAAAGACCGCGCCTACCAAATTTGGCTGGGTCGCGCCCGCGGCCGTAACGCTGGTGGAACTGGCTTTAATTTCCACCACCGGCAGGTTGTTGGGATTGAACATGGACAACAAGGTAGCCGAAGCGTTGGTGGTCACGGTTTCCATGCAAGACGCGCTGGTGCTGACGGTAGAAGAAGCTATGACTGTTTCTATGCCGTTGAGCGCGTTGGTGGAAGTGGCGGTACAGCCGCCGGGGGTGGCGGTAATGTTGGTGTTAAAAGTCATGGTGCCGTTGCCGGCGGTATTGGCGGTTAAGGTTGAGCTTTGGCCGCGGACCTGGGAGGTGCCTCCCTTGCCGGCCGTGGTTACGGTCAAAACCAAGCTGTGAAATTGGCTGTATTCTTCGCCAAAGTAGGAGTTTTTGCTGACAAACGCGCCCGCGTAACCCGCGGCGCCAAAAGTAACGCCAATATTCCTGATATCAAACAAGCTAGAGCCGACGGTACTGGCAATGGAGAACAAAGAAGTCGTGCTGTTTAAAATATACAAAGCACTAGTGGGGGTGGTTGTGCCAAAACCGGCAAAACCGCCAGCGGTTACGACCAAGGCCGGCGTAGTGGAAGAGACTAACACCTGGAAAGGATTTAATGCCGAACCAGTATTGGAACTTAAGGTGAATAAGCTGCCGGTGCCGGTATTGTTAGCGCTGTCATTAAAGGTAAATAAGTTGACTCCGGAGCCGGTAGTGTTGCCATAAGTAAAGTTAGTAGTGTTAGAACCCATGTTAACGGTCAAAGCGGCAGTCGGATTAGCCAAGGAAGACCAGATAGTAGTCGTGCTGTTAATAGAAGTACAGGTGGTCCAAGCCGGGGTACCGCCATTATTGGAAACTAAACATTGGTTGACGCCCAAGTTCTGCGGGGAAACGGTGTTGATTAATTTTCCCGTGGCGTCAACATAGACTATGCCATTGGCGGTACCGGCTAAAACTGTAGAGGTAATGGACCCAACTACGCTCAAAGCCGTAGCCGGCGTGGTGGTGCCGATGCCGACATTGCCAGCCGCGGTAACATTTAAGAAAACCGCGTTAGATGACGAGGCGACGCGTAAGATATCCGAAGTCGGCAAGTTCGTGGCCCCCTCAACCACCATTGTAGCGTTTGGCGTGGAAGACCCAAAGCCGACTTTGCCATTGGCGCCCAAATACATCAGCGAAGCGCCAGTAGAGGAAGAAATACTGACTAAACCGTTGGTGCTGCCGGCTACCCCCTGGATGTTCAAAACGGAGGTGCCGGTAGAGGTGCCGATGTCAATGGCGTTGTTTAAGGTATCGGCGATGAACAGGTTGGATACTCCGGTCTGATCCTGGATTTGGAAAGCGGTCACGGAGTTAGACAGGGACTGCAGGGACACCGGGCTGGTAATGACGCCGCGGAGCTGGATGTTGCCGATGGCGTAAGGGGTGGGCGCGCTGCCCAGCTGCAGCTGGATGGAATCAATATAGAAGGTGCGGTTGGGGTTGGCATCGGATTGGCCGATGAAGATTTGGGTAATGGGGCCGCTTACGGTAAAGCTGCAGTTATAGCGTCTCCAGCCCAAGTTGGAGACCGTGTTGGAGTTTAGGGTACAGGCGGAGAACTGGGTGCTGGTGCTATAGCCGGCCATTAAAGTGCTAAAGCTGGAGGAGCTGATGTCGGTGCGGGCGTAGAAGCTCAAGACATAGGTGCCGGCAGTGGGGCTCATGGTAAATACGGTGGTGCTGGCTCCTTGGCCGGCTCCCGAGCCGTAGCTGTCAATCTTTAATGAAGCCAGACCCATATACTTATTGGTAGTCACCCGGGCAATGGTGGCGCCGGTGCCGGAAGCCGCCCAGCCGGAGGTGTTGACTTCAAAGCCCGGATTGGCGATGTAATTGGTGGTGGTGGCGCCAAAGGTCGGCGTGGTGTCAACCAGCAAGATGGGGGTGCCGCTGGCGTTTTGCACCTGGAAAGCCGTGGGAGTGTTAGTAGTGCTTTGGAAAATACCCGTACCCAGCACGTTTAAGGTGGCGGCCGGAGTAGTGGTGCCAATGCCGACGTTGCCATTCTGCATTATATACATTATACTCGCCCCAGTTGAGGAAGCGATGTTGAGCAAATCCGTTCCCGAAGTGCCCTGCAGTGTCAAAGTTTGTGCCGGAGACGAAGTCCCAATACCAACTTTACCATTAGCTAGGACGTTAAATAATATAGCACCGGTGGAAGAAGCTATGTCTAAAACGTCCAAAGTCGGCGAGGTGGAAGTGCCTTGTATAGCTAAAGTAGCAATGGGGCTGGTGGAACCGATGCCCACTCTTTGAGTAGCGGTAATGCGCAGGACGGAAATACCGCTGGAAGAGGCGATGTTGAACAAGTCGCTGGAACCGGCCACACCCTGGATGGCCAGGCTAGTAGAGGGACTGGAACTGCCAATCCCCACGTTGCCGTTTTGCTGAATGATCATCAGGCCGGTTCCCGTAGAGCTGGCAATAAAAAGGGCATTGGTTCCCGAAGTGCCTTGCAGCGAGAGAGTCGCCACAGGTGTAGCACTGCTGATACCGACATTGCTGTTTTGTAATATTGTGAGGAGCTGGGTACCGGTGGAAGAGGCAACCACTAAGGGGTTGGTCCCGACAGTGCCGGTTAGGGCTAAGGTGGTAATGGGGCTGGCACTGCCAATGCCGACGTTGCCGTTTTGCAGGATGGCCATTAAGACGGTACCGGTGGAGCTGGCAATAAGCAAGGGGTTGGCGACCGCAGCTCCCTGGACGGAGAGGGTGGCCGCGGGCGTAGAGCTGTTAATCCCGATCCTGGCGCCATTTGTAATATAGAACATGGAAGCGCCGGTGGAGGAAGAGATGTTCAAGGTATCGCGGCCGGCCGTGCCCTGGATGTTGATTAAGGTCGTGGTGGAGATAGTGGCGATGTTTAAGTAGGAATCCCAGCCGCTGCCGATGGAGATGGCGGTTTCGGTAGCCGAGCCGCCGGTAATGCTGCTGATGTTCAGGCCGATTATGGTGCCGGTGGCGGTACCGGAGTTAGCCAAAGGAATATAAATCGCGTTAAACTGTCCGCCGGCGCCCAAGCAGTGGGGCCTTGCAGTTTGATGCTGTTTTCCACCACCCCGGCTAGCGGGCCGGTAGCCGCGCCGGTAATGCGCAAACCGTTCCAGGTGCCGCCGGTGCTTGTACCGGCAGTTAGGTCTATTCTCTCGGCGCTGGATTCTATGCCCATTGCACCGCCAAAATAAGATAACTGTAAATTACTGACTCCGGCTGTCGTCACCGGGTTATTAACATTAGTTATGGTTACCTGATCGTTAGTTAAGGCTGCCGTAGTGTTCACACTTAACTGGCTGATTGGCGAGGAGGTACCGATGCCGACATAACCATTAGCGGCAACGTGGAAATAAGAAGCGCCGCTGGAAGAGCCAACATCAAACAACTGCGCGGCGGAACCCGGCAAGCCTTGGACATCCAATATTGCGGTAGCAGTAGATGATCCCAGCGCTAACATGCCGTTGGCGCCCATCCACATTAAGGAGGCGCCAGTAGAGGAATTAATGCTAAGCAACGGATTATTCCCGGAAATTCCCAAAACGGACAATTGAGCAACCGGAGAAGAAGTACCGATGCCGACATAACTATTAGCGGCAACATGGAAATAAGAGGCGCCGCTGGAAGAACCGACATCAAATAACTGCGCGGCGGAACCCGGCAGACCCTGAATATCAACTATCGAAGTAGCTGTGCTAGTATTAACCCCAATAAGACCCGAGCCGGAAACAGACAAAATAGTGGCGCCGGAAGACGAAGCTATGACTAAAATCGGTAATGTCGATTGGGTAGTTGTGCCTTGGACAACTAAGGTGGCATTGGGGGTAGTGGAGTTTATGCCCAAAGCGGAAGTGGCATCTAGCCAGAACATCTGGCTGCCGCCAAAGTTTCCGCTGTTATTGTATTGGATGGCATTAGTTAAGCCGGCCGCGCTACCGCCGCTGACAATTCCCAAGGTTGATGTGGCCACCCACTGGGTGCCGGTGCCGGTAGTCTGTAAAACCATGCCGCTGGTACCGGAAGCGTTGGTACTGTCAAACAGGGCACCGGTTAACTGCATATTGCCGGCAACCGACAGAAGTTGGGCGGGAGTGGAACTGCCGATACCAACGTTGCCGCCGCTGGAAACAGTCAACCTTGCTGTCCTGTTCCCGGCATTTGATCCGGTAATAAAAGTTATCTTCGTAGGCACCACGCCCGAGGAAACCGCGCCATCCACGGCAAAGTCAATCATAGCCGGATAAACCAACGACGATCCGTCATAAGCGCCGCTAAGGAAACTAAACGTTTCATCCCCGTTCTGAACGCCGAGTGGCGATGATAGTGTTCCTTCCGCCCTAACCGCGCCGAATATCGGGCGGTCACCCGTAGCTAAGTTGGAAGCGCCAATTATATTCAATCCAAAATTACCATATACCTTTCCGGAAAAGAAGGCGGTTCCCATATATGGAGATACCAAAACACTATTTACATCTGTATTGGTAACATGGAGTTGCCCGACCGGGTTCTCCGTACCGATACCGACGTTACCGTTGTTTTGAATCCATAAAAGATGATTGTTGCCGGTTGAATCCTGAAAATCATAATTATAGGCTGTATCGCGAAGGCCAAAAGTAGTATTTGCGCCGCTAGCTCCATTATATGTCCCGACATAGGCACTAGGAGTAGTAATATAATTCTCAGCCGACACATAACTACCGACAACCAAACCTCCGTCCGTGGTAATCTCACCGGCACCACTTCTATACAAATCCGCCGTGGCATCGCCACCAAAGTTGATGCCCGAACTGGACGCAGTGGGCAAGCCGCCGCCGACCTGTAACAAAGCCATCGGACTCCCCGTCCCAATCCCCACATTCCCGTTAGCCAAAACGGTTAAATATTGGGCATTAGAGGAAGAAGCCACCACAAATATAGGGGTAGAAGAGCCGGACATACCCTGCACCGTCAGGTTGGCAGTGGGGGTGGTGGAGTTAATACCTACTACCGTGCCAAAGGAGTTGTAGATGATATTGGGGGTAGAAGTAGACCAGCCGCCACCGGCACCACCGCCTCCGGCTCCACAGTCCGAAGCCGTGGTCTGGAGCAGGCCGTTAACCGAGTGGATACAGTAGCTATTGGCAGCACTAAAGCTGGTGATGGTCAGGTTGGTGGCCGAGGCATTACCCGCAGAGGTAACAGTGAATTGGTTGTTATTGCCTACAGTTAACACTTGGGAAGGGGAGGTGGTGCCGATGCCGACGTTACCGTTCTGCTGCATAACCATCAAGGCAGTACCGGTAGAGCTGGCGATATATAGAGGGTTAGTACCGGAATTACCCTGTAAAGATAAAGTAGTTGAGGGGGTGGCGCTACCAATTCCCACTCTCCCATTAGCCAAGACAGTTAAGTATTGGGCATTAGAGGAAGAAGCCACCACAAAGATGGGGGTGGTAGAGCCGGACATCCCTTGGACAGTCAGGTTGGCAGTGGGGGTGGTAGAGTTAATGCCTACTACCGTGCCAAAGGAGTTGTAAATGATGTTGGGAGTGGAACTAGCCCAGACGCTTCCCCCGCCAGCTCCACAGTCAGAGGCCGTGGTCTGGAGCAGGCCGTTAACGCTGTGGACACAGTAGGTATTGGAGTTGGAGAAGCTGGTGATGGTCAGGTTGGTGGCCGAGGCGTTACCGGCGGAAGTCACCAGAAACTGGTTGTTATTCCCTACGGTCAACAGCTGGGAAGGAGAGGAGGTGCCGATGCCGAGGTTACCGCTTTGCTGCATAACCATCAGGCCGGTTCCGGTAGAGGAAGCTATATATAGAGGGCTGGTGCCGGAAGAGCCTTGCAGAGATAAAGTAGCTATAGGCGAAGAACTTCCAATCCCCACATTCCCGTTAGCCAAGACAGTCAGGTATTGGGCGTTAGAGGAAGAAGCCACGGTGAAGATCGGTAAGGTGGGATTGGTGGAAGAGCCCTGGACGACGAACATGGAGTTCGGGGTAGTGGAGTTAAAGCCAAACAATCCGGTGGAGGTAAACAAGGCTCTGGTAACGTTGTTGGTTTCAAAGGCCAGGGCATTGGCATCGTTGGTGCCTAAGTTAGCCTGGGTGCCAAAGGAGTTGCCGTTTTGGATAAAGGCAGAGGCCGCAGAGGCAAAGCCTAAGGTGGTAGTGGCTACCCACTGGGTAGAGGTGCCGGTAGTCTGCAAGACCATGCCGGAAGTACCACTAGAGCCGGTATTGTCATAGAGCCTGCCGGCAATGGTGATATTGCTGGTGGAAGCATTGGTAAAGTTGGAGGAACTGGCGTTAATGGAGCCGTTGACGCTGAGCAGGTTATTGCCGGTAAAGGTCAAATTGGTGGAGGTGGCCAAGGTGTTGCTGCCGGCTCCAAACAGCAGGTCACCGCTGGTTAAGTTCTGCAGCTGGAGGGTGGGAGTAGTGCCGCCGGAAGAGAGGAGGGAGCCGGAGCCGGAAACCGAGGTCACCAGGTTATTGGGGAAGTTGATGGTTAAGGCGTTGGTGGAGCCGGTGCTGGAGGTCGAGACGTAGAAGCTGCCGGAGCTGGAGGAGGTGGCAACGCTGTTAATGAGATTCTGGGGGATGGTCAAGGTCAGCTGGTTGGTGGAGGTGGCATAGGTAAAGGTATTGCCCGAGGTGGAGGTGGCGATGGTTAAGGCCGGGCCGGTCATGCCGGAGAGGGAGGTTAAGGCGGCAGTTAAGTAGTTGCCCGCAGGCTGCAAACCTAAAGTGGAGGTCGCCACCAGGTTGTAGCCCCCAGCGCCGTTACCGATTAGTATCTGGTTGGCAGTAGGGGCGGTGGAGGTGCCGGTGCCGCCGTTGGTGGCGGCCAGGGGTGTCCCCGACCAGTTGGCATTGTTGATGGAGGAAAGTCCGGCTAACGTTCCCAGTCCGGTCACCGAGGTGGAGGCAATGGTAATGTTGGTGTTACTCACCCCGGTAATCTCCCCGAACTGGTTGGTGGTTAAGACCGGGACCGAGGAGGCCGAACCATAGGTGCCCGGGGTGCCGGTGGAGGCCAAAGTCAAGGCCGAGCCGGAGACCGCCAGGCCGGGACCGGTGAGGTTGTTAATGGTATTGGCTCCTAGAACGAAGTTGCCGGAGACGGTCAGGTTGCTGGTGGAAGCATTGGTAAAGTTGGAGGAACTGGCGTTAATGGAGCCGTTGACGCTGAGCAGGTTATTGCCGGTAAAGGTCAAATTGGTGGAGGTGGCCAAGGTGTTGCTGCCGGCTCCAAACAGCAGGTCACCGCTGGTTAAGTTCTGCAGCTGGAGGGTGGGAGTAGTGCCGCCGGAAGAGAGGAGGGAGCCGGAGCCGGAAACCGAGGTCACCAGGTTATTGGGGAAGTTGATGGTTAAGGCGTTGGTGGAGCCGGTGCTGGAGGTCGAGACGTAGAAGCTGCCGGAGCTGGAGGAGGTGGCAACGCTGTTAATGAGGTTCTGGGGGATGGTCAAGGTCAGCTGGTTGGTGGAGGTGGCATAGGTAAAGGTATTGCCCGAGGTGGAGGTGGCGATGGTTAAGGCCGGGCCGGTCATGCCGGAGAGGGAGGTTAAGGCGGCAGTTAAGTAGTTGCCCGCAGGCTGCAAGCCTAAAGTGGAGGTCGCCACCAGGTTGTAGCCCCCGGCGCCGTTACCGATTAGTATCTGGTTGGCAGTAGGGGCGGTGGAGGTGCCGGTGCCGCCGTTGGTTATGCCTAAGACACCGGCCACTTCCGTGCTGCCTCCTGCGAGGTTTACTCCCCCGGTGTAGAGGCTGCCGGAAGCCGTGGCCCTGACGTTACCGGCAGTTAAGGAAGAGATGGTGGTGGAACCGGTGATGTAGGCCGCACCCAAGACCGAGAGGTTGCTGGTGGAAGCATTGGTAAAGTTGGAGGAACTGGCGTTAATGGAGCCGTTGACGCTGAGCAGGTTATTGCCGGTAAAGGTCAAATTGGTGGAGGTGGCCAAGGTGTTGCTGCCGGCTCCAAACAGCAGGTCACCGCTGGTTAAGTTCTGCAGCTGGAGGGTGGGAGTAGTGCCGCCGGAAGAGAGGAGGGAGCCGGAGCCGGAAACCGAGGTCACCAGGTTATTGGGGAAGTTGATGGTTAAGGCGTTGGTGGAGCCGGTGCTGGAGGTCGAGACGTAGAAGCTGCCGGAGCTGGAGGAGGTGGCAACGCTGTTAATGAGGTTCTGGGGGATGGTCAAGGTCAGCTGGTTGGTGGAGGTGGCATAGGTAAAGGTATTGCCCGAGGTGGAGGTGGCGATGGTTAAGGCCGGGCCGGTCATGCCGGAGAGGGAGGTTAAGGCGGCAGTTAAGTAGTTGCCCGCAGGCTGCAAACCTAAAGTGGAGGTCGCCACCAGGTTGTAGCCCCCGGCGCCATTACCGATTAAGTATCTGGTTGGCAGTAGGGGCGGTGGAGGTGCCGGTGCCGCCGTTGGTGGCGGCCAGGGGTGTCCCCGACCAGTTGGCATTGTTGATAAAGGAAAGTCCGGCTAACGTTCCCAGTCCGGTCACCGAGGTGGAGGCAATGGTAACGTTGGTGTTACTCACCCCGGTAATCTCCCCGAACTGGTTGGTGGTTAAGACCGGGACCGAGGAGGCCGAACCATAGGTGCCCGGGGTGCCGGTGGAGGCCAAAGTCAAGGCCGAGCCGGAGACCGCCAGGCCGGGACCGGTGAGGTTGTTAATGGTATTGGCTCCTAGAACGAAGTTGCCGGAGACGGTCAGGTTGCTGGTGGAAGCATTGGTAAAGTTGGAGGAACTGGCGTTAATGGAGCCGTTGACGCTGAGCAGGTTATTGCCGGTAAAGGTCAAATTGGTGGAGGTGGCCAAGGTGTTGCTGCCGGCTCCAAACAGCAGGTCACCGCTGGTTAAGTTCTGCAGCTGGAGGGTGGGAGTAGTGCCGCCGGAAGAGAGGAGGGAGCCGGAGCCGGAAACCGAGGTCACCAGGTTATTGGGGAAGTTGATGGTTAAGGCGTTGGTGGAGCCGGTGCTGGAGGTCGAGACGTAGAAGCTGCCGGAGCTGGAGGAGGTGGCAACGCTGTTAATGAGATTCTGGGGGATGGTCAAGGTCAGCTGGTTGGTGGAGGTGGCATAGGTAAAGGTATTGCCCGAGGTGGAGGTGGCGATGGTTAAGGCCGGGCCGGTCATGCCGGAGAGGGAGGTTAAGGCGGCAGTTAAGTAGTTGCCCGCAGGCTGCAAGCCTAAAGTGGAGGTCGCCACCAGGTTGTAGCCCCCGGCGCCATTACCGATTAGTATCTGGTTGGCAGTAGGGGCGGTGGAGGTGCCGGTGCCGCCGTTGGTGGCGGCCAGGGGTGTCCCCGACCAGTTGGCATTGTTGATGGAGGAAAGTCCGGCTAACGTTCCCAGTCCGGTCACCGAGGTGGAGGCAATGGTAATGTTGGTGTTACTCACCCCGGTAATCTCCCCGAACTGGTTGGTGGTTAAGACCGGGACCGAGGAGGCCGAACCATAGGTGCCCGGGGTGCCGGTGGAGGCCAAAGTCAAGGCCGAGCCGGAGACCGCCAGGCCGGGACCGGTGAGGTTGTTAATGGTATTGGCTCCTAGAACGAAGTTGCCGGAGACGGTCAGGTTGCTGGTGGAAGCATTGGTAAAGTTGGAGGAACTGGCGTTAATGGAGCCGTTGACGCTGAGCAGGTTATTGCCGGTAAAGGTCAAATTGGTGGAGGTGGCCAAGGTGTTGCTGCCGGCTCCAAACAGCAGGTCACCGCTGGTTAAGTTCTGCAGCTGGAGGGTGGGAGTAGTGCCGCCGGAAGAGAGGAGGGAGCCGGAGCCGGAAACCGAGGTCACCAGGTTATTGGGGAAGTTGATGGTTAAGGCGTTGGTGGAGCCGGTGCTGGAGGTCGAGACGTAGAAGCTGCCGGAGCTGGAGGAGGTGGCAACGCTGTTAATGAGGTTCTGGGGGATGGTCAAGGTCAGCTGGTTGGTGGAGGTGGCATAGGTAAAGGTATTGCCCGAGGTGGAGGTGGCGATGGTTAAGGCCGGGCCGGTCATGCCGGAGAGGGAGGTTAAGGCGGCAGTTAAGTAGTTGCCCGCAGGCTGCAAGCCTAAAGTGGAGGTCGCCACCAGGTTGTAGCCCCCGGCGCCATTACCGATTAGTATCTGGTTGGCAGTAGGGGCGGTGGAGGTGCCGGTGCCGCCGTTGGTGACTGCTAAGGCATTGGCTAAATTCAAAGTGGTGGCCGAGGCGGTGCCGGCTACTTCCAGTTTGTACAAAGGATTAGTAGTGCCAATCCCCACGTTCCCGTTAGCCAAGACAGTCAGGTATTGGGCGTTAGAGGAAGAAGCCACGGTGAAGATCGGTAAGGTAGGATTGGTAGAAGAGCCCTGGACCACGAACATGGAGTTCGGGGTAGTAGAGTTAAAGCCAAACAATCCGGTGGAGGTAAACAAGGCTCTGGTAACGTTGTTGGTTTCAAAGGCCAGGGCATTGGCATCGTTGGTGCCTAAGTTAGCCTGGGTGCCAAAGGAGTTGCCGTTTTGGATAAAGGCAGAGGCCGCAGAGGCAAAGCCTAAGGTGGTGGTGGCTACCCACTGGGTAGAGGTGCCGGTAGTCTGCAAGACCATGCCGGAAGTACCACTAGAGCCGGTATTGTCATAGAGCCTGCCGGCAATGGTGATATTGCTGGTGGAAGCATTGGTAAAGTTGGAGGAACTGGCGTTAATGGAGCCGTTGACGCTGAGCAGGTTATTGCCGGTAAAGGTCAAATTGGTGGAGGTGGCCAAGGTGTTGCTGCCGGCTCCAAACAGCAGGTCACCGCTGGTTAAGTTCTGCAGCTGGAGGGTGGGAGTAGTGCCGCCGGAAGAGAGGAGGGAGCCGGAGCCGGAAACCGAGGTCACCAGGTTATTGGGGAAGTTGATGGTTAAGGCGTTGGTGGAGCCGGTGCTGGAGGTCGAGACGTAGAAGCTGCCGGAGCTGGAGGAGGTGGCAACGCTGTTAATGAGGTTCTGGGGGATGGTCAAGGTCAGCTGGTTGGTGGAGGTGGCATAGGTAAAGGTATTGCCCGAGGTGGAGGTGGCGATGGTTAAGGCCGGGCCGGTCATGCCGGAGAGGGAGGTTAAGGCGGCAGTTAAGTAGTTGCCCGCAGGCTGCAAACCTAAAGTGGAGGTCGCCACCAGGTTGTAGCCCCCGGCGCCATTACCGATTAGTATCTGGTTGGCAGTAGGGGCGGTGGAGGTGCCGGTGCCGCCGTTGGTTATGCCTAAGACACCGACCACTTCCGTGCTGCCTCCGGCGAGGTTTACTCCCCCGGTGTAGAGGCTGCCGGAAGCCGTGGCCCTGACGTTACCGGCAGTTAAGGAAGAGATGGTGGTGGAGCCGTTGGCGGCGATGTTAAACAAGACCAAACCAGTAGAAGAGGCAACAATTAAAAGACTGTTCGTGTTGCTGGTAGCCATGTTCTGGACAAACAACAAAGAGGCAGG